>NZ_AUIH01000054.1 GCF_000423605.1 Saccharospirillum impatiens DSM 12546
AAATAGGTTGAAAACTGCATGGTATCAAGGTGACGCCAAGTTCTGCGTTCGCGATCATCGTGCTTTGGGCATACCGTTTCACATTCAGGACATATACCCGAACCATCGGCGTACTCGATTTCAATATCAACGCGATTGCCAAGCATGTTCAGGTCTACTGAGCTGATTTCCCAGGGGGATTTTATGCCGAGGAGTAACGCGTAATGATCTTCGATTTCCACAGACATGGCTCCTTAAGAATCTGGTGCGGTCAGGCCTCGATTATACTGGAATTCCACAAGAATTTACGAAGAGCCGTAATTTAAAGCCATGGTTAAGATCCTTATTACTTATGCAATTGATAGGTTTATCTGGGGAACTCCGCTTCAAACCTACAACGGTTTACCGCTGAACCTCTACCGGGGCGCTCATAATAAGCATTGAGGTAGATATAAGCTCCTTGTATTGAGCTAAAAGACATCGTTAGCAAAAAAGCACGCTGTTGAAAAATCATCGGATCCATACCCTGAATGCCTAACCCGCTTATAGGGCCATCTGTCAGGTCCAGATTCACCGTCCCCGTTGTCTCGTCATAGATAAACAGCGTATAGGGCCCGCTAAGAAAACCACTGATCATTCCGTTTCCCGAATTAAAGGCCTTGCGGCACTCCTCATTTCCCCAGGTGGTCGCAACCACGGTTTCATCCTCTCCTTCACCGTCGAGACCGAGTTTGGCTTTAAACAATCGAGGCTCACCGATATCCGGTTGTTCTTGCCGCCAATGGAAATCCCGCAGCCATTCTTCCGGACTGAGCTCACTGACACGTTTGCGATCGTTGACGGGGCTGCGATAGATTTCTCGAGCCGCCTGATCCAGGGTGCGAAAAAGCGCAAGATTTTCGGGCTCCTCCAGGCTCAATTCCTCCCAATCCGGCCGGCTGAACCCGTTAGGGGTATCGCCCAATTCAACTTCGCATACCATCGGGTTCTGTGCCGACCAGTCGGCCAGTATCGGTTCGAAGGCTTCACACACGGTGTAGCCCTCGCCCTGAGTCTGTTCGTAAGGTTCGGCCATCGCTATGCCGAGTAGACTTAACAAGGATGCACACATTACCTGTCGCATACAGTGCCCGGGGCATTTAGTGTTTTTCAATGTATTCATCATGAATGCTCATCTCCACATGCTTGCTTGTTGCCGATAGAGGTATCCGTTTTACAACCCAGCCATAAACGTTAATCGCCTATATGCTGCTTGCCATTTGGTGCGTCATGAATTATCGCCAGAACAGTCAACCACATCCGCATCAATGACGGATGGAGCCGTTTGACTTTTTTATGTAGCTCAAATTTCAAGTTCTGGCTCCTTCTATATGTAATGAGAGACTGTTTTTATTGCTGGTCACGCAATTTCATCCGGAGATCGGCTTAGCGTCACCCTCGCATCAAGCTCCAGCCCCTGAGGTATCTGATGGGTAATGAATACAAGCGTCACTTTGCCCCGAAGCTTGTTTACCGTCTGTGCGAACTGCTCAGCCGTAGCGGTATCGAGTGCACTGGTCGCCTCATCAAAAATCAGGATCTTGGGGCGCTTGAGCAACGCCCTGGCAATGGCCAGCCGTTGTTTTTGGCCACCAGAGAGCCCTACACCCCTTTCACCCAAAGCCGTCTGGTAGCCATCAGGTAGTTCTTCTATCGTTTTGTGAATCTCGGCCAGCTGGCAGGCCTGCACAACCTGCTCGAAGCTGGCCTGAGGGTTGGCGGCCATGAGGTTGTCGTATACGGTGCCGGAGAAGAGTTGCGTTTCCTGCGGCACTACCCCGAAATGGGCGCGCAACTCGTTGGCGGAGAGGTTGCGTACATCCCGGCCATCAATGAGGATTCGGCCTTCGGTGGGCCGATAAAAACCCTGTAACAACTTGGCGAGCGTACTTTTGCCGCAGCCTGACGGGCCGGTAAGGGCTACTGCGGTACCGGGCTTAATCGTGATATTCAGGTTTCGGTAGAGCGGTGGTCTGTCGTCGGCGTAGCGGAAGCCAAGCCCTTGAATGGCAATCTCGCCGTTACCGCCGGGTGCTCGTGAGGGCGTGAGGCTGTAGGGTTCGGTTGGGGCGTCCATCACATCGCCCAGGCGCGTTACGGCGATGTTCGCCTGTTGAAACTCCTGCCATAAACCCACCAGACGCAACACCGGCTGTGACAGGCGGCTGGCGAACATCTGGAAAGCAACGAGCATGCCCACCGTCATGCTGTTGGTGGTCATCACGATCCAGGCGCCGACGCAGAGAATCGCCAGCGATTGGATTTGCTCAAGTGTATTCGCGGAAACATTGTAGGTATTGAAGAGGTTACGGCTGCGAAAGCTGGAATTCAGGTAGGACGCTAAATAATCGCCAAAGCGATTGCGAAGCTGAGGTTCCATCTGCAAGGATTTCACCGTCTCCATGCCGGTGATGTATTCAATAAGAAACGCCTGGTTGCGGGCGCCTAGCTGGAATTGCTCATTCAACCGCCGGCGCAAGGCGGGCGCGATGCAAACACTGATGAGGGTGATCGCGCTCAATATTCCCAACACGATGAGTGTCAGTTGCCAGCTGTAAAAGAACATGATCGCCAGAAATATGAACATAAAAGGCAGGTCCAGAACCAGTGTAACGGCGGCACCGGTAATAAAACTGCGGATGGTCTCAATGCCTTCAATGCGGGCTACCAGTGTGCCGGTCGGTCGCTGCTCAAAATAGCGCATTGGTAAGCGAAACAGATGAGAAAATACATTCGCCCCCAGTACCGCATCGATTCGGTTACCGGTATGCAACACCAGATATTGCCTGATCCAGGTCATGATGGCGGTAAAGACGGCGAACATCACCAGTGCCACGGCCACTACCAGCAAGGTATTGAGTGTGTTATGAACAATGACCTTATCGATGATCACCTGGGTAAACAGAGGCATGGCCAAGCCCAGTAATTGGATGGCCAGCGACGCGAGAATGACATCACGCCATACTCGCTTGTGGCGCAGCAGTTCCGGTATAAACCAGCTAAAGCCAAACCGTTTGGGTTCGGCATGAGCTTCGTCTTCAGGGGGTGCGGCATCCGCCGGGCGAACAACAAGCGCCAGCGGTTCGAAGCGCCGGTCCGCTTCATCAACGCCCTCGGTGTGCGGCGTATCACTGCCAGGCTCGAAATACAGAATCCGATCGCCGTCCGAGCGCACTGCCAACGCCATGTTTGGCGCGGGTTCACTGCTGTCTTCGTCTTGGTTGGTAGGCTCGTTTTGCTCAACTACCCTGTGCATCAAAATACAGGGGAAACTTTCTGGTTGTAATGCAGAGATGTCTTCGTGGTAAAGCTTGACCGTCAGGCCAAGTTCCACAACCGCTTGCTGCAAGGAGGCGAGGGTGTACGGCGGAGGAAACTGCTCCACCAGCAGTTTGGATTCAAAGGGGACGCGGTGAATCCGACAGAGGCTACCCACCGCCCACACAAATGTTGGCAATGACATTGACGGATCGGCGTATTGTTCAGCGCGATCTTTGGGGGCTTGCTGAGCAGCTGCGCTCACAATGCTATCCTTTTGCTTCCTTGTTACTGCATTGCAGCCGATCGGTTCGGGCTACCAGAGAACCGAATGCGCCCTGCATCCTTTATTGCTGGTCCAATTACTGGAACTGAAACAAGACAATATTTATGCCTGATTGAATATCTGAATTGATAATAAGTCAGGGGAATACGCAATATTTTCGTGTCCATTACACACAGTCAACGAGCCAGCCCCCGTTTTGTGATTGAGCACACATAAACGCAACTTTCATCCAGTATTCCTTCAGGCACCAGTTCGATCTAGTTTGCCAACAGGTGCTCGCAGTGCTCTGCTATCTTTCTTGCGACCGAGGTTGGGGATTCCACTTTATGCCGGGAAGCAAAAACACGGGCTCTTTCCCTACAAGGTGCATCAAGCACTCGCTCAAGAGCCCGGGGCAGCGCTGACAACGCATCGGGAGCCACTATTTTCCCCACTCCCTGTGCTTCAACACGTCGTGCAAACGCATATTGTTCCATTTGTAGAGGAATCAGCACGACAGGACGGCCCGCGACTAACGCCGCTACGACCGTTTCATGCCCGGCGTGACATATCACTGCATCGCAGGTCTCAAAGGTCTTAACCAGATCATAGGGCTTTGCACTGATTTTCAGCGTATCAGAGGCGTACCGTTTTAACGCTTCTCGTGAGATACCCGGTGCATAGACCTCAGCTTCGCAGCCGGATTGCTGGAGTGCCTGAATGGTGGCATCGAAATGCGCACCGGGAGGCTTTACGTATGCAAATACTCTGCGCCGACCACTACCCGACCAGTTTGGCAGCACTCCGCCTTTAGCTTGCGTTGGCAAGCCCCAGTACCGGGCCGGTTGCGGGCGATCATAATGATCCAGCTCCGGTAGTGTGCATAAAAAGGCTTCATCGACGTTGAACAACTCAGAAACATGATTGATGGCGGGCTGCCCCATTTTCTCTGCAACGGCTTCAATAACGCGCGACACTTTTTGCTCAGCAACCAGGCTACGCGAACGGACTTCCGGTGAGACTTCACGAAAGGTGGGCATTGGCGTGATATTAGTGGGAGGAATGCTATAGCCGCTACCAATCGAGGTACATACGAATGATCGGTCACGAGCAGCCAAGAGTGCCGTAGGAGCTAAGTCGCACATCAATAAGTCTGGTTGCAGGGCCTCAAAGGTATCGCTCCAGGCCCGCACCATGCCGTGAAGGCCCGGCACGCTGAGGTAACCATAGTGCTGCAATATCTCCGGCATGCTGACCGGATGAGCCGGTGCACTTTTTGACCTCGGCATCCACAGTGGTGCTTGCATGATGGCCGCCTGCTTCAGGCCCTCCATATGTTGTACACGGGCCAAATCTCGCAGCAGCAGGGTAACGCGATGCCCGCGCTCAATAAATTGCGGAACCAGCGCCGCAAAACGACCAAGGTGGCCTAAATGCCCTCCCAACTCCCAAACACCTACAATATGTGCCATTAGCGCCCTCTTTCTTCCCTGCGTATGTTCAAAGCTGTTTATTGTGACACAGTGAGAAATAGGCGGTAGGTCGAATGTGACTCATATCCGAAAGGTGTACGGCATAATTTTAGAAGTTCGTTTCAGTGTTAACAAAACTTCAGTATTAGGTTGAAATGTTCACAGTGACGCCTTTTTTCAGGGTATTCGCCACAATGCAGCCTCGCTCGGCTATCGTCACCAGCTTGGGCAAGAAGCTCTCAACACTCGCAGAGCCGGTAACAATCATCTCGATGCGATCATAGGCCGCTGGAGTACCGGCAATGGTGCCAATGATGCGGACATCGATTTCACCCAGCTCTACTTCGCGCGCCTGGGCCGCAGCGACCAGGTTGGACATGAAGCAGCCACCGAGTGCGGCCAGCAGGGCTTCGCCACCCATAGGGCCGGCGTTTTCACCGCCTTTTTCGGTTGGGCGGTCCATCACCAGGTTGTGTTCTCGGATGCGGGCTTCGCTGGCGGTGGTACCTGCGCGTGTCAGTTGGACGGTGATTTCGGCCATGGTGGGAGTCTCCGTTGTTGTTTCTGTGTGGTTTCTATTTTGTTTTTCTCAGTGTAGGGCGGTTTTCAATCTTTCGGAAGCACGGGTGGAGTGGCTTCATGGGTCTTATTTGATGGCCTCTGGTCGGTCTAGGGGGACTGCAACGCCCGGTCCAGCAGGGTACCGATAAAATCGGCCAGGTCGTCGAAATAAGCATCGTCCATCGGCTTTTGGCGGACGGCTTCCAGAATCGGTTGCAGTAACAACGGTGCCACGAGCAGGCTTTGCAACACCAGCCGGGCTTGCTCGGGCCGGTGAATTTTGCCCGCGGGAAGAGTCTGATCAAGCTGTTGTTCCACCTGAAGAATCAGCGGGCGCAGCACGCTGTCTATCAGCCACTGGCGCTGGGCATCTGGCGCATAGAGCGCGTTTTTAATCACCAGGTGAATCAGCTCGCGCGGCGCGAAGCGGTAAAAGTATTTGAAGACGTCGACAAAGGAAGCTGTCGGGAACTGTTTCAGGTTCTCCAGTACGTGGGCTTTTACCGGACCCAGATAACTGAGCAGTACGGCCCGGTACAAGCCGCTTTTGTCGCCGAAATAGTAGGCGATCATGGCTGAATTAACCCCGGCGCGTTCGGCAATACGCCGAATCGACACGCGCTGGTAATCCTGGTGCAAAAACAGATGCCGGCCGGCGTCCAGCAACCGTTGGTGAGCGGAATCCGGTTCTGGCCCGGTGCCGGGTTGGGCTGATTGCATGCTACAGACTCACTGATTGCGTTGTATGTTATTAACCGGGCTAAAACAGCCACTCTACTTGCCAGAACAGTCGATCACTGTTGTCGGCAGCTTGCAGGGCGGGGGCGTTGCCAGCGTGGTAGCCGACCCAGCCCAATTCGGAGCGCCACTGGTCGCTGATCGTCCAGTCGGCGCCCAGTCGGAAGGCTTGACCGCCATCGGCATCCAGACCAAACCCCAAAATGGCCGCCGTGAACGTCAGTTGCTCCCGGGCGGTGCTGTGTTCAAGGCCAATGGCCCAGCGATGACTGTACTCTTCGCCCAGAGTCGCCGCCATACCAGGCTGGTAACCCGGAAGATAACCCGTGCTGACTTCCAGAACCAGTCGGCTGTTCGCCGGCAAGGTCAGATCGGCGCCCAATGCCCAGGCCAGGCGCTCGGTGGTCTGCATCGGGCCCTGCGTTTGCGGTGGGTTGCCGGTGACCGGCGCCCAGGCGAGACCGTCTTGCGCCGCCATTTCCGCTTTCACTATGGCAGGCCCTACCGGAAGGCTGAACCCGGCGCCAAAAGTCGTCAGGCGTTCATAGTGGCGTTCGATGCCACCGGGCCTGAACTTCGGGTGCCCAGAAGGGTTATATCCGCGCCAAATGAAGGCCGCGAGATCCGCCCTGTGCCACAGGCCGCTTATTCTAACGCCGCCGGCGTGAGCCTGCGGGTCTTCCCAGCCGTGATCGGGTAGCCGGTCGTCGGTGGCCGCCGGCAATGGGTAATAGTCGCTGCCATAGACCGGTAACTCAGCCATGCGGTTCTCATGCGCAATGGCGCCCTGCAGAGTCCAGCGACCAAGATACCATCGCGCTTCGGAGAGCCAGCGCGACAAGCGGGCTTCATCGGCGTCATACAAGCCTGGTTGCGAACGCTGTGGCGGGTTAACCGGCTCCAGAATCGACAATACATCGTTGAAGCCCCAGGTCAGCACCTGACGGCCGCTGGTCAGCGCCCAGCCGGGCGTCGTGTAGCCAAGCCGAGCCTCATCGAGTTCCAGCCGGGTTTCACGCTGATCGCGGTAGGGTGTTTGCCAGTGGGCATCCGGGTTCACATCGAACACCCAGTCGTGGCTTAGTTCGGCATTCAGCAGAAAGTTCAGTTGCTCGCTGGGGCGCCATTCCAACCGGGTGTTCCAGGCCGTTGCCAGGCTGGCCAGACCCCGATGATCGGTTTCGCCCGAAAGCGGCGCGTCATGCGCCGTGGCCCACTGGCCACGCTGGATCAGGCGATTGGCCACATACAGGATATCGGTGGATACGGGAGCCTGCGTTTCAACCTCGCTGAACCCGCTGTCAAAGGCCTCGCCGAACGGATCATCCTCTGCCGCAACGCTCGCACACACGGCTGCGATAGGCAGCCAAAACCGGTGGTTCATAAGCCCTGCTCCAGACGCTGAACGGTAAATTCGGACGCGGTCACCCCGGGGTTCAGGTTAATGTTGCTGAAGGTCAATTGGGTGCGGTGCACCGTCTGGCCGCCTTCCTGGGTGACCACCTGCATGACCAGCGGCAACCAGAATCCATCGCGCTGTTCCCACTCGGGCATGTTCATCAACTTGCGTTCGTTGCCTTGCTCCAGGTTGTGAATGGCACGAACAACCTGGTGGTTGCTCTGCTGCACATAAACCACCGAATCGGTGTAACCGGTACGGTCTGTCACGCCCTGGTTGGCGGCCGTGGCACGCACCCGCCAAACGGGTTCATCCCCCACCTGTTCCTCACCCAGCAATTCATAGGTCCACTCGTCCAGGTTGCGAGAAGACATATCCGCATAGGAAAGATCCGACCCCATGAAACTGCTGCTCTGGTCGCTGCCGGCAATGCGTTTTGACTTATTCATGCTGGGCAGGAACAACCACTGATCGTCATTGCGTTGCGGGTCGGTGTAGTCGTGCACCAGAAAACCGGTGCCACGCACGTCGGACGGTTCCAGAAAAAACAACAGGCTGCGTTCGCTGTCGTCAAAGGTGCGGCTGACTGAGCGCAAGCGGCGAACGCGCTGGTTACCGTTGCGGTCGATCAGCGTCATCGCCATGTCGGCCGCCATCAGTTCAGGAGAAGGCTGGGCATCCACGCGCTCCATAACCTCCCGGCCAGTGTCGGCCCGGGCGGTGTTGCAGGCCAGCACCAGCATGGCGAAAAGAATTGCGATGCCAGTGGTCAGGTTCGGAGGTGCTTGGGTGAACAGTTTCATGAGGTAGTCTCCTGTTTCAGGCGAGGGGCATACCAGCGCAACAGCACCGGCGTAAGCGTGAAATTCGATAGTACCGCCAGCAAAAAAGCGGTTCCGCTAAGCAAACCGAAGTGAAAAATGCTCGATACATCGCTGAATAGAAACACGTAAAAACCAATGGTTAAGACCACAGCCGTGGTCAGCAAGGCGGGGCCTGCATGTTCAAAGGCGAGATCGACGGCTTGCTCTGCATCGCCGGTTTCGGCAAAGGCGGTGCGAAAGTGGTGGGCAAAGTGCACGGTGTTATCGACCGTGATGCCAATGGCCACGGTGGCAACCAACATGGTGAACAGGTCCAGTGGAATGTTGAGCGCCTGCATCAGGCCCATCACCACCAGAATCGGCGCGAGGTTGGGCAGCATCGCTAGCGCACCCAAGCTTATCGAGCGCAGCAGGGCCATCATCATCACCGTGATAGCGATGGCGGCCAGGCCATAGCTCCAGGCGGTGGTGGTAACCACTTCGTTAAGGGTAGCGCTGAGCAACGGCAACAACCCGGCCACCCGCACCTCGGCCCAGGGTGTCAGTGCCTGGCTCAGCGTTTGTTCGGTAACGTCGATGAATGCCTGGTAATGCAGAATATCGGCCCAGGGCATGATCAGGGTGATTTTCATTTCCCGGTAATCGGGGCTGACCAGGCGGCTCAGTTCGTCGGCCCCGCTGTTTTCGAACAGGATCAGTTCTTCGGCCAGCAAGCTGGCGGTGTCGGGTATCCGGTAATAGTCGGCGTCGCCACTGTTCAGAGCCTGATGCGTTCCCTTGATGATATCGAGCAGGGAATTGACATGACCGATACGCACACCACCGGGGCGGCCAGCCTCAAGTTGGGTCAGGGCCTCATCGAGACGCGTTAACATCTGTGGGTTCTTCAGGCCGTTCTCTTCACCGGTATCGATGATAACGTCCATATTGATGGTCCCGCTTAACCGCGCATCGATGGTGTCGGTCGCGGTACGAATAGGCAGCGATTGGGGCATCCAGTTCAGCGGGTCGAACGAGAAGCGCAGTTGCACCGCCAGTGCCAGGGCGGCTACCACCGCCAACAACCACAGGCCCGCCAGCCAGGCACCCCGGCGCACGCTCAGTTCCGCAAACCAACGCAGAACCCAGTGCACTGGCCCCTGCCCGCTGGCGGATTCGTTCATGGAGGCCGGTGCCAGGCGCGGTGCCGACAGTGGCCATATCGACATCAGAGCGGGCATCAGCAACACCGTCAACGCGAAGGCCAGCATCACCCCCAGAGCCGAAAAAAGCCCGAGATTGGCAATGGGAATCAGATCGCCACTGGCCAGAGTGGCGAGCCCGGCGGCGGTGGTCAGGGAGGTCAATAACATCGGCAGGGCGGTCCTGCGAATCGCCAGCCGCATGGCGTCATACCGGCCCTGACCCGCGTTATACCCTTTAAAAAAATGCGTCATCACGTGAATCGCATCGCCCACGGTAATCGCCAGCAGAAAAGACGGCACCAGTATCAGCGGCATTTGCACGGTCTGACCGGCCAGCGACAGGCTGGCGAAGGTGGCCAGAATGGCTAGAATTACTGCTGTAAGCGGAATCACCACCGCCGACACGCGGCGGAAAAACGCGATCAGCACGGCGATGATCAGCAAAATAGTCAGGCTGATGAAGGTTTGCATTTCACGCTTCATCGTCATTTCCAACTGCTGGTTAATGACTGGCATACCGGCAAGCACAGCATCCAGTCCATCTGTTGCCACGAGTTCAGCGTTCAGTGCAGTGATCAGTTCATTGGTTTTCTCGATGGGCAAAAAAGTGTCGCTCCCATCGCCAGAAGCACCTGCCACTGATGAAGAGCTGTCCGCGAAAGCGCCATCAAAGGCACGGTCAAATGCTGACGCATCGTCAGATACTGCCCGGGGGTCAAAGTCGTAGGTATAGGGTTCGATCACGAGGGTCGTAAAAGTGCGCTCAGCATTGATAACCAGCCCTTCCAGTGCGGGCGTGGCGGCGATGCGTTGTTCAATCGTCGCCCGGTCCAGAGTGCCCACTGATGCTGGCACCAGATCATCGACGGTTAAACCATCAGCCGTGCCTTCCTGATAGGGCACGTTCAGCAGGCTGTCGACGCGACGCACCCAGGGCACTTGCTGCTCGATACGCCGGTGCAAATCCGCCAGACGGCTCAAATGGGCGTCGCTGAGCACGTCCGGTGCTTCAATACCGACCACAATGACGTCGTTCCTGCCGTAGGTTTCCTTAGCGGCGTTATAGGCCTGGCGTGCGGCGGTGCTGTCGTCGATGAAGTGCTCGAGATCGGTATCGAGCTGCAACTGCGGTAGCTGACTACCCAGCGCCACCATAAACAGCACCAGGCCAGCCAGTATGGGCCAGGGGTGGCGCATGACCCCGTTCGTGTACCGGTCTAGCCAGCTCGCCTGTCGGGTTGGTTGCATGATGAAGTTCCCTGAGCCAAAGTAAGTTAATCAATCGATTAAACCTTAGCGCCGAAGCCCCTGACGCAGCGACCTTTACCGTTCATCAAAAGGCATGAAATGATCAGTACCCGACCCGCATGAGTACACCAAGGATCAGTGGTGCTCAACCCAAAAACCAGCGACAATAGCGATGTGTTTCACGTTCCGATTGACCGCCTGACCACGGCACTACCACAGGACCGCCATGCTCAACCCGCTGATTACCGCTAAACGCATCCTGATCGCAGCCGCCCAGGCGCCGGACAGCGCGTCTCTGATGCGCCTGATTGTGGAACGCATCCGCACCGCTCTGAACGTTGATGTGTGCAGTCTCTATGTCATGGATGAACAGGGCGAACTGGTGTTGACGGCGACTCTGGGCCTCTCGGAAGAATCCATCGGGACTACGCGAATGGCACCGGGCCAGGGCCTGGTGGGCACCATTGCCCAGCGCCAGCACCCGTTGAACCTCGACAATGCCGAGCATCACCCACGTTTCCGCTATTTCGAGCAGACCGGTGAAGAAGACTTCCAGGGCTTTCTCGGCGTACCCATTATTCATCTGGGGCAGACTCTGGGCGTACTGGTGGTTCAGGTTCAGGAGACGCGGCGGTTTACCGAGGAAGAAGAAGCCTTCCTGATCACCATGGCCGCGCACATGGCCGGAAGTCTTGCTGGCAACCTGAAAAAGGCCTCACGGCCCCTGGTCACCGATGATCACGTTCCGGTGCTGCGTTTTCAGGGCATCAAAGGCGCTCCCGGCATTCAGATCGCCACCGCCTGGCTGGTTAAAGACGACGTACGCCTCGACGACATCCCCGAGCGGGACGGCAGCAGCATTGAATTCGAACAACAGCGCATCGCCGAAGCGCTGGCTGATACCCGGGACGAACTCGATACCGGCCTCGATCAGCTAGGCAGCAACTCCAACGACACGCTGAACTCCCTGCTCGATGTTTATAAACTGTTGCTGCAGAGCCCTGAGCTGAAGCAAGCCATTGCCGATGAAATACAGCAGGGCGTCAGTGCCAGCACCGCCCTGAAACGCGCCATGCTCAGCCAGATAGCTGTGTTCGAGGCCATGGACGACCCCTATCTGAAAGCCCGTTCGGAAGACTTGCGGATATTGGGTGTTCGGATTTACCGGCATTTGCATGAAGAGCTCAACGAACGCATGCAGCCGGAAAACCCGGTGATTCTGGTCGGGCGCGAAATCAATATTTCGCACTTCACCCGCATCGATCACGATAAGCTGGTCGGCATTGTCAGCCTGGAAGGGTCGGCCTTGTCACACACAGCAGTGCTGGCAAACGCGCTGGGCATTCCGGCTGTGGTGGGCATTGGGGACGAAGACCTGAGCAGTCTCGACAAGACTGAGATCATTATCGACGGCTACCGTGGCCTGGTCATAGGTCACCCGCCGGTGGCCTTGTTGAACGAATTCCAGCGTATGGCGCGCCAGGAAAAAGCGCTGCAAGCCGACTTGTCGCATTTGAAAAGTCTGCCCGCCGAAAGCAAAGACGGACAGCGCGTGCGCCTGTACACCAACACAGGTCTGCTGGCCGATATTACGCCGGGCCTGGAGCGGGGCGCCGAGGGCATCGGGCTGTACCGGTCGGAAATTCCGTTTATGGCGCACAATACCTTCCCGACCGAAGAGGAACAGGTGCGCATTTATCGGGGCGTGCTCAGCGCCTATTCGCCAAAACCCGTGGTTATGCGTACGCTCGACATTGGCGGCGACAAAGCCCTGCCCTACTTCCCGATCAAGGAACAGAACCCGTTTCTGGGCTGGCGCGGTGTGCGGTTTACCCTCGACTACCGCAACATTTTACTCGATCAGATTCGCGCCATGCTGATTGCCAATATCGACAACGACAACCTGCAATTGATGATCCCGATGCTCAGCCGTGAAGATGAACTCGAGCGTTTTCACACCATCGTCGATAAAGCCGTTGCCCAGTTGAAAGAGGAAGGTTACCCGGTCAGCAAACCGCCGGTGGGCATCATGGTCGAAGTGCCTGCCGTACTCTGGTTGCTGCCGCGCCTGCGCGACACCATCGATTTCGTGTCGATCGGCTCCAACGACCTGACCCAGTATCTGCTGGCGGTTGATCGCAATAATCCCAAAGTGGCGTCGCTTTACAGCCACCTCCACCCAGCGGTAATCAGCGCGCTGCGTGGTCTTGTGCGTGAGTGCAAACGCTTAAACCTGCCAGTCAGTATTTGCGGGGAAATGGCGACCGACCCGGTGGCGGTGGTCTTATTGCTGGGCATGGGCGTGCGCACCTTGAGCCTGTCGGCATTCCACCTGCCCCGCATTAAATGGTTGATTCGCTACCTGCACATGAGTGATTGCGTCAGCCTGCTTGATCGCGCCCAGAACTGCAAAACCGAGCAAGACTTGCGCGACATGATCAACGCACATATCAAAGAACTCGGCTTGGGGGCTTTGATACAATAAAAGAGTGGGAAGGGACGCAACACATTAAAAGACGTCTTCAGGTATACAACGTCTTTTAATGTGTTGCGTCTCTTGGTGTCTTTCGACTTTTCCTGTTTCGCGTCCCTTCATGTCCCGCGTCTGTTAATGTTCCACGTCATTCAAAAATCTGTGATCCCGGTTCCATACCCCAGATCCTAACCTTGATACACTACCCGGATAACTCACTTTGAGTAAGGATTGCTCAATGAATGCGCGTTATTGGCTGGGTTTCGCCGTTGTTATTTTCGGAGGCTTCACCTTCTACGCTTCGAATCTGAACCCATCCAAGCATTTGCCACGCCTCAAGGTCACCGACGCCGACATCGACGCGCTGATCGACCGTACCTATGAGCAGATGGTATTTGTCGAAGGCGGTAGGTTTCTGATGGGCGACATCATGCACGATAGCCTTTATTCCACCATGGGCGACGATAACAAACCCGCAGTTGAAGTGACGCTCGACAGCTATTCCATTGGTGCCTATGAAGTGAGCTACCGGGATTTCGATATTTATACGTCGGCAAATGATTTGCCTCGCGCAATGGATAGAGACTGGGTCGTTGGTCAAGAATGGCGCAAGCCTGAATACCCTGCAGGTACCAGTTGGACCAGGGCAAAAGACTATTGTCTATGGTTAGCTGAAGTAACAGGAGAGCCGTTTGACTTACCCACCGAGGCACAGTGGGAATATGCGGCGCGTAGCGGTGGAATAGATATAATATTTGCTACAGACGATGGGACTATTAGGCTAGGCGAAAACTATGAAGACGGTGCTGAGCGTCAGTTGCCGTCAGGGACATTTCCGCCGAACCCATTGGGACTTTATGATATGTCCGGCAATATGAGTGAGTGGGTTAATGACTGGTACGACGAAGACTATTATCAGAAGATGCCAAGTCACAATCCACTTGGTCCTGAAACAGGCACTGAGAAAGTAACTCGCGGTGGCGTTTATGGAGAATCCCCGACGGGAAGCAATATCATCAGAAGGACTAACCACTCTGAGTACGACACAGAATACAGTTCAACAGGTTTTCGTTGTGTATTGAATTCACGATTGGTTTCCTTTTGAAACTGAGGCACCGCCGATTTCTATTGAATCATTAAGCTTGCCTGGTAAGCGAATGCCCTTCTTGAGCCAGCATCGCTGCATTGGAGGCCGTTGTCTCTCTTATCGGATGTTCTGGGAGATTGTCTCTCCAATCGCTGAAAAATCGCGCTTCGACGCCATCTAAGTTGCCACTGATCAAATCAAACCCATCCCAGGCAGACCAGCCAGTTTGATCCGGGTGCAGTGGTCCATCCGGTCCCATGCGCTCGGTAATTTCGATGTACTCTCGCTTGCAGGTAATGGTTTTAAGAATTTTGACAATAGCCTCTTCACGCGTTTCATTAAAACCGTTCAAACCCCAGCTTTCTGGGTGCAGCCAGGCTTTACGGGTAGCACACAGCGTTCGTAACATGCTGGCTTTAGATTAAGGCGGTGCAAACTGTAATAACCCTTCCCGGTCACTCAGGATATTTTCTGCCAATTGGTGAGCATAGTCATTTTCCTCGAAAGGAAGTCTCAATGCGTCCCACCAGTCACTGACCTGATGAAATGTACCGGTTAGCCCTTGAGCAAAAGATAGCCCAAGTGAAAATATCCCGGAGATAACCTTATGCAGTACCTTGAACGCTTCAGTTTCAATAATCTCCAACTTCCGAAAATCAAACTGCATCAACTGGTGATACACAAACTGCACAAAATCGATCAGGGCTTTCACGCCCACGGTGGCCACCATCTCCCCGCTGGCACCCACGCCAAGCGCAGCCCCTGCCTTGGCTCTGACCATATACTTGCCATCTTCATAGCCTATATAGAAACCGAGGGTAAAGCCGGTACCCGCCCGGGCCTGAAACTCGCCGCCCAATTCAGCCAGCGCCCGAAAGGCTGGCTGGTCATCGGTACGGGCTTCCAGGTTGTCCCATTCAATGGCTCCGCTGACGCCACAACCGCCGGATACCCCTGTAAAGGCATTCAATTGCACATCGGCCGGTACAAAGTGCGGGTCGTTTTGCGTTTTTTGACGGGCTTCGTCGGCACCTACGCCCCGAATTTCAGGCTGGCCGCCGTTCATGCTGATATCGACGTTGCCGCTTAGCAAAACCTTGGCACCGGCAAAACCGATCAGAGAGAGCGTCAGCGACGCGCGAATGGCGCCGAAATCGAGCGGTTGGGTACCGCCACCCTTGGTGGGCAGGTCCAGCCCGCATGGGCCAATCGACTTTGTCGGGGAAATGACAAGTTGCGGTGGCTTTGCCTTCAAACAGTGCAACGGTCATCCGGGCATCGGCAAAGAAGCGCAACATGGCCGCTTCGGTGGTGGCCGAGAAATGTTCACTGGCGGCGAGCCAGTCTTGCGGTTGGCCAGCAACGCCTCTTGGGGCATCCCATATCATCCATTGGCCAGATCCCACCAGGTCTGGTCCTCCGCCAGGCGATAGCGTTCGCGGGTTTCATAAACCGGGCGCTGGCCGTGCAACTCCTGCTCCTTGACACCAGGTACCCTCAGAACCAGAATACCAGATCAAACTCAATAGCCACGGCCTACCATGAACTACAAAGACCATATCGACATTACATCCGGTAAAAGAAGTGGTAAGCCGTGCGTGAAGGGCACAAGAATAACGGTCTACGATGTACTGGGCTGGTTAGCTAACGGCATGTCCACAGTGGAAATTCTGGAAGATTTTCCGGAACTGAAAGCAGAGCATATCCAAGCCTGCCTGGCCTATGCGGCTGATCGCGAGCATCACTTAGCGGTTATAAACGCCGCGTGAAGCTCCTTCTTGACCAAAACCTGTCGCATCGCCTTGTGAAACACCTGGACGATTTCCTCCCCGGAAGCAGTCAGGTCGCGCTGTTAAATTTGGGTGCCGCGCCAGACGATAAAATATGGCAATACGCAAAAGATCACCAGTTTAGCTAACAGCTACGAGCTTGCAGCTCGCAGCTCCAAATCTGTGACCCCGTCCCAATCCCTCACAGCCAAACTTGATACACTGCCCCAATAACCAACCCGAGTAAGGATCACTCAATGAAAGCGCGCTATTGGCTGGGCATCGCCATTCTTATTATCGGCGGCATCACCTTCTACGCCTTGAATCTAAACCCCTCCAAACACCTGCCACGCCTCAAGGTCACCGACGCCGACATCGATGCACTGATCGACCGCACCTATGAGCAAATGGTGTTTGTCGAAGGTGGTGAGTTTCTGATGGGCGACATCATGCACGATGGGCTTTACTCCACCATGGGCAACGATAACAAACCGGCAGTGGAAGTGACGCTCGACAGTTATTCCATCGGTGCCTATGAAGTGAGTTACCGGGATTTTGACATTTATACGGCGGCGAATAACTTGCCCGGAACGCTCGATGAAGACTGGGCAGTCGGCCAAGAGTGGCGCGAGCCTCAATACCCTGCCGGAACGAGCTGGACAGGCGCCAAGAATTACTGTTTATGGATAGCGGAAATCACAGGCGAGCCTTTTGACTTACCCACCGAGGCGCAGTGGGAATATGCGGCCCGCAGTCGGGGTGTGGATGTGATTTACGGTACTGACGATGGGACGATACGCTTGGGTGAAAACTATGAGGATGGTGCGAATCATCCTTTGCCATCGGGTACGTTTCCGCCAAACTCGCTTGGGCTTTATGATATGTCTGGCAATATGAAAGAATGGGTTAATGACTGGTATGACGAAAATTATTATCAAACTATGCCTCGGCATAACCCCCCCGGCCCTGATTCAGGCACTGAGAAAGTTACTCGCGGAGGAGTTTTCGGTGAATCATTTCCAGCGAGCAATGTCGTAATAAGGTTTACTCAACCAGAGCTTAATACAGAATTTCGGGTTGTTGGGTTTCGTTGTGCTCTGAATACTCGCCAACCCGTTTCTGCACCTTGAGTCATATTTCATATCGAGTCACTAAACGTGACGAGATATTGTGTGCCCGGCTTGGGCCAGAATTGCTGCACTCGAAGCCTGCATTTCTTTTGCAGGTTGCTCTGGAAGGTTGTCTCGCCAATCATAGAAAAAGCGTGCCTCGACCCCGTCTAGCGAACCACTGATTAGATCGAAACCATCCCAAGCCGTCCAGCCTGTTTGATCTGGGTGCAAGGGACCACTAGGCCCCATCCTTTCTATGATTTCAGTATATTCACGTTTGCAGGTAATGGTCTGCAATATTTTCACAATGGCCTCTTCGCGAGTTTCTTTGTAACCCCATCCCCAGCTACCTGGGTGCAGCCAGGCTTTGCGGGTAGCGCAAAGCGTTCTCAACATGCTAGCTTTGGATTCAGGTGGTGCAAATTGCAGTAGGCCTTCATTATCTTGCAAAACGTTTTCCGCCAGTTGGTGAGCGTAGTCGTTTTCTTCAAAGGGCAATTTCAACTTGGCCCACCACTCGTCTATCTGCTCGAAAGTTCCAACTAATCCCTGAGAAAGAGATAATCCTAGTGAAAATATCCCCGAAATAACTTGGTGCAGTACTTTAAACGCGTCGCTATCGATAATTTCAAGTTTCCGAAAATCAAACTGCATCAACTGGTGATACACAAACTGCACAAAATCGATCAGGGCGTTAATGCCCACGGTGGCCACCATCTCCCCGCTGGCACCGACGCCAAGCGCAGCCCCCGCCTTGGCTCTGACCATATACTTGCCATCTTCATAGCCTATGTAGAAACCCAGGGTAAAGCCGGTACCCGCCCGGGCCTGAAACTCGCCGCCCAATTCAGCCAGCGCCCGAAAGGCTGGCTGGTCATCGGTACGGGCTTCCAGGTTGTCCCATTCAATGGCTCCGCTGACGCCACAACCGCCGGATACCCCTGTAAAGGCATTCAATTGCACATCGGCCGGTACAAAGTGCGGGTCGTTTTGCGTTTTTTGACGGGCTTCGTCGGCACCTACGCCCCGAATTTCAGGCTGGCCGCCGTTCATGCTGATATCGACGTTGCCGCTTAGCAAAACCTTGGCACCGGTAAAACCGATCAGAGAGAGCGTCAGCGACGCGCGAATGGCGCCGAAGTCGAGCGGTTGGGTTCCGCCGTCTTTGGTTGGTAAATCCAACCGCATCGGCCAACCGTTTTTGTTGGGGTAGTGGCACGCAACCGTCGCTTTGCCTTCAAACAAGGCCATGCTCATTTGTGCATCGGCCGAGAGCCCGATCGCGGTCTTGCTGAACGTGGCTCCGGCTGAGGCACCGGCAAAAAAGCGCAGCATGGCCGCTTCAGTGGTGGCGGAATAATGCTCACTGGCGGTGAGCCAGTCTTGC
>NZ_AUIH01000055.1 GCF_000423605.1 Saccharospirillum impatiens DSM 12546
TTCGATTTCCACTGAATGACTTCCCATACAATTAGAGTGTATCAGATCCTGATTATACTGGATTTCCACAAGAAACTACGAAGAGCCTAAAATGGTATTGAATGATTAACTTC
Organism: Saccharospirillum impatiens DSM 12546; assembly: GCF_000423605.1. Classification (GTDB taxonomy): domain Bacteria; phylum Pseudomonadota; class Gammaproteobacteria; order Pseudomonadales; family Natronospirillaceae; genus Saccharospirillum; species Saccharospirillum impatiens. Next base: position 114 of record NZ_AUIH01000055.1, read on the forward strand.
TTCTCAGGCTAGGTTCTGCAGAATAGACTCGCTTGAAAAGAAGAAATTGTAGATAAAATGGCAATACGAAAATATTAACGCGCTATTTATGCTGAGCAGATATCAGAAAGGCAAGAATAATGGAGACTAACATCGTATTATTGGCATGACTAACAGTGTCTACAGAGAAGAAATGAGTTAATGCAATAAAATCACGGATTCAGGTTTAAGGTAAAACGAACACTTGGATTGCGACAAAATAAAATCAGCAATTACCTTGTTCGTATTGGGCCATCTATCCGATCCAACACTGCCAGTATACAACTAGCGCAACCCGAAAAAAGCGACAAAATGTCGCTGTTTTCGATTCTGTTTATACCCTATCTAACAGTACCAGCTATACAGCTCAAAAAGAAGACCATTAGGTCAATTACTGAACGGCATCAAGGCCTCTGCTCAATCAGGGCGCATCAGTTACGGCACCTTCAGAAGCGGACCCTACCGTTCGCGCATATTTTGCCAACACGCCCCGTGTATACCGCTGGCTAGGAGCTTGCCAGGCCTTACGCCTGCGACTCAGCTCCTGATCCGACACCCCCACCTCGATTCGATTACCGACCGCATCAATGGTAATGGTGTCGCCTTCTTCGACCAGGGCGATGGGACCTCCGTCGGCTGCCTCGGGCGTAATATGGCCAACGACAAACCCATGGCTGCCCCCTGAGAAACGGCCGTCGGTAATCAATGCCACATCGCTGCCCAACCCCTTGCCCATGATGGCAGAGGTTGGGCTGAGCATTTCACGCATTCCCGGTCCGCCTTTCGGCCCCTCATAGCGAATCACCAGAACATCACCCGCAACGACAGAACCATCGAGAATGCGCTCCTGTGCTTCCTCTTCCGAGTGAAACACCCGGGCCCGGCCGGTAAAATGAGTGCCTTCTTTGCCGGTGATTTTGGCCACGGCACCGGTTGGGGCAAGGTTACCGTATAAGATGCGCAAGTGGCTGTCGGCTTTGATGGGGTTGTCGAAGGCATGAATGATGTCTTGCCCATCCGGATAGGGGTCTACCCCAGCCAGATTTTCAGCCAGGGTTTGCCCGGTTACTGTGAGGCAATCGCCATGCACCAGGCCCCGATCCAGCAACATCCGGATCAGTGGCTGGATCCCTCCGATCGCGACCAGTTCCGACATCATGTAATGCCCGCTGGGGCGCAGGTCAGCCAGCACGGGAACCCGCTGACCGATTTCGGCGAAATCTTCGAGCGACAGTTCAACGCCCACCGTACTGGCCATGGCGAGCAAGTGCAGCACGGCATTGGTGGAACCACCGAGCGCGATGACCACGGTGATGGCGTTTTCAAAGGCTTTGCGGGTCATGATATCGGAGGGCTTGATGTCGCGTTCGAGCAAGTTCAGCACCGCGGCACCGGCAGCCCGGCAATCGGCAACTTTGGTGTCGGATACGGCATTCTGGGCCGAACTTCCAGGCAGGCTCATGCCCATGGCTTCAATGGCGGATGCCATGGTGTTGGCGGTGTACATGCCACCACAGGAACCCGCTCCGGGAATCGCTGTTTCTTCGATCTGTTTCACCTCAATCAGATCCAGCTTTCCCTGTGCATGAGCGCCTACCGCCTCAAACACCGAAATAATGTCCGTGTGATTCTCACCGGGCAAGATGGTGCCACCGTAAACGAATACAGAGGGTCGATTCAAACGCGCCAGGCCCATCAAACAACCGGGCATATTTTTGTCACAGCCCCCGATAGCCACCAGGCCATCGAAGCCTTCACACCCCGCCACTGTCTCAATGGAATCGGCGATGACCTCACGCGATACCAGCGAGTACTTCATGCCTTCAGTGCCATTGGCAATGCCGTCCGACACAGTAATGGTATTAAAGATCAGCGATTTACCACCCGCTTCATCGGCCCCGGCAGCGGATTCCTCCGCTAACCGGTTGATGTGCATGTTGCACGGTGTGAGGTTGCTCCAGGTCGAAGCGATGCCCACTTGGGGCTTGCGAAAATCGTCATCATTGAACCCGACCGCTCTCAACATGGCGCGGCTGGCCGACTTCCCCAATCCATCCACCACTTGCGATGAATGTCGACGGCGTTTGTCTTCTGTCATGATTGCCTCCTATTTTGACGGACCGATTGCCCTCAGGCTGACAGAATCAGTATAGGTCAGCAACGCCAAACTGAATGGTGACCCGCCACGCGCATACAGGGTCCGCTTGCCAGCGGGATCTATAGGGTCTGCCAACCTTAAAAGCGCAACACTTAAGCCTAATGCTCACTCCTGATGCCCCCTACCCGGGGATTGTTGCCCCATAGCCGTGTAATCGCTCTTCGATTTTGGCCAGGCTTTCTATTATGAGCTATCGTCAAAACGCGCTTTGAAAAGCGTCATTTAAGAATGCTAAGTGATTATCCAAAAAAAATAAGAATGACTGGAGAATAACCATGTTAAAAAAGGCCCTGGTACTGCCATTGCTGGCTGGGTTAGCAATACCCGCACTGGCCGACGACGCCAAAGTGTTGCCCAACGGTGTGCTTCGTACGACGCTCGTCCCTTCACTAACCACCTTTGACGAAAATTTCGACGCTGATGGTGAACGCCAGGACACCGATTCCGTATCCGTCAACACTCTGTCTCTGGCACTTGAATACGGTGTTAATGACTGGATTACAGCGGGCCTGCAGTGGGCACCGGGCTACATCATTTCTGGCGAAGTTGACGGAAACGACAGCATCGTTCTGAGCGGCGCCAACGACCTTTTTCTGGGTGCCAAATTTCAAACACTGGGTACTAACGGCTACTCGCGCAGCGACACCATGCGATTTGCAGTCACACCAGGCATAAAGATCCCCATTTCACAGTATGATGGCGACGAACAGTTGCAAAACGCACTGGGTGGTGATGATTTCAAACCGTCTCGCACCGACCGGGGTGCATGGGGCATCGGCGCGAGGTTTTCGTTTGATTACCTGATCACACCGGATTTTTACATCAACTTTTATAACCAGTCATCTTTCTTCCTGGAGACTGATCAGGACTACGCCTACAATAACTCCGATGTGACGGTACAGTATGGTTCAGAAGCCATATTCGAAATTGAACCAAACTACACAACAACAGCAGGCAACGGTGTTCAGTTGAGTTTCGGGCTTCCAGGCACCTACTCGATGACCGGTGAGACCGAGATTGATGGCTCCGGTCAGGACGACGCGTCTTACAGCCTGGAAGTAGAGCCAAACATGAGCGTATTTTTCACTCAGTGGGCGCTTCCAACGCAGTTTAAACTGGGTTATTCAACGACGCTGGCTGGCGAGAATACAAGCGCAGCCAACACGATCAGTCTGCAAGTTAAGAATTTCTTGCGTTTCTAATCGCCCGATAAGCATGCCAAAGAAACCCGGTGGGGGCACAGCACTTCACCGGGGTTTTTCGGCCATTCGTTAAACTGCCGGATCAACGTCGGGGAGAGTGTGGCAATAAAAGATCATCTTTGATGGGAATAAACCGACTGGCCGCACGAACCAGTGATCGCGCGGTTAAATCAGGAACGCCGTAAACATCAACCTGAACGCCGTGATTCTGTCGTACTTTCTCAACCAGCAGGTCAAAATCTCCGTCTCCGGACACCAAAACAACCCGGTCCACAGCAGGCGCCGTCTCAATCACATCCAGTGTTATACCTACATCCCAATCACCTTTCGCTGTACCATCCTGCCGTTGAATATAGGGCTTTAACCGCAACGTAAACCCAATCGCTCGCAGTATATTCTGAAACTGTCTTTGCTTTTCGTCTCCCCGCTCGATGGCATACGCATAGGCTACAACAACCTTCTCATTGGCCGTCGCCTGTTGCCAGAATCGGTTATAGTCGAACCGGCGACCGTAGGCTTCCCGGGTGGTGTAATAGACGTTCTGCACATCTACGAAGAGTGCTACATTACCCAAAGCCATTCTCCAGCGTTATAGGGTCGCGTGCCCGTTGCATCGCGAAACCCAGCATGAGTCTCGCCGACAGAAAGCGAATGCCAACAAACAACAATGGTGTTAAACCCGCCAATGCCTCTTTGGTAAAAATCCAACCGGATGCCGCTAGCAGCGTCACCAGAATGAGCAACACATCGGATTGCAACTCGCGGTTATTCGTCATGAAACTCAGATACCCTATTTTTACCCTATCCGCCTATGTTACCAGCATAAACCACTGCTTTGCAGGCTTCAGGGTTTACTCGCCTGCGCTTCATTCCGCGGCAGTCCATCGGTTATCTGATACCAGGGGGTTTTGAACTCACGTAAATGTGAGACGCCGGGAAAAATGGCGACTCGAAAACGACGAATTAGGTAAGTCGAAAATACCCATAAGTGCGCTAATTACCGGTATCTGCCCAGGTTAATCTATAGGGGTCAAACCCCGCGATTAACCTGGGTTTTATGATGTCAAAATATGGCGATACATCGAAATCTCTCGGCGTGAATAGGCTGTGATGTCTGATATGGAAGACATCGTCACCCGCCCGGGTTTTTGCCGGTTGACCGAACTGAGTCTCTTCAACCACCGGCAAAATTGGATAGTGTACTGACTGAAACGATTGGGCGATGAGCGACGAACAAATGGCTCGGGTGGGTTCGCCACTGCCCAGCGTTATCATGCGTCTGCGCCAGTGTTGCGGTACGGGCGGGGTAGGTATGAGGTACCGAACCAAGTCGACAATATTTTTCAGGTCATATTGCTGCCCTACCCGGTCGATTGCATCACGGATCAATGCATCAATGTCCGTCTCCGTCAGTCCAACTGGCCGGCAAATCCGGGTATGAAAGTGTGCGTAGTGCTCCAGCGCTACCAGACGGACGCCATCTCGCATATCCGCTTCCACCAGCGACGGTACGGGTTCCCCCTGATGGCCTGGCGGCCTGGCGTCACCCACGTAGAGCGCTGCGTGCGACCAGGTCGATTGAGTCAAATACTTGATCGCACTGCTGACCCGTGAGCAACCCTCGACGAGCAATACATCACCCCGGCGCAGTGCCGGCAATAGTACCTCTGGCTCACTGGTTGCGACAGGCTGATGATTCGGGTTTGGCCGAGTAACAAATTCCGCCAGTGCACGACCTACCGACTGAAACATACAAAACTCCACTTAGTAATCCAGGGAAGCCCCGCTCTCACTTACAGGCAAAGCAAGATCCACCCCCCAAACCATGGCATCTAACCATGTTGTGACAAGTTATTCTGACACTGTGCCAGATCCATCGCCAGGCGTTCCTGAGCTTGGTCTGACAGCCCCTCAAGCATGATGGCTTCTATGGCATTAACCAGTTGATGCGCTTGCCCCAGCAGTACCCGGCCGGACTCGGTCAAACGGGACTCGATAATTCGACCGTGCTCGGAATGCGGGCGACGCTCGACCCACTCCGCTCGCTCAAGACCCTTTACCAATTGCTGCATGGTTTGCGGTGTTACGAAACAGGCGCGGGCAAGCTCCACATTCGACAGTGTATCGGTTTGCTCGAGAGCGTTTAACACGGCGTACTGGGAAATCGACAAGTTCAAATGGCGCAATTCGTCATCCATCCGGTGACGGATGGCTTGCTGTACGCCTTTAATAAGGTAACCGATGCGGTTCTCTCCCAAAAGCGACTCTCCTGTCATTGATTAATATAAGGAAGCTGATATTATGTCAGCTTCCTTATATTGCCACGACAGAGAGGATGACACAAATGGCACACGTTACCGGACCACAATTCATCGCACTGCAAGTTGAAGATTTGGAAGCCGCAAAGCGTTTCTACACGGAACAACTGGGCCTGACCCCAACCGATCAGGGACCGCCGCACGCCGTTGTTTTCGATAGCACCACCATACCCTTTGCGCTACGCACGCCCAACGTCGACCTGGCTGGCAGCACAAAGCTTGGCTGGGGTATTGCCCTGTGGCTGGGATGCGAGCAGGCTGACACCCTGCACGAGAGGCTTAAAAACAACGGAGTAGAGATCATAGAGCCACCGTTCGATGGCCCGTTTGGGCGCACATTCAGCGTCGAAGACCCGTTTGGTTACCGGTTAACCCTTCATGGCACCCCGGGTTGACAGGAAAACACCCGCGAACCCCCGCCAGGAAATGTCGCTTGGGTTTATTCACACCCCAGCGACATTCAAACCCCGGCTAACGCTTGTTCAACATCAGCCAACACATCCTCCACATCTTCCAGGCCTACCGACAGCCGCACCAGCCCCTCGCTAATATCATGTTCGGCTCGTTCCTCGGGTGCATAAGTCGAATGGGTCATACTGGCCGGGTGCTGGCACAGGGTTTCAGCATCACCCAGGCTCACGGCACGCTTGATCAGTTGCAAGCCGTTCATGAATGCAACCCCGGCATCGAAGCCACCCTCAAGCTCCATCGCAATCATCCCGCCTGGTGCCTTCATCTGACGAGACGCCAGAGGGAAATACGGGCTGTCTTCCAGGCCAGGATAATAAACGGCCCTCACCGCTTTATGCCCCTGCAGGTGCTTCGCCAGCGCAAGGGCGCTAGTGCTGTGCCGCTCCATCCTCAGTGACAGGCTTTTCAAACCACGCAAAATCAGGAAAGCCGTCAATGGTGCAATAACCGCACCGGTCATGTCTTTGAGACCAAACAGTCGAATCTCACCGATCAGGTCCTGCTTCCCAGCGACCGCCCCGGCAATCAGATCTCCGTGTCCGCCCAGGTATTTGGTGGCCGAATGCACGACCAGATCGGCCCCCAGGTTTATCGGCCGTTGCAGCGCCGGGGTGCAATAGGTGTTGTCGACCATCACTTTGATGCCCGGGTTATAGTCATGTACCCGCTGGCTAATGGCCGCGATATCGATGACTCTCATGGTTGGGTTGACGGGGGATTCAAAGTAGACGACTCGGGTCTTAGCAGACAGCGCTCTGGAGACGGCCTCGATGTCGGTGCAGTCGACAAACTCGACATTAACGCCAAACCGGGTCAGTCCATGCTGAAAGAAGGAAAAAGTACAGCCATAAAGCGTTTTGTCGGCTATCACCGTGTCGCCGGGGCGGACCAGTGTCCAGATAGCGGCGGTGATCGCCCCCATGCCGGATGCTGTAGCAAGACAAGCTTCGGCATCTTCAAGATCGGCCAGCCGGGTTTCGAGCACGGCCTGGGTGGGGTTAGAGATTCGACTGTAAACATGCCCCTGCGCTTCTCCGGCGAAACGGGCTGCACCCTGCTCCACATCATCAAAACAGTAAGTGGACGTCATATAGACTGGTGGGTTCAAGGACCCTTCGTGTTGCGAGGCATCGTACCCGGAATGGATACTACGTGTGGTGAAACTCAGTTTTTTGTTCATCTCTGCTTCTCCGAATCGGCCAGTACGGCATCAGGGCATGGTATTCATGCTACGCCTGGCCCAGAGGCGATTCGAAGCAAAATCGGAGGCAAAATGGCCACTGTATAGCTCATTGAGTTAAAGAAACGGAACAAATCACTGTTTTGAGCCATCAAGGGGATGAAACAAAGCGGCCGAAAACCACTTTGTTTCTTACGGGAACCCAATACACAGATTGCACAGGAGTGGTAACAACACATGCTAAACAGGCCCGGTTGGCTTATCGACTGCACCCGGAGTACGGATTACCTGCTAGATTCGCAGTTCCAATATGACATTTCTATGCTGTTCACCATCAAGTTCAAAGAAGGTTTCACCCGACTCAACAAAGCCCTTCTTCAAGTAAAACCCAAGCGCTGCTGCATTATTCTCCCAACATGACAGGAACAGGCGTTCGTCATACTTCGCTTTCAGCGCTTCCAGTAAGCGGGCTCCAATGCCCATGCCTTTGAATCTGGTTAAAATGTAGAATGTTTCTATTTCACCAGTGTGCTCATTAAAGACAGCAAAACCGATTAAACACCCATCTCGCTCAACAACAGTCACGTCGCTTACTGACATTCGCTGAACTAGCAACTCTGGTGTGTATTCCGTAAGGACATAGGTCGCATGCGAAGGGTGTAATCCTTCGGTACTGTAAGTATCAATCCACACTGTTATGCACAGTGCCGACAGGGACTCAGCATCCGACGGGCATGCTTCTCTGATAATCAAACTGTGGTTCATCATTGACGCTCATCGCCATCCTGCCCCTAAGGCCGATATTATCAACACAAAATACGGACCGGGCAATTCAAGATACAAACACCCCGTGACAAGCCATCTGGAATCTGAAACACCCTCCTGCCGGATCCTTCAATGATTGACGACACACTGACCCATGGCGATCACCACACATGACTGGTATTCAGCCAAATATGCCGTAATATCGGTAAACTTTGCGAAATAGCTGCACATCAGCGGAATCGTGACACTAAGAGGTCGGTGAGTAACGTTATGATCAATCAGCTACAGGAAAAATACCAACTGTCGTTATTGTTGCTGCTCAGTGCTGTAGCAATACTGGGGGTTTTTCCATTTGTGGTCATACGCTTTCTCGATGGGAACGTCTCCGCGGCAATCATCGATATGGCTCTGGTACTGGGTATCATAGCGTTAGTCGGTTATGCGTTTTACTCCAAAGAAATTCGGGTTACAAGCGCTGTCACTGCCGTGTTTGTTAATGCCGGTGTCGTAGCTATTTCTATCGCGAACGGGATTGGCAGTTTTTTGTGGGCTTACCCTGTATTCGCGGCCACATTCATTCTGGTTAAACCGGTTGAAGCCCTCTGCATTAATGCGGTCGCCGGTTTTTCCCTGGTCGCTCTGGCCGACATTTTTGACACCGTTTCAATGGACTCCTTCGTTGTCACAATCCTGATGGTGTCAATAAGCGCCTTCGTTTATGCCAGCCATGGCGTAAAACAGTTTCGATTGTTGGAAACCCTCAATACAGTTGACACCCTCACTGGCGCATTAAACCGTCGAGCCATGAGCTCAGACATACAGGCCGCCCTAGCCAAATCCGAACGAAACGGAACAGAGCAATTATTGGCTATTTTGGATCTCGATTACTTCAAGACTGTGAACGACAATTACGGGCATGCTGCAGGCGACCAGGTATTGAAAGAGTTTGTTACTATTACCACATCCCACATTCGCAAATACGACCGGCTATACCGGTTCGGCGGAGAAGAGTTTGTCTTATTGATTTCCGGGGTCGGCGAACAACAACAGACGTTCATCGACAGCCTTAGAGCGGCTATTAAAAAAGAGCTGAAAACACCCAGGGGTGAAGAGATAACCGTATCATTTGGCGTTGCTCCCTGGGTACCCGGAACAACAGCCGATACCTGGCTTCAACGCGCAGATGAAGCGCTCTACCTGGCTAAGGCCAGAGGTCGTGATCGTGCCGTGTTCAGTCATCATTAAAACCGCCTAAAGAGATCATACATACCTTGCTGATCGCGGCTTAGGTCGTTTTATACCCAGTTCATACGCAGAAGACAGGCTCTGCTGAGAGCCCCGACTACAGGGCAGTTTAAGAACGAATTGATACGGCTCATGCTAAACCCGGAAAACGCTACCGGGCGAGCCACCCTGTGGCTAATCCGGGCCTATAATGACGCCAGACTATGGCACGGCAAATAGGTTTCCCGCAACCAGGCGCAGAACCATCAAACGGCTTTAGCCGCTTACCTGCCCATCCAGAATGTGAATGTGTCGGTCGCAACGCCGGGCAAGTTCGGTCGAATGGGTGACGATCAGAAAGGCAGTACCGTGCTCCCGGTTGAACCGTCGCATCAGGGCAAAGATCTCGTCGGCCGAGCCAGTATCCAGATTGCCAGTGGGCTCATCGGCAAGTACCAGCATCGGCTCAACAACCAGTGCGCGGGCGACGGCAACCCGCTGTTGCTGGCCGCCCGAGAGCTCACTTGGCCAGCGTCCGCCAAAGCCCGGCAGACCGACTGCGTCAAGCAGAGCTTCGGCACGGGTCAGAGCTGACCTAGTCAACCGTCTATCTCTCGCCATCAGGGGCAGACAGACGTTTTCGGCGACACTGAACGCATTGATCAGGTGGTGGAACTGAAACACGAAACCCAGTGACTCACCGCGTAGCCGGGTCAGGGCCGCCTCAGTCAATCTCCCGGTCTGCTGACCGGCCAGTTGGATGGTACCGCCGCTCGGCCGATCCAGCAGGCCGATCAGGTTTAACAGGGTACTCTTGCCTGAACCGCTGGGGCCGATCAACGCCGAAAACTCTCCCGATGCCAGACTCAGATTCGTTGCATGCAGCACCTCCACCTCAGCTGGCGTGCCGATGCGATAGCGTTTGGTGACACCCTCCAGCGCCAGAACCGGCTTAGCCACGGATCGCCTCCACCGGATCAAGCCGGGCGGCGCGCAGCGCGGGTACAACCGCCGAAATCAACCCAGTGACTGTTGCCAGAACCGCCGTCCAGACCAGCAGAGGCACGGTCAAAGGAATCGGAAACGGCAGCCCCGGCACCAGACGCGTGAACACCAGCACCAGCCCGCCAGCGCTGAGCAAGCCAAACAACGACCCACCCAACCCGAGCAACCCGCCCTGCAACAGAAAGATGCCAATCACCTGACGTCTCGATGTGCCAGTGGCGCGCAAAATACCAATCTCACGCGAGCGCTGCACCACCGACACCACCAGAACACTGGCGATGCCAAACGCCACTGAAACACCGATGAAAAACCGGATGATGTCCGACGACAAACTCTGAGAGCGCAATCCATTGAGCAGCTCGCCATTAGTACTCATCCAACTCTCAGACTCCAGCGAATATGTACGCTCAAGTTGGTTGGCGATGATGTCAGCTGCAAAAATATCCCGGACCTGCAATTGAATGCGCGAAACGCCGCCCGGCAGGTCGAGCAGAGTTTGAGCGCTACGCAGATGCATATAAACCACACCCAGGTTCAACTCGCGCAGCCCCAAATCGAAAATGCCCGCAACCGACACCACCCGGTCGCGCTGCCCTGTTGCCAGCCGCAGCCTTCCGCCAATGTCCAGCCCCAGCTCATCCGCCAGAGCCACCCCAATTAACACCTGATCTGGCCCCAGTTCATAGGCACCAGCCACCAACCGGTCCCGCACCGGAATTTGCCGGCTGTAGCTGACCGGGTCGATGCCCAACAAGGTGATATTTCGTTCAGCCGACCCCTGGATCGCCAGGGCCGGACCCGATACCAGCGGCGACACCGAACGCACGCCGGCCGACCGCGACAGCGCCGGCAACAGCGACTGCCACTGATCCAGCGTCGTCAGCCGTTGCGGCGACTGCTGTACCCGTGTCAGCACCTGACGGTCCGTTTCAGTCATCAGCTTACGCGCTCGTTCATCGCGTGGTTTCAGGACAATGTGCGCCTGAGTGCCAAGAGTATCGTCAATCAAACTCACTTGCAGACCGTTAATCAGCGCCGTCAGAAACACAATAATAGCAACGCCTACGGCCACCCCGACACCAATCAGAACGCTCTGGAACCGCCCCTGGCGCAAGAACCTGACAGCCACCAGCCACTGAAACCTCATGGTAGCTGTAGCTCCTGGGGAGTCGCGCGCTGGCCGGGTCTGACGGTATTCGGATCGGCCACCACACGATCACCGACCGACACACCTTCGCGCAACTCGACCCGGTCATCACCCGTCATCCCCAGCGTAACCTGGCGTTGCACAACAACGCCATCTTCCAGCACGAAGACCACGGGAAGACCGGGTTCAAGATAGACGATTGTCGAGTTTGGCAGGGTGAGTGATGCCGAAATTTGAGCGATCTGGATGTCGACTGAAGCGGTCATGTCAGCTTTTAAGTAATCGGGCGGGTCGTCGATGCGCAACCGCACCGGCAATATAGCGCGCTGGGGGTCAATGCGCGGGCCAATAAAACTGACGGTTGCGGCAAACGTCCGGTCGGGATAGGCATCGACGGAAACCAGGGCCGACTGGTTCACCGCTATGCGTCCGGTTTGCTGCTCATTTAACGACAATTCGATACGGTTGAGGTCGGCGCCCGCCAGCGCTAGCAAGGTCACCCCAGGCTGAACCACATCGCCTGCTTCAACCAGACGCTGCAACACCCGGCCAACAATCGGTGTGGTCAGGCGCGAATGCGCCAATGTGGCCCGGGCCTGATCCAGGCTTGCCTGCGCGGCCGCCACTTGAGCGTCAAGCAACCGATATTCGCTACCACCCGCCTGCTGGCTATCAAGCTCTTGTCGGGTAACTTGCCGCCGGGCATCAGCCAAATCCACCGCGTCCTGTCGAGCCTGCCACTCGGCATCAGACAGAAACCCATCGCGCCGCAATGGCTGGGCCCGCTCCAATTCACGCCGCGCCAGATTAACATTCGCCTCAGCCTGAACCGCATTCATAGCCGCTTCCGGCTGTCCTACCTGAGCCAACCGGTCAAATTGAGCTTGTGCCTGCTGAAGTGAGGCTTCCGCCAGACGGACCATCGCCTGCGCCTCTGCGTCTTCTAGCCGCACCAGTGTCTGCCCGGCTTGAACGACATCACCCTCATCAACCTCAACAGCGATCACCGTGCCCACCACCAGAAACCCCAGATTGACACGCTGATTGCTGGAAACCCGACCTGTTGCTACCAGACGCTCAGACACAGGCCCCGACTCGGGCCGAATGACAGCCACCACCGGCGGTTGCAGAAACCAATAGCCACCGGCAACAACCAACGCGAGGATCACCCCGCCAACAACAATTCTGAACACCATAGGATCCCTCTGCTTTTGGATTGCAAAAAACGCATGCTCCAGTGCGAATAGACAGTGACTGCATAATCAACCTCAGGCCCCTGATTTGATAACTGATGGCAGCGAACATCGCAAGAGATGGCTGGCTCAACCTTTACGATGGCATAACATCAGATGGAACCAACGTAGGCCAGGGCACCGGTTTTGTTACCGCCGACGTCAGCGTTTTTAAAGAAGTAACAAAAGGCAAGACTTGCAGTATAGACACCACTGTTGAAATGAAAGCCTTGGTGGGCGCAATAGTGGTTGGTGTCAGTCTTGGAGGCGGAAGCGACGAAACGATCAGTTACGGCCAGTATAAGGAATCCAGCTTGATACTAAGAACCCCACCCCAATGAAAGTACTGTTTAACATTACTCAAGTGGGTGTCAAATTAGATGCTAATTATCTAAACCCGGCCTACCTGACATGCGGCAAACATCCTTGGGAAATCCCGGTATTTTGCTATGGTTAAGAAAAGACTAAACCAAAGTGACCGTCAGATGAACGTATTCAAGCTGATAGGGCTACTGGCAGCGACCATGAGCTTGACGGCCAATGCCTATACAATCGCTGTTACAGACGCCAATGCAGGCGCTCTGTCTTTCCGCAACGATATATTTCACGGACCGTTAGCACCACTGTATCAGTGTGCAATTGATGCAGTCGGTGAATCGTTTACGGTAGTAACACTGCCACAGGCTCGAGCTCTGCGCATGCTCCGCAACAACGAAGTCGACATGGTTGTCCCCCTGGCACAATCAAGCGAGCGCGACGCCTACGCTTATTTTGCCTCGCCATTGTTAACCGTTAAATATCAACTGTTCACGCTGCCTGGCACTGAGGTCCCCGCGGTAGGCAATGGCTTCCTCGTTGCGGTTAACTGGTCCAGTGCTGCCATTCGGCTCATCGAACAACAGGGACACGAGGTCATCCCGATCGACCACCATGAGTTGGCCATCGGTATGGTTAAGCGAGAAAGAGCCCATGGCGTGGTAATACCCAACTCCACCGCGGCCTCTATGGCCGAAACACTCGATGGACTGGAGCCCCATGACTACGCTCAACTGCCGGGCGGCGTGTATATCCGTCAGGGTAATCCCATGTTGCAGAGGAACTTCGACATAGCCATAAACGATTGTCTACCGATGTTTTAGACATTCACTCACAGGGGATAGTTACAAAGGCCGCTGGGTGATCAAGCATCAAGTGACCAGGGTATAAACTCCCCCTCTGTCCCTATATCCGGCGGCAAAAGATTCATATGGTGTGCACCATCGATCACAAGTCACGTGAATTCGAGTATTGTTCAACTACACTGACCCGTATTGAATTTGTACAGGGAGAACCGATGAGGCCGGTGTTGCATTTATTGTTCACGCTCATAGTGACGACCAGCAGCCATGGCATTGCCAGTGACTTACAAGTCCTGGTAACACAGTTCCCGCCTTTTGTAGACATTTATGCAGAAGACGGAGGGTTCGCCTGGTCTGCCCTGACTGATTTTGCTTCGAACAAGGGGGTGACAGTGACGCCTGTCTTCCGACCCACCGCTCGTATCTTTTTTCAGATAAAGAACAATTGCTGGCAGGCATCGCTGATCTCGATACCTTCGTCAACAAACGTGGCGGAGATAGTATACAGCAACTCATCCGCTTCCTATGGCGTCTTCACGAGCGACCCAACCATTAACTCTTTAAACAACCTCAGAGTAGCAGCGATGCGCACCAATTCACGCAGCAACTTCCAGAAGCAATTGAAAGCGGCAGATGCCGTTATTGTTGAGGTTGACTCGTTAGACCAAGGCTACCGCATGATCGAGACGGGTCGGGTAGACGGCGTACTGGGCGTGGGTGTCGATGGCGTCGCCATTGGTTCGCGCAACCCGGAACAACTGCACATGGTTTTACAGCTTGCCGTTTTACCGTTCATCCTGTTTCTGAATACGGACAATGCGCAGGGACGCGAAGCCTTAAGGCTACTTAGCGACTGAAGCGTTCCTCTGACTGAGTACCACACTGTTGTGGTCAAGTAATACTGGACACGGTTTAAGAGCTTTTTAAGCAACGCTCAACTCATAGGCTGTCGGCGTCAAATAACCATTACTGCTGTGCAGTCGTTTATGATTGTAGTAGCCCATTTACTGAGAGATGTCAGCCTCAGCTTGGGCAAAGCTGTCATATCCGATCGATGGTATCCATTCTGACTTCCTCTGCAAAACAAACGATTCGCAGGCCTGCCTGAGGATTTGCTTTGCCTGGAAAACGTATTTTCAAGCCCGGTACGTCACTATTTCCGGATGACCTACCTTCTGTTGACTAACGCGGCCTGACTTTGATTTGGCAAGTCCGTAGTCTGTATTCAGTCCACTAACTTGGGTGCCCTATTAGCCCGGCTAATGTCGCTCCCCTACTTACCCTGACACCCCTACATCCCATTAACAAACACCTCAGACGGTACCCCCGGCAATGCCCGAATCGGTTTTAACGCCTGGGAATAATGCGCCAGCAATTCCACCGTATAACGACTGCGGGCGTCAAAGTGTTCATTGCTGCACAGGGAGTCGGCATCGATCAGAGTATCGACCTGCCGGAAGATGAGTTGTTCGGGAATCAGGCACAAGTGGTTATTTTTGGTCCCACTCATACGAATTTCAGCAATGGGGTACACACCGTTGTCGGCAGCCGATACCGAAACAACCAGCCCGGCTTTATGGCCCAGTTCTTTCTGTGTGCACAACATCAGAAAGTTTTTTGCAGCTGGCGTCGCCATACCGTGCCATTCGGGGGTAACCAGAATAACAGCATCGGCCGCCTGCACCCTCTTGCGCAACACGGGCATGCCAGACCAATGGCCAGCGTTCGTGGTCAGCGCGGTATCCCACAGGGGTAACGGGCTCTCTCCCAGATCGAGAATGTCACTGCGATCAAAACCGGCGCTCAGCGCCACATGTTCAAGGTAACGACCGCAGCGCAGGCTGGCGGAGTCTGGTCTTTGGCTAGCCACAACAATCAGGATAGATAATGACATGTTCATTCCTTATAAAAGTTAGAGTGTTAACGCGAGCTCAGGCCGGTTCATGCCCTTGCGCAGTAATGCAATGCACAGCGGCAACAGCAGCCCAAATAAAATGCTGAGCGTACCCAGCCACTGCAGAACACCGAATGATTCCTGCAGGAACACGAACCCAAGCACCGTCGCGGTGAGTGGACTAAAAACCCCCAACAGAGAGACCGTAAACGGTTTCAGCTTTTGAATACCGGCAAACCAGAGGCCATAGCTCAGCACACCGCCAAGCAGGATCAGGTAGCCATAGCCCAGCAAATGGTCGGCTGCGACTCCGGTCGGCAACCCTTCCAGCCAGAACACGAGGGGCAACAGCACCCCGCCACCGAGCAGCAGCTGCCACCCGGTGAGGTTCAATTGGCTGACAGTCGGCGGACGCTGCCAGCGTTTACTCAAGACGACCCCGCTTGCCATGGATAACGCGCCTACTAACGCATACACCACGCCAACCACATCCAGCTCGCTTTGGCCGGGATTTAGCAGCAACACCACGCCCAGCAATCCCAATCCACACTGTGCGAGCGCCGTAACCGTTAAGGGGGTTCCAAGCCACCAGCGGGCGAGCAACAGTACCCAGACAGGCTGACTGGCCAGCAGCAGTGCAGCCAGGCTGCCCGGTATCCGATAGGCCGCAGCAAACAGACAGGTGAAGAACAACCCGATGTTCAGTGCACCCAGTACGGAGGCTTTCAGCCACCAGTGCCCGTGCAGTCGCTGTCGGGTCCAGAGCAACAATAACAAGCCGGCGGGAATGGCACGCAAGGCGGCAGCGGTAAAGGGGGTATCGGGCGGTAACAGCGTCTGCGTAACCAGATAGGTACTGCCCCAAATCATCGGTGCAAGGGCAGTGAAAGCCAGATCGCGCCCGGTTGATGCGTTCATGAAATTTATCTCCTGATAAAGTATCTTTTCCAAAAGACATATTGAGGCTACTCGCAATATCCCTCTGTTTCAAGTATCTTTTCAAAAAGATATCTACAGGAGCAGAGCATGACCACCGATACTGTCGACCACATTCTGGCGCAATGGGAAACCGCCCGGCCGGACCTGGATTGCCACCCAATGGGGATTACCGGCCGCATCAGCCGGACAGCCAGACTCTTGAGCCCGGAACTGACCAGAGTATTTACCGGGTTTGAACTGTCGGCATTGGATTTCGACACCCTGGCGACCTTGCGCCGCTCTGAAAGCCCGCTGACGCCGACACAGCTCTATCAGACGTTGATGCTCTCTTCCGGGGCGATGAGTACCCGAATTGATCAACTGGTTAAGCGCGGCCTGCTTGTGCGACAGGCGAGTGGCGAAGACCGGCGCAGCAATACAGTTGCGCTGACCAGCGAGGGGAAAGCACTCACAGATTCGGCCGTTGAGGCGCACGTCGGCAATCTTCACCGCATCGTCAGTGTGCTCAACACCGATGAGCAGGATCAATTGGCGGGCCTGATGCGCAAGCTACTGGCGGGGTTGGAGGCGGGGGACCATAGCTAGGGGGCCTCCGATCGACATTGCAAACGAAAACCATGGGTGTCGACAACGCAGTGCCAGCGACGCAGGAATGCCCATTGACGGAGTTTTTTACAACCCTAAAAAAGGCCTGAAATAAAAACAATGGCTCTTCGTAAAACTCTGTGGAACCCTATGGCAGCATATCCAGCTTCCCACAGTGAAACAGTATGCTCGTTCTAAAGCCTTCGAAAGAACGATAACCTCGAGCATTGGACTTTACCGTCTGAATCTTTGAGTTTAATCCCTCGGCGACGGCATTGCTGATCCGGTGATCGAAGTAATTCAACAAGCCATTTTTATGCGCTTTTAGCATTCTGGCCACTTTCTTGATGGGCTCCAAACGGCAACGAATAGCCCAGCTGTACCACTTCTCAAAATAGCGTTTCGCCCAACCTTTACTGTGGTAGTCCCAAAAGGGTCGGAAATGTTCTTTG
>NZ_AUIH01000056.1 GCF_000423605.1 Saccharospirillum impatiens DSM 12546
CTTCTAGCGCGGGAGGCACGTCATCGCTCTTAGCCAGAAGATGCTCGACATCCTGAACTGTTTTATTAATATCGATGGGGTTGTGAGCCATTAAATAATGCTGCCGCCGTTAATTGATGCGAGTATTATCGCATGCTTTTTTATGGGCGATTTTTTCCTCCTGTGTGGCGTTCTGAAGCGTTTTATAATGTTGGAGGCGGCTCGCTATAGATGATAGATGAGACCACCCCTGACGTGCAATTCCGGGCCAATTTGGCGGACTGTCAGGGAGTTGGTGAAAAATCTGTGCAATCAGGAAAAGTCAAAAAAAACCTGTCAAGCCTTTTTTGATATTATTTCGCTGAATAGTTACGATATTAGAAGCGTTCGCTAAAGTCTCTAGCTTTTCATTAGAAACAACGCTTTGATTTGTCTCGGAGATGGCAGAAAGCAAAATGCCTGCTTTCCCCGCAACAAAAGTGTTCTGATACTGGCCCTGATTGGTGACGTTTTGTAGTTTGTTTGTATGATGAATTAACCAAGAACCTTGTACCTTTTTATCCATGCAGATACTTCCTCACAAAATTGTTTCTTTATAAAGCATATTCATCGTCTACCACAGCACATATCCCAGCAAGTACTTCAAAAACTCTTACGTGAGGTAATGCTGCGAAACCCCCACATAGTGGGCTTATATCAATCGTCCACCCACGCCACCACCTGATATCAAATCCGGCGAAACAGTCAGTTCCGACGACCATCTCCGATATCAGCATTTCCTACGACGCTGATATTAGTTACTCCCCAGGGATATGCGTCACATTGGCAAACTGGGAACCCCAAATACTTGGTCTAAATCACAATCAGCACGGCAAAAAAGCAACCTATGAAGGTTCCAGTAGAAACGCTAAAGGCGCTACCGGCCTGCCAGTTACACGGTGCACCACTATAAAATGAGCTCTTCAGTCACCATGGCACTGTGTGACGGAGTTGGCAAGTACTTGACCTGTGAGATGTGTCGTTCGCGCCCCCCTTACCCTTTTTAGAGAGGGTCTCGGGTTTGGTGTGCTCCCCAAGGGCCATCGACGGGCTCAGGCCGAACGGGGGTGGGGTTCTGTGGTTTGTTATGCTTCCGGTCGCGCAGAGGACTGCCCTCCTACTTTAAAAGCGTGGGCCTGCGGTGATTTGGTGGCCCTGTGGGTGTGGGCCTTGTGGGGTTAAGGGTTGTTGTTTGCGGAGGGGTTAGCCCCCGGCCGGTGCCGGGTTTCGCAGCAGGCAGGGATGCCTGTGGTAGGGCTTGGTGGGGCATGGATGCCCCTGCAAGACCGGGCGAAAGTCGGCGGCGGTTGGGGGCGGGTTTTGGCTGGTGTGGACCTGTGGTGTTGGGGTCTGTGGTTTGTTTGCTTCCTGTCGCGCAGGGGACTGCCCTCCTACGAGAGCAGCAGGATGCTTTGCTAGGCAGCATGAGCGGGCTGCCTGGCGTGGTTGAAAAAACGGTATCAGGCCCGGAACAGATCCTGTTCTATGCCTGCGGCTTCGAACAGGTAATCCCGGCTGGCTTCCAGTTGGCCGCGTAGGTGGTTTACGTCTACATCCACCAGTTTGCCCTGCCACTTGCGGATTTTGCCAGCTACCAGCACGGTGTCGACGTTGTTGCGTTCCATTAGGGTAACCACCGCGCCCGGTACGTGGTTCAGCGGGGTGACGTTAATGGCTTCGGCGTCTAGCAGGACGATGTCGGCTTCTTTGCCTGGGGTTAGACTGCCGACTTTGTGGTCGAGCTTCAGGCCGCGGGCGCCTTCCAGGGTGTGGAAGCGGATGCAGTCGCGGGCGGTGAGCAGGCCGGGCAGGTTGTCTTCACCGGCCAGTGCTTTTTCGTTTACGAAGGCGCGTTGCAGCGTCATGGTTGAACGCATTTGGGTGAAGGGGTCTGCCGTCATGGTGCATTCCACGTCGCTGGAGAGCGAAGGTTGCAGGCCCATATCCAGGCATTTCTGGATCGGTGGCATACCGTGGCGCATGGTCATTTCAATGGGTACTGAAAGCGATACGTGTGAGCCCGCATCGGCGGCGGCTTGCCAGGCCATGTCGCTCATGCCCGTCATGTGAATGAAGATGTTGTCAGACCCGAATTGGCCGTCGCGGGCCAGTTGGTCGAAGGTATCGGCCATGCCGAAGGTGCCTACTACGTGCAGTGCGATCGGCAAGTCCAGTTCGCGGCCGATGCGCCAGGCTTCTTCGTAACCCGGCAGGTAGATCTCGCCACCCATGACCATGCTGGTCAGTTGGTCGTCGGAGGCAAAGTGTTGCTGGCGAATGCGGCTGGCGTCTTGCGGGTATTGGGCCTGGTCGCCCCAGCCTTCGAAGTAGCCGAATACGCCCCGGCGGCCGGCGTCTTTCAGGCCTAGAAGAGCGGCGTCGGAGTGGTCGGGTGAGTGGTGAATCTGGCTCACGTCCATCACCGTGGTGACACCCGCATCGAGTTGTGACAGGCCCGCAAACAGTTCGTTGATGTACACATCTTCGGTGCGGTAATGCATCGAAAAATTTTGCAGAATGGATTCGTAATAGTTGTATTTGCTGTGCGGTTCGCCATCGTTGATCAGAATGCCATCGGCCAGAAAGCTGCGCAGCGCGGTTTCAAACTGGTGGTGGTGCGTGTCGATGAAGCCGGGCATCACCACTTTGCCTTTGGCATCAATCACCGCAACGTCGTCGCCCACATTGATCGACGGCGCGATTTGCACAATACGCTTGCCTTCAAGCAACACATCGCCCACCGGCAGGTCACCGACCGACGGGTCCATGCTCATCACGGCGCCGCCTTTTATCAGCGTGCGGCGACCGGCATTGCCTACGCCCTCGGGCATGTTTGCTTTTGGGGCGGCCGAATGCGCAGCTGCCTGTGCACCACCCGCCAGCAACGGCATGCTTGCCGCTGCGGCGCCTGTCGCCGCGGCCATTTTCAGAAAGTTTCGGCGGCCTTCGGAATGACCGCTGTTTTTGGTTGCTTCACACAGTCTGCACATTGGTTCGTCCTCTTGTTGTTATTGTCTCGTCGTTGTTGTCTTGTCTTGGTTTCGCCGCACCGGTTGGCGGATTGCGGTGTCTGTAATGCATTGCCTGGGCCATCGGCTTACAACAACCGGCAGCTTTCATCAAACGACAGGCGCGGGCTGCGTGCGTGCAAGCGGGTTTCGTCGCCGTAGCCCAGGTTGCAAATAAAGTTGCTGCGCCAGTGCTGGTTCTCGGCACCAAAGAATATCTGGTCGACCTTGTCGTTATCGAAGCCGGAGATCGGGCCGCAATCGAGCCCCAGGGCACGCGCGGCCAGAATAAAGTAACCGCCCTGAATACTGCCGTTTCGGAAGGCTGTCTCTTCGCGCAGGGGTTCGTTGCCCACAAACAGGGAACGGGCGTCTTTCATGTGTGGGAACAGCGTCGGTAAATGGTCGTAGAAGCGGCGATCATACGCCAGAATGGCGGTGACCGGTGCCTGGCGAACCTTCTCGATATTGCCTTCTTTTAGCGCCGGTACCAGTTGTTCCCGCGCTTGCTCCGTGCGCAGGAAATACACTCGCAACGGGTTGCAGTTCATGCTGGTGGGGGCCAGACCGGCGAGTTCGGCAAGGTGGCGCAAGCGGTCATCGTCGACGGGCCTGTCTTGCCAGTAAGAAAACGTTCGAGCACCGACAAAAAGTTGATCGAGTGCACCGGAATCCAGTGGCGTGTGGCGGGGTTCAGCCAGGGGTGCGGTAGAGTGAGTCGTCATAGCAGCCGTTACCTCTAATACATGTAAGCGAGCGTGGTGGAAAGCGCCGGAAACAGCGTCAACACAAACAGCGCGCACAGCATGGCAATAAAGAAGGGCGTTACCCCTTTAAAGATTTCCTTAACCGACACGGTGTCGTCATTCAGGCTGGCCTTCACCGTGTAAACCGATATGCCAAAGGGCGGAGTCACCAGGCCGATTTCAACGGCAACCACGGTGATCACCCCGAACCAGATCAGGTCGAGCCCGAAGAATTGGGCAATCGGCAAAACGATGGGCAACACAATCAACATGATCGACACCGAGTCGATGATGCAGCCCATGAGGATGACGACCAGCAAATACAGGAACAGGAATTCATAAACGGCCAGGTCGAGCGAGGTGACCCACTGCGCGACCGACATGGGCAGGCCGGTCAGTGCCAGCATACGGCTGTAGAGCGATGCCGCCAGAATCAGAAACAGTATCGATACCGCGACGTGGCCGGTTTCGCCCAGCACTTTGTAAAAGGAGCCCCAGGTTAAACGACGTTTTGCCAGGGCCAGCACCAGCGCGCCGCAAGCGCCCACGGCACCCGCTTCAGTGGGCGTGAAAAAGCCCGAGTACAAGCCACCCAACACCAGCAACATTAAGATCAGAATCGGGATGAGTTTGCTCGCCAGCGCCAGGCGCGAGGGGTTATCGCCTTCGGGGTCGACGACAGGCTGATGCCCTTCCTGGTTCATGAACGCCGGGAACGCGTAGGCCAACACCATAATGGTGATGCAGAAACTGACCGCCAGAATCAGACCGGGAATAATACCTGCAATGAACATGCGCCCCACCGATTGCTCCGCCAGCACGCCATACACAATCATCAGCAACGACGGGGGAATCAGCATACCAAGCACCGAGCTGCCAGCGACGACACCTACCGAGAATTTCGGGGTGTACCCGTGGCGGCGCATTTCGGGTACGGCGACCTGAGTAAACACCGCCGCCGAGGCCACACTGATACCGGTGATGGACGCAAAAATGCCGTTGGCACCAACGGTCGCCAGACCAAGCCCGCCGCGTACCTTGCGCAGCAGGCGCTGGAACACATCGAAGGTATCGCGCCCAACGCCGGAGACAACGACCAGTAAGCCCATTAATACAAACAGCGGTACAACGCCGTATAGATAACTGCCGAGGGAATCGTTCGCGGCAGCGGCGACCATGCGCGTTGCCAGGCC
This sequence comes from Saccharospirillum impatiens DSM 12546, assembly GCF_000423605.1. GTDB lineage: Bacteria > Pseudomonadota > Gammaproteobacteria > Pseudomonadales > Natronospirillaceae > Saccharospirillum > Saccharospirillum impatiens. The sequence continues at coordinate 4,966 of NZ_AUIH01000056.1, forward strand.
AGAGTCCCGCAGGGTGGCGATGGCGCCAAACGACACCAGCATTAACGCAATGCTGATGTGCATGCCAATATAAATAAGCACCAGCATGACCACCACGGCCACCAGGCCAATTTCCAGACCGGTCATGACGGTTCTCCTGATTGTTGGGCGGCTTTGTTTTCAGTGTGTTCGGCCTTGGGGGCTGCCGGTGAATGGATCGGCGTACCCCGGTAGACGCAAATGGCTTCACGCACGGCCAGCACCAAAAATTGCAACACGGTCACGGCTGCACAAAACACAACGACGGTTCGAATGGGCCAGACGGGAAAGGTGAACACGCCCTCCACGCCAAAGAATTGATTGCGGTCGATCGCCCGCATCAGTACCGGTACGGTACCCTGGTACACCACTCCCAACATGGCAGCGCCAGCCAGGTAATAGAGTGTGGTCAGGCTGCGCCCGATGCGGGGAAATGAGACGGTAAAGCCGTAAATAAAAATGTCGGCCTGGGCCAGGCGGCCGTGGCGCAAGGTGCTGGCCAGTTGCAAAAAAACAATCATGACAATCGAGGCGGCGACCATTTCGGCAACACCGTCGATCGGTTGGTTAAAGATATTACGCGATAAAACATCGGCACAAATCAGTGCCATGATGGCAAAGATCAACAGCGACCCGGCGGCATTCAAGCCATCCACCAGATAGCCAAACAGACTGTTACCGGTGCCCTGGCCGAATAAAAGTGATTTTACGTTCATGACATACTGCTCCAGGGAGTGTCCGCATACCTGGCCGGGTGGAGCCCGGCCAGTGCATCGAAGTAGCGTTGGGGCCAGAGTTAGTCCCAGGCGCGTTCCGGCTGAACACCCCGTTCGCGAATGGCATCCATGTAGGCTTCCAGGATGTCGGCGGCGGGCAGATTGCGGGCCTCGTTATTATCAACCCACTGTTGTGCAAGGTTCGGCATGCCATCGATCCAGGCTTGGCGTTGCTCGTCACTCAGCGGTGTAACCACCACCGGGTTGTTGGAGTCGGCACTGAGTTCAACCATGCGGTCGAGTGAGCTCTGGTAGCGTTCGGCCAGGTCGCGGCCATGGGCTGTGGTGTATACAGCACCGGCTTGTTTCATTGCATCCTGAACGACCGCTGGCAGGCTTTCAAAACGGTCGAGGTTCATGGCAATACCGCCAGAGAACACGACACCCAAATTCACCTGGGTGATGTACGGCGCCACTTCATAGATGCGCGCAGGCAGAGCACCGGTGGCCAACGTCACCACGCCTTCGGATACTCCGGTCTGAATGTCGGTGTAGTAGCTGGCGAGTGTGCCATCGACCGGAGTGGCGTTAACCGGGTCGAGCCAGACACCCAGTACGCCCGGTGCTGAAATACGACGACCGTCGAGATCAGAAAGATCGTTGACCGGGAAGTTGGTGTAGATGTCGTAGGTGTCAGAGGCGGTTCCCCCCAGGAACACCACGTTGTTGCCTTCCCATTCGTCCGCCAGTTCGGGTTGCTGGTCGATCAGGTCCAGAAACACATCGAGAATCAGTTCCGGGTCACTGGTGGTGAACGGGGTGTAGGCGCTCAACTGGCTCAGCGGCATGCGCGAGCCTTCGAGGTAGCTGAACACCCAGCCGATGTCGGCAATGCCATCGCCAACCGAAGTCAGGGTGGCGTTAGCGCCGTACAACTGGCCGGCGTAGGCTTCGGTCCAGTTCACTTCGTAGCGGCCATCTTCGGCCAGTATGCGATCGACTTCGGGAATGAACACATTCGGAATCATGCCGACCCAGGGGATGGTGGTCGGGTGGCTGGAGCCGACTGTCAGGTTAATGGTTTCTTCGGCTGTGGCAAGCGTTGGCAGTATTGCTGCCAGAGCCAGTGTGGTCGCCAGGGCGCCCTGCTTTATGGTGGTTTTCATGGCTTCGTCTCTCTCTTGTTTTTGGTTTTCGAGTCTTGCTTTCAAACACGTTTAGTGTGGGCCGTGCTGTCTTGGTGGTACCGGTTAGGCGTTGATCGGTGATTGCGGCAACCGCGAGTCACCGGGCGACAGATCAAAGGTCAGATCCAGCGTGCAGTAATCGCCGGTTACATCGGCATCCGGTGCGTTGCCGTCGCTGTGCAGCGGGTAATCGATGGCCAGGTCTGCACTGGTCACACCGAACACACAATCGGATTCCACGAACAGATCGTCCTTCGGAAATATCTGGGTAACCAAGGTTGTGTGATCCTCTGCCGAAACGGTGAAATGCAGGTGCGCCGCACGGAACGGATGCCGGTTCTGGGCGCGCAACATATCGCCCACCAGACCATGCGTCGGAATCGGGTAACTGGCCGGGCGTATGGTGCGAAAATAAAACTGGCCAGCATCGTCGGTGCGGAATTTGCCGCGCAGGTTGTTGGCGGGCATGGTTTCATCCTGGTTGTCGTACAACCCTTCTGGCGAGGCATGCCAAACTTCAACCAGGGCATTGGCCAGCGGCGTGCCGTTTCTGTCTTGCACTTTGCCACGCACAAACAGCGGAATGTCGGTGTCTTTTGGCGTATCCCGGGCGATGTTAAAACCGCTTGGGTATTCCGGATCTTGGCGGGTGTAAAACGGGCCGAGCAAGGCAGGCGACATCTGCTCGGCGTCGCGGTTCTGGTTCAGAATCATCACCAGCGTGGAAAACCCGAGTGCGTCCGACATCACAACGGTTTCGTTGTGCTTGCCCACACTGAGATGGCCAAGGCGGGTGACGGCATCCAGGGCCTGGGTGAACTCTTCATCGTTCAGTTTCACCTCGCGGCCAAAGGCGTGCAGATGCTTGACCAGGGCGGTCAGAATTTCCCGCAAACGCGGGTTTTCTGTGCGGCCCATGGCCTTGATGACGATCTCGGTAATGTCGTCCGGTGTGGATGGAATACCGTGATTAAAAATCTCTTCTTTGTTAGGCAGTTCAAACATGGGAGGAACCCTCACTGTTTTATTGTTTTTTTCGCGCCTGAAGTTCAGCAACGATATCGTCGTGATGTTCATTCAGCGTCGGTGGTGCCGTTATGGTGACCGGACGTTCTCCGTCGTAGGATACGGGCGAACGCATCGAGCGAAAGGTCCCCATTTCGGGATGCTGCGTTGAAACTTCCAGTTGCAGGTGTTTGACCTGGGGGTCTTCGAGCACTTCGTTCGAGTCGTACATGGGCGCGTGCGGAACGTCTTCAGCGAGCAGTCGCTCGCACCAGGTATCACGCCCCTGTTGTTTGAAAATGGGTTTAAGCACCTCGATCATCGCTTCCTGGTGATCAATGCGGCCTTCACGCGTGCTGAAGCGGTCATCCTGAAGCAGTTCCGGGTAGCCAATGGCATTGGCCAGCCCTTGCCAGAATTTCTCCGGTGAAGACATGTGCAACGCCACCCATTTACCGTCGGCACATTCCATCACGTAGCTCTGGGATACCTGCGGCCGGCTGTAGGGCCCCATGACTTCGCCTTCAGAGAACCAGTGCGTAAAGGCATCGAGATTGAAGTGGCACATGGCTTCGAGCATCGACACTTCGACCTTGCGGCCCTTGCCCGTCTGACTGCGTTCATAGAGCGCGCCGAGAATGCCGTAGGCGGCGTAAAAACCAGACATCGCATCGGCCATGGCCGGGCCAACCACCCGGGGGTTTTCCGGGTTGATCAGCAGTTTCAAAAAGCCACTGGCCGCTTGCGCCACGGTGTCGTAACTGGGCCGGGCGGCATAGGGGCCGTCGGACCCGAAGCCGCTGATCGCGCAGTAGATAAGGCCGGGGTTCATTTCCCGCAGCCGATCTTCGCCAGCACCCAGCCGCTCGGCAGCACCGGGGCGAAAGTTCTGAATGTAGACATCGGCGTCGCGTATCAGATCGTCAAAAATGGCCAGGTCTTCCGGCTGTTTGGTGTTCAGCGCAATGCTGCGTTTGTTGCGGTTGTAGGTCTGGTAATGCGGGCTGTACAAACCGCCTTTGAACGCCCGGAACGGGTCGCCGGAGCCAGGCATTTCGACCTTGATAACGTTGGCACCGAGATCGGCCAGCAACATCCCGGCCGCCGGACCGGTGATGAAGGTGCCTTGCTCGATTACGGTGATGCCTTCGAGTACTTTGATCATTGGAGTCTTCCCTTGGTGGTCAGGCAGAAAAGCCATCCGGTGTTTCACCGGTATATTCCAGGTTCTCGGTTGCCTGGTAAGACAAGGCAAACCCGCTCGGCTGCTCGGCTTCTTCCGACAGATGCGCGATCAGGCTGGCCGTGCGCGCCAGAATCGGAATGCCGCGCAGAGCCGATACCGGAAAATCGACACCCAGCAAAACGGCGGGAATGGCCGCCGATACATTCAGCTTCAGGTCTTTGCTGATCACCTTGGGAATGGCGCGTTCAACGGCTTCTGCCGTGGCCACGAAGTCGAGGTTCGCACCCGCATCGCGGGCAACCTTGAACAGGGCATCAACCCGCGGGTCGCGTGATTTGTGCAGGGGGTGGCCGTAGCCGGGAATGGGTTTTCGCTCGGCACGCATCGCCGTCACTTCGGCCAGCGCGGCGTCATCAAGGCTGGTGCCATCGGTCATACGCTCACGGATGCGCACGAACATCTTCCCGGCGGTTTCCGAGGCACCCAGAATAACCGGGCCACACCCGAGAATGCCGGCGGCGACCGCGCCTTGCAGAGCATCCGGGGCTGCTGCATAGGTCATGCGGCTGGCTTGAACGCTGGGTACAAAGCCATGCTCGGCGATGGATACCAGGGTGGCATCGACCACTTTGCGGGCCGTGTCGGACGGCTGTTTGCCGGTGAGTAACAGCAGGAAATAGTCGGTAAAGCTGGTCTGGCCGATCAGGTCCTGGCAGAGGTCCTGGCCACGTACCACGATGGTGTGTTCGTTGGAGGTACAGATGGCCGTTTTCGGCGTGGTTTCGCGCCCTATCTTCATGGTCGGCTCCGGTGCTTATTGTGATTGTTTTAGCGTTGGAACCACCTTAGCGCCGGATAATTATTTACAAAAATGATAAATTTCGATATTAATGATCGATGTCATCGATAGTAAACCCCACCATTGCACCGGAGGCCCCATGGAACTGAGACACCTGCGTTATTGCGTCGCGCTGGCCGAAGTGCAGAACTTCACACGGGCCGCCGAGCGGACGCACGTTACCCAGTCGACCCTGTCGCATCAGATCAAACAACTGGAAGACGAACTGGGCGTTGCGCTGTTCAACCGCAACGGCAAGAGCGTAACGCTGACTGAGGCCGGGCGGGATTTCGTCGACAGCATCGCGCCGATTCTGAAAAATGTGGATGCCGCCGTAGGCGCGCTGAAAAACACACCGGATCAGTTGACCGGGGAACTGCGCATCGCCGCCACCCACAGCTTCAACGTTCAGTTGATTCCGCAGTGCCTGGCGGCGTTTATGGCAAAGTTTCCCCAGGTTCGGGTGGTTGTCGAGGAGTTATCCGGCGACCAGATTGCCCAGGGGCTCGAATCCGGCAGCCTGGATCTGGGCGTTTCCTACCGGCCGGCAGTGCCGCGCGGGCTCTGGTTTGAACCTTTGTTCAATGAGGAACTGAAATTGATCATGAACAGGGCGCATCCGCTGGCGAACCGCAAACGTGTGCGCATGGTAGAACTCAACGGGTTGCCACTGGCGCTGCTGACCCGGAATTTCTCGACCCGGCAATTGCTCGACGAGTGCTTCCAGGCCGCCGGCGCCGAACCCCAGATCGTGGCGGAGCTGAACGCCATTTCGCCGATGGTGGAACTGGTGCGGCAAACCGGCTTGTGCAGCATCGTTTCCGACAATGCCTTGAGTGGCGAACCCGACCTGGTGGCCGTGGCACTGGAAAACCCGACACCCATCCGCACCCCGGGCCTGCTGTGGAACCGGGACCGGGAACGACCGGCCGCGACCCGGTACATGGCCAACATCATTCGTGAGTTGGCACTGAAGGGGCAGCCTCGCTGATGGCGTGCCGGCAGTATCCAGAAACAACCGGCCATTCCCTGAGAATCTGCACACAACTACAAATCATTGAACTACACTCTCTGAATACACAAGGACTGTACCCGGGGTGCACCGTTGAGTCTGAAGTACCGTTTCATCTTAATAACGGCCGGACTTATCTTTGTCTCGTCATTAATCGCACTGTATCTTTTCAACCGTTCCGCCACGACGATTATTGAGCAATGGGGGCAACGGATTGCAGAGGTACAGGTGCTCTATGACAGAGCCCGCCTGTCGCGCCCTCTCGACCGGGAAATCGCGCTGTCACAGCAATTCGCGAGTTCGAGTGTGTTGAAACGCTGGGCCAGCAACCCGAACGACCCGACGCGCTCGCTCGCTCGCTCGAAGCAAAACAGGAAATGGAAAGATACCGGCAAAGTTTTCGTAACAACAACGTGTTCGTCGCTTTAGAAGAGACGGGCGCCTACTATTTCAATAACGCCACCAACGACTATGCGTCCGAACTGCATCGCTACAACCTCGAAGTGGGGGTCGCCAAAGACGCTTGGTTTTATCAGTTGATAGAAGCGGAACGGGATTTTCACCTCAACGTTAACCCGGACCCCGAGTTGGGCGTGACCATGTTGTGGATCGATGCCCAGATTCGCAGCGAAGCGGGCGAGATCCTTGGGCTCGCAGGAACAGGCCTCGAACTGGCACCTTTTCTGCGCGACATCGTCGACCTTAACCAGCCCGGCATCACCTCGTTGTTTCTGGACGCCAGCGGCGCCATTCAACTGTATCGAGATGCCTCGCTCATCGATTTCGCCACAACGGCCAACCCCGAAGGCCAGAAAAACACCGTCGACCTGTTGCTGGATACTCCGAACAACGCGAAGAAAGTCCGGCAGTTAATGCACGAGTTGAGGCAAAACCGACAGAATGAGACCCAGGTTGAAACGGTTTTTGTAACCCGTGAAGGCACCCGCCATTTGCTCGGCATCGCATACTTACCCGATATCGACTGGTTTTCAGTAACCCTCATCGACTTAACCGAATTAATGCCCGTCGAGCCCTTTTTTCGGACCCTGGCGGTGTTGTCAGTCATGCTTGTCGCCATCCTGGTGATGATCTATCTGCTGCTGAATCACTGGTTCTTGACCCCCATGCAAAAAATGGGCGGCTCGATGCTTGCGCTGCAAAATGGCAACTTTGAGGTTGGCCGGCTGCCCAAAGGCCGGGCAGAAGTCGGCCGGTTGATTGGGTATTTCGGAGAGATGGCCGAGTCGATTCTTCGCCATACCGATGAGCTCGAAGATCGCGTTCAGGAGCGTACCAAGCAATTGGAAACCCTGACCCGCATCGACCCGCTCACCAACCTGCTCAACCGCCGGGGTCTGACCGACACGCTGAATCAGGAGTTGGACAAAGCCTCCAGGTCCGGCACGACCCTTGGCATTCTGTGGATCGACCTGGACCACTTTAAGGCGCTGAACGACAGCCTGGGACATGCCATGGGCGACCAGGCCCTTGTCCAAATAGCAGCCGTACTCAGGAACAGCCTGCGCACCTACGATCAGGCCGCTCGCTGGGGCGGCGATGAATTCCTGATTGTCCTCGCAGACTGCGACACCGACACCCTGACGCACCTGGGTGAACGCATTCGCACCGCCGTTGAGCACGACATGAAGCAGCAGGGCTGGGCCGTCACCGTCAGCATCGGCGGCTACCTGACCCAACCCGACGATACCCTCGACACGTTGCTGAACCGGGCCGACCAGTCGATGTATCAGGCGAAACAAGGGGGTCGCAACCGGTTTTATCACGCGCCGCTCTGACCGCCAACACCGGCGCGCGGTATGCTTGCCATCAACCCAATGGCCGTGGCAGAAGACCGGCTATCCATAGCACTTAAGTGCCTGTCCAAATTAAATTGACACTGATCAGATGAAAAGCAAAAAGCAGAACCAATATCTGGTTCGACCTGTGCCTGTTCTGCTATCTTCATATATACGATTGGTAAATAGTTGACCCAGGTAACGATGACACTGCAAAAAGTCCTATATATAGAAGATGACCCTGATATTCGCGAGATTGCAGCGCTGGCCCTGGTTGATGTTGGTCACCTGACTCTCAAGGCCTGTGAGTCCGGCAAGCAAGCCCTTCAGGAAGTCGACGATTTTGGCCCGGAGCTGGTTTTGCTCGATGTTATGATGCCGGACATGGATGGGCCTGAAACCCTCATGGCACTGCGCGAGCAGGGGTCGATTACCAGCAAGACTGCGGTGGCCTTCATAACGGCCAAAATACACCCTGGCGAGCTGGCTCGCTATCGTGAGCTGGGCGTAACCGATGTAATAGCAAAGCCCTTCGATCCGATGACATTGGCCGATGATCTGCGCAGAATCTGGTTACGTTTCAATGAGTGACAAATCCCTCCCATCCGACGTCGACTCCCGCTTGAAAGTACTGAAAATCGCCTACCGGCAACGGTTAGTGCGTGAACTGGACCAAATTGATGATTTTCTTCAAGCGTTGAGGCAAGACCCTGCCAACAGTCAATCATTGCGGGCACTGCACGAGGCACTCCATAAACTGGCGGGTTCGGCCGGAACATTCGGGTTCGAGCAACTGGGGCGACAGGCGAGTTTGCTTGAAGAGCAGGTCAGCAATGCACTTGCCAAGGCTGAAGGCGTGGCTGAATTACCCGGGTTGACAGATTGGGTAGCGCAATTGCGTGCCAGTTTACAGGCAGACGAAAGCCGTAAAACCGGGCTGGGTGTAGAGGTCTTGGAACAGGAAGCCAATGACGATCAACTGAGTATCTGGCTACTGGAGCGAGACACCATGCTGGCCGACTATATTGGTCAGCAACTGCGCAGCTTCGGATTCACCGTATTGCACCTGCGCGATGCGCAGGAGCTTGAGCAGGCGAGCAGTTGCAGTCCGGACTTGCTGCTAGTCGACCACCATGCCAGTGAGTCTCCTGAACTGAAGACTCAGCCAGAGGCCTTTTGGCGCGACCGCCTTAAGAGCTTTAACTGTCCGATTATTTTTACCGGGGCGGAGGAAGGCTTTTTCGCAAGACTTCATGCTGTGCGCAGCGGAGGGCGCGGATACTTTACCAAACCGTTGGATGTCCCTCAGCTTGCGGCGCATGTGGCGCGAATACTGAAATCGGGAGAATCGGCCCCAGAGCGCATACTGATTGTTGAAGATGATTCCGACATGGCCCAGTTCTGCCAGGTAGTTCTGCAGCAGGCTGGCATGCAGGTCGAAATACTGGATCAGCCCCAAAATCTGCTCCAGACCGCCAGCGACTTTGACCCGGAACTGATACTGATGGATTTGAGGATGCCCGTTGCTACTGGGGCAGAAATGGCGGCCATACTGACGCAGATCGAGCGCTGGGCTCATCTGCCGATTATCTACTTGTCGGCGGAGACCAGCGCTGAATTTCGTGGTCATGCACTGAGCAGTGGGGGTGACGCGTTCTTGGAAAAACCGGTTGATCCCAAGCTGCTGGTTAGCTTGTGTCGCAGCCGCATTGGACGGTTGCGCGAGTTGGAACAGGCCATGACCCGTGATGGATTAACCGGTCTGATCAAACACGCCAGCATCAAAGAGGCGCTGCAAACTGAGTGGGAGTATGTGCGCCGACATCCGAGACCCTTTAGCGTTGTGATGCTCGACATCGATCATTTTAAATCGGTTAATGATACCCATGGCCACGCGGTGGGTGACCTGGTCATTGCCGCTGTGGGAACCTTATTGCGCCAGCACTTTCGCAACACTGACAAACTAGGACGATACGGCGGTGAAGAATTTGCACTGGTGTTGCCTGATTGCACTGCCTCTATTGCCACAGGCCTGGTTGACGGGTTGCGCCAGTCGTTTTCGGCCATTCGGTTTATGGGCGGCGGCGAGAGTTTTTCCTGCACCTTGTCCGCCGGCGTGGTTGATAATCAGTCATTTCCCCGTCACTCGGCTGAAGCCTTGATCGAGCAGGCTGATAAGGCACTGTACAAAGCCAAGCACAGTGGTCGGAATCGGGTCTGTCTAGCGAGCGCGAGCGACGACCCTAAAGCTGGCCCGACTAATAAGGAAGCCCGTTGAAGACTTTGCTGTTATTCGTCGCAAGCGTGCAGATTGATGGTGATTCTTACCGGAACCACAGCATCACTGTAGTCAACAGCAGCGGCTTTACGATGGGTTCCGCCACTCGATCGAACGAAGTCAGTGAAGCTTGCGCTGTGTTGCCTGAGGTAATTTTATGACGGGAATATCCCTGAGCCTGCGGATCGTTCTGCTTGTACTGATAACCACGGGTGCTTTAACGGTCGGCATGCTGGCCACCGTGTACCCATTTATGGTGTCCGACTATGAGAATCTGGTTGCCGAGCGTGAATCAGCTGAAATTGAGCGGCTGGCTTCCGAACTTGATTTATCACTGAGCCAGCGACAACTTACTCTTGAAGTCTTCTCTACGCGCTTGGTTGGTGATGATGACCAGTTGCTAGACAGAGAGAATTTGCAGTTAATGATTGAGCGGCCGTCGATTGCCCGTGAATCGTTTCCGGACGGCCTGCTCGTTCTCGGCCCCACTGCGACCGCTATTGCTGAAAATGTTTATGTCCCGGGTCGTTTGGGCACTAATTATTCAGATCGCTCGCATTTTAAGCGTGCTATTGAAAGCGAGAAAGCAGTTATATCTGCGCCCATTCTTGGACGCACAACCGGGCTGCCGCTACTTTCATTTTTACAGCCAATATTGTCGACTAACGATGAAGTGCTTGGCTTTGTTAGCGGTGTTCTGGATTTGTCTACTGCCCCTTTGCTGCCCGACCAGAGTGCTTCCGAGTCTGAGTCCAACACCTTTACGCTGATTATCGATCCGCAATATAGACTGTATGTTTCCATGAGAGAGCAGTTTAATACCCCCAAACCTCTGCCTGCTGCGGGCACTGATTCTATGGTGGACGCAGCTGTGGCAGTCAGCCCTGCCGGTACGCTTGTTGACTACCAGAATCAGCAATACCTGATTGCCAGCAAACAGCTGGATACGCTGGGTTGGGTGGTGCTGCGCGCCATACCCTACCGTGAGGCCATCGCCCCGGCAACGGTGTCTTACCGTTGGTTTTTGGTGATCAGCTTGGTCGCCCTCGCTCTGGTTTCACTTTGTGGTTGGTGTGTTGCGCGCAGCCTGATGCGACCAATAGAAAGCATTACACAACGCATTGATCGCATGGCTGACGATGCCCGGATGGACAGCGATTTTCCGGAACAGGGCAGCCCGGAAGTGCGGGCACTGGCCCGGGCGATGAACAAGCTTGTTCGGGAAAGGAAGGCCCTGGAGCAGCTAAAAGACGACTTTATCTCGAGCGTAAGTCATGAATTGCGCACGCCTCTGACATCCCTTCATGGCAGTTTGAAATTATTGCATGCCGGCGTTATCGACGGCATTCCTGAACGGGCAAAAGGTTTGATTGTATTAAGTCTGAGAAACTCGGAACGACTGCAGGCACTGATCAGCGATTTTCTGGACTTTAGTCGGCTCATGACCGGTAAGTTTGACCTGCACCCGAACCCTTGCCAGCTTTACGCACTCGCTGAGCAGGCTACCGCGGACATTGCCCACTTCGCCGACAGCAATGTAGTAGGCTTTAGAATAGACATACCCGGTGATGCTTTGGTGCAAGCCGATGAGCAAAGATTGAGGCAGGTACTGGATAACCTGCTAAGTAATGCCATTAAACACTCACCAGAAAATGGGCTGGTTACCTTGACTGCCAAACCTACCAGCACTGGCGGCTGGCGGCTGACTGTAAGCGATCAGGGGGAAGGCGTTCCGGATGAGTTTCTACCTCGTATTTTTGAACGCTTTTCACAAGCAGATCATGGCAATAAGCGTGCAGTAACGGGAACAGGATTGGGGTTGTCGATCTCCAGAGAGCTGATGCTGATAATGGGGGGAGACATTGGTTTTTACAATGATACTGGCGCCCACTTCTGGTTTGAAATGCCCGGAGTGGGCAGTGTTGGCAAAGATTAAACCCCGGATTAACGGACACCCAACCAAACATTTGGGCTGGGAAGAGGAATGGCGGACTGGGAACGCTGGGTGTTTATCATCGCCGCGTTAATGGTTGCCTGGCCCACCAACGTGGCGAACCTGGACCCTGTGATTGTAGCGATTCGGTGACGGGGATTGTAGCGACTGCGGTGCTGGCGGTTCGGTTTTGGCTGGAACTGCGTCGGCAGCCGCTCCCGACAGACTGAACGCGTTACACGGTTCAGGCACCGGCCGGTGCCGCGTTTCGCAGTAGGCAGGAATGCCTTTGGTAGTGATATTCAAAAACTCAGTGGCCTATAGCCAAATTTAATCCCACGGGCAATTGACCTCAACCTTACTTGAGGTTTTAGACTTACTGCAAGCCTTTCAGATTGACAATGTCGGGGCTACCTATTCCTTTTCACCTTTCCGCTCAGGACGTTGACCATGATGAATCAACCACAACTAGCAGGCTGTTGAAATTATTCCGCATGAACCGTGGGTTTGGTAACATACTCTCAGTCAAACTGATCCGGAGCCAATCAGATAATGCGCGGTCTCGACATCACTCAGGAAGCTTTATTTTCCACGGTCCACCTGGACTCCTTCGTCCCCAAAGATCACCCGTTGCGAGCGATCAAGGTTTTATTCGATACAGCGCTGACCCGCATTGACTGGCTCTTGGATGGCGCTTATTCCGAGCGTGGCAAGATGTCGATTCCACCAGAGCGGTTGCTCAGAGCACAGTTGTTACAGGTTCTTTATACGATCCGCAGCGAGCGACAGCTCATGGAACAGATTCA
>NZ_KE384064.1:0-11201 GCF_000423605.1 Saccharospirillum impatiens DSM 12546
TCTAAGCCACTCGACCTCGACCTGCAGCTTGCCAATTTGTTGATATAGATGGTCTTCCCGAGCTTCCAGCTTTTTCGGGTCGGGTTGGCTACTGCCGCGTTCGAAGGCTTCCACCAGTCGCTCCTGGGCGATTTTCTTCCAGGTGTTGATCTGAGAGGCATGTACGCCGCACTGCGAAGATAATTGAGCGACTGTCTTGTCGCCTCGGATAGCCTCCATTGCGACCTTGGCCTTGAACTCACTACTGAACCGTTTTCTCGCCACGTTACTACTCCTGCTTGGTCGTGGCATTCTACCTATGCCCGTGGTCTAAATCATGGGGTCCACTATAAACGGCCAGCGTATTGCCATCGGCCGAGAGCGTCACACTGTTGCCGAACCAGTCATTGGCTTCGGTGTTTGAGGCTTTAATGTAAGCTTGCTGGCTCCAGTTTGTGCCATCATGAACGAACACATAGGCGGCACCGCTTTGGCCTTCACTCTTATCGGATTCGTCGCCGTCGATACCGGTCGCGGAGCTGTCTTCCTTGTCTGCGCCCACCGCTAGGGTTTGTCCGTCTGCTGACAGCGCAACGCTGGTGCCAAAATCGTTGCCGGCATCGGTATTGGACGCCTTGATGTAGGCTTGTTGACTCCAGGTCGTGCTGCTGCGACTGAAGACATAAACAGCACCGCTCTTGAACGACGAATCATCGAGCTGGTTGCCATCTATGCCTGTGGCAGCGCTGTCCTCATAACGCGCGCCCACGGCCAGCAAGTCACCATCACCGGACAGCGAAACACTGAACCCGAATTCATGATCTTCGCGGGTGTTGGAGGCCTTGAGATACGCCTGTTGTGACCAGTCATCGCCATCACGCACGAACACATAGACGGCCCCGCTGTCGCTGGCTGAATCGTCGCTCTGGATTCCGCTGACGCCCTTCGCGCCACTGTCTTCCAGGCGGGCACCCACAGCCAGGGTATCGCCATCGTCTGACAACACTAACGCTTCTCCAAACCAATCGACGCCATCGGTATTGGACGCTTTCACATAGGCTTGTTGCTGCCAACTGTCACCGTCTTTTTGAAACACGTAAACAGCGCCGCTGGCATTGGCTGAATTATCGTCCTGATTCCCTTCAACACCCGTTGCCGAGCTTTGCTCTTCTCTGGCGCCAACCGCCATGGTTGAGCCGTCAGAAGACAGGGCGACGCTGTAGCCAAACTGGTCATCCTCGTCCGCATTCGATGCTTTGAAGTAGCCCACCGCCTCAGCCAGATTGGTGTCAACGAACACCGGATCAGAATCAGTGCAGCCGTCACTGTTGCACGCTTCCAGAATGTAGCTGGCGTTTATTCGCCCGGGCAGGAATACGTCGAGTTCGTGGCTGGTCGCATCTGCCGCGATGCTGGCTATTTCCGGGTAGCCAGAGACATCATCGGGGTTTTCAAGCAAGCGGTACCCGGTTGCTCCACTGACCTCCGGCCAGTTGAATGCAAATGTTTTTATGCTCTGTCCGGTGAGTGACAAAGTGGGTGCATCGGGTAATGTGATGGCACTTTGGTTGCCACTACTGTTATCGCTGGTGTCGTTGTCATCGTCGTTGCTGTCACTTTCGCTTCCACAGGCCAGCAACGTAAGCCCCAGAAGTAAAACGCCAGACAGACGCAGAGTTTTCAACATGTCAGAGTCTTTATTGGAATTCACAGTTCTAATCCTTAAACGTTACTATGGAGAAGGTACCCGGAGTGCCCAGGTCCGGTTTATGCGGTTCGAATTGCATTACGGACTACTGACCTGCCAAAGGCAGAGACGAGAAATGGGGAGAGAAATATGCGTTGACGTGTGTAAATGCACCGCCGACTGTTACTGTCTGTGTTGTTTCAGAAATGGAAAGTGCGTAAACACCGCCATTAATTACTCCACTGACATCAGGATTCCACGCAGTGAGTGCACCATCACTGGTAATTGCGGCCAGACTGTTTCGAGGTTGGCCCAGGATGCTGGAGAACCTGCCACCTGCATAAACAGTGCTCCCGGATATGGCAAGTGACCAAACAACGTCATCAGCGTTTGGATTCCAGCCGGCGAGTGTGCCATCGGTAGTTAAGGCCGCGAGATGGTTTCGCTGACTGCCATTGATCGTATCAAAATGACCGCCAGCATAAATTATGCCGCCTGCAATCGAGAGGGATATGACGGAGTCATTTGTAGCCGGATTCCAGTCGGTCAATGTGCCGTCAGTTTCCAAGGCAGCCAGACCGGAACGTGCCTGCCCGTCAATGTTTGAGAAGCGCCCACCCACATAAATTAGGTTGTCAGAAATCGCGAAGGTATAGACCCTGTCATCAGAGTTCGGACTCCAGGTGGTCAGCGTCCCGTCGGTTTCGATGGCGGCCAGATAGTTACGTTGCTGATTACTGATGTTATTA
Source organism: Saccharospirillum impatiens DSM 12546 (assembly GCF_000423605.1). Lineage (GTDB taxonomy): Bacteria > Pseudomonadota > Gammaproteobacteria > Pseudomonadales > Natronospirillaceae > Saccharospirillum > Saccharospirillum impatiens. Next base: position 2,416 of record NZ_KE384064.1, read on the forward strand.
AAGCGTCCACCTGCATAGATGGTATTGTCCGAAATCGCTAATGCTTCAACAATACCGTCGGCATCTGGATTCCAGTCGGTGAGTGAACCGTCAATTCCAATAGCGGCCAATCGGTTTCGAGTTTGTCCACTAACGCTGGTGAAGGTTCCACCCGCGTAAACGGTGCCACCCGAGACAAGTAATGCTTCGACGTCATCATTCGCATCGGGATTCCAGTCAGTGAGTGCTCCACTATCGCCAATAGCGGCAAGGTTGTTCCGAACCTGTCCGCCGATACTCTCGAAATAACCGCCCGCATAAGCCGTGTTACCGGAGATTGTCAGTGTTTGTACCGCGTTATCGGCCTCGGGAGCCCAGCTGAGGAGAGTTCCATCCTTTTCGAATGCCGCCAGTCTACTGCGCTCTTCGCCGCTTACTGTTGTAAAGTAACCGCCTGCATAGAGCGTATCGCCCGAGACGGCCAAAGCTCGAACTGAACCACCCTCAACCCCGGGGTCCCAACTTTTTAGCGAACCATCATTGGCACCAATGGCGGCTAGCGATTCGCGTTGTTGTGTGCGAATAGTGTTAAAAACCCCGCCGACATAGACAATATCATCAGATACTGCCAGGGCCCTGATGGAACCATCAGCATTTGGGTCCCAGGGTAGGAGTGTGCCATTAGCCGTGAAGGCAGCGAGGTGGTTGCGAGAAGTTCCGCCAGCCACCGAGAAGTCCCCTCCGACGTACACGGTATCGCTCGACAGTCCAAGAACGTGTACTGAGTTGTTTGCCTCCGGATTCCACGCCGTAACAGTGCCATCCGTTCCAATGGATGCCATACGGCTGCGAGGCTGATTATCGACTTCTGTGAAATCACCGCCGATATAAACCGTGCTTTCCGAAATTGCGATACTGAAGACCGTGTCACTGGCATTCGGATTCCAGTCGGTAAGCAGTCCATCAGTAGCCACCGCAGCCAGACGATTTCGGGGCTGGCCATTAATAGAGGTAAACTCTCCACCCACGTATACTCGGTTGTTGGATAGTGCCAGGGCCCTAACGGTATCGTCGGCGCCTGGATTCCAACTGCCCAGCGTACCATTTGATCGAATATGGGCGAGTCTGGTGCGGGGTTTTCCCCCTACTTTTTCGAAATTGCCACCAATGTAATAGCCACCAGAACCATCGGAAACGGCAGTCAAAACTGACCCTTCTACTATCGGAAATGCGCCGGGATGACCAGTGATCATACTGACTGGAACGCCATTGCCGGTCAGAGGTCCCATCATGCTGAAGGCACCACCCAGGTAGGTGATACCGTCATCATCCTGATCGAAGGCATACACGTACGAGTTGGGAACTATCTTGTCAGGCCGTGCACCCGCTTCATTGGATGTAACGCGGCCAGCACCAGTCTCCGATTCAAGTTGAAACCAGTAATTCTGACCGTTGTCGAGTTCCGTTATTGTGATAGGAGGGGTGACATCTATCATCAGGGTGCCATCGGGGCACAGCGTGTAGTTTTCCGGGTCACAGTCCGGTGCTGTCGATGAATAGAGATTAAAACGCTCAGCATCACTGTCGTCCCAGCTGAGTGTTGCTGAGCCAGGGTAAGCCCGGGCATTGAGCTCAGCAGGGGTGATGGCGCTGAACCCGGCTTCGATGGTGCAATCAGCAGTGACGGCTCCGGTACTGTATTGGTCACCATTAAGAGTTCCGCCGCAACCGACAACACTGGTGATTCCCAGGCCGCTGTCAGGCGAGACAGTAAAGGTTGCTGTCTCGCCATTGGCAACAGTAAGACGTTGGGGGCTGACGCTGCCACCCTCCGGGGCTGCGGCTGTAACCGTATGGCTTGTGCTAGATGAGCCCCCGGAACCTCCACAGGCGACAAGCAGAACACCGAGAGCAATCGTGCTGATGGAAGTGAACGTAAATCCTGATCGCAACTGTCTCATTGCACTTGATCCTTAAGCTTGAAACCGTCATTTGAAGGTTCAGCTTAAAGGAAGCGCGGAGCCGGTTATATTATCCGGATGGGGCCCCCCATATGGGGGGGGGAGCTAGATATTGGCAGAAGGCAGTGTGGTTAGAACAGGGTCACTAAAACAGAGGTGACTCCAAGCCCGCCACCCAACAGCAGCACAAACAACACGCTGGCATGCACCAGGGGCTTCCAGCCGGCGGTTTTGAGATCACACCAGCGTGCCTTGATGCCGAGGGCGACCATGGCCAGTGCCAGAGCCAGTTGTGCCAGCCATTGCAATGCCGTAATCACCGCCGGTGGCAGCCAACCAAGGCTGCCAATACCAGCGGCGAGCATAAAGCCGAATACAAACCAGGGGATGGGCAGGCTAGTGGCGGTATTGTCATCGGTATCCGCCTTACGCAAGCGGACAATTACGCTGGCCAGCACCAGCACGACGGGTGCCAGCATCATCACCCGTACCAGTTTGGTAACTACGGCGTATTCCATGGTCTGAGCCCCCATGGCCTGGCCAGCGGCAACTGCCTGGGCCACTTCGTGCACGGTACTGCCGATATAGATGCCGAACCAGGCCGGGTTCAGCCCGGAAAAGGCAAAAAGAAGCGGGTAGGTGAACATGGCCAGAGTACCGAACACCACAACCAGAGCAACGGCCAGAGTCACGTCCTGATCCCGGCCCTTTATCACCGGGTTGGCCGCCATGATGGCCGCGGCACCGCAGACAGCACTGCCAACCGACGCCAGGGAGGCGAGCTCCGGGCTCATTTTAAGGCAGCGTACGCCAAACCAGATGCCAAAGGTGAGGATGACCACAATCATGATGGCATCGGCCACCAGAGCCGGCCAGCCGACGGCGACCAGTTGGGTCAGGCTCAGGTTGAAGCCAAACAGAATGATGCCCAGGCGCAGCAGTTTTTGCTGGGCAAAACCCAATACGGCCTTGGCTTTTTCACCGGGTTTGGCTGCCCAGGGTGAATTGCCATAGAGCGCACCGATCAGCACGGCCAATGGCAAGGCGCTCAGGCCGATGCCAGCCAACAACGGCAGTTGCGACAGCAATAACGCTGCGCCAGCCAGACTGATCAGTATCCACACCATGGAGTTTCTCCTGTATTAGTGTGGCCACTGTAGATTGGCGGCTATGATAAGTATAATGGATATAACTTAACTGATAGTTCAAAAAAGCTTATGAATTTTACATTGCGCCAATTGTCGATCTTCGAAGCCACCGCCCGGCTGGGGCGGCTTACCCGGGCGGCTGAGGAGCAGTCGATCAGTCAATCGGCGGCCAGCCAGGCGATTACGGAACTGGAACGCCAGATGGGCCTGGCCCTGTTTGAGCGGCGGGGTCGCGAGCTGGTGTTAACCCCGGCCGGGCGCGACCGGCTGCCGCAAGTCCGGTTGATACTCAGCGATTGCCAGCGGCTGACTGAAGGGTCGGGCGATGAACTCGCTGGTCAGTTGCGAATTGCCGCCAGTACGACCATTGCCTGCTATGTTGTCCCGGGCGCTCTGGCCCGGATGACGGAGCGGTATACTGGCATCCGCCCGGCCATCGACATTCAGAACACCCGGGGGGTGCTGCAGCAACTTGAATCCGGTCAGGCGCAAATTGGTCTGATCGAAGGGCCTGCGGTGCATGACTATTTGCAGATTCGGCGCTGGCAAGAAGACCGGTTGGCGTTGTTTGTTACGCGGGATCATCCGTTGGCCCACGAGAAACGGGTGTCGACCAGGCAATTGGAAGCCCTGGACTGGATCGTCCGGGAACCCGGCTCCGGTACCCGGGAAGTGTTCGATACCGCCATGCAGGCGGTGGGGTTACAGCCGAAGATACGGCTCACCCTGAGTCGTCAGGAAGCGATTAAACAAGCCGTTTTCTGTGGGCTGGGGGCCGGGTGTTTATCACACCTGTCACTGGATGCTGATGGGTCTGGCCGTTTTGTGCCGCTCAACACTGAACTGACCCTGGTACGGTCGTTCTCCTGGGTGTGTTCGCCAGAAGCGCTTAAATCACCTTTGGTGCAGGCGTTTATGAAGGCGCTGCAGTAAGTGCCCTGAGTCTGAAATTCGCGTTGATTCAACCTCGAGTTAACCAGGGACTGCCGGGTGCGTCTACTGGGGGCCGTTAGACCGCAGGGATGCGGTCTCCGAGCTTACAGGGATGTATTCACAGCGAGCCCCCAGTAGACGTACCCGGCAGTCCGCCTGGCACAGAATTAACAATAGGCACTTATGCCAGTTACCCACCGGATTTCAGACTCAGGACACCAGCCATAAAAAAGCCGCCAGGTCCAAAAGGACATTGGCGGCAAAGCAGCAATAATTCTTTTCTGATCGCTCAGGTTTCGGAGTTAGCTGGAAAATAAGCAGCGGCGGACTGGGGCAACCCTGTGGGGTAGTCCGCAGCATGGATGCTGCAGCCTAGGCTCCATGGAAGGATTCACGCCGACCCCACAGGGTTGCTCCAGTTGGCCGGTGCGGACCAATGCCACATAGCTCACCGAAACTCCGAACATTGTGTTTAGTTCAAATCACGTTCGTAACTTTCGTTGATTATTGCGTCTGCAGCTTCCGCTTCGCTGCGCAGCAGGTTCAACCACATTTCACCGTCTTCGATGTTTTCAACGAACCAGTCAAATGCTGGCGTGGCCGCTTGCAGGAACTGTTCTTTTTCTTCCGGGGTCGGCACGTAAACTTCACCACCGGCTTCGGCGAAATCACGATACGCCTGAATCGACTTGCGCTTCGGTGACGTAAAGGTGGCTTGTTGCAATGCATCGAAACCATCTACTACGACGCGGCGCAGATCTTCCGGCATGTCCATGAACACTTCGTTGTTCATGTACCACAGGGCCGCCATATAAGCGTGGCCATCCAGCGTCAGATACTGCAAGCCGGCCTCAGGGAATTTCATCGACATGATGTCGGTGATGCCGTTCTTGGAACCTTCAACCACACCGGTTTGCAGCGAGGTGAACAGCTCTGGCCAGGGGATCGGCGTTGGGCTGGCACCCAGACCGCTGGTCAGTGTCTGCGGCAGGTCGGCCACAACCGTACGGATCTTCAGGCCTTCCAGGTCTTCCGGCGTGCGCACGGTGCGCTGGGTGTTGGCAAAGTTCCGCCAGCCGCCCGTGTTACCAATGGTCATCAGACGAACCTGGTCGTTGGAATCTTCCAGAATGGCATCGCGCATTTCGCGGGTGAAATCACCGCGCAATACAGTTTCGGCCATGCGGTCGCTGCGCAGAATGTAGGGCAGGTCGAGTACCTGAACGTACGGGTACATGTTGGCGACGCCGCCCGAGGTTGAGATGTAGATATCGACCGAACCGTCTTCCAGGGCTTGCATGCACTCGGTGCCGTTGCCGCATAACTGGGTGCCGAGGAAAATGTCGACCTCAATGGCGCCGTTGGACTGGGCTTCCACGAAGTCTTTGAAGACGACGAGGCCATCGTAATCTTCGTCGTTTTCATTGGCGTTGGAGACAGCGCGCAGGCGGTAGTCTTCCGCGCTGGCAATGCCCATGCCCAGGGTTAACAGGGTACCGGTGACGGCTCCAACGCATTTTGCGATGAGCTTTTGCTTGCGATTCAAACGCATGGCTCTTACCTCTTGTTGTCGTGTTTTTCTTGTTGGTTGTTGTTGTGGTTTTGGGTCGTGCTTTCAGTGTGTACAACAGCGCGTTGTACGGTTCGTCAGGCGGGCCATGGCATCAGGCCCAGCAGACGGGGAACGGTCAGTGAAATTTCCGGTACAAAGGTGATCAGGAAAATCACCGCAATCTCAGCGGCCAGGAACGGCAGAATGGCTTTGGCAATTGACTCAACCCGTTCACCGGAAACGCTGGATGCAACAAACAGCACCAGCCCCATCGGTGGCGTAGCCAGACCGACGGTCAGGTTAACGCTCATGATCATCGCAAAGTGAACCGGGTCGACACCGATGGAGGTGAAAATGGGCGCGAGAATTGGGCCGAGAATAATAATCGCCGGGCCGGCATCCAGAAACATACCGACAATGAACAGCATGATGTTGATCAAAAACAGCAGGATGTACGCATTCTCGCTGAGCGTCAGCATCCACTCCGCCAGAATTTGAGCCGATTGCGACAGGCTGACGACGGTTTTAAACGCCATGGCCGAACCGACCAGCAACAGCACCACGGCAGACCCCATGGCGCTGCGCACAAAAACCTGTGGCAAATCGGTTAACTTGACCGATTTCAGTACCCAGACACTGAGGATCAGGGCGTAAGCGACAGCAACCGCCGATGCTTCAGTCGGTGTAAAAATACCGCCTAAAATACCACCCAGAATGATGACCGGTGTCAGTAAGGGCAGAATGGCTTTTTTCGAAGCAACGGCCCGCTCAGGCCAGGTGTATTTGTGGCCGGCTTTGGGAAAGTCGTATTTCTTGGCCATGATCGCCGTGATGATCATCAGGGACGCACCCATCAGAACACCCGGTACGATGCCGGCGGCAAACAAGGACGCCACCGATACTTCCATGGTGTAGGCGTAGATGATCATGATGCCGGAAGGTGGAATGATCGGCCCGATGACCGAAGACGCGGCGGTAATGGCGGCGGCGAACTTTCGTGAGTAACCGTTCTTTTCCATCGCCGGGATCATCATCGAACCGATCGCCGATGTATCCGCCACGGCCGAACCCGACAAGCCCGCAAACAGCATGCTCGACATGATGTTCACGTGCGCCAGGCCACCGCGAACATGGCCGATAAAAGCTTGCGAAAAATCAACCAGGCGAAAGGTAATGCCGCCGCGGTTCATCAGTTCGCCGGCGAGCATGAAAAACGGAATGGCCATCAGCGGGAAGGAGTCGATACCGTTATAGATGTTGCGAAACAGCAGCGGCAAATCACGGTCCATGCCTTCCCACAGCAGCATGAAGCCCGGGGCAAAGAGGGTGGCGAAAAACACCGGCATGCCGATCAGCAGTACGATCAAAAACAACGGTAAAAATAGAATCAACATGCTGCTTACTCCATCGCCAGTTCGGCTCTGCCGTGTTTGGGTGTGATACCGAGCCGGTCGTTGAAATCGCTAAAGATCAGGTTGCCAGCTTCTTTGAGCAGCAGTTCAATATTGACCAGAATCATGGTGCCGAAACACACCGGCATGGCCAGATAAACCCAGGCAAGGGGCATGTTGAAACTGGCAGCACGGCTGCGAAACCCGCGCTGAAAAAACTCCAGTCCCATGGTGAACAGGAAGTACAGAATGATCAGTGCAGCCAGGTAAAGCGTCAGTTTCAGCAGCGCAGCGACAACGCGCGGCAGAAAATCGTGCAGCATTTCAATGGCAACGAACGAGCCTTCCCGGTAGGCCGCCGCCGCCACCAGCGCCATCATCCACATCATGAAGGCACGGGCCACTTCTTCGGGCCAGGGCTGGGCATTGTTGAACACGTAGCGCATCACCACCTGGAACAGGATGGACGACACCATCAGGGTCACGCAGATCCAGGCGAGGAACTTGCCGACCGCAGCAATAGCGGTGTTCAGGGTCATCAGGGCTTTCAACGGCAATACCAGGGCCTTCATAGCGATGCACCTTGGTGTGCCGGATGCCGGTTCATTGTTGTCATTGTTGAACCTCACTCATCAGGGCAGTGAAAACGTTAACAGGCCTTTTCGTTGATGTAAATCAATAGTAGATGAATTTTTCCATAGGATGTGATCGAAACAAATTCATTCACTATTGATTTACTTCTTGAGATGACGTTGCTAGAGTGGACTCATCGCAGGCTCAGCGGGCTTATTTGGCCGTTCCAGGCAGCCCTACAGATCAACCAGGAGGCAGCATGACAATAAAAATTGATCAGATTCCGGAGCAAAAGCAGGTTAACGGCCGGGATTTCCCGCTGGTGGTCACCCCTCACAACGATGCGGTGGCGACTGACACAGGCGCGTTTGATGCCTGGGTCACTGAGCAACAAGATGCCTTGAAAACCCAGTTGATTGAGCACGGTGCCATTTTATTTCGGGGCTTCCCGGTCACCGATGCCAATGCCTTCGAGCGCCATCTGGACCAAACCCCGTTTAAGAACATGCCGTATGTTGGTGGCGCTGCACCACGCAACCAGGTAACAGCGTCGCGCATTGTAACGGCCAACGAATCACCGGCGTCAGAGACCATTCCGTTTCACCATGAAATGGCTCAGGTTCCTAACCCGCCGGGCTACATTTTCTTTTATTGCGAGAAAGCCGCCGAAGCGGGTGGTGCTACATCGATTCTGCATTCCGGCGAAATCTACCGCGCGTTTCACGGCATCAACCCGGAATTTGCCGACCGTCTGGAAGCCGAAGGCGTACGCTATATTCGTGTGATGCCGGAAGTGACCGACAAAGGTTCGGCCATTGGCCGCTCCTGGAAAGACACCTTCCAGGTGCAGACACGGGAAGACGCAGAACGCGTGATGACCGAAGCGGGCATGGATTGGGAGTGGCTCGAAAGCGGCGACTTGCTGACCCGCACCCGCGTGCTGCCTGCCATTCAGTTCGACAAAGAAACCCAGCAAAAGGTGTTCTTCAACGCCGTACTGGCGGTTTACACCGGCTGGAACGACAGCCGCAATGTGGGCACCAAAGCGGTTACCACCGGCACGGGCGACTACATGGATAAAGACGTGATGGACGCCACCGTCAAGGCGATGGATGACCTGTGCGTCAACTTCAAGTGGCAAGACGGCGATGTACTCTGGATCAGCAACTACACCGTGTTGCATGCGCGCCAGCCCTTCAAGGGCGAGCGCAGTATTCTGGCGTCTATTTCCTACAAATAAGCGTTGGTC
>NZ_KE384064.1:11546-17362 GCF_000423605.1 Saccharospirillum impatiens DSM 12546
TTAACCATGGCTCTGGCCAATCATGACAGATTTTAAATGTGGCTAATTAATCAGGCTGGAGGCGTTGCTCGTCTGAACAATGGGCATGGATGCCCATGGTAGGTATGGGAGGCAGGATGCCTCTCCAGACCGGGAGAAGACGAGCAACGGCTCTAGCCGGACCCGTGGCATAACAGAATAAATAGCCACCCATAAAAAAGGCGCGAGCATTCGCGCCTTTTTTCGTCCTTAAGAAGTAAGCCTCAGGGCACTTCCTGCCCCGCAGCCGCCGTCCAGATCTCGTACCAGGTTTCGCGGTCGATGGTGATGTCCATGGCCTGGGCCAGGCCTTTGATGCGGTCGATGTTGTTGGTGCCGACGACGGGCAGAATGCCTGCCGGGTGGGCCAGTAGCCAGGCGAAAGCGGCAAGGTCGACCCGACCCTGGGCTTTTGATTGGGCAACGCTTTCGAGCAGCGTGCGAACGCGTTTTGCTGCTGCATCTGACCCGAAGATCTGACCGCCCGCCAGTGGCGACCAGGCCATGGCCTGAATCTGGTCGAGCTGCATCGCGGCGAGGGTGCCATCGGTGAAGGCGCTGCGTTCGAGTACGCTCATTTCGATCTGGTTAATGCACAGGCGGTGTTTCATATTGGCCTGCAGCAGGCGCCATTCATGAACACCGAAATTGGAAACACCCACAGCGCGTGTTTTGCCGGAATCAATCAGGGCATCGAGTGCTGCGCCGGTCTCGGCGGCATCCATCAAGGGGTCCGGGCGGTGAATCAGCATCAGATCCAGGTGATCGGTATGCAGGTGGCGCAAGCTGTTGTCGACACTGGTGTTAATGTAGTCGGCGCTGGTGTCGTAGTATTTTACGCGGCGGTCCGGGTACTTGTCGGTCGCCAGGGCTATGTCGCATTTACTGACCAGTTCCATTTTGTTGCGCAGAGAAGGGTCAGCCGCTAAAGCGGTGCCAAACAGCGCCTCACACTCGTAGTTGCCATAAATATCGGCGTGATCGAAGGTGGTAATGCCTTCAGCCAGGGCCGCGTCGATTTTGGCACGAACGTGGCTTACCGAGGTATCCTGATCGTCGGCCAGGCGCCAGACGCCATAAACCAGCCGGCTGAGTTCAACGTCGGTGTTGGGAAGGTGACTGCGTTGCATGGTGCTCTCCGGGGGCTACTCGTGCCCTTATTGTTGATAATGATCGTTGGCAACGATTGAGAAATGTTGGCATCCGAACCCTAACAAGGTATGCTCAACATGTAAATGAATAGTGAATGAATTTCACTGATCAGGATAATAACAATGACCACAACACCCCAAAAATCGGCCGCTGATACGTCGACTGGAAAAAAGCAGACCAAACGCCTGCCATTGTATATCCAGATCAGCGAATTATTGCACCGCGAAATCGCCGCCGGCCACTACAAGATTGGCGAGCGGCTACCGATTGAGGCCGACCTCGCTACCCAGTTGGGGGTGGCCATTGGAACCCTGCGAAAAGCCCTGTCCAAGCTCGAAGGCGACGGCATGCTAGAGCGTCGCCAGGGTTCCGGAACTTATGTTAAAGCTACCCTGAACAATCGGGCGGTCTATCAATTGTTCCGGCTTGAACTGCTCGAAGGCGGCGGTATGCCCAATGCCGATACGCTCAGCGTAACGGCTGCTGACAATGCCTATGTGGCCGGTCAACTGGGGCTCGATCATAGCACCCCCCTGTGGCGCATTCGCCGGTTGCGGTATCTGAACCAAACGCCGGTAGCGGCTGAAGAAATCTGGCTCGACCAACAGCACGACCCGTTACTGAGTGCTGATAAATTACTGGAAAGTTTGTACAAGCACTATCGCGACCATTTCGATTTCTGGATCACCCACATTGAAGACCGCATCAGTTGCACCGGCGCGCCGGATTGGGTGGCCGACCTGCTTGGCAAAGAAGCTAACACCATGCTGGGTTTTGTCGAACGGCTGAGCTGGTCGAGCAACGATCGGGTTGAAGAGTTTTCCTATACCTGGTTTGACCCGGCCGTGGTTCGGTACATTTCCCGGTTATCGTGAAGCGAGATTCTCAAGCCCATTCTTGCATGCATTGGGTGCCGGGTTTGGGCTCGGTGTGATGGTTCATTCATAAAAGACGTTTGTTACAACAGTGGAGTAAGCAATGGCACAGGTTCGTTACGGTGTGGTGGGTTGCGGCATGATGGGGCAGGAGCATCTGCGGAATCTTGCGTTAATTGAAGGCGCAGAAGTCGTCGCTATTTTTGAACCCGATGCGGCCATGCGCGATGCCTGCGCTCAACTGGTGCCCGGAGCCAGCTTTGTCGACTCGGTCGAGGCCCTGTGCGCCCGGTCCGATCTCGATGCCTTGCTGGTTGCCAGCCCGAACCACTGCCATGCCGACCAGTTACTGACCCTGCTGGCACACACCAAACTGCCGATTCTGATCGAGAAACCACTGGTCACCCGCATCGAAGACGTCGAACCGGTGCGCGCAGCCGTAGCAGCTCACCCGGCGCCGGTTTGGGTGGCGATGGAATACCGGTACATGCCCCCGGTGACTCGCCTACGCGAACATATTCAAGCGGGTGATGCCGGGCCCGTATCGATGCTCAGCATTCGTGAACACCGCTTTCCGTTCCTGCCGAAAGTCGGCGACTGGAATCGGTTCAATGCCAACACCGGGGGTACCCTGGTCGAGAAATGCTGTCATTTTTTCGATTTGATGCGGCTGTTGCTGGAAAGCGAAGCGACCTCGGTGATGGCCAGTGCCGGGCAGGATGCTAACCACCTCGATGAAGCCTACAACGGCCAAACGCCAGACATTCTCGACAACGCCTACGTCATCGTGAACTTCGCCAACGGCAAACGTGCCATGCTGGAACTGTGCATGTTCGCCGAGGGCTCGCGCTACCAGGAAGAGATCAGCGCCGTGGGGCCAACCGCCAAAGTCGAATGCCTGGTGCCGGGCCCGGGCCGTTTCTGGCCCGACCACCTGGGCGAGCCGCCGACACCCAAGGTTATTGTTAGCCCACGCGACCCCAAAGGCCCAATAGAATCCGACATCCCGGTAGACCCGGCGCTACTGGAAGCCGGCGACCACAATGGCTCCACCTTCTACCAGCACCTGGGCTTTTTCAAAGCCATCACCGAAGGCGCCCCGGTAGACGTTACCGTAGAAGACGGCTTGAAAGCAGTCGTTCTCGGCCTGGCCGCACAGGCCTCCGCCCAGGAAGGCAAAACCATGCGCATTACCAAAAACGGCTTTGGTTTCGAACCCGCCTAAACCACAAGCCCGTTCAAACTCATACAGGGGCAATATTCGCCACCAACTAATCGCTCCCTCTCCCGCTTGCGGGAGAGGGCTGGGGAGAGGGTTCTTTTCCAAGAGGCTGAATCCACCACCCAGCCAAAACCCGCCCCTGAACCCAACCAACCGTCGGCAAAGGCGGCGCAAACGACACCCCTGCCACATAACTACTTGCCAACTTCATTGCAGAGTGCCATGGTATCGATACAACTTATTTCCCCTTGGTGTGCCCTGTAACCGGCCGGGCGGTAGCGAATCTAATCGATTCTCACGCCTCATTCTGTTGTTCCTATCTGTCGTGCACCAAAACCTGAATTTGCTTTAAACCGCCTTAAACTGTTCCGCTCCAAACTATGAATGTGTGAACTTCATCGCAACCAAAGACCGAATCGCGACGCTGATATCTGGAATCAGCGTCTGAAGCGACGGGTTTGCTGGTTTTGATATCACTTTGGTGTAGCAGCGGAATTTGACTTAGGGCCCTCTGTAGCTGGGTCTTAGCAAAAGTGTTCTGTAGGCTATGTGAAACATCTGCCGGAATAAGGGGCGGAGTCGACGATGAATAAACTGTTAGCTGGTTTGTTCATGGTGCCTTTTTGGTGGTTTGGAGCCAGTGGCCTTGGTTCACAGTGGGTAGCAAAACCGGCAGGTTTCGGTGTTTGCCAAGGCCTTCAAAATCGGTGGTCAGTTGGTAGTTCAGCGTTTTAATAGCGGTGACAGAAAATTAGGTGTTCCGTTTGTGGGGCTGTCCGCCGTGAACACGGTCTTGATCTGCTAATCTGGTGTTATGGTTCATTCACCGCATCGGTTGCGGTGTTTTTAAACGCGGTGCACCGGCGGATTTTGGTGCAAAGCAGCAGTGGCGCAGGCCATCGAATTGGTTGCCAGGGAGTGGCTTCACCGTTACACCCAGCTAACAAATCAATCAAGTTCGTTCCCGGCCTACGGCCGTCCACCGGACGGCTTTTAGCCGCCGCTTATCTCAGCGTTATGGCATATGAGCATGGAAAAAATCATCAAAAGTCCTGAAGACTGTAACGATGCTGAGCTTCAGTCATTTGAAAAACTGGTGACAGAGGGCGGAGAAGTTGCATTGGCAGGCCTTCGAGAGAGAATTCAACGTGCAGAGAAGCTTGTCTTCATCAATGATGGCGAATGCGTTGCCGTTGGAGCCATTAAGAATCCTAATTCCGGATATAAAGCTCGTGTATTCGAGAAGTCGGGGGCTCTTGATCAAGCCAGGTATGAATATGAGCTGGGCTGGCTGTATGTGTCGGAAGCAGCGAGAGGCAAAGGCTATGGGCGGGCCTTAATGGAGTCAATCATTCACTCGTTGTCTGGCAGATCATGCTTTGCCACAACTCGTGAGGATAATGGTTCTATGCATCATTTGTTCAATAGGTTCGGATTTTCGAAACTCGGGCAGCCATATGAAAGCGAAAATGGGAACTACTCACTTGTCCTTTACGCAATACCATAACAAGGCCAGGCACGGCGACGGCTTTTCCGTTGCGGCTTCGCCTACACTACAAAGCCGCGCGTGCTGGCGGCGTTAAATGTCACAAGGAGTCTGGGTCATGGATTGGCTAATCTGGGTTTCAGTAGCAGCTCTTGCACTTGGGGTTTGGCACGAAACCAATCGGTTCCCCGCGACGGGCAATTCCCTGCGGAAACTCCAAGAAGCACTCGATGATCTTCAGTCAGAAAACGAGGACTTGAAGCAGCGTCTGTCGACCCTTGAAGACGACTACCAAGAGGTCTCGGAACAGCTAGATCGAATTCGTGATCCCGAGTATTGGCGAGCCATCGACGAAAAGGATGGGGAGGCTCTTTACGAACTCGACAAGCAACGTGGGAACATTTAACCAATCATTCAAGTTCGTTCCCGGCCTGGCGGCCGCCCACCGGACGCCCTAGTCGGGCGCCGCTTAAAATTGGCGTTAGGTGAAGATATGCAGATGCATCGTTCTTATGGGACACAAGAGCTCAATGATGACTGCTGCTTTTTATGTGGCGCTTTAATGGATGGCAGTAAAAGCGCAGAGCATGTTTTCCCAAAATGGCTTCAGAATCGATATGATCTATGGAATCAGAAGATCGAGCTGTTGAACGGATCATTGATGCCTTACAGGCAGCTGACGATTCCCTGCTGTGAGAAATGCAATAATGAACACCTTTCTAGTCTCGAAAACGGGCTCTTCGTAAAACTCTGTGGAACCCTATGGCAGCATATCCAGCTTTCCACAGTGAAACAATATGCTTGTTCTGAAGCCTTCGAAAGAACGATAGCCCCGAGCATTGGACTTTACCGTCTGGATCTTTGAGTTTAATCCCTCAGCGACGGCATTGCTGATCCGGTGATCGAAGTAATTCAACAAGCCATCCTTATGCGCTTTTAGCATTCTGGCGACTTTCTTAATCGGCTCCAAACGGCAACGAATAGCCCAGCTGTACCACTTCTCAAAATAGCGCTTCGCCCAACCTTTACTGCGGTAGTCCCAAAAGGGTCGAAAGTGTTCTTT
>NZ_AUIH01000059.1 GCF_000423605.1 Saccharospirillum impatiens DSM 12546
TGGAAGCTGGGCGTGCAAATAGGTTGAAAACTGCATGGTATCAAGGTGACGCCAAGTTCTGCGTTCGCGATCATCGTGCTTTGGGCATACCGTTTCACATTCAGGACATATACCCGAACCATCGGCGTACTCGATTTCAATATCAACGCGATTGCCAAGCATGTTCAGGTCTACTGAGCTGATTTCCCAGGGGGATTTTATGCCGAGGAGTAACGCGTAATGATCTTCGATTTCCACAGACATGGCTCCTTAAGAATCTGGTGCGGTCAGGCCTCGATTATACTGGAATTCCACAAGAATTTACGAAGAGCCAAATTTGTTATGCCGCTTACTGGCTAGTGAGCTTGTTGTGAAGTGCATACTGCTTTCCTTTCGTTGTGAGGTAAACATCGTTGTCTGGATCTTGTGTGAGCAGCCCTTTCTGTAAAGCTTCGTCAATCTGAATATCTAGCAGGAGTCGAGACATACCCACTGATTGAACAAGTTGGCCATAGTTCATGTAATCATGGGATTGATTCTCGAACATTGTAACGATTGCACGCATTAACTCTTTCAGTGTATCAACTTGTGGTTCAGGCTTGCTTTGTCTAACTGAGACAAACGGGTTATTGCCAACAGGCGGCTTAACAAAGAGCGGGGCACCATGAAGATTTCGAACTAGCTCATCGAATCCAAACTCGAACTGTTCATCTCTTGAGAGATCTACGAATAGTTTGGACGTAAGAAATGTTGGTACTACGTGGCTCCCCTGCTGACGAATAACAGGGACAACCTTGTTAGAATCGATCCCCTTCATTAAGTCAGCAGTCACAATCATTTTTTCATAGCCTACACCGCCATCCCCTGCATTAGCTTTTTCAACATACCTTTCAGTGCATATCATTACCACGCGATCACAGTTAACGAGGTTTGTTTCCATAAAGTGAGGAAGATCATCTCCGGGCCCAAGCTCTCATTGATCCACAATGGCATCGATTCCTGAGTTTCTTAATCTCGTAGCTATATCTAGCACCCACTTCTTGTGTAGTTGAGAATCATGCGAATATGAAATGAAAACTCGGGGTATGGTCATAATCTTCTCTCAGCTACTCCGTAAATGCATAACAGCCTTTTTTCATTGTCATCACAGCCCCTTATTCCGGCAGATCGTACTTTTAACCAATCAGACTGTTCATGCTCCAACCCCAGCTATACTGGGCTTGTAGGCTGCTACGACTAATTCAAACACCCTACATCAAACCGAGAAAAGCGTCGTATCAGACACCTATTCTCGGAATCACCGTCGTTCGAGACGCATATTCCGGTTTCTGCGGGGTTATACGTCGCCTTCGGCTTGTAATTGCGGTACCAGTCAGCCGTTACTTGACTTACCAAACAAAAATAGCGATTTAGTCACCTTGTCACTCTGTGATGGGGTTGGCAAGTATTTATCGACCAGTGGTGGGAGTTCTGTGGTTCGTCTATTTCCTGTCGCGCAGGGGACTGCCCTCCTACGGGTTAATGCCTGAATCTGGCAATTGCTTAGGCCACGGCCGGTACCGGGTTTCGCAGCAGGCAGGGATGCCTGCGGTAGGGCTTGGTGGGGCTGGGATGCCCCTGCAAGACCGGGCGAAAGTCGGTGGCGGTTGGGGCCGGGTTTTGGCTAAACATTGGGTTAAACGGTAGGAAGTGAACCCTCTCCCCAGCCCTCTCCCATGGGATGGTCGAGAGCGGTTAGTTGGTGGTTTGCCGAGGGTTTCGGCAGTGGTGTGAATCTGTGGTTGGTTTATTTCCTGTCGCGCAGGGGACTGCCCTCCTACGGGGTCTAAGCCAAAATCTCGCAATTGCTTAGGCCCCGGCCGGTGCCGGGTTTCGCAGCAGGCATGGATGCCTGCGGTAGGGCTTGGTGGGGCTGGGATGCCCCTGCAAGACCGGGCGAAAGCCGGTGGCGGTTGGGGCCGGGTTTTGGCTAAACATTGGGTTCAACGGTTTGGTTTGCTCCCCAAGGGTCTTCGACAGGCTCAGTCCGAACGGAATTAGGGTCTGTGGTTCGTTTGTTTCCTGTCGCGCAGGGGACTGCCCTCCTACGGGGTCTAAGCCAAAATCTGGCAATTGTTCAGGCCCCGGCCGGTGCCGGGTTTCGCAGCAGGCAGGGATGCCTGCGGTAGGGCTTGGTGGGGCTGGGATGCCCCTGCAAGACCGGGCGAAAGTCGGTGGCGGCTGGGGCCGGGTTCTGGCTGAACATTGAATTCAACGGTTGGAAGTGAACCCTCTCCCCAGACCTCTCCCATGGGATGGGCGAGGGAGCGGTTAGTTGGTGGCAGCACCGACTGCGACTTGCACGATTGATACAGAAGAGGAAAATAGTCGGCCTATCCAGCCAGTAGCCACACGAGGCCCCATCATGTCATTACTCATGCCCGCTCTAATCGGCCACCGGGGCGTTGCCAGCGAAGCGCCCGAGAATACCGCCATTGGTCTCAAGCGTTGCAAGCAACTCGGTATTAAGTGGGTGGAACTGGATGTCACCCTGGCCGGGGATGGCAGCCTGGTGATGATGCACGATGAAACACTGGAACGGTTCCGCAAGCCCACCGAACGCATCAGTAAGATGGACAGGGAAGCACTGTTGAAGGTGGACGCCGGGGAATGGTTTTCGCCGGTGTTTGCCGGTGAGCCCCTGTTGTTTCTCGACCAGGCAGTGGATCTGGTGAAAACACTCGGCATGGGGCTGAACCTGGAAATCAAAATAAACCCGGATCTACCGGTTGAAGCGCTGGTTGATGGCGTGTTGGCCACAGAAGGGCTAGACGCCCTGCAACACGGGGACCGTTTGGTAGTGTCCAGTTTTGATCACCAGGCCCTGGCTCGTGTCGCGGCCAGCAAACCGGAGTGGCCACTGGGCGCTTTGTATGAAGGGGTTAATGCACAGTGGCGTGACAGCCTGGTCGGCTTTACGCCTTACAGCATTCATACCGACTTCGAGACGCTGACCGATGATCTGGCTGCCGATATTCGCTCCGAGTACCCGCTGTATTGCTACACCGTGAACGACCCCATTACCTTCAAACGCCTGCTCGATAAAGGCGTCAACGGCGTGTTTTCAGACCGCGCTCACGCTCCGGATTTGCACGCACTGATCACACACCCCTGACCCCGCGCAAGCCAGTCACACCTTAAAGCGGTCGGCCTGTTCACGCAGGCGGTCGGCGTCGGCCGCCATGGTCCGTACGCCCTCTACGGTGTGCTGGGCCTGCTCTGCCACCTGAGCAATCAGCGTGGCAATGCTGGTGACACTGCTGTCGATCGAATCGGTCGCTTCGGCTTGCTCCTGAGTCGCCTGCGAAATGTGTTCATTGGTTGCGCGAATGTCACCCACAACGGTTACGACCGAGCGCATGGCTTCCCCGGCGCTGGCGCTGAGCGTGCCCGCCGAAGCGGCTGATTCTACCGCGCGCTGCATCGCCGATACGGTGGTACCGACCTCGGTCGAGAATTCAGTCACCATGGTTTGAATTTCTTTGGACGACTGCTCGGTCTTCTGCGCCAGCGTGCGCACCTCGTCGGCGACCACCGCAAAGCCACGGCCCTGCTCTCCCGCTCGTGCCGCTTCAATGGCCGCGTTCAGCGCCAGTAAGTTGGTCTGTTCCGATACGCCCTGAATCACATCCACCATGGCGTGAATGTCTTTGGTGCGGTTCGCCAGGGCGTTCAACGTACCCGAAGCTGCGCGGATTTCCTGTTCCAGTGCATTTACCTGCTCACCGCTGGCGGCTGCCTGGTCACTGCTGTTTCGGCAGGCGGTTTCAACCTCCAAGGCCCTACTGGCGGCTTCCGAGGTGTTCTCGTTAATGCCGCGTACCGTGGCCGACAGTTCATTAATGGCGGCGGCGACCAGGTCGACCTCCGAATTCAGGCGGTCCAGTATCTGGCGAATGGATTCGTTGGCCTGTGAATTCTCCGAGACTTTCTCTGCCATTGAGGCAGCGCTGCTGCGCACATCTTTAACAATGTCGCTGAAGCTGGTCAGCATATTGTTGAAACTCTTGGCAATGCGGCCCACTTCATCGCGGCGTTTCAGGTGCACGCGCTCGGTCAGGTCGGCGGTTTCGTCGATGTGCTTGATCGCCTTTTCAAGCTGCAATACCGGCTGACTGACCGAGCGCGACAAAATAAACCCGACAACGATGAACAACACACTGACTATCGCCGCCGTCACCCAGCCCTGGCGCTGGGTTGAGCGGCCGCGATCAACCATGGTTTCAATGCCGCCAATCAGGGATTCACTGCCATCGGCTACTTCTGCGGCTGCCTGCTCCACATCCAGTACCGACGCTTCCAGGCTGCCCAGTGCCCCGGTCACACTGGTGTTGGCAGCAACCACGGCCTCGGAAGACAACATGGCCACCACTTCCATCATGGTGTTCATGGAAATGAAGTTACTCTGGGTGCTCTGCACAATGCGCTGGCCTTGCTCTGCATTGCCCTGTTCAAAGGCGGCCAAAGCCCGTTCGATGTTGGTGTTGAAATCATCGAGGTCGAGCAAAAACACATCAATGGCCTCAGCCAGCTCTTCGTCGAGCTCGCCCAACGCCTGCACCGCTTCACGCAACTGCACCTCGGCGCGGTCGCCCTCACCAATATCAGTGGATGACAACGAAGCCGTTGATGCCAGACGCCAGAACAGAAACGCCGGGTACCGCTCCAGCGCTACGGCCGTAGCCTGCTGAACCTGCACTGCCTGTAACTGGTCGGCCAGCGCTTGTTGCTGCTGCTCTAACTGGCTCTTTTGCTGCTGCAACACCTCGCTCTGCCGGTCCAGCGTGGTGCGCTGTCCGTCGACCAGGTCGGCCTGGCTCTCACTCTGGGCCACCAGATCCTGAACGCCCGCCATCACAAACGCAAAGCCGAGCAGCAACAACACAACCAATACGGCCACCAACACCTGGGTGCGCACAAACAGCGTCCAGTTGCGGGGGTTCGCCCGGGTCATAACAGACATCATTTCACTCCAATCGCACGCTGGTTCGTTCAGCGCAGGTTTACATCAGGCACTCAGTATAGCTTTAAAAACACACGCCTCGTTTTCATCATTGCGGCCTACGGCGCCACAGCGCCTTGGTGGGAGGGCGGCAGACACGTATGATGGCCGACACAATGCCAATAACCTTTCAGGACAGGAAACCGACTCGATATGCTGACTTTGATCCGTGGCGCACACCTTTTGGCCCCCCAAGACCTGGGCACTCAGGATGTGCTGATTGCCGCCGGCTCCATCATCGCCATCGGCACTGATCTGAACCTTACTGGCTCGGTTGACATAGAGGTTATCGACGGCCGGGGGCAATTCTTGACACCGGGCCTGGTCGATACCCTGACGCACATTACCGGCGGTGGCGGTGAAGGCGGCTTTCATACCCGAACGCCAGCCATGGGATTCAGCGATGCCATTGGTGGTGGCGTCACTACCGTGACTGGCGTACTCGGAACCGATGCTGTTTCAAGAACCCTGCCCGACCTGCTCGCCAAAGCCGCCGGGCTCGAAGCCGAGGGGCTGAGCGTGGTGTGCCACACCGGCTCCTACCAGGTACCGGTACGCACCCTGACCGGTAGCGTGCAGCAAGACATCATGCTGATCGAACGGTTCATCGGTGTGGGCGAAGTGGCCATTGCCGACCATCGCGGCAGCCAGCCCTCCTGGCAGGAACTGGCCCGCATTGGCGCCGAAGCCCGGGTCGGCGGCTTGCTCAGTGGCAAGGCAGGCATTGTCAGCATTCATGTTGGCGAAGCGAATGAAGGCTTGTCACTGCTGTTCGATGTCGCCAACCAGTCAAACATTCCCCTCAGCCAATACTACCCGACCCACATGAACCGCTCGCCCGAACTGCTGCAGGATGGTCTGCGCTTCATTAAAGGCGGCGGCAGCATCGACTTTACCGCCAGCCACACCCCGGAGATTCTGGAAGCCGGTGAACTCAAATGTGCCCACGCACTGAAAGTCGCCCTCGACCGGGGTGCCGACGAAGACCGCCTGACGTTCAGCACCGACGGCCACGCCAGCCTGCCGCACTTCAACAAAGAAGGTATACTGGAAAGCCTGAAAGTGGGTGCCATGGATGCCATGCTGAATGAATTTCGCGACGCCGTGCTGGACGAAGGCGTCGACCACAGCGTCGCGCTCAAAGCCGTCACCGCTAACCCGGCCCGGGTGCTGAAGCTGCCCAAGAAAGGACGCCTGGCCCCGGGTTGCGATGCCGACCTGCTGCTGCTCGATAAAGACAGCCTGGCGCTGAGACGGGTCATGGCCAAAGGCGACTGGTGTCTGGCCGACGGTGAATTCCTGAAGTCAGGCACCTTTGATCGCTAAGCACCGACTGTTCTGCCAAGCCAGACCCTATAAACAGCAACGATGTCCCACCCGAGGAGCGCATCAGGTGACACAACGCATTGGTTTTATCTTACTGCCCGGCTATTCCTCCATGGCCTACGTTTCCGCGATGGAACCCTTGCTGGTGTGCAACGAACTGACCGGCGAAGATGCGTTCAGCACCTTTACCGTAGCGCTTTCCGGCAACAAAACCTTCTCCAGCCTTGGCAACCGGATGGATACCGACTTCAACCTGGCCGACGCCCCGGATGCCGATGTCTGGATCGTCGCCGGCACCTCACCGGCCCGGCACCCGGCCACCCCGGGGCTGGAAGAATTTCTGCTGTCACGACCCACGCGCTGCTCGCTCGGCGGCCTGGCATCCGGCACCTATGAGCTAGCACGACTGGGCCTGGTCAACGGCTACCGGGCCGTGGTGCACTGGCTCAGTTACGACGAACTGCTGAAGGAACACAAATCCATCCTGCTCGCCTCAGAACAGTTCTGCATCGATCGCGACCGGCTCACCTGCCGGGGCGGCAGCTCCAGCCTCGACATGATGCTGATGTGGATCGCCCGCAACATCAGCGCCGAAACCGCCGAAGCCGTCTCGCGCCATTTCGTGAACGAACGCCTGGGCATACCGTCAGACACCGTGCCGCAACAACTGAGCGAGCGCACCCGGGCCGAGCAACCCAAGCTCGCCGAAGCGCTGGAACTGATGGACGCCAACATCGAAGAACCGCTGACCACAGACGACATCGCCTTTCACGTCAAAATCAGCCGCCGCCAGCTGGAACGCTTGTTCAAAAAACACCTGAGCGCCGTACCAAGCCGCTACTACCTGCAAATCCGATTGGAAAAAGCCAGAAACAAGCTTCTGTCCTGCTCGGAGAGCATCGCGGAAATCGGCCTCAGTTGTGGCTTTTCCTCCGGCGCCCACTTTTCAACCGCTTACCGCAACCAGTACGGGTTAACCCCGTCTGAAGACCGAAGCCTGCATCAGAAGATGTCGATCGATAAGTAACTTGTTTGAGCCGCCATCACCAGAAAATTCCTGGCTGTTCAACCAGAGGATTAACTAGGACTACCGGGTGCAGCTACAGAAGACCGTAATGCCGCATGGATGCGGCATCCGAGCCCCCAGGGAGGGGTTTACGGCGTGTCTTCTGTAGGCGTACGCGGTGGTCCGATAGGCACACTGCAATAGCAACCCGCTAATCGAATTGCCCGCGGAATTTCTGACTCATGGCACTATAGGCAGTTCAGACGATATAACCTCGTGTCGCACCCCCGTAACCATTCAGGCCCGACTTTCTCTATGATAGACGGTATAGCGTTCCCGCCGACCCCAACCGGTTGGCCGGTAGAACAGACCCGATAATCGGTTGCTTCGCCAAACCACCCAGGCGCCAACCTTAACCAGTGGAAATCGAGATGAGCGAAATTACCAGAGCACAATTTGATGACGTCATGGTCCCCAACTACGCCCCGGGCAAAATCATTCCCGTTAAAGGCAAGGGTTCACGCGTCTGGGATCAGGAAGGCCGCGAATTCATCGACTTCGCCGGTGGCATCGCCGTAAACGCCCTGGGCCATGCCCACCCGGCTCTGGTAGAAGCGCTGACCACACAAGGTCAGAACCTCTGGCACCTGGCCAACGTCATGACCAACGAACCGGCCATTGCACTGGCCAAACGCCTGACCGAGCTGACCTTTGCCGACAAAGTCTTCTTTTGCAACAGCGGTGCCGAAGCCAACGAAGCGGCGCTAAAACTTGGCCGTCGTCACGCCTTCCTGAACTATGGCCCGGAAAAGAATGAAATCATCTCCACACTGGGTTCCTTCCATGGCCGCACCCTGTTTACGGTATCCGTTGGTGGCCAGCCCAAATACAAGGAAGGCTTCGAGCCAACTCCAGGCGGCATCAGCCACGTGCCCTACAACGACCTTGAAGCCATGGCCGCCCAGATCTCCGACAAAACCGCTGCGGTGATCGTAGAGCCGATCCAGGGTGAAGGTGGCGTTACGCCAGGCAAGAAAGAATACCTCGAAGGCGTTCGTGCCCTGTGCGACAAACACAATGCCCTGCTGATTTTCGATGAAGTGCAAAGCGGCGTCGGCCGTACCGGTGAATTCTACGCGTACCAGAAATACGGCGTCGTACCAGACATCCTGTCGACGGCCAAAGCCCTCGGCGGTGGCTTCCCGATCGGTGCCATGCTGACCACCGACAAATGCGCTGAAAGCCTGGGCATCGGTACTCACGGTTCCACATACGGTGGCAACCCCCTGGCGTGTGCCGTGTCATTGGCGGTCGTCAATGAAATCACCAAGCCTGGCGTACTCGATGGGGTTGAAACCAAAGCACAACGCATCCGTGATGGCTTGACAAAGATCAACGACCAGTACGGTATCTTCAAGGAAGTGCGAGGCCTCGGCCTGCTGATCGGCGCTGAACTGACCGAAGACTGGGCCGGTCGTGCCAAGGATTTCCTCGGCGCTGCTCTGGATGAAGGCCTGATGATGCTGATCGCAGGACCCAACGTCATACGCTTCGCGCCGTCACTGATCATCCCGGATGAAGACATCGACGAAGGCCTGGCTCGCTTTGAAAAAGCGGTTGCCAAGCTGGTTAGCTAAGTAAAACCTCAAACTTCGGGGTTAGGCTGTACTTTGGTGCCAGGAGTTCGTGCCAGGCGCCGGGTATACCTCTCCGGGGTCGGCATGGACCCATCCATGGGGCCTAGACTGCAGCATCCTTGCTGCAGACTTCCCCGGATAGGTATACCCGGCACCTGGCACTCAATTGGTAGCGAACTCCGACAACTGAGTTCGCTACAGGCTAGCGCTGGTTGGCTGGGCTGCTCTTGCGGGGATATCTGAGGCATGGACGCCGAAGTTAAGCCTACATGGAAGTATTTACGGCGACCCCGCAAGAGCAGCCCGGCCATCCATCGCGGGTTTAAGCTAACAGCCAATTTGAATTCCGAAATTTGAGCTTTAAGCCCTTAATGAGAGGATTCACCATGCTCGTTGTTCGCCCGAGTAACTTCGTGGACCTGACCAGCATCGAACGATTGCTGAATGCCACCGATGCCCGCGTGACAACCCTGCCTAAAGACAGGGATAAACTGTCGGAAAAAATCGGCCAGTCTGACGACGCCTTTAAATCCGGGGTTGACCAGGAAGGCCCGGCGTCGTTCCTGTTTGTACTGGAAGACACCGACAACCAAACGCTGATGGGCACCTCGGGCATCGATACCGAAGCCGGTGGTGGCTATCCGTTTTTCAATTACCGGATGGATGCCGTCGTTCATGCCTCGCATCACCTCGACGTCAGCTCCAAAGTACCCGTATTGTTCCTGTCGCATGAACTGACCGGCAAAACGCTGCTGCGCTCATTCTCGATCGATCCGGAACACAAAAACTCCGAAGCCTTCGACTTGCTGTCGCGCGCCCGCCTGTTGTTTATGGCGTGCCTGCCCGAGCGGTTTCATCGCGAAGTGATCATCGAGATTCAGGGCATTTTCGACGACAAGGGCGACTGCCCGTTCTGGGATGCCGTAGGCCGGCACTTCTTTGGCATCGACTTCAACACCGCCGACTATTATTGCAGTGTGAAAAGCAAAACCTTCATGTCGGAACTGATTCCGCAGCACCCGATCTACGTACCGCTGCTGCCGGAAGTGGCGCAAGGCAACATTGGCCAGAACCACGAAGCCGCCAACCGGGCCTGCCAGTTGTTCTACCGCGAAGGGTTCAGCAAAACCGTGTTTATCGACCCGTTCGATGGCGGCCCGGTGCTGACTGGCGAGTTGAATAACCTCTTTACCCTGAAGCAGGTACGTCACAAAAAAGCGCGACCCAGCGATGTGGTCGGCGGCTTGAAATACCTGATCAGCAATCGTTCACTGAGCGATTTCCGCTGCACCATCGGCACCCTGGTTGACGGCATTGGCGAGACCATTCGCATCCCGGAAAACGTCGCCGAGGCCCTCAACGTCAAAGAAGGCGACCCCATCGCCTACGCGCCGCTATAAGGAAGGAATACGACTATGTACATTCGTCCGGTAGCGCCAACCGACATCGACGCGCTGTGCACCATGGCCAAAAATTCCGGAGTAGGGGTCACTACCCTGCCGGATAACCGCCAGAAAATGCAGGCCAAGCTCGACAAAGCCGTGGCTTCGTTCAACAAAGAATTGCCCGAAAAAGACCGGCTCTATCTGTTCGCCATGATAGACCCGGCTACCGATGAAATCGCCGGCATTTGTGCGCTCGAAGCCAGCATCGGGCACGATGATATCTGGTACAACTACCACATCGGTAAAACCGTGCATGCCTCCAAAGACATCGGCGTGCACAAGATTACCAAAACGCTGTACCTGAGCAACGACCTGACCGGCAGTTCCGAAATCTGCACCCTGTTTCTAATGCCCGACTTCCGCCAGAACCAGAACGGGCAGTTGCTGAGCAAAAGCCGCTACCTGTTTCTGGCTGAATTTCAGGAACTGTTCGGCCGGGACATCATTGCCGAAATGCGTGGCTTCAGCGACGAAGCAGGCCGTTCACCGGTATGGGAAAGCCTGGGAAGACACTTCTTTCAAATGGAGTTTTCCGATGCAGACTACCTGACCGGACTCGGCAACAAGGCCTTTATTGCCGAGCTGATGCCCAAGTTTCCGATCTACGTACCCATGCTGTCGAAAGACGCCCAGGAGGCGATCGGCAAGGTACACCCGGACACCGAACCCGCTCTGTCCATGTTGAAAGCCGAAGGCTTTGACTTCAACGGCTATGTGGATATTTTCGACGGTGGGCCCACCGTTTCCGCCCGCGTGACCAACGTGCGTGCGGTTAAAGACAGCCAGCTGTATACCGTCGCCGTACAGGATGACACACCGGCACCCGACCTGACCCGAAAAGACGGTTTGTCACTGGTCTCGAATCGCCAGTTTGAGAACTACCGGGTCAGCCTGATCAATACCGCGGCCATCGATGGCACCACCCTTCACCTAAGCACGGCTCAGGCCAGAAACCTGCAGGTAGCTGCAGGCGATTCTGTACGCGCCGTCGCACTGAGACCCCGGAGACCCTCCGATGACTGACGCAAGACTCTTTATTGGCGGCCAGTGGCACACCGGCCACGGCGAACACCTGGAATCCATCAATCCCATCGACCAGTCAGTCGTTTGGGCCGGCAATACCGCCAGCGCCGACGATGTCGATTTGGCGATTACCGCAGCCCGCGCCGCCTTTGCCGACTGGAAACACCGCAGCCTCGACGAGCGCATCGCCATTTGCCGTCGTTTCGCCGAAGGCCTGAAAGAAAACCAGGAAAAGCTGGCCCGGGTGATCGGTAGCGAAACCGGCAAGCCGCTTTGGGAAGCGCGCACGGAAATTGGTGCCATGGTCGGTAAAATTGAAATCTCGATCAAAGCCTACAACGAGCGCACCGGCGTCACCCGCAGTGAATTGCCCGATGGCGAAGCCGTATTACGCCACCGTCCGCATGGCGTTGTGGCGGTATTCGGCCCCTATAACTTCCCCGGCCATTTGCCCAACGGGCACATCGTACCGGCCATTCTCGCGGGCAACACCGTGGTGTTCAAACCCAGCGAAATGACGCCGAAGATGGGCGAGGAAACCGCGCGCATCTGGGAAGCCGCTGGCTTGCCCAAGGGCGTTATGAACCTGGTTCAGGGCGCGAAGACCACCGGCATTGCCCTGGCCGGGCACCCCGGCATTGACGGCCTGTTTTTCACCGGCTCCTCAACCGTCGGCGAGATTCTGCATAAGCAATACGGCGGCCAGCCAGGCAAGATTCTCGCTCTGGAGATGGGTGGCAACAACCCGTTGATCGTCGATACCGACATCGATACCGACGCAGCCCTACATCATGTCATCACCAGTGCGTTCATTTCAGCCGGGCAGCGCTGCACCTGCGCACGGCGCGTGTTCATCGCCAAGGGTGACGAAGGCGATGCCTTCCTGGCGCGTCTGATCGAGGCCACCCGCAACCTCAAAGTCGGGCACTGGGATGCCGACGACCAACCCTATATGGGTTCTGTCGTGTCCCTGCCCGCCGCTGATGCCTTGATAGAAGCCCAGCACATGCTGATCCGCAAAGGCGGCCGCAGCCTGCTGGAAATGACCCGCTTCGAAGAAGGCACCGCGCTGCTGACTCCAGGCATCATCGACCTGACCGACGCCAGCGACGTGCCGGATGAAGAATATTTTGGCCCGCTGCTGAGCATCTACCGTTACGACAGCTTCGACGACGCCATTGCCGGGGCCAATAACACCCGTTACGGCCTATCCGCCGGCCTGCTGTCGAACGACCGCGCCCGTTACGACCAGTTCATCGACGAGATTCGTGCCGGCATCGTCAATTGGAACAAGCCGATCACCGGTGCCAGCAGCGGCGCGCCGTTCGGCGGTGTTGGAGCCAGTGGCAACCACCGGGCTTCAGCCTATTACGCGGCTGACTATTGCGCCTACCCGGTTGCCTCGATGGAAAGCCCGACAATGACCAAACCCGACACCACCGCGCCGGGAATGAACCTATGACCGCATTTGAAATGAACCTCGACGGCCTGGTCGGACCAACGCACAACTACGCTGGCCTTTCGTACGGGAACATCGCCTCACTGAGCAACGAGAGCGAAGCCTCGAACCCGAGGGAAGCCGCCAAGCAGGGCTTGCGCAAAATGAAGGCCCTGTCGGATCTGGGCCTGCGCCAGGGCATTTTACTGCCGCACGAGCGCCCGGCTATCTGGGCCTTGCGCGAGTTGGGCTTCAGCGGCACCGATGCCCAGGTTCTGGAGAAAGTCGCGAAACAGAACCCGGCGATATTAAGTGCGGTTAGCTCGGCATCCTGCATGTGGACGGCCAATGCGGGTACGATCTCGCCCAGCGCCGACACGGCCGATGGCAAAGTGCACTTTACCGCCGCCAACCTGAACGCCAAATTTCACCGGTCGATCGAACACCCGACCACAACCCGTATGCTGCAGTCGATCTTCCGGGATGAGCGCTACTTTGCGCATCACGATGCCCTGCCTGCGGTCAGCTTTTTCGGTGATGAAGGGGCCGCCAACCACACCCGTTTCTGTGGCCAGTACGATGGCCCGGGAGTCGAACTGTTTGTCTACGGCCAGGAAGCATTCAACCAAAACGCACCGCGCCCGCACCGGTTTCCGGCACGCCAGACGCTGGAAGCCAGCCAGGCAGTCGCCCGCTTGCACGGCCTGGGTGAAGACCAGGCGGTATTCGCCCTGCAAAAGCCCGAGACCATCGATGCCGGTGTGTTCCACAACGACGTCATCGCCGTTGGTAACCGCAATGTGCTCTTCTATCACGAGGAAGCGTTCGCCGATACCGATGCCGTGCTGGACGAACTGCAGCGCAAGCTGGGCGACGTCAAACTGATCGCCGTCAAAGTTCCGACGGCCGAGGTATCGATTCAGGATGCCGTGCGGTCTTACCTGTTCAACAGCCAGCTGTTAAGCCTGGCCGACGACAGCATGATGCTGGTCGTACCCGGCGAATGCCGTGAAACCGGCCCGGTCGCCGACTTTCTGGACCGCCTGATGGCCGACACTGGCAACCCGATCAACCGGGTCGAAGTGTTCGACCTGAAACAGTCGATGCAAAATGGTGGCGGCCCGGCATGCCTGCGTTTGCGTGTCGCGCTGACCCAGACCGAGTACGAGGCCATGCACCAGGGCATCATTCTCACCGATGCGCTGTTCAACTCGCTGAACGACTGGGTTGACGCCCATTACCGTGACAGTCTCAGCCAGGCTGATCTGGCCGACCCGCAACTGCTGATCGAGAGCCGCACCGCCCTGGACGAGTTGACCCGCCTGACTGGCGTTGGCGCCATCTACCCCTTCCAGCGCTGACCCCAATAGCGGGCTCATCCGAGCCCGCTATTTTCCCCAGAACTAAACCCAAATTATCGTCAAATTGCCTTTGCATTGTTCAAAAAAAGCACTATCTTTAATGAAACGACTAAGGATGGCAGCCCGTGCCTGACTGAAACTCAGTCCCGGAGCGCATACAGGCGAGACTTCAATGGCATCGATAAATTGGCTAGACGAAAAGACCAGGAACGGTGAAGAACCCCCGAATACGGGCTGGCAAGTGCTTGTAGTAGACGACGAACCCGAAGTCCATGCGGTGACTCGCCTCGCCTTGCGTCGCTTTACCTTCGAAGACCGCCCACTTGTCGTTCATACCGCCTCCAGCGGCCATGAGGCTTTGGCGATCGCCCGCGAACTGGGTGAAGACCTGGCGATGGCCATCATCGACGTCGTCATGGAAACCGACCGCGCCGGTCTCGACCTGGTGAAAGCCATTCGCGAAGAAGTCGGCAACCACCTCACCCGCCTGGTCCTGCGCACCGGCCAACCCGGCAGCGCGCCGGAAACCGATGTCGTGCGCGATTACGACATCAACGACTACAAAGAAAAAACCGAACTCACCGCCCAGAAATTCCACACCATGATGTACGGCGGTCTGCGCAATTACCGTGATCTGCGGTTAATGCAGGGTGCTGTGTCTGCCAAGACTCACTAGTAAGCCTCTGGGTCATGAATCGAGATGCGAGCACTCAGTCGACTTAAGCATAAACCCTGGCCCTGCGCCAAGTCAGGTACATGCCTTTACCGTAATCTCCAATCAGCCCCTCATCGTGTTGAACATCGATGCTGAGAATGCCAGAGTCTGCGTTGCGATACTGTGAACCTGGTGTGCTGTAACAAGCTAAATAATCGGCTCTACCCGGGGCTTCCCTGCTACTGAAGATCATAGTCTGGTCTGAACACATCGATGTTCGGCCACTTCCTTTCTTTGTCATTCCCCTCAAAAACGACTGTTTACTTCCTATAGCACAGTCCTTTCAATCTCTACCGGGTTGGGTGTCACTGCTGTCTCCCTCCGGGACTCCACATCAGTCTTTTGTCTGGCTTAGCCAGACCCGGAAACCTTAGTGTAGGAGCATTCTCACTTGCTCCAGAGACTGCTATTTACTCCCAAGCTGGTTGAGTACAGGGCTTCAGATCGTTGCAGTGAAAGTAATCATCACTGGCTGTTTCTTTCATCTGGCTGATGTGCTCAGGCAACTCGGTTAGGTCGGTGTCGGGTAAGCCGAGATAAGACACATTTTCGATGAAAGGAATTTCATTGAAGTCTGTGATATTCGTCATATACAGGTTCAGGCCAGACAGACCGGTCAGCTCTTTCAAGGGCATTACCGTGGTAATGGGCACCCCCCCCAGATTCAACGTTTGGAGACTGCCCATCTCGGCCAGGTACGCCAAATCATCATTGGTAAAGTCAGTACCACTGATGCTGAGGTGCTGCAGTTCGGTGAGCTACGGCAACAAGTGCCACTGGGTGAAATTGCTGAAATCCAAACTCAGGTGTCTGAGATTTTTAGCACCGAGGATAAACCCAAAATCATCCAGCTGGGCTTCCGATAAATCCAGGTATTGCAGGTGTTCAGGAAGGTCCAGTTGGGACAGATCGTTATCGGTTACCCGGGGCATCAGCAATTGAACCAGGCCTTCAGGTAAATGAACACGAGACAGGTCAGAGGGCACACTCGCTTCGCCCAGAAATATACTTTTTAGGTTCGGGAGTGATTCACCATCCAACCGAATTCGCTCGATACTGCTACCAATGAGGTTTAAAGTTCCGAGTGAGGAAAGTTGAGTAATGGTCAGACTTTCCACATCGCTGTGGGTTACAAATATCGTCTCAAGCGTATGGGCGCAATCAGCTGTATTAAAATCACCCAGTAGACCCGAATTAATATACCGAATAAATTCCAGTTCAGGGTAATGACAAACTGCGCTAGCATTTTCTATAGCCGAGGCATGCACATGAAATGCTTTTAACGGAAGTTCAGAACTGATCCAGCTCACATCAAAGGGTTTCTCAACAGTGTCGACTACTTTTAGGAAAACTAAATCCACCATATTGTTAATTACATCAACATCATCTTTAGTAACTTCAATAAAGTCGTCAAAAACCAAATGTCCATCCCTATTCCATGTTGGTGCTATGGCGCCATTAGCCCCTTCGTGTACAAGGGACCAAGTATACGGATCCACTAATAATGGCTGTTGAACCATCATTCCAGGATATAGCCAAGCTACCAAGCCCTCTTCAATATAAAGTGCCTGATACTCTTCCAAGATAGAGGAATTACGATAGATATAGTCTTTTGATGCCTTGCTGTAATAGCTCGTGCTATTCAATAATTCCACATCCCCAGGGTCCGCAAATGCTTCTATGCTCTCCACCGTCAAGGGCAGTTCAGGCAAAGGTTTGGCGGTGTCTGCACAGGCCAGCATAGCGGCAGCAGTCACCGCCAATCCCATACAATACGTGAAGGCAGTTCTCATCCGTTTGTCTCCAGTTGCACCAGTGCATGGGTTCTCTGATACCAGTTTTCCAGAAAAGCCCGGTAGGTATCCTGATCGAAAGGC
>NZ_AUIH01000060.1 GCF_000423605.1 Saccharospirillum impatiens DSM 12546
ATCGGTAACACCCAAGAGCAAACTGGGTAAGGCGATCAACTATGCGCTGAACCAGCGGCAAGGGCTAATGCGTTATCTCGACAACGGCGCCATGCCGATCGATAACAACGGTGCTGAAAATGCGATCAGACCGTTCGTAGTGGGCCGGAAAAACTGGCTGTTCAGTGATACGGTCAACGGAGCAAAAGCCAGTGCTGTGTGGTACTCGATCATGGAAACGGCGAAGGCTAATGGACTGGAACCCTATCACTATCTGAAGCGGGTCTTTGAGCAGTTGCCGCTGGCAACATCTGACGATGATTTTGATGGCTTGCTGCCATGGAATATCGAGTTACCTGCTCAGTGAAAGTATGGGGTTAATGGATCGCTTACGCATTTTGACCACCCAATACATTGCGTTTGAAACTGACAGATTTGTATAGCAATGCGCTATCCGTAGCTACACGATTGCGAATGCATTCGTGACAAGCTGTACATTAAAGAAGTAGGAGGCATCGCTTCATACTCAGGATAGTTGATATGCTCGCGGTGCGAAGGGCTGACGAATAGACTAAAGGCTTTGAAATAGGGTCTACCGGGAATTGGGAATTGGCTTGAAGTTTGGTGCTTTATGTTGCCTTAGATCATGTGCGTTGGCTGATATGAAGAAAGCGTTAGGTGCCAAGCTAGCTCTGGCCAAGCAATTGATAGAAGGATGCAATGCTTTATGTCAGATAGAATTGCCGATAGCACGATCAAAGGATTTCTATATCAATTTAATAAAACTATTCTCGAGATAGCTAATGCGGAAGGTGAGGACGTAATTACCGTCGAAGGTTTAGTAGAAGACATAGATGTTTTGTCGGGCAGTGGTGAATTGGAGGCTCTTCAATGCAAATACCATGAGTCGAAAGAGAAATTCATACCAAGCCTAATATTTAAGCCCTTGCTCCAAATGGCTGAAGCGTATGACAAGAATCCAACTGCGAAGATTAAATACACAATTTTTATTTATGTCCCGAATGAAGCTAATGGTGAGAAGGAGATTGAGCCTTCAATTCTAGATTCTGCGTTAGCAACCTCTGACAAATCCCTATCAAAAATTGTATCTAGGATTTCAACAACGTTCGATAAACGTGAATTCTTAAAGAATACCAGGATTGTTTTTGGTCCTTCTTTAGATGAAATTGAAGGCAGTGCGAAGGCTGCTCTGGAGTTGCTCGAAATTCAAGGAAGTGATGTTGATACGTTGCTTTACCCAAATGCGATTACAAAAATTGCTAAATTGTCGAGTATTAAAAATGAAACGGATAGGAAAATAACTAAAGCTAAGCTATATAAGTATCTTTCAAATGCCACATATACAGCAATATCTAAATGGACTTTAGCATTAAGAAATCGGAGCGAAATACTCAGGCGTATCAAGCAACAGCTTTCAAGTTCTTTCTCTCAGAATAGCCGAGATCGTTATTTCTATATTAATAAGAATGAAATTGATGAATATGAGGGGAAAGTTGTTGTATTCCTTGGGAACTATATTAAAAAATACTATTCGAAGCCCAGCCATATTAAGCCACCAACATTTATTATTAATGATAATTTCGAAGCTATCAGGGATCTTGAGTCCCGATTATACAAGAAAGGGATGAAAGCAAATACGGGTCTTGTCGGAAACACTTTTGAAGTGGATCATTTTTACAGGGATCCTATGCAAAAGCTAATTAAAAGTCATGTTGAAGAGCGTGAGTTCGATTTTAGGTTGCTAGCAATGGAGTCTGAGCCAGAGGCGATAAATCGACGGAAAGGTGATGACTTGTATTTGGTTAGTAGCATGACACCAAATAATATTGATCTAACTGATGTAAATTTTTACCAGATTGGAATAAGCAACTTCAACGAACTGGAATATGTAATAGGGATGAGGAATAGTCATGAATGAAATTGGACATGTATTGTCAAGTTCTCCAGATAAGGTATCAATTGGAATTGGCAACCTTAAGACACTTGAGGAAAACAAAACTGATTTACAAGTTGGGAAATTCCTAAAAATTGAAGATGGTAATCATAATTATGCAGTTGCTATCATAAATAATTTAACTGCGCAGAAGTCAGAGAATAATGGTGCTATCGAATGGACATTTGTGATAGAGGCTTCGCCAGTCGGTGCTTTAATAAACAATGAGGATGGTCTTGAATTCAAAAGAGGAACTAAAGTATTGCCAGTCCCTACGGAGATTGCGCATACCTTTGGCGCCGAAGACCTTTCTATAATATTTTCAAATGACAGTATTTATAGCTTTGAGGTCGGTAGTCTATCAGGAAATGCTAACGTACCATTCTGCATCGATGGTGATAGATTTTTTGGCAAACATATTGGGGTTGTTGGGTCTACAGGCTCCGGTAAGTCGTGTGCTGTGTCCAGTCTCATTCAAAATGCAGTTGGCATCGCTAATGCGAAAAATACTAATCGTGAAAATCAAAAAAATTCACACGTTATAATTTTTGATATTCACTCAGAGTATTCGTCAGCTTTTACAGTTGATAATGAAGAAAAATTCAATCTCAATAAGCTCGATGTTGATAATCTGAAACTGCCATATTGGTTAATGAACGCCGAAGAATTAGAGTCTATTTTCATAGAAAGTAATGAGCAAAATTCACATAATCAAGTGTCCCAGTTTAAGCAAGCAGTTATCCTAAATAAAGAGAAATATAATCCAAGTTTGGATAAAGTTACATATGATTCTCCTGTATTTTTCAGTATCAAGGAGGTTTATAATTATATTTGCAATAAAAATATTTTAACTGTCTATGAAGAAGGCTCGCTAAAATATTTTGCAACACTTGATGAAAAAATGGAATTTAACGAAGAATGTCTGTGGGAGAAAATTGACTTTGTACCATCAACAGGAAATGCTAAACATAAGGTGCTTGACGCAAAAGTTTCCAAGGATGGAGGTTTTAATGGTGAATTTGATCGGTTTATTTCACGATTAGAGACTAAATTAAATGATAAGAGACTGGCCTTTTTGCTTGATCCTGTTAAAAACGATGGTACCCCGTTTGAAACTAATGACTTTAGTGAAGTTATTAAGCAATTTCTAGGATATATCGATAAATCCAATGTAACTGTTGTTGACTTGAGCGGTATTCCGTTCGAAGTTTTAAGCATAACCGTAAGCCTTATATCTCGGTTGATATTTGACTTTGCATTTCATTATTCAAAAATAAGACATGCCACAGATGACACAAATGATATTCCTTTTTTAATTGTGTGTGAGGAAGCGCATAACTACATACCAAAGACGGGCGGTGCGGAATATAAAGCTTCCAAGAAGTCTATTGAGCGAATTGCAAAAGAAGGGCGTAAATATGGTCTGAGCCTAATGGTTGTAAGTCAACGCCCATCGGAAGTATCAGAAACGATATTCTCACAGTGCAATAATTTCATTGCCATGCGACTTACAAACAGAGTCGATCAGAATTATATTAAAGCTTTGCTGCCTGATAGCTCAAGTAGCCTTATAGATTTGTTGCCATCGCTCAACCAAGGTGAGGCTTTTATTGTTGGTGATTCAGTAATCATCCCAAGTCTAGTCCAGCTACCAAAGCCAAACCCTGAGCCTAAATCTGCAAGTATCGATACTTATAAGGAATGGGCTGAAAATTGGAAAGATATCACGTTTGAAAAAATAGTGGAACGCTGGAGAAAGGAGGGGTAGTTTGATGTTAGCAAGCAAAGGCAGTTGGACGGCTTCGCCACCCGCTGCTTTAGGCGTTATGTTGAACCAAATAGGACATGCACCTCAGTAGAGGTTTAGAAAGCAGGCAGTGAATTGATTCAGTAGTTCGCACAACGGCGCTACTGATTCACGTATGTTAGGAAATATCAGTGGAAGAGGCAGGTTTTCGTGATTTACAAGTGGGCTAATGGGACAGGTACATTAGTGACCACTAACTTTGTGTGGAGAGATAGGGTAAGGACTTCATTAATAGCCGGTAGCTTGGGGTGGGGTCCCAGCAGCTGCGCTTCAGCTCAATTCGGTTCGATGTGGATAAAATGTTTTCAAGTAGGGTTGTAATGAAAATTCGAGAGATTTCTCTAGTAACCCTGGTCTTTGCCGCCACTGAATGGAACTGTCGCGACACCCACAGGAGGATGCTATCAAGAACTGCTTTTAGATAGTTCTTGTTTATGGATTTGAGTGGGTGTTCCGGTAGCTCCTTGACCATTCCGCAATGTCGGGGCGTAGTTTTAAATGATGAAGGGAATCCATTAGAGAGGGGAGTTAGAAATGAAAGAGGTAATGGTGAGTGAAACTGTCGAGGCTGACCCATTGAGTCCTTTGGAGCGTGCACGCTCCGATTTCGTGCGTGATATGGTACAGCGGTGTGAACCAAGTCCGCCCTGCTCAACTACGTGGTCTACCCCCACCCCTAAACGTATTGTGCAGTTCTGGGACGACTTAAAGCGATTACCGCAAGATGTCAAAGCTTGCATGAGTTCATGGATGCAGTTGGAACGAAGTGGCTTTACATTGGAGGTGTTCGACAAGAGATCTGCCAGTGCTTTCATTCGAAGCCGCTTAGGGGCTCGCTATGAGGACGCATTTAATAGGTGCTACCATCCCTCAATGATGTCGGACTACTTCCGTTATTCGTATGTGCTTGTGGAGGGAGGTTTCTACATCGATGCCGATGATGTTTACCACGGAACACCGGTTGAACAGCTCTTCGTCGATGGAAGGTTGAAGCTTCAACCGTTCTGCTACGACATTGTAACATCTCGAATGGTGGACCCGTCCATTTTTACCAAGCCTGGGGCCAATCAGCCTGGATGGATATTCTACTTCAATACCACACCACTTATCGCGTCAGCCCGTCACCCCATAGTTGAAAGAGCGCTGATGAATGCCACGGTATCCCTAGAAGCAGACAGTTCAAGCGAGTTACCTGAGGTGCAGGCTACGACGGGGCCAGGCAATCTTACGAGGTCAGTCTTCGAAGTACTCAGCGAAGGCAGATCCCCTGATTCAATGATGGTCGCGCACGATTGGGAACTGATATCCACCAGCCAGTGGCCATTGAGCTACCGCGACGACTCAAGGAACTGGAGGTTGTCCAATCAGCAAGCGTATTGTGTACCCTCGCGCTTGGACCCGCGATGAATCCGGTGCGCCCATACCTGGCCGCTCTTCGTTGGGCATTTTGTCTTGGGCACGGCCTGCGCAGGATCCTACCGATACAGACGTCCGTCGCATTTGGGGCTCAGCAGAGCTCGACGACGCAGACAATTGGAAAGATCTACGTGATCAATCTCGATCGTGAGCCAAGTCGGTGGTCTCGCATGAAGCAGGAACTAGCCCGGATATTTCACCAAACTGCCTAAACCAGAGCCATGGTTATTTTTACCAGGTTTTAAGCAGCTTCCCTGCATATTGATTGATATTTGCCCGTCTTCCTGAATTTCAGGCAAACTTCCCCTTACCCCATTATTTATTGTGTGCCGGGTCAGCACTGTCGGTGACTATGTCGTGTTCAGATTGCTCAGTGCTGTTTCAAATAGATCTCGATACGGATAGTGACTGGGCAGCAGGAATCGAATGCGGCGCGTATTTTGGATGACGATGGCAGCCACCTTACACAGCTTTAATCTGATCGTGTTGACCTGGGCGTGTGCCAGCTCAGTACCTTGCAACGCAAGACGGCGCAGCCCATTAACCAACGTATAGGCCAATCCGGACAGGAGCAACCGGAACTGATTGGGCCACCAAAGGTGACAGGAGGTGCGATCGGAGAACAAATACTGTTGCTCCTTGATCCGGTTCTCCATCTCACCCCGGGCGCAGTAGCGTTCTGTGTAGAGTGTTTTTGGGTCGTCCGTAAGGCTGGTCACAACGAACCGCGGGTTGGCGCCCTGGGCAGTGTGCTCGGCTTTGACAATCATGCGTCGTTCCTGGCGACGCCAGGAACCGGCACTGTAGGTAAACTCATCAAACTCAACCGCCTTTTCACCGGTGATTTGGTGGGCCAGCATGGCTATCAGCTGCGTGGAACGAGATCGAGTCAATAGCACACTGTTCTTGGCCATACCGATGACATAATCCACGGCGTGCCGATCACACCAGGAAAGCAACAACGGCCGACAAAAGCCTGCATCTGCGCGCACAATAATGCGCACTTGCGGCCACTGTTGACGTAATCGTGTTACCAGGCACTTCAAGACAGCCGGCGCGTTGTGGGCGGCGTCCCGGGAAGCAGAGCGCAGATAGGCTGTCAGTAAGTGAGAGCCGCAAAAGACAAACAAGGGAAGAAAGCAATACTCATCGTAAAAGGCGCTGAAATAACGACCGACCTGTTCGCCATGAACAGGATCATTGGTCGCATCAAAATCAAGAATCAGCTCTTCGGGTGCTGTCTTGAAGCTTCGAATGAACTGTTGTAACAAGACCTCGTGCATGGCCCCAAGTGGGCTAATGGGACAGGCACATTAGTGACCACTAACTTTGTGTGGAGAGATAGGGTAAGGACTTCATTAATAGCCGGTAGCTTGGGGTGGGGTTCCAGCAGCTGCGCTTCAGCTCAATTCGGTTCGATGTGGATAAAATGTTTTCAAGTAGGGTTGTAATGAAAATTCGAGAGATTTCTCTAGTAACCCTGGTCTTTGCCGCCACTGAATGGAACTGTCGCGACACCCACAGGAGGATGCTATCAAGAACTGCTTTTAGATAGTTCTTGTTTATGGATTTGAGTGGGTGTTCCGGTAGCTCCTTGACCATTCCGCAATGTCGGGGCGTAGTTTTAAATGATGAAGGGAATCCATTAGGGACCCCATAGGACAGGCACCTCAGTAGAAGGTTGAAAGGGACCCCATAGGACAGGCACCTCAGTAGAAGGTTGAAAAACCGGCCGCGAATTGAATCAGTAGTTTTCAAAACGGCACTACCGATTCACGTCTGTCGGGTAATCTAAGGGAGATTGGTTACTTTTCGTGGTTTCCAGGCACGGAAGTGCTTCAGGTGGCCCTGTGAATTAAATAGTGAGGGATGTTTTGGCTAGGTAGGTTGAGTAGCCAATGCTAATCCGGGCGTTCGCCGATATCCGAACTGCTGACACTTGGCTTTAATCGAGATTGCAGTGCCAACCAACCCTTTAAACTGGCTTTCAAAGTGCTGGGTGTTATAGACCCAGTGTTCGGAATCGATATTAAGGCGTTCGAGGATGGGTGGAAGAGCCTGTGTGATGCTTCCGCGTTTGTCGCTGCGGATCTGGCGACCGGTCCAGTCGAGCAGGTCCAGGTAGTCCTGCAGCCGAAACGGCAAGCCTTCAGGCATGTCCTGGCGAGGGTAGCCAACAAACGGGAATAACGGTGTCGGCTGTTTGGGTTCGGTAGCTTCCGGTTCTTCTTTGGCGGTATCGATCCGCTGTTTGGCCGAGGTGAATTCTGATGCTTCCGGTGTGTCTGCCATGCATGCGCGGACAGGATTTAGGTCCACATAGGCCAGGCAGGTTGCCAGGGCGGTTTCATCAAGAAGGGCTTGGGATTTGAACCGGGCCTCCCAGAACCTACCTGTACAGTTGTCTTCAACGTTGGCTTGCCGGGCGATGTCTTCATTCAGGGCTTTCATGAACCAGCTGATCGACATCAGGCGTTCGCGCCATTCTGTTACCCGCTCTGAGATAACTTTAAGCTGCTCTTCATACAAGTCTTTACCGGCCAAATATTCATGGCTCAGGAAGTTGCCAACATAGAGCCTGTGCCAGCGCTGAATGACTTCAGCATCTGACCAGGCATTGGCTTTCTCGGCGTTGATGTGAAGCACTATGTGGTAATGGTTGGACATAACGGCATAAGCACAAACATCCAGCGCGTACACCCTGGTCAGTTCCATTATCCGGTTTTCAATCCAGCCGCGCCGATGTTCATAGTCGTTACCGGAATGCTCGTCACGGCCACACAGGAAGGCGCGGCGCACACACCGGGAGGTGCAGTGGTAGTAAGAAGTCGCCTCTAGGGCGATCTGGCTTTTCCTTGAACGTGGCATAGTGTCTAACCCTGACGGCCCATTTCAATAGCACTGGATAAAGTACTGGATGTTGATTATCGGGTCAACCATTCATGTGAGTGTCCATCCATGAATCATCCATGAATCGTGTTCCGGCAACATGTGAATCTAACTTGCTTGCCGTGATTTCAGCTACTATTATGTAATACATTGTAGTCACTGACCTTGAGGATGCATTCATGAGTGTCACAACAGTTCGCCTTCAGGCCGAGGTTGAGCAACATTTGGAAGCGATCGCGAGTAGGCTGCACCGGAGCAAGGGCTGGGTGATCAATCAGGCTCTATCGGAATACATCGAGAAACAACAGCTCGAGCAAGAACGTTGGAAGCAAACCCTGGACGCAATGGAATCAGCAGCACAAGGGAGGGTTGTTGATGCCAGTGAGGTTCACGATTGGCTCAACAGTTGGGGGAGCGAGAGCGAACAGGATGCGCCGGGCTCAGGTAAGTGAGGCTGGTTTACACAGATGAAGCCATTGAAGACCTGAAGCGCCTCAGGGAGTTTATTGCCGTTCATAATCCTTCCGCGGCACGCACAATTGCCGCAGAGCTGGTAGGCAAAGTCGAACTGCTGCCAGACTTTCCCAAAATGGGAGCGCCGGTTGAAATAGCACCGATTCCTGGTTCCATCCGCGATATGGTGTTTGGCAAATACGTTGTCCGCTATTCGGTACATGAGAGTGCCATAATTATTCTCCGGGTATGGCATCATTTGGAAGGTGAGCGGTAGCGCTCTATCGAGGTACCTGCGCTATGCAGCTATCAATGCTTGGCCTCCGATAACTTGCATTAAGCGACTGGGGAGGGTGTCCCAGCAGACTCGTTGATGGGTGCCAGCGCGGAATCACTGGAAAACCTTCCTGTGACGCTGCGTGAACATCTTGCCGTTGTTTCACCGACAGACACGGAAGCCCTGCTTGAGCAATGTGGTATCGAGGTGCCGGTGAAGCTCTTCCAGGTGCTTATGATAAGCGGTTGGTACGGCATAAAGGGCAAGTAGAAACTCAGAGGCTAATGGGACAGGCACATTAGTGGTCACTAACATCAAGATCTAGATTTCGATAACTTTCATTAATAATCTTGTGGTGGGTGTCCCGGCAACTTGTTGAGCAGGTGCGTCTAACAAGCTGTTGCTGCGTTCGATTCGCTGGGCCGCCCGTCACTGAGCAGAGGCGCCTTTAGGTGCGTTCGCCTTGACGTACGTACCTAAAGGCGTACACTTTGGTGAAAAGTTGAATATGCATGAGGTGCGTCATGACCGGAATCACTGCCACTGAGGCGCGCAGCAACCTTTATCGGTTGATTGATGAAACTGCAGAGTCTCACCAACCAATCATCATAATGGGTAAGCGGAACAAAGCCGTCTTGGTATCCGAAGAAGATTGGTCGGCCATTCAGGAAACGCTTTACCTGCTCTCCGTACCGGGTATGAGAGAGTCTATTCGTGAGGGGATGGATACCCCTATGGACGAATGCGATGAGGAGCTGGACTGGTGACATGGAAGTTGGTTTACACCAAACGAGCCCAGAAAGATGCAAAGAAATTGGCCTCCAGTGGCCTCAAGCCAAAAGCCCAGGAATTGTTGGCACTAATTGCAGAAGATCCCTACTGCAAGCCGCCTCCGTTTGAAAAGCTCATTGGTGATCTCTCTGGGGCCTATTCCCGCCGCATCAACATTCAGCATCGGCTGGTTTACCAAGTGCTTGAAGAAGAGCACTTGGTAAAAGTTCTCCGGCTCTGGAGCCACTACGAATAATACATAACCAGCAGCTGGCTAACTGCACAGCCACCTTAGTGTTTCTCGGTAGCTCATGAGACAACTACAACGGCTAACAGGACAGGCATGGACTAGTAGGACAGCCACATTAGTGGTCACTAACTTGGTGTGGAGAAACAAGTGTTCAAGTGGTTGGCCATTCAAAGCTCCCTTGATAGCCCAACCTTTTTTTCGACTATCCTGGTACGCTGGGCGGGCCAACGGTCAGAAGGCCATGATCAAGAAGGCTTCCTGATCATGGCAATGCCCATCCAGAGAAACCATACGATTCCCGTTATACCGAACAGGTCTCTCAATACCGGCTCAGCTGAAAAAAGCGTTGCTATCCCGATCGCACCCTTTATCAAGGTGAACGCCGACAGGGCCTTGGACAACAGGCCGTGGCGCCAGCTAACCGCGCCAAACAGTAACAACCACACACCGCCGATAAACTCGATCCCGCCGCCAAGGCTTTCCGTCAACAAGGCTCTGGCGTAGTAGACCGCGTCTGCCGCAGCGGGATTGGAGGGGCTGTAGCTTGCCAATAGCTCGTGTGAGGTTATGCCGATCATGCCCGTGCACAGCAAGACCACTACCCAGAAGTATCCAAACATCGTGGCCATTGCCATGGCAGGTTGCGACACCTGCTGGTAAAGGCCGCCGATGACATAAACGCAGAAACACAGCAGACAAGCAAAAAGCACGTAGCCCAAAACGTAGGTAACGTTAAATAAGCCCTTATTATCAATGAGGTAAGCAATCTTTTCGGCGGTATTCGCGTTTGCCGGTGTACTCAGTATGGCGCCATAGATAATGAAGAGGGTGATATAGCATAAAGCCATGCCAATAAAGGCTGCTCCAGCAAGGGGTTTTAACGGACGCTGGCCCGGGTTCATTTCGTTGATCATTGTATCCATCTCTTGGTTTTCTCAGTGTTTAACTCACGTTGATGGAGCCATTTTGGGCCTTTCTGCCGCTGTAATCGTCTTTTCCAAGTGAGAAGGACACTGTTTTCTAGTCATTTCGAAGGCCTATACTGCTCGCCAGGATGAGTTGAGGCATCAAAGATGCACTCAACTCACATTTGGCTGTTTCTGATAGTGATAGGTCGACCTACCAGCGATACCCCAGGGAAAGGCCGAACGCTGTTGCATTTATCTCAACCGATTCGTCGTAGAGCTCAACCTTTGCGGTGGCATAGCGAAGGTCAACGCCGGCCGTGAATTGGTTGGTCAGTAGGTAGTCGACACCGGCGTTCAGCCACAGCCCAGTGTCCATGTCCTCTTCCTCTGTCTCTCCCGACCCGTCATCGTTCACCTGCGCGGCATACGCTAAGTTCACACCGCCACCAATATAGGGACTAAACTTGGATTGCAGCTCAATGTACTTTCTCAATCCCAGCTGTGCCGCTGCGGTATAGGTGCCTTTCACCTGGCCCGTCGTACTGTCTTCGCTGCCCGATCCAAATAAGTCGACGGCAACACGTACGCCATGAAATCCGGTCTTGAAATCGGTCAGCACGCCTATCGAGCCATGGCCATCCTGTGCACTCCAGGCGCTGGCATCGATCGTCTGACCGCCAAAGTAGGCTTTGGTATTGATGCTTGACTCATCAGCCTCAGCCACGGTTAGCAAGGCAGTCGATAAGGTGACAGCAACGGCAATAGACAGTTTAAAGGGGTGTTTCATTTAGGGTTGCTCCGGTTAAGTTAAGAAGTAATCAGTGATGGAGTAATGACGGTCGGAAAACGTTGCGCCGGGAACGGTTTGATCTGACATTGACCGTGGCTCGTTTCGTTGGCCATAAAGCCCATCTACTTTTTACAGTTTTCGTCAAAAGTTGAGGGTGTTATTATGGTTTTCCTGCCGCTGTCTTCGTCCTTTCCAAGTGAGAAGGACAGGTTTTTGACCAATTTCTA
Organism: Saccharospirillum impatiens DSM 12546; assembly: GCF_000423605.1. Classification (GTDB taxonomy): domain Bacteria; phylum Pseudomonadota; class Gammaproteobacteria; order Pseudomonadales; family Natronospirillaceae; genus Saccharospirillum; species Saccharospirillum impatiens. The sequence goes on from NZ_AUIH01000060.1 coordinate 11,722, forward strand.
AGGAATTGAGGATGTTTATCGACGGGATCAGCGTTGGTATAGGGCTGTTGTTTCTATCACTGCTCTATCTGAATCCGGCCTATCACAAACCGAGTAAGCTCGTTGCCGGTGTCATTGTTATCATGAGTTGGCTGGTATCCGGCACACTCATGCTGGATCAGGGAGGCCTCTTCGCGAGGCTATATATCGCCTCGATCCCCGTCGTCTTTTTTCTACTGCTACCGATGATCTATTGGTATCAGCAGCTATTGACCGCCTATGGCGCTCAGCCACAACCCGAGAAACGAACCGTCCATTGGATACCCGTTGGGCTGGCTGGCCTGCTCAGTCTATCCATAAGCCTAATGCCGAGCGAAGACTTCAACGACATGTTCTTTAATGATCCAGAACAGCTTTCGGTCTGGGTGGGCATTAATTCAGCAGGGTTTGCCTTTCTTCTGGTCGGCTGGACGATCCTGAGCGTTCTCTACCTCGGTAGAATCGTGATAAATACCAAGACGTATCACCAACAATTGAATACCGAGTTTGCGGACCATGAAGGTAAGCGGCTGGATTGGCTGGTCGGCTTTACCGGCCTGCTGGTGGTCACTTGGTTTTATGCACTCATTGTTTTGGGGGCATCTTCCGCCACATCGACGCCGCTTGTTAGTGAAACTGCGCTTTCTTTACTGGTCCTTCTGCTTATTTGGGTGTTTTGCATACAGACGTTGAACAGAAGACCAGCGTTTTCCCATATTGAGCCGGAACCGGATCCGGAACCCGTATCGGAAGGTGCTTCTGAGCAAAAATACTCTAATTCCTCAATTGATGATGAACGCCTAAAACGCATCGCGGATAAAGTTGATCGGAAAGTGATGGGAGAGAAATCCTATTTGGACCCCGATATCGATGCCTCAACGCTCGCGTCTGAACTTGGTATTTCCGGTCACTATTTATCACAAGTGTTGAGCCGGGAAATGCAGACGACCTTTTATAGTTACATCAATGACGCGCGTATTGAGGCGGCGAAAGAAGCGCTTAAAGCCAGTGAGCAGACTGTTTTGGAAGTCGCATTATCCGTCGGCTACAATACCCGTTCATCTTTTTACAATGCGTTTAAGAAGCGAACAGGCATGACGCCAAGTAAGTACAAGACGTCTGCCGCGTCAGTTGAACCGATTATTTAGCTGAAGGCAGTGTTGGGACGCCCACATTAGACTCGATAAAAACCTGGCTCACCCTAACAACAAGGAATCACTCACTATGAGCCGTCGATGGGAAATGGTAGACAATCAGCAGGGTCTTTTTCAATCCTGTTACCAAGCCGACTTGGCCGTAAGCAACAGCTACCTGGTTCAGCTAGATTACAGTCGCTGGCTGGTCTACAGTCCGGGGGAGGCCCTTTTGGATGAAACACTGTCATGGCTAGGGGCGGGTGCAGAACTCATTATTCTAGCCCCTAACCGGGTACATATCTCCGGCGTAAAAGCGTGGTGCCAGGCGTTCAACAACTCCCGAGTAATGGCCAGTGAACAGACCCGGTTGCGCTTAGCGAAACAGCAGAACCTGGCGAATGTCGGGACAGTGGAAGAACTGGCGGCCGCTTTACCTTCGAACCTGGCGGTGCATGAAGTGCCTGACTCCAAGTTTGGGGAAGTCTGGGTCAGCGTGCGGGAGGAGGCTTGCACCTACTGGATGGTTTGCGATGGTCTGATGAATCTAAAGGAGCTGTCTCCAAAGCGCCTGACACGTTGGTTTCAGCGTCTGTATGGTTTACGCCTGGGCCTGTGGATAACACCAATATTCCGATCCAGCGTTCCCAGGCCGGGCTTTCGTCACTGGGTGGAGGCGCGTATGCCGGCGGATCAACGAGCGGTGTTGTTGCCCTGTCACGGGGAAGCGCTAGACAGTGAGGATACTGCTCGTCAGGTTCGTGCCATGGTGGCGCAGCGGTGTTGATAACCTCAGGAGGTCTATAGGAGAAATTTTTTGTCAGTTTACGTTGGTCACTTCTCACCGTAAGAAAAAGCGCAACTGGATCTTTCCGAACAGAAGCAACAATCGCGGGGCTGGCCGCATGTCGAGGCACCTACATTAGGCAGCTATCAAGAATTAGATTCTTATAGCTTGTATTAATGGGCTAGGGTGGGTGCCCCGGTAACCATTTCCGACGTAAGCCATGGTCGTCGTTGGCCACACCACGCCCGATGCGGCCTAAGGTGACCCGTTCGCCCTGGTCGAAGCCGCCTCGCGAATTCCGGTATCAATACAAGAAATAACGGTTATGAATAGCATCGTAGTCCCCGTTGGCCTTGATGGTGTCCAGGCCGTCTTTCAGCGCCCGGATCAGGTTGGGGTCGCTGTCCGGTTGCATTGCCATGTAGAGTTGGCCAGACAAGCCTTCGATACGAAACACGCGCTCGAAATCATCAATGTCCAGCCCTTCGGCTTCGACCAGGCGCGGGAAGGCGGCTTCATCATAGGCCATTAGCTGTATCCGGCCAAAATTCAACATCAGGACGTTCAGTCGGTCCTGCCCCGATACCTGCAAGTTAGTGAATCCCTGATTGACCAGATAGGTCTCGATAACGTCAGCGCGCGAAGTGCCGACCTGATACTGCTTGGCGTCCTCAAGTGATGCGATCTGGATATCGGGTGCGGATTTCAACTTGTAGAACGATGTGCGGTACGGTGCAATTACACCGATCCATTCAAACAGAGGTTCTCGCTCGGGTATGCGGGCAATGGAGTATATCAGGGTATCGGGCTCGTTGAGGGCGACCTGATACGCACGCGCCCAAGGGTAAAAATCAATGGAGGCATCGAGACCGGCTGTTTTGAGTACTTGTGTCACGACTTCAGTTGAAAGGCCTGCTGGCTCCCCATCCTGAATATAGTTGAATGGCGGGAACGACTCGGTAACGATCGCCAGTTCTGCCTGGCTTTTTGCTGCAACGGCACTCAGAGTGAAGGCGAAGAATACTGCTGTCAGTACACGCATATCCGACCTTTTCGTGAAGCGAATTCAGCATTGAATATGGAGAGTAGTGTAGTTGCTTCTTGTGCCGTTTGCCCGAAAACCAAGAACCCCGGCTGGACTAAAAGACTAATAGGACAAGACTGGACTAATAGGACAGTCACATTAGTGGTCACTAACATCTTTCACTAATAAGCTTGGGGTGGGTGTCCCATCAAGGCTCAGCAGCCGCTTGCGCTGATCCCATCAAGGCTCAGCAGCCGCTTGCGCTGATCCCATCAAGGCTCAGCAGCCGCTTGCGCTGCTATCAATGCCCCTTCAAGGTAACCCGCTTCCTGCACAGCCACTTCGGTGCTTGCAAACGCCAGCTGCAGGTGCGCCAGCTCCTGTGAAAACGCACTGAGATCACACTCAGGGTGCTGCGGTGGATCAAGACGATCCTGCGGCGTGCAGGTGAACGCCTGCTGGCTCCAATCTTCAATTACCGACCGAATGGGGTTGAGCGCATCGGCACCAAAGATCTGCCCCAGCTGGTTTAAACAAGCCTGACGCGAGGCTTCCTGGTCCAGTGTTGCTCGCTGTTGAGCACTGACGCCGATAAACCCAAATAAGCCATACCCGCGATCGTCTCCTGCACTGGCGTCGTGCACTTCTACCAGGGGCCCAACCCGGCTGAAGGCATCACCAGCCAGCCCCTGCTCGCGCCAGAATGGGGTTGCGTAGTGGGCAACAAATTTTGCCTGAGCGGCCATCCAGGTTGGTGTGTCGCGCAGCGTTCGTTGCAGTGGAACGGATAGGTGCCTGGCAAGCTGAGTTGATTCGAGCACCACTCTCGGCGGTACGGCAATAATAAGCCGCCTGGCCTTGAAGGATTTCGTCGGGGTTTCAATTTCCCAGTGATCGTCTTGCCGGTTTAGCCGATGCACGGGTTGGTTCAGATGCACACATCCGTCATCCAACGACCGATACAGTGCCTGAGTTAACTGGCTCACACCACCGTCGATGCGGTAGGAAAGGGGCGTTCCCGCCCCCGCAAAACGCTCAACAGCGTTGTTCACAGTTGCCTGGTAGAGCGCATCACCTGCCGTGTATTGTTCAAAGACTGGAATTCCGAGTTGCTGGCATAGCCGGGCCATGCGGTGTTGATGAGGCCAAAACCAGGAAGGCCCAAGGTCCAGCGTATCGCCATTGTCGAGAGGCAGTCCATGGATGCGACCACCGATCCGGTCTCGCGCTTCCAACACAGTGACGTCAAACCCTTGCTGCGAGAGAAGAGAGGCACTGTACAGACCCGCCAACCCCCCTCCGATAATGCCGATGTCTGCAGCCTTAACCATCTGGGAACCCACTCATTAATGACCTTCACTTGGCGGCTATTGTAACGATTTTGTTGGAGCGTGGTGCTATTAACCACCGCAGGAAGTAGTTCATTGCCAGCTTGGCTGATGATGAAAACAGAGTGACGCCGGTGATCGTAGAGCTAATAGGACATGCAGTGCGCCGGGCAAAGCCGGCAAAAGATTGGAGGTGAAAGTCCTCTGCCTGGTAAGGGCCGGAGATTGTCAACCGACTTGTCCAATTAACAGGGTTTAAGCAGTAACGCTATGTGGACACGCACAATTAGCCGGTATACGTTAAGAGCGCACGTACGGGAGACCAAGTCGAGACACTCACATTAGGTAGCTATCAGAACTTATGGTCTGATAGCTATTGTTAATGGCCTGAGGTGGGTGTCCCGGGAGCGGCCGTTGATTTTTACACCGTAGACGACCTAGATTGAGACCGTAAACCAGCTTTCGAATGTTCCGCCTCCAATACGATCGCCAGTGGGTAGTTTATTGTGGACCCCACTGTCAAGACCACTAATGCATTAAATTAAGGTAAAATGCCCTATGGGTTAAATTGTATTCTTACGCGGCTTGCAGCCATTGCACAGCAGTGCCATGTACTTCTGCCGGTGTCCTGTTGTTGAGCGATTGATGCGGCCGCTCATGGTTGTAAAACCGGAAGTAGGCACTCAAGCCGTCCCGTGCTTCCTGCATCGTCTGATATTGCTTTAGATACACTTCCTCGTACTTGACGGAACGCCAGAGCCGCTCGACAAATATATTGTCCAGTGCCCGGCCCTTGCCATCCATGCTGATCTTTATTTCGTTAGCCTTGAGCACGCCGGTAAACGCCTCACTG
>NZ_AUIH01000061.1 GCF_000423605.1 Saccharospirillum impatiens DSM 12546
CACGACACGACACACAGGCTATCAGGCAAGCATGAAGGTCAGGAAACGAGTCGAAGAACCCTTCGGTTGGGGCAAGACCGTCGGTCCAATTCGCCAGATCATGGTTCGAGGGTTGGATAAGGCCAATCAGGTACTGAACCTCACCTTCATAGGCTGGAATCTGAGGCGAATGGTCAATATACAGGGGAGGTGCGCCTGATGGGTGCCCGACAGCCCGGGAAATCCCGGATCTCGGGTAAAAAGGGACGATTGAACCCGACCCAAATGCTGAAATCCCCTTGAAATTGCCTTACCCGAGCGGATTGATGGAAAAATATCGGTCTATTTCAACAGCCTGTTAAGGCACTGAAAAAAGAAGCATTCAAAGATAAAGTTGTCCGCGATGAGTATGAAAAGTTGGCTGGGGAGTTTGAATTCATCGATCAGCTTATCAGCATGCGCTCAAAAGCCGGGCTTACTCAAGATGAGCTTGCTAAAAGAATCGGAACTGCAAAAAGCAACATATCGAGGCTGGAGCGGGGTCGGGGTAATCCAAGCTGGGGAACGCTTCAGAAGTATGCCAAGGCTTGTGGTTACCGGGTTAAATTGGAAGCAGTTGAGGAAAAGCCGGCGAGCCTATAAAAGGACAGTCTTTATTATGTTCGCGTGCCTCTAGCCAACCCTAGCTAATAGGACACCTATCGGAGTGAGTTTTGAAAAGGTTTCGGTCCGGAAGTAGAGACTCGTCAAAGATGAAGAGGGCTTCGCCGGACACCCACAATAGGTGCCTATCAGCAGGTTTCTATTGATAGTCATGCTCTGTGGTTCTCCAGTGTGTGTTCTTGATAGTCCCCCGATGGATGTCTTTAAAGGTCCAGAAAAGCGTATCATAGTGAACCTTACCCAATAGGAGTAGTATGGTAATTCTGCAATATCAAACTGGGCATCGAGCTAGATGCGTTGAAATATTTGACAGCAATGTCGGCGAGTATTTTGCACCTTGGGAGCGAAGCGAGTTCATTGAATTTCTTGATTCGCTTGATGTGGGTCCTGAATACTATGTGTGTATCAGTGATGGTCAAGTCGTAGCTTGTGGTGGTGTTCGCATCAAATCTCCAATAGCGGAGTTGGCGTGGGGGATGGTCCATAAGGACTGTCACGGAAAAGGCATTGGTACAATTCTTACTGACTATAGATTATTGTACTTAGAAAAAAGCACTGGAATAGAGTGTGTTAAGATTGATACCTCCCAACACACTGAAGGCTTCTACAAAAAACGAGGGTTTATCGTCACTAAATCAATTCACAATGGTTTTGGTGAAGGTATTGACTGTGTTTCAATGAAGTTAGTCACCGGTATTTAAAGATGAAAGGGAAATGCACTTGAAAACCTTAGTATTGGGCAAGCAATATTGTACGGAGTTGTTGCAATAGCGGTAGGCTGTGCTGGATACCCACAGTAGGTTGGCACTGGCGACACACTCACATTGGACTACTATCAAGACTTGGTTTGCTATAGCTTTTGCTAGTGAACTAGGGCGGGTTTCTCGACAGCTGCCTTGAGTGTCCTGGCAACACTGGCAACCATTCCCCCAGTCGAACATACCCGTATCAGTTAAGGTTTATTGAGTCCCGGGCTAAAAGACGTGGCCGCACCTGCTACATAGATTCTCTACTCGCCCACATATCCGGAGAACCGACATGACCGACACCAATCGCCGCCGGTTCCTGATCGGCCTGGCCGCATCCGGGCCGCTGTTGCTGCCGGCACCGTTGCTGCGTGCGGCAGGGCATTTCGTTCTAACCCCGGCGCAATCTGCCGGCCCATTCTACCCGGATGAGCTGCCACTCGACCGTGACAATGACCTGATTAGGGTTAATGATGGTGAGCAGGCGATGGGCGTAATTTGCAACCTCTATGGCCGCATACTCGACCACAGCGGCTCACCCGTGCCCCAGGCGCGGGTCGAGATATGGCAATGCGACGCCAACGGACGCTACCATCACCAGGGCGATCCCAATGACGCAGCCCCGGACCCGAACTTCCAGGGCTTCGGCACGACAACGACTGACGCCGACGGTCGCTACCGGTTCCGCACCATCAAGCCTGTTCCGTACCCGGGCCGAACACCGCACATTCATTTCAAGGTGAAGGGCGAGGGGTTCGACGAACTGACCACGCAGCTTTATGTCGCTGGGCACCCTCAGAATTCCGAAGACTGGCTCTATCGGAACGTGGGGAGTCGAGATTTACGGCAGTTGGTGGAAGCCGAATTTGTCGCTTCCAGCTCCTCTGCTGCGGAGTTGGAGGCAGAATGGGACATTGTAGTAGGAATCTAGGTGGGGCTCTGGTACCTATTCGACAGAGGCACGAAAAGCACCATCCGCCGAGGCGTCCTTGTGGGTGAGCTCACCGGCGAGGCGTGGTCCAAAGCGGAGCTACCGCACCTGATGGTTTTACGCCCAGGCGACAGTGCGTCACAATACGGTCAACGTCAGTAAACGCAGAGCCTCACCATGTCGAACAAAGTATCCCCGGAAGTCCAGGCTGAGGCCGAGCGTATAGCCAATGGCACCAAACGCCCGGGCCAGACGAAGGACCAAACCAAAGCTATCCGCCAGGGCATCGAGCACGGCATCATCGAATATAAGAAACAACAGAAAGCAAAGGCACGCGAACGCGACAAGCAAAACAAGAGGGAACAGCAGGCGCAGGAGGCCAAGCGGCAGAGTGATGCCGACGCGGGCGCTGATGAGTCTGTGACGATTAGAACCAGCAATAGCTGGCTGCCATGGGCACTGTTGGCAGTTAGTTGGGCGGGTTTTGGCGTTTACTTGTGGTTTATAGGTGACCTGGGCTAACAGGGCTTAGCCGGATACCCAAATGAGGGGCCTATTATTGAGTGCGTAATGATAGTCGTGCTCTATGCTATTCTAGTGGGTGTCCACGGTAGTTCACACGGTAGTCCATCCTGAAGCGGCTGAAAAAGCTCGGCGCTGGTAGCCTGCGAAGCAAGTGTCCAGGTGCGTAACTTGCTTGATTTGTCGTCACAGGCTGACGCTGCTAGTGATCGCTAATGTTGAGTTGGTGGTGTCGAAATCTTAACGAAATCCAAGAAAAGAAAGAATCGCTAAAACGATAACGACAGCACCGACAATGTAGACGATATTATTCATGAGTAATTCATCCTTTTGACATAACCAAAATTGGGATTGCGCCGCCATCCCTGTGGCGCGCGATGTAACTTCCTGTTTAAGCGGCTCCCTTTAATTCCCTTGCCTCATCTTAGTTTACTTTAGGTGACCGGCTTCGTCGGGTCTGTTCGTTGGCGCACCCAATTGCCGAAGGTATGAAAAAACTTTGCGGTTCAGGTGGTAATAGACAGCACACCCTTCGGAGTGAGTGTTGAAAAGGCTTCGGGTCCGGAAGTAGAGGCTCGTTGAAGATGGAAGGATAGGAAGGGGCTAGATCGAACAGTTGAGGTGTTTTGCCCAGAAAGTCGACTTTCAGCCAAAGGAAAACCTCAGGGTGCCCTGACAATGAGCTTTGAGAAAATGGACTGAGTTAAGTGAGTAGCTGCCGCCCAGGTGTTCGGTGCTACCCTAACCGATGACACAGAGCTTTAATTTCAAGAACGGTACCGAGGGAGGGACTTACAACAACCCGCCGGGTCTGCCCGGTGGCGGGTTCCCACCACCGGGTTCAACCATGCCACCGGTAAACCGGGGCATATTCAGCCACAATGGGCACCCGCTTCACATAGACTGCTGCAAAGCCCCTTCGACCGTCAGGTTGACGTTAGTTACTCGATTTTCCCAGTCATAATTCTCAACGTTCAGCAGAGTCGCTTCGCCATTGTCGGAGCTGCGCTGAATACGGTCTGATGGTTGATCATGTTTCGAGATCGAATCGAGCGGCACCGCCGGGCCGGCGGTGATGTTGTATTGGCTGGCATCAATGGCGGTAAACTTGCCGTTCATCGGCGCTCCGTGCGCCCGCTTGGTGATGTTGCCCAGGGCCCATTGAATGGAACCAGCGCCGTATTCATTGATCATCCAGTCCCAATCCCATTGGCTGTAGCCGTTGATCTGCCGGTGCAGGTATTGGTCGAGCACATCCTCGGCCGCGCTGTACCCGTTGCGGTCGCCAAAGGTATAGACCTCCCAGGGGCGGTTGGTCGGGTGGTCTGTTCGGGCATTGCCACTCCAACGCAGGAAGTTCTCGTAGGTTAGGTCGTAATCCATGTACATCTGCGAGGTGTAGGGGATGTCTGCCGTTTGCTTGAAGAACGTAATGGTGATTTCGCGTTTGGTGCGCGGTGGCATTTCCGCCCGATACTGCGCACTTTGAGACACGGTGGTGGTTTCACCGTTGGTTTCACTCCACCCCTGAGTGGCACTGAATTCAGCACTGATCTCCGTCGAGTTGCCCATCACGCCCAGATCGAACTCATAGGTGTTGGTGATGCCGATGGTCTCGGAGAACGAGAAGTTTTCTTCCTTCGACCAGCTCTCTGTTTCATCGTAAGTCAGTGTCGCGACTTTGGTGTCTGTCGTATTACCTTCGTTGCGAATCTCATAGGTGACCGTTTTGATCGGCACGCGGTTGTACACCTGCGGTTCACCCAATTCGAGGTCGGAGGGGTTGGTGACGAAGCGGATGTTCTTCAGCTGCATTTTCAAACGTTCACTGGCGCGATACCCACCTGAGTAGGGGTCGTTGCTGTTGTAACGGGCTTGCAGGGTGTATTGGCTGCTGTTGTCCTGGTAGATGCTGAAGTCTTCGCCAACGTATTGCGAACCGGTGCCGCCCGCCCAGGCATAACCCAGATAGTGGGCCAGGTAGGCAAGTGGCCTGTGAAACTCGGAATCGGAAATAATCGTATATTTCAGGCTGGCGGCATCCTGCTGGCCATAGAGTTTATCCGAGTAGTTCGGTATGTCGTCGGTGGTTTCAGCCAGTACGGCATGAGGAAGGGACAGTGCGCCGGTCAGCGCGATGGCCAGGGCGGCCTTGGAGCTGGATTGAGTCATGTTGTTATCCTTTATTTTTGTGTTTAGCAGTCGTTCGCAGCGCGGCCTTCAAGTCGGTTTGGCGGCAGCACCCCATCGACCGGTCATTACCAGGCGGTCGATGTACTGCGGCAACTCCAGCTCCCTGTGGAGTTGTCTTACAACGTAATCATTGTTGCGGAAGATCCACTCTGTGTGCAAAGAGGAAGTCGTGTTTTGTGCGAGAGTCGTCGTTTTAGCGCATGCTTGGCTGGGCACCGACATAAGGCGCCTATCAGTGAGTGTCTATGAATAGTCATGGTCTATGCTATTCCGGTGGGTGTTCACGGTAGTCACTCGGTAGTTTTAGCTATAACAGGAGCATCCGGTTCACGACAGCACAACCTCTTCACCTGCATCCCCCGGGTCGTCGGTCTGTTGCAACAGCCCGGCATAGACACCGTTTTGCGCGAGCAACTGCTCATGGTTGCCCTGCTCGACGACGCGCCCCTGGTCGAGCACGAGGATGGTATCGCTGTGCCGGATCGTACTCAGGCGGTGTGCAATCGCGATCACGGTCCGTTCTTTGAACAGTCGGCTGATCGCTCGTTGAATCAGGTTTTCGGTCACCGAATCGACGGAGCTGGTCGCTTCGTCGAGCATAATCACCTGGCCGCCCTGCGCGACGGCCCGGGCAAAGGAAATCAATTGCGTCTGCCCGGCACTGAGGTTGCCGCCATTGCCGTCCAATTCCATGTCATACCCGCCGGGCAGGGTCTTGATAAAGCCATCGGCATACACATAGCGTGCGGCTTCCTGTATCTGCTCACGGTCAACCGAGGGTTTACCGAGCCCGATGTTGAAGGCGATGCTTTCGTCGAACAGATACACATCCTGCTGCATTAAAGAAAACAGGGGCATGGCGTCTTCGATCGACAGGGACGACAGTTCGATGCCATTGAGCAGAATGCTGCCTTCGTAATCCTGATAGACTTTTGAAATCAGCCGCAGAATCGTCGATTTCCCGGATCCGGTCGTGCCCACCAATGCCAGTTGATGGCCCTTTTCCAGCCGAAAGGAGACGTTTTTCAGAACCCAGGGCGCATCGTCGGCGTACCGGAAGGACACATCCCGGAACTCCAGTGACTCGAATGTTTGCAACCGGTTTCCCAGGGCATCTTTGCTGATCAGGTCCCGACCGTCTTCTTCCAACGGTTCCTGAAAGAGTTCGTCGATGTGATCGAACGCAGCGAACGACCGCTGAATGGCGGCGATCTGACCGGTAAAGTCACGCAGCGGTACGAAGACCTTTTCCATGTTGTTAATGAAAGCGATAAGCACCCCGAGCGTCACCGCCTCCTGCACCACCTTGCCGGAGCCGTACCAGATGATCAAGCCAATGGTTATGGTGGTCACTCCGGTAATCACCGAAAACAGCACGGCATCGTATTTGTTGGACTTCAACTGGGCGTACAAAAAATCCTGCGTGTAGTCGGCATAGCGCCGCTCAACTTCCTCTTCGGCCCCGTACAACTGCACGGTCTTGACGCCGAGTAGGCACTCCTGCAAATACCCGGTGCCCTTGGCCAGAGCGCTGCGGGTAATCTGATACATGCTGCGCAGTTTGTTGCGGATCAGCTTGGTGATGTAGAGCACTGGCGGAAAGACGGTCAGCACGATCAGGGTCAGTTGCCAGTCGATGGCCAGCATCAGGATGATCAGCGCTATGGTGTTGATCAGGTCCCGCACCATCGACAGAACACCCATGACGAACGATTCGGAAATCGCTTCCAGGTCACTGGTCAGACGCGACAGGGTGACGCCCGTCGGTGTCCGGTCGAAATAGGTTCGGGGCAGTTTCAGGATGCGCCGAAACAGCACCATACGGATATCAGCCAACGCATACTGCCCGGTTTTTCGCAGGAAAAACGAATAGCAGGAATCCGCTATATAGTTGACGATGACCACGGCGACCATCAGCCCGATCAGCAGGGGCAAGCCGTCGAACTCACCGACGGACAGAAAGTCGTCAATTATTTTAATGGTCAACCACGGGAACAGCAGGTTAGTCGCGATAGACAACGGAAGCATCGCGACCCCGATCAGACCCCATGTTTTATACGGTTTGGCGAATTGCAGAAAGCGGCGGATGTAGCCGATGTCGAGCCCCTTGATCATGCGCTCTCCTCCACTTCGTGCTGTTGAAGCTCCCACGTTTCCCGGTAGTAATCATTGCTGTTGAGCAATTGCTCATGGGTGCCTCGGGCAATGATTTCACCGTTGTGCAGCACAAGAATCTTGTCCAGATTTTCCAGTGCACTGATGCGATGCGAGACCACCAATACCGACTGCTGCCCGATGCGACTGAACAGACCGCTGAGGATCTTTCGTTCCGTCTCGTAGTCCACGGCGGAGAGCACGTTGTCCATGATGATTAGATCGGCCGGGCTGAGCAGCGCCCGCGCGATACTCAGACGTTGCTTCTGGCCGCCGGACAGCATAATGCCCTTTTCGCCCACCAGGGTCTGATCGCCTTGCTGGAAGCGCGAGATGTCATCGCTCAACTGGCTCAGCGCCAGGACCTCATCGACCTGATGTTTGTCGACAGGCTGCTCGTCGGTCCCGAAGCGGACATTGGCTTCCACCGTATCGGAGAACAGGTAGGGCTCCTGAGTGATGGTTCGCACCGTGCCACGCCACTGTCGGCGCGGCAGTCGGGCAATGTCGTCGTCGCCCCAGAAAATCAGCCCTTCAGGAACATCGAGGTGGTGGTTAATGCAATTCACCAGCGTCGTTTTACCGGCCCCGATGCTGCCCAGCACACCAACCTTTTTACCGGGCGCGATGTCGAAGCTGATGTTTTTCAGCGTCAGGGCATCCTGATTCGGGTAGGCGTAGTTCAGGTGACGGACACTGAGGGTCCGCTCGGCCGGTGCCGACACCGCAGCCTGAGGCAGCGTGCGATCCACCTCGGGAATCTCAGTGTTGAGAATGGACTGAACACTTTCAATGCTGACCATGCCCATTTGATAGACCACGGCAATTCGGCCCAGTTGCGCGAGCGGCAACGCCAACAGTGCGGAATAAGACAAAAAGGCGGTCATCTCCCCCAGCGTCAGCCCCTGTTGCAAAACCATGTAACCACCGAACCCGAGAATCACGACCTTCATCAGGTCGTTCGCGTAGTCCAACAACGGCAGAATGAACGTCTGGATTCGGGACACTCTTACCATGGTGTCCAATAGGCGGGCGTTGATCTGTTCAACTTCGGCCGACACCCAGGGTCCCATCTGCTGATTTTTAATCAGGTCGATACCGGAGAGGTAGTTCATCAACTGTTCAGAAAGCCGTTGTAGCCGCTGCATGCGTTCAACCTGGTACTTACGCATCCGGATAAAGCCCTGGTTGAATACTATAAACGCCAATATTACCGGTATGACCGAATACAGCATCAGTGAGGGCGATATGCGCCACATCCAGATCGGGGTCAACGACAGGGCAAATACCACATTAACGGACTGCAGGAAGCCAATACCGTAGAACAGGCGAATGCCGTTCATGTCGTTGTTGATGATTGAAATCAGCTTGCCGGACGGAAACTGCTGGTGATACGCGTTAGGTAATCGATTCAACCGGAAAAAAAGATCATTTTTCAGAGTCGCTTCGGTAATCCGCCCCGGGTTCAGTGCATACATCCGCGACATGATGCGCACACCGACCATGATCAGCGAAAACACAACCACCCACAGAACGTACTCATTCAGATTGCTGCGGGCAGCCTGGTCGGCCTGACCGAGCAGGTCGATGGCCTGCTGAATGTAACGCGGAATCTCAACCTGCAGCCAATTGACCACGAAAATGCAGACCGCTGCAATCAGGTACGACCACTTATTCAGCAAAAAGTAGTGCAGAATGAATTGGCGTTTAGTCATCGGCCTTCTCGGGGGTGCAGTGGGCGGGCGGTTCGATGCCGTACTCTTTTTGACAGGCACGGATAATGGCGTGACGGACATCGCACTGCTGCTCGAGGGCGTCGAGCAACCAAACCGGTAGGCGAACTGGCCGTGTTTTGATGCCGGGTTTACGGCCACAGCCGGGCCGGGCGCCGCCTCGGCCGCAGCAGCCGTCTTGCTTATCGGTTGAATCTGACAAGGGGTCTCCGGGAAAAATTGAAAAGTGTACACTTATCATTTAAGAAGTACAGGGCTTAGCCTGGCTTAGCCGGACACCCACATTAGGCAGCTATCAAGTATTGCCCAGTGATAGCTATGCCCTATGGTATTCCGGTGGGTGTCCTCGGAGAAGGTAATCCATCCCGGAGGCTTACCCGGACACCCACATTAGGCAGCTATCAAGTATTGCCCAGGCTTACCCGGACACCCACATTAGGCAGCTATCATGTATTGCCCAGTGATAGCTATGCCCTATGGTATTCCGGTGGGTGTCCTCGGAGAAGGTAATCCATCCCGGTGAATCGGCGACATGAAGCCAGCAAACGCCTATGCTGATTACACGTATTTTTGTTCAGGAGTCGCTCTATGAGTCTTGCTATCGCATTGCATGTTCTGTCTGCCGTAATCTGGGTGGGCGGTATGTTCTTCGCCTATATGGCGATGCGGCCGGCCGTGGTTGAGGTGGTTAGTGAGTCGCAGCGGGGTATGCTCTGGTGTCACACTCTGTCCCGGTTTTTCCGGTGGGTTTGGGCGGCTGTGATCCTGTTGCTGGTAACGGGTTACTGGATGATCTTCAGTGTGTTTGGTGGCATGGCGGGTGCCGGTTGGCATATTCACGCTATGCAGGGGCTGGGGATTGTGATGATCTTGTTGTATTTGTACGTCTATTTTGCCCCCTTCCGGAAGCTGAAGCAGGCCGTTGCCAACCAGGACCCACAGGAGGGCGGTCGCCGGGTTGGGCAGATTCGCAGGCTTGTAGGCACCAACCTGATTCTTGGGCTGATCGTAGTGGCTATCGGTGCCGGAGGCGGGTACCTGTAAGCCTGGCTGTTAGAGCCGCAGGCCATGGTGTGAGTTCTAGAGCAGGCACCGTCGTCGTTTCAAACTTAATTCAGGAGGACGTAAAGTGAGTGCATTTCTTGTGGTGGACACCAAAATTAATAACCCAACGGCTTATGAAGAATACAAACAACTGGCCAAGCCGATCGCCGAGAAGTTTGGTGGTGTGTATCGGGCCAGAGGGGGTGCGATGGATGTCCGGGAAACCGAGCTTTGGACTCCTTCCCGGGTTGTTATCATCGAATTTCCGGATATGAAAAGTGCCCAGGCCTTCGTGGATTCTGAAGAGTACGCCCCGGTGAAGCCCAAACGCACGGAGAACGCTGACTGTACACTGTTCATTGTAGAGGGAAGCTAGGAAACATCGAACGCAAAAAGTGGGCGTAGTGTCTTTGTTGGAATGCGATATCGGGTACGACTGTGGTAAAATGGATAGCTCTACACTATTTACTTACGTTTACGCTCCAATTTTCCCCAAGCTCAGGAACGGTACTTTGACTAATAATGATATCTTGCGACGTATACGGTATACCTTCGATCTGAAAGACGGCGCGATGATCGATATCTTTTCCTTAGCTGATTTCAAGGCAACCGAAGATCAAGTGATCGGTTGGTTGAAAAAAGAGGATGATAGCGATTTTCTTAAGCTGACCGACCGGGAGCTGGCGGTGTTTCTTAATGGCTTTATTAACTTCAAACGTGGTAAGCGTGAAGGTCAGCAGCCGGAACCGGAAAATCGATTGAACAACAACAAAGTATTCCAGAAACTTCGTATTGCTTTGAATTTGAAAGCGGATGATATTCTGGAGATTCTACAGTTGGTCGATGTCCAACTGAGCCAGCACGAGTTGAGTGCCTTTTTCCGTAATCCTGAAAACTCCAATTACCGGGAATGCAAAGACCAGGTGTTGCGTAATTTTCTATTGGGCGTTCAGTTCCAGTTACGACCAGGCGATCGTGGATCAGAGGTTCTCTAACAGAGTGTTGAAAGAGGCTTCCTGCTTTTTTCAACACACGAAAAGCAACCAGCGTGATTGCTACTTTTCTCACGAAATCAACGAATGACCAGTCGAAGGTTTTGCTAGAACGGGCAAGGGCACTGCACGTGAACACGCTCATCGGTTAACGGGTGGTTAAAGCTCAGTGAAGTAGCGTGAAGCATAAGTCGGCTGGCTGAAAAATACGCCGCATCATTGGCGTATAAATCACAACCCAGAATCGGGTGGCCCAGTGCGCGGCTGTGAATGCGCAGCTGGTGGGTACGCCCTGTTAACGGTGTGAACAGCACCCGGCTACTGGGCGTTTTGGCACCGCGTTCATCAGTCGCAAACTCGTGGCCAAGCAGCTCGTATTCGGTATGGGCTGGTTTTCCTGTTTCGCGGCAAATCTTCTGGAGTGGAAACTCGCCTTTGGCGATCGGTGCGCTGATTTGGCCAAAAGCAGGTGCCACATGGCCCTGCAATACAGCCGTATAGGTTTTGGCAATGCGCTTTGCCTGAAACTGCCTGGTCAGTGAGCCGTTGATGCTTTTATTGAGTGCTACCAACATAATGCCGGATGTACCCAGGTCCAGTCGGTGCAACAGGCGGGCATCGGGGAAGTCCTGCACCAGTCGAAAATGCACGGAGTCTTTATTCAGCGGGTGTTTCCCTGAAAGGCTGAGTAGCCCGGTAGGCTTGTTGATGAGCAGGATGGAGTCATCCTGGTACAGAATCTGTATCGATCCGGTGCAGGTTGGGGCAATAAAAGGGTCAGCTTGAGGTTGCATAGGCTTGAGTATCAGGAAGAAGGCAGTTCATTGGCCTATGGTAACA
Source organism: Saccharospirillum impatiens DSM 12546 (assembly GCF_000423605.1). Classification (GTDB taxonomy): domain Bacteria; phylum Pseudomonadota; class Gammaproteobacteria; order Pseudomonadales; family Natronospirillaceae; genus Saccharospirillum; species Saccharospirillum impatiens. The sequence continues at coordinate 11,798 of NZ_AUIH01000061.1, forward strand.
ATGTATCCGGCGTCGTTATAGGTTCTTGGTTCTGGTCGAGCTCAGTCTTGACTGGGCTGGTGTCAACCCGATAGCAGGCGCAACACATTCTCGCGGTTAGCATTTGCCTGGCCTTGCATTAAAATGCTGGCCTGGTCACGCGTGTTGGTTTGCGCCAGTTCACTGGCAAACTTGGCGTAGTCCAGATCCTGAGTTCGGCTTAATGCGGCACTGTTGTCCAATTTCTGCTGCATTAGGGTGTTGCCCTGGGCTTCCAGCCGATTGGCCAGCGCGCCGTCAGCGGCCTGGTTGCTGGCGATGGTGCTAATGGCGTCGTCGAGGCTGTTCAGCACGTTACCCAGGTCGCCACTGCTGGCCAGGGTTATTGAGCCGAGGCCCAGTTGCTCTAGCTGCTCATTAAGGGCATTGCCGTCAAGGGCAGTCGTCTGGCCGGCATCCGGTCCGGTCTGAAAGACTTGCTGCTCTGCGCCAAACAAGGGTTTGCTGTTGAACCGGGCCTGTTCGATCTGCTCGAACACTGTGTCACGCAGGGCCGTAAATTCTCTATTTAACAATGCTCGCTCTTCAGGCCCATTGATGCCGTTGTTGGCCTGTACCGTCAGTTCCCGCATGCGCTGCAGTTGGTCGGTCATCGTGCTCATGGCGCCGCTGCGTGTCTGCAGTAGGCTCAGTCCGTCACCTATATTGCGCGCAGCAACATCGATTCCTCGCACCTGGGATGAAAAGCCCTGGGCAATGGCGGTACCGGCCGCATCATCGGCAGCGGAGTTGATGCGCAGGCCAGAGCTGCCTTGTTGCGCCAGGGTGTTGAACCGATTGTCGGTGGTGGGGGTGTAAGCAGGGTTGTTGAAGGAGATCGGCATAATGCGGAAGCTCAGGGAATATGGCCAAATTTTAGTCAATTCGATCGGCCTCCGCCATTGGCTTTGTATAAATTAAAGTGGCGGGATGTAAATACAGACCAGTGTTCTAAAAGCTGATTGCCCGGTCGTTTTAAAGTGCAGGCTCTATTTCAGTGCGACTATGAAGGCCAGTGCACTTAAATAGGCCATTTTATGCGTTTATCGAGCGGCGTACTCCGGTCGTCATTTCTATCTGCACCTTTTTTGTCCGCGAAAACACCTGCTTTCCTGGGTTCTGCACTGAATCGGCACAGTTATCGCAATTGCTCTAGAAGAACCTCGGATCAACCAATAAAAGCGCACTATAAGTGTGCATATAAGCGGTCCAAGTTGCGGCAAGCTATCCGGCCAGTGTTATCAGCCTGTGAACCAAAACGTGTGCCATAAGATCCGAATGCCCGATAAACACAGTCTGTAAGGAGAAAGTATTGGAAACCCTGAGCAGCGCCGTTGAAACACTCATTAGTGGTGCAAATACCTTTTTTGTTCTTTTGGGCGCCATTATGGTGTTGTTTATGCACGCTGGCTTTGCCTTTCTTGAAGTAGGCACCGTCCGTCATAAAAACCAGGTTAATGCGCTGGTCAAGATTATTACCGACTTTGGCGTTTCAACACTGGCCTACTTTTTTATCGGCTATTGGATCGCCTACGGCACCAACTTCTTCGCCAGTGCCAGCGCCCTAACCGCCCTCAATGGCTATGACCTGGTCAAGTTCTTCTTCCTGCTGACTTTCGCCGCTGCCATTCCCGCGATTATATCCGGTGGTATCGCAGAGCGGGCCAAATTTTACCCTTTCCTGGTCGGGTCGTTTCTGATTGTTGCCTTCGTCTACCCCTTCTTCGAGGGCCTCATCTGGAATGGTAACTATGGCTTCCAGAGCTGGCTCGCCAGCCAGTTTGGCGCCGGGTTTCATGATTTTGCAGGGTCGATCGTTGTGCACGCCGTCGGCGGCTGGATCGCGTTTGCCGCCGTCTACCTGTTAGGCACTCGAATGGGGCGGTTCCGCAATGGTCGATTGGTCGCTTTTGCCCCCTCGAACATTCCGTTTCTTGCCCTCGGGGCCTGGATTCTTACGGTCGGTTGGTTCGGGTTTAACGTGATGTCCGCTCAGACCCTGGAAGGCATTTCTGGCCTGGTCGCCGTCAATAGCCTGATGGCGATGGTCGGTGGTACGATTGCTGCGATGTTCGCCGGGCGCAATGATCCGGGTTTTATCCATAACGGCCCTCTGGCGGGTCTGGTGGCAGTATGCGCCGGGTCTGACATCATGCATCCTATTGGGGCGCTGATAACAGGTTGCGTGGCCGGTGGCCTTTTCGTGGTTGTGTTTACCTGGGCCCAGAACAAGTTGCCCAAAGTCGATGATGTGCTGGGTGTTTGGCCGCTGCATGGTCTGTGTGGGTTGTGGGGTGGCATCGCTGCCGGTATTTTCGGCACGGAAGCGTTAGGCGGCCTGGGTGGCGTCAGTTTCATGTCTCAGTTAATTGGGTCTTTGGCGGGCGTTTTGGTTGCGGTTGTTGGTGGTTTCCTGGTTTACGGTCTGGTCGGGAAAATCGCCGGACTGCGGCTGAGCGAAGAAGAGGAGTTCAACGGGGCTGACTTGAGCATCCACAAAATTGGTGCGACCTCAGACGTTGATTGACCGCTCCACGGCACGTACTGCTGAGGGCGTGCCCGTTAACGCCGCTTGATTGCTGGCGGCGTCAGTACCGATGCGGCCAGCCTTGGAGGCTGGCTCAGCCAGAAAGGTTTTCTCCGGGATGTTGGGGTACAGAGAACGTTGGCGCAATCAACTACGATGCTTGTCAGCAAATGAACTTCTCACCATCCACTGGTCGATAGACGATGCAAGTTTATCGTCTCCTATCAGAACGATCTTTTTAGCGCCTAACTGCGAATCCAAATCCGATAGCCCAAGCCACACGGAGGTCAGCGCTTTCAAATCCGCATTGACGTACAAGTCAACATCAAAGCCTGGGTCTTTCGTGCATAAATCGACACTGCACCCGGGTTTCGAGATTAACCAGTAATTTTGTTTATTTTTGTCCAATTCCGGGAATATGAATTGAATAACCTTTTTGGTGGGTGTGAACTTCGTTACATCTACTCTTCTTCTCACATTCCACATCAGTAGCTTTGCGTCGAGCTTTTCCAGGGTGACATCAGCATCTACATTGCGATGCGCCCACTTACCCAGCGCATAAACAATGGGAGACAGCTCCTGGCCAATATCGGTAATTCTATAGTCGATATTGCCATTGTGGCCGTTCTCTTCCCGGGAAATAAGGCCAAGTTCTTCCATGCCTCTGAGTCGCTTGGACAACAGAGTGGGAGACATACCGGGTACGCCTCTTCTGATTTCGTTGAACCGGCAAGAACCAGACCACATCTCACACATGATCAGCAGTGTCCACCGGGGTTCGAGCACTTCGCAAGCCTTCGCAATGGGGCAGAACTGGTTATAGCTGTGCTGAGCCATATCCCCTCCTTAACTGGCCAAACCCAGGCGTCGCAGTGTAGAAGCTCATCACTAGAGGCGCTAGTACAGATTGTGTACTGCGATTGGTCCAGAAAATACACTGGGCAGTGGCCGGGCACTCCATCAGTATGAGTATTCCACTCACAAAACAATGAAGTAAAGGAGATTCTCATGCCACTGGTTAATGTTGAATTGATAGAAGGTGTTTTTAGCTCAGAACAGAAGAAAGACATGATCAAAAAGATCACGGATACCATGGTATCCATAGAGGGAGAGAACTTGCGCGGCGTCACATGGGTGAAAATAAATGAGATTAAAGAAGGCGACTGGGGAATTGGTGGACAAACCCTAACCGCGGGTGACGTTAAAGCCATGGCCAAAGGGTGACTCGGTAATGATGATGGTCATCTGGCCCTCGGGTTGGCGTTGGACTCCAGCACAACCTGAGCAAGAACCGATGATTATGGGCATGTATATTGTACTGGGCCTATTTTTGATTCGTGCAGCTAAGGACCCTATGGCCAATGCAAGCCTCATCTGGTTTACCATTTGTTCAGAGGCTCCCTAGCACCGTTCACGCTGGGGTAATGCTTGTTCAAGCTATTATGGATGAAATTGAATATGCCAATATGCTGGGCGATATACGGGCTCTCTTTCTGGTTGCTTTTGTTCTTTGGTTTTTGATGCCTAACAGGCTGTTGAAATTATTCCGCATGAACCGTGGGTTTGGTAACATACTCTCAGTCAAACTGATCCGGAGCCAATCAGATAATGCGCGGTCTCGACATCACTCAGGAAGCTTTATTTTCCACGGTCCACCTGGACTCCTTCGTCCCCAAAGATCACCCGTTGCGAGCGATCAAGGTTTTATTCGATACAGCGCTGACCCGCATTGACTGGCTCTTGGATGGCGCTTATTCCGAGCGTGGCAAGATGTCGATTCCACCAGAGCGGTTGCTCAGAGCACAGTTGTTACAGGTTCTTTATACGATCCGCAGCGAGCGACAGCTCAT
>NZ_AUIH01000062.1 GCF_000423605.1 Saccharospirillum impatiens DSM 12546
GTAGGAAGCCAGTATATGGTCTCCTCCCTCTTTGCAAGGCTTCCAGCTGTAACAAGCAGGGATAGGTTGGCTGCCGTATATTCGGTCTCTCTATGCGACGCATTACCATGGTGTGGTCGCGGACCTTGATGAGCTTTCGCACGTACCGTCCTCTAGCGTCCTCACGGGCTTTGCCCTTTGGCTTCCACGGGTTTTCGGTACGTCGGTTCAACCTGTTATGCCGTCAATGCTGTCTGCCTTCGCAACCTGGGAAGTGAGTGGTGCTATTCAGCCTCCAACTGCTTGCTCAGGCGTACGCCGCCTGAACCTTCTGATAACTTGTTTGCTGTCTGACAACCGACCAGCCAATTCGAGCCAGCTTGCTGGCCAGTGCCACCACAGCGATGTTGTGCCCTCGCCGGGCTTTAACCCGCAGGAACCACTGACTCAGCGGATCCTCTCTGCCAGGCATCACACGCGCGGCGGCGCGTGCGCCGTGAACCAGCAAGGCTCTTAAATTCTTATCGCCCACCTTACTAATGCCCAACAACACCGTGCGTCCGCCGGTACTGTGCTGCTTTGGCACCAGACCCAGCGCACTTGAGGCTTGGCGACCTTTGCGGTACTGGCTGCCATCGCCAAGCCAGCAACTGAACGCCGTGGCCACCAGAGCGCCAAACCCAGGTATGCTCATCAGCCACTGGCAGTGCTCGTCCGCTTTGGCCAGCGACTCGATCTGTTTTGTATACCCGTCGAGCTCTTGTTCCAACAGTTGATACACCTCATAGCGACGGTGCAGCAGTTCTCGTATCGGCGGTGTCAGGCCGTTGGTGGCATCTTCCAGTACCAACGGGAGCGCACGTTTGAAGTGCCGTTTTCCTTGTGGGATCGTTACCCCATACTCCATCAGAAGCCCCCGAACCTGATTAATGAGAGCTGTTTGTTCTTTCAATAGCTGCTCACGCACCCGAAACAGGCTTTGCAGGTCTTGTTGAGCCAGGGTTTTCACCTCGGTTGCTCGAATACGGCCGTGCAGATGCGCCTCGGCGATGGCAGTCGCGTCGTTGAAGTCATTTTTCTGACCACGCTGATAGGCTTTCACATGCTGAGCGGGCAGGATCGCGACGGGAATATTCAGCTCCTGCAGCGACCGTGCCCAATGGTGGGCGCCACTGCAGCCTTCCATCGCAACGATGCCCGTCTTCTGAGCCAGAAAGGGCAGCAACCGATCACGAGTAGCTTTCTTGCGCCAGACCGTTTTGCCCGTGGCACTTAAGGCCACCAAATAGAACGTGTTTTTTGCCAAATCAACGCCGATTGTTTTAACCTTTGCCATGGTTTCCTCCTCGCGTCATGAGTTGGATGTCTCACCCACCATGATGGCGCAATATGACGCCGAGCCCAATGGGCGGGGGAGGAGACCATCTCAGCGTCCTCTGGGTGACGGGGAGAAGGATTCACCGGTGAAGTTGGCCTTTTGGGCGGTGGTTTCATTCGGTGGCCGGGGGTGCTTCCAGTCGCCCAGGGGACTGGCCTCCTACGGGTGTGGTGGTTGTTTGGTCTTTTGTAGGAAGCCAGTCCTCTGGGTGACAACCTCCTGCGGGTCAGGTGGTTATTTGTGTTATGCGTCTTGTATTGTGTCGCGTCAGTCGGTGTTCTGTGTCTCGTCCGTCAATGTGTTCCGTCCCTTCAAGCCTCCCTAAATTTTTAGCCTGAAATGCTCGGCCAGTGCCTGCCATTGCTGGCGGTTGGTGTCTTGGCCTACGTTGGCTTTGCGTAACGCCACTTTCTGGGAAAAGGGGATCTTCTGGGGTTTTAACGGTTGGCTGGCGCGGCGCACGGTGGTGCCGTGGTGGGCGCTGATGGCTTTGAACCAAAGGTCGTCGGCTTTGGGGGCCAGTTCCTTGAACAGCGTTTCGTCCGTCGCTTCAGGTGGCAACGCTCCGGCTGGGTAGAGTACGCCACCGAACCCGAGTAACAGGGTATCCGGGTGGTGTTCGCCGGGCTTTTCATAGCGCCATTGTTTGTAGGGCAGCAGGGTGCCTTCGTCGTTGCGGCGAATTCGCCGGCAGGCGTGGCTGATGATGTCGGTTGGGTGGGCCTGGTGGTCATGGTAGAGCCGCGCCAGGGTGGTGGGGTGGTACATCATGTCGTCGTCGCCGGTGAACAGCAGGCGTTCTGGAAAGTCGGCCAGTGCATGGACCAGCTTGGTGTGTGGGCCTACGTCTTTGCGGAAGCGGATCTCGAACGGAGCCTGTTGGGTCAGGCGGGTTAGTTTGGTGGGTATTTTCCCTTGTAACCGTTCGTCGAGCCATAAAATCACTCGCTCCGGGGCTTCTTCCTGCAGCAGCATGCTGTTGATCGCAACGTGTACGAAGCCGAGGCGGGGCTCAATGGTGGTTAGATTGGCGATCACCGGTAACCGTTTTTTTACCAACCGGGGTGTGGCCTTTTCCACGTTACATAGCCGCAACATGAGCATGCGCCAGAAGGCCGAGAGGTGTTTGCGCGGTTTCATTCGGTTCGGTCCTTTTGCGGGTGCCGTTGGTGCAGGTAGACAGGGTTGCCGTCTATTGCCAGGGTGTCGCCCGGTTGCCCGGCTACAGTTTGTCCGGTCAGGTTCGTTATCCGGCTTATGTCGTTACCCAGGGTGATCTCACACTGGCTGAGTGAATACACCAGGCTGAACCGGCCGAAATGCCACCATAGGGCACCGTCTTTTTCTTCACGGCCGGTAAAGGTCTCGTTCGCCATGAGGTTATGAAACTGCACCAGGGCGGGCCAACCCGGGCGCTCGCGCCAGCCGTTCAGATCATCGACCAAGCCAAACCCCGGGTGTACCAGGCGCCACCACCAGATGCGTTCTGTGGTGCCGGAGCATAGCGCAATGAGGGCGTAGCGAACCATGTAGGCGGCGCTGTCTTGTTCGCTGATATGCAGGTTGCTTTCAGGCTTGCCTTTGGGTTGGTAGGCGCCAGCCAGTGGGGAGTATTCACCGGTATTTTTGAGTGGCCAGTTCACCTCGGTAATGTAGAAACCTTGCTTGCTGTATTGGTTGGCCATGGCCTTGGCCAGGAGGCACTTTTCGAGTGTGGCAAAGCCGGATTGGGCGTTTTCCGGTGCTCCCCGGCGGTCTACGTATAGGTGGTTGGATAGCGCATCGACCGATTCACCGGCGGCATCGAGCAGGGGCGGGTAGTATTGGAATTCGAAGTCATTTACGGCGGGGCCCAGGAAAGTCAGTGCGGGGTAAAGGGCTTTCAGGTCGGCAACGCCTTGCCAGATAGCAGCCATTTCTTCCAGGTTCCAGAAGCCCCACTTAACGCGGTTGACCGCATGGCCGATTTCCACACAGTGAATGTGCGGGTGCACGGCATCCAGGGCATTGCTCATGAATGCCTGCCACCGCTCGGGCTCCAGCACTGCCTGGCGGGATTGGATAAGCCCGATCGAGACTTCATGCCCGGCCTCGGCCAACTGGCGAATGGCCTCGCTGCACCGGGCCAGGTGGTCTGGCCCCAGGTGAAAATAGAGCCTTACGAACACGGGTAAGCCGGGCGTCTGGGCTAATAGCGCTTGCTGTTCCTCAAAGCTGGCATTGATCTCAACGCATACACCCAGTCGGTTAGCCATGGCAACCGGTCTCTGGAATGCGGTTGATTTCAGTGTTTTGTACTGGCGGTAAACCGGCAATGCCTGGCGCAAGAAACTGGCCAGGGTGCGCCACAGGTCGGCTTTGGCGCGTTGTTGTTTGCGGTCTTTGACCTGCAGCATCACCGAAGGCTGGGCCGATTTGCTGTCCCACAGCCAGGCATTGCGAGGGGATGGCTGGCCGGTAGACACCGCTTTGCGTTCTTCGGCGGGGGAGGTGTTTAGCCAGCGTTTTACCGTGCGCACCGGGTGGCGCCATTTGCGGCTGCGCTGGTGCAGCAGGAAGCGGTTGTGGTAGCGGTCTGCCCAGCGTTGGAACTCTACTGGTATACCGTTATCTTCAAAGTAGAGATGAAAGAAAATGCGCCGGAAGTGGGATGGAATCTTCATGCGCTCCATGTCCTGCGCGCGCTGGCGCAGGGTGGGGTTGGGCTGTAGCTTGCCGCGGTTCAGGTCTATGAAGGCCGGCTGGGCCCACTCGGCCGGGCCGGTGCGGCGCATCAGTATGTTTTGCGGGCCCAGGTCTCCGTGAATGAAACCGCTGTCGTGCATGGTGCGAATGGCGTGGGCGCTGAACCGCAGCAGCTTTATGAAGTCTTCCGCATAGGGGCGTTCGCGCAGCAGGTAGGTCATTTCCGAGTACAGATCGGTCGAGTCGGCAATGTAGCGAGTGAGCAGGTAACTCTCTACCAGCTGCTTTCCATTCCAGCGTTCAATATAACCAATGGGCTCTGCGACATCGGCGCCTTGTGCATATAGGTGGCGGCTGTAGGCATGAGCCCGGGCTGCTTTGCTACCGGTACGTCGGTAAATGGCGCTGCGCAGGGCATCCGGTTGCTTGAAAGCCTTGATGCACAGGGCATCTGTGGTGGCGTTTACGGGGTCGTCGAGGCGATATACCCGGTTGCGCTGGCGGTACAGAAGGTCGGCGTCGCTGCTTTTCAGCCGTTGCTGCAACCCGGCAAGCCAGTGTTGCCCCTCAGCGCTCGTGTAGTGTTCCAGCACCTCGCCTTCATAGCCAGGCAGGGCAAGGGTGGCAACATCGGTGTAGCGGGGTGTCTGGCTCATGCGGAATTGGCTGGGCAACAGGTCTGAAACGGCCGCGTAGCATAACCGAGAAGGCCGGTTCAGGCAAAAATCAAAGGTGGGAATGGTGGGCGGGTTTGAGTACCATACGCGCGTTTGAATTTAACCGGATACCCAGCGTTTAATGCCAGCCAAGAAAACCGGCAAGACTTCTCTAATGGCGCGTTGGCGCGGGCTTTGGCCGGGCCGGATGCATCTGCGCTCGGCGCGTTTGGCTGCCTGGCTCGACTTGCTGGTTGTTGATCTCGGGTTGCTACGCGCACCGGTCAACCGCCCCCATGAAGTCGCCCCGGGTTTTTGGCGGTCGAATCAACCCACGCCCTGGCGTCTGAAGTCACTGGCACGACGCGGCTTTAAAACCGTGGTTAACTTGCGCGGAGAAGGCCGCAGCGGCGGCTTCTATCTTGAACAGTTTCACGCCGACAAAGCCGGAATACATTTGGTCAATTTGAAAATGAGTTCACGCCGGCCGCCGACGGTGGCGCAAGTGGCGCAATTGCAATCATTGTTTAGCCAGGCACCCCAACCCATGCTGGTGCATTGTAAGTCCGGTGCAGATCGTGCCGGGCTGGTTTCCACCCTGTATCTGATTCACACCGGTGTGCCTGCTACTGATGCCAAAAAACAGCTGTCGCTGCGCTTCTTGCACATCAAAAACGCCTCGACCGGGATGATGGACTATTTTGTAGAAACCTACGAAGCGGCGCATCAGTCGTCTGGAATCGCCTTTGATGATTGGCTGCACACCGAGTTCGATCGCGATGCCATGAGCCGAAGCTTTAACGGTCACCGAAAGGGCAATTGGTTGGTAGACAGGATATTGCGCCGTGAGTGATGCCGTTCATAACGGGAACCAGCCAATAGATGCTCTGGTTACCTGGGTGAGCGGTGAAGACCCGGTTCATCGCGCCAAATTGAATGCGTACCTGACGTCGATCGGCCATCGGCCCAAAATAGCGCATGAAAACCGCTACCGGGAAACCGGAGAGTTTGCTTATTGCATCGCCTCGCTGCTTAACTATGCGCCCTGGCTGCGCCGAATCCATATCATTACCGATGCTCAGGAACCGGCCTTCATGCCGACTATCCGGGAATCGGGCTGGGGTGACAAAGTGGTCATTGTCGATCACACCGAAGTGTTCAAGGGCCATGAGCAGGCCTTACCCACGTTTAACAATCGTTCAATTATGTCGATGCACTGGAATATATCCGGGCTGGCCGAACGATACGTCTATCTGAACGATGACTTCATGCTGGTTCGCCCCGTTCAGGAGGCCTGCTTCTTTAACGGCGAGCAGGCCGTGCTAACCGGCCATTGGATGCCACAGCGCTTGAATGTGATGCTCGGCGGTATGATGGGGCTGGACCCTAACTCACCCGAAAAACGGCCGGGTAATCATTTGGCTCAGGCTTATGCCTCTCGGTTGGCCGGTTTTCGATATCGTTATTTTAAGGTGCCACACAAGCCTCACCCCCTGTTAAAGTCAGTTATGCGCGAATACATGGCACAAAACCCGGATAGGCTGGCGCATAACAGCCGGTTTCCACTGCGCGATGAATCTCAGTTTTTGGCCGATGCCCTGGTTAACCATCTGGCTCTTAAGCAGGGCCGTGCGTTGATCGATAATCGGTTTAAAACTCTGCGATTCAAACCGGGTGATTACCAGCAACCCCGGCTGCACCGAATGCTCAACCGTATCGAATCGGACCCGTCCATTCGTTATGCCTGTTTCCAAAGTCTGGAAAAAATGGATGATGCATTGCGACCCGAGTTTTTCAATTGGCTGGATCAGCATGTGGGTAAACCAGACGTTATTTTCCGCAATGGACCGGATGGGGTGCCAGTATGATTCTTGACCCGGTTCAGCTTGCAGACCAAACGCCACTGCTGAATAGCAAAACGCGCTGGGTGTACGAACACCCGGACTCGCCAGACTTGCTGATTAAGGTGCACATGCCCCGGTATCCGGGCTTGGCGCAAGCGGGCATGAGCCGGTGGTTTGCACAACGTAAGGATCACTTTTTATACACCACGGGCATAATGCGTGAACTGAAGCAGTTTGTGGAGTCCCGATACCAGGGGCCAGAGGGGTATTGTTACCCGGAAATTTTGCCCCATATCGAGCCGGTATACGGTGTTGTGGAGACGGATATTGGCCTCGGTTTGCTGGTTTCGGCCGCACGCGACAGTGACGGTAACCTGGCACCTTCGGTACTTCGGCTCAGAAAGCGTGGCGCTATGTCGGCGAAGCGTTATACACAACTTGACCGAATGCTGCAGGCTCTGCTCGACACGCCACTGATGATCGGTGATCTGAATCAGGAAAATATTGTGTTGAAAAACGCTGGCCGCGCCGACGAGCATTTTGTGCTGATCGACGGGCTTGGCGAGCGTACCTGGATTCCCACTCAGACCTTGCTGGGTTGGGTTAACCGGCGTCGCAAGCGTGCCTTTGTGGCAACGATGCGCAAGCGATTGCAGGGCGATCGTAATGGCTGAATCACGTGTGCAAAACCGCTTGAAGCAGTGGCGCCGGTATTGGGAAGCGAATTTCGACAAGCCCTGGGTGCGGTATTTAGCCTGGTTGGATGCCATTGTGATCGATCATGGCTTGTTGCGGCCTCTGTGGAACCGCCCGGAGCGGTTTGCATCCAACGCATGGCGGGGTAATCAACCCAGCGCCCGGCAGGTTCGTCGTCTGGCGAACAAGGGCATTCGTACCATCGTTAGTTTGCGTGGCCTGGGGAATATCGGAGCGTCTCTGTTTGAGATTGAGGCAGCTGAACAGGCTAACGTCACGCTGATTTCGTTTCGGATGTCGTCTCGCGGGGCACCCCGCCCAGCGCGTGTGGATGAGCTGATTCAGCTAATGTCTCGCATTGATACCCCGGTGTTGTTTCACTGTAAATCGGGAGCCGACCGTTCCGGGTTTGCCGCTGGCGTTTATTTGCTGGTGACCGGGCAGGGCACAGTGCAGGATGCCAAAGCCCAGCTATCCTGGCGGTATCTGCATTTTAAAGGGGCAAAAACTGGCCTGCTGCATGAGTTTTTCTGTGAATACGAACGATATTGCCGCCAAACCCCCATGGCGTTTCAGCAATGGGTTAACGAGGTGTACGATCCCGTGCAATTGGAGCGGCAGTTCAAACCCGCAGGGTTTACCAGTTGGGTGGTCGACAAGGTGCTAAGACGTGAATGAATTTGATTTGGAAAAACACCAGGACACCCCTCGGCTGGAGCTGGTAAAACGCCTGTGGCGCGGTTATTTGCGCAGTCACATTGGCGTGCTGATGGTTGCCGCGGTATTGGTTGTCATTGAAGGCAGTGCGTTGGGCTTGCTCAGCTACCTGGTGCAGCCCATGTTCGACCAGGTGTTCGTTCAAGGCAATGCCGACCAGGTGGTGTGGATTGCGATGGCGATTTTTATTGTGTTCACCGCGCGGGCGCTCGGCGGGTTTGGCCAACGGGTGATCACGGTTACGGTCGGCCTGCGCGTGGTCACCGGCCTGCAAAAAGACATGCTCAGCCATCTGGTTCGGTTGGATTCCGGGTTTTTTGGCACCCATTCACCCGGCGCTTTGATCGAACGTGTTCGGGGTGATACCCAGGCGCTGAAAAGCTTTGCCAGCACCGCGCTGATCAACCTCGGGCGGGATTCGATTTCGCTGATTGCCTTGCTGACCGTGGCCATGCTGGTCGACTGGCGGTGGACGTTGTTTGCCTTGTTTGGCTTGCCACTGTTGTCGTTCCCCATTGCCTTGCTGCGCCGGTTGATTCTGAAAACCACGCGCAGTTCGCGGGAAGTGTCGTCGCTGTTGTCGATGCGGCTGGATGAGATATTTCATGGCATTAACGCGATCAAACAAAATAACCTGGAAGCGCACGAAGACGGCCGCTTTCAGAAAGAGACCGAGCGGTTTTTCAAGTTTCAGCGTCGTTCGGAAATCGGCAAGGCGGCGATGCCGGCGATGATTGATCTGGTCGCCGGGTTCGGCTTTGTAGCGGTGGTGATTTACGGTGGGCATCAGATCATTGAAGGTGAGAAAACCATTGGCCAATTCATGAGTTTCTTCACCGCCATGGCGCTTATTTTTGACCCGCTGCGCCGCTTGAGCAACATCAGCGGCGCCTTTCAGGCCGCCAGTGCGAGTTTGGAGCGGATTTTCAGCGTGCTGGATTTGACCCCGAGCATCGTGACGCCGCCAAAACCCGTGCCGGTGCCGGCACAGGTAGGCCAGTTGGACATCGTGTTTGATCATCTGAATTTCGGCTATGCCGATAAGTCGGTGCTGCATGATCTGAGTTTGGTCGCCCCGGCCGGTAAAATGACGGCGCTGGTGGGGGCATCCGGCGCCGGTAAAACGACCCTGTTTAATTTGCTGACCCGGCTGGTGGACCCACAGTCGGGCACCATCCGGTTCGGTGATGTGCCGATCAACCAGTTGGATCTGATCGAGCTGCGCCGGTTGTTTGCCGTGGTCAGTCAGGATTCAGCCCTGTTCGATGAAAGCATCAAGCAGAATATTCTGCTGGGTAAGCTGGATGCCGATATGGCGAGTGTCGATAAAGCCGCCAAAGAAGCGTTGGTAGAAGAATACACCCGACAACTGGAAGCCGGGCTGGACACACTCGCCGGCCCCCGGGGAACGAACCTCTCGGGCGGGCAACGCCAGCGCGTTGCAATAGCCCGGGCGCTGCTGCGCGATGCGCCGATTCTACTGCTCGATGAAGCCACCTCGGCACTCGATACCCGCACCGAAAAGCTGATTCAGCAAACTCTCGAAGACCTCGCCAAGCGCAAAACCACGCTGGTGATTGCCCACCGGTTAAGCACGGTGATGAATGCAGACTTGATTCATGTGCTGGAAGAGGGCCGGGTGATAGAGAGTGGCACGCACGATGAGTTGTTGGCCAAGCGTGGGGCGTATTTTAATTTGCATTCGACGTTTGAGGTTTAAGGTTATTTAACCAGAAGTGAACCCTCTCCCCAGCCCTCTCCCGCAGTGCGGGAGAGGGAGCAGTTAGTTGGTTGAACCATAACCAGTGCCCATCGCTCGCAGCACTGCACATAACAGTTCTCTCTCCACCATTGGGGGAGAGAGCTAGAGAGAGGGGGACGGCGCAGCCGTTATAATCTTGTTTTCACCAACCACACGGTAACCCCCAAAAACACCAACGATGGCGCTAGTGCAGCCAGCACTGGGGTTAGACCCATAACCATCAATAAACTGCCGGTGGTATCCGTCACCAGTTGCACGGCAATCGCCAATGCCACGCCTTTGAACGCGGCATCGCCCAGTGTTTTCTGCCGAAAACTTCCGAACGAAAACACCAGCGCTAAGAACAGCATGGCGATGTATTGCACGGGGAACCAGAGCCGGCTCCAGAAGGTGAGTTCGAGGCGGGGGTCGGGCAGGGCCTGTTCGAGGGAGAAACGGACTTGCACCCACAACTGCTGCAGCGTCAGCTCTCGTTCGCGTTGGCTGAGTATGCTCAGCAGGTCGGCGTTGAAGTTGGCCGGTTGCCAGTTAAGGGTCTCGAAGCGGCTGTGTTGTACCGAGTCTTCGTTGAAGCTGACTTGTTTTACGTTATTGAGCATCCAACCCTGGTCGATTGGGCTGGCGGTTGGGGCATAGGTGACCATCGCCAGGTTGTTGCTGGCGTCCATTTCGAAGATGGTCAGGCCGGTGATGTCACGGTCGGGCGAGACCAGGTCGACGTTGATCACCCATTCGTTATCCCGGTACCACTGGCCACTGAGGGTGGGCAGGCTTCTGTCGAGTTTCATGGCGCGCGTGACTTCGGCTTGCAATCGCAATTGAGGCGCAGCCCATTCGCCGATGAAATAAACGATGGGCAGCAGCATCAGCCCCGGCAGAATCAGCCGTACCACCAGACCGTAAGCACTGCGCGAGGCCAGTTGAATCACCACCAGTTCGCTGTTTTTCGCCATGCCCGCCACAGACAGCAGCGTGCCGAGCAGCACCATGGGCCCAATGAACTGATAGACCTCCAACGGCAGGCTGTAGAGCCGGTACAGGAACGCATCAAAGGGCGTGTAGGTGTCGCTGCCGCGTCGGCTGATCTCATCGGCCACGCCCATCACCAGCAGTAAGCCGCCAATCGCCAGCACCACGATGGCAATGAACGCCGCGGTGCGTTTCAGGATGTAACGGTTGAGTATTGAAAGGCCCATCAGCCAGGCCTCCGTATTACTACAATGCCCAGTACGGCCAATACAAGCAGTAACCACCAGGGGCTGGCGAGCAACGGCAGTTGGCCTTTTTCAACGGCGGTTTGCAGCGTCTGCTGGGTGAAGGTGAACACGATGTAGAGGATGATGCCGAGCGCAATGGCACCCACCTTGGCTTTGCGGGGTTTCACCCGGGTCAGGCTGATCGCCCAGATGCCCAGCACCAGAATCATGCCCGCGGTAAGGGTGCGTTCTATCACTTCGCTGCGGTTGGTCTGGCTACCGTTTTCCCACAGCACACCAGAGCCGTAGGCTTCGCGCGGGCTGCTTCGGGAGTCAGCTTCGTCGGTGGGAATGAACAGGGCGTAACTCTGGTAGTTGACGCGTTCGGTCTCATCGGGGTCGAGGCTGAACACGGTTTGCCGGCCTGAGAACAGGGTTAAGTATTGGCGTTGCTGTTCAACCTGAATGCGAGCTGAAGGCGCGGTATTGACCGAAATGCGGTCGCCATCGACCTGGGCGACGAAGAGGTTCAGCAGCGACTCCTGTGCCGGGTTTGACGAACGGGCATAAAGAGTGGCGTCGCGCTGGTTCAATGAGAAAAACTCACCGGGGGAGACGATGTCGGTCAGTGGCCGGTTCTGTTGGCTGAACAGGTAGTCAGACAAGCCGCGCTCGGCCATGGGGGTGATCAGGTGGGTAAAGGCCAGCATGAGGATCATGGCGGGCAGGGCGGTGAAGGCCAGTACCTTGGTCATGATGCCCGTATCGGAGACACCAATGGCGTGCAAAACCGTGCGTTCGGAATCTTCACTGAGGCGGTTCAGGGTGGTCAGAGCGGCCAGAAAGTAGGCCGCGGGCAGCAGCTCTGGCAGCAGAATGGGCAGTTGAAAGCCAATAATGGCCAGAATGGCCCAGTCGGAATATTGCCCGGAAACCACCCGCCCGATGGTTTCACTCATTTCCCCGGCAATGAGCAACGCCATCAGGATGGCGGTGATCAGCGCAAAAGGTTTGATGATTTCTCGGCAGATGTACCAGGTAAACAATGTCGAATCCGAATGTGACGAGCTGGCCGGCAGTATAGCGGGTTAGGAGGCATCACCCAATAAGCAACACCCCCCGCGGTTAATCCTCTTTCTTGGCGCGGATGGCCATGCGAATCAGCGCGATGAACAGGGCGGCAAAGCCGGCCAGAACCGTTGCTGCTATTGCTATCAGCGGCCGGTTTGGCTTTTCGGCGTTGCTCGGAATGCGCGCTGCTGCGTCTTCATCGAGCAGGGTGACGTCGCTCAGGGCGAATGTCTGGTCACTTAGGGCGCGTATTTCACCCTGCAACTGGCTGGGCGTGGTGGTGATCACCATCTGGTTGCCATTCAGGTCGAATACGGTCTCTTCTACGCCTTCCAGAAAGAGTTCGGCGGCGCCATCAGCAGACAGGCTCTCGAGTTGAGCGGTCAGAAAGCGGCTGCCGTTTAGAAACAGCTCGTCATTGGCCAGTTGGTTGATCATCTGCACCTGGCTGTCGCCCAGCACCAGGGCTTCCCAGCTGGTAGGCTCTTCGATACCCAATGAACTGGCGATGCTCAGTGCCTGTTGCACACGCCGGCGCTCACGCGCCAGGCTGGCTTCGGCGCCGGCCAGCAGTTGGTCGTACCGTGACTGGGCGGTTTCAATGCGAATTGCTTTTGTGGCGTTTATGTTGCCAATGGTTTCACGCAGGGTGCGCTGTTCGGCCAGTATCAGCAATTCGTCAATAAACCCCTTGGCCCGGCGCGGCTCGCTGCTGAGCAGGTTGACCGAAAGGCTGTTCAACGGGGTTTTTTCATCGGATCCCAGTTGGTAGAACTCGTAGCGTACCGGGCCAACGGAAAGCGCGTTGGATACGTTCTGGATCTGGGAGAAGGCTTCTTCGTCCGATAAGGAGTCGAGATCCTGTTCGCCGCCAAGATCAGACAGGCTGTAGGCCTGTTCGATCAGGCTGAGCGAGCGAATATTGAGTAGAAAGCGTTCAGACAGTTCATCGAGCGTCAGTGGGGCAATTTGTTGTGCCAACAGGGGTTGCACAGCTTGGCGCGAAGGTTGATTGATGATCGCCTCAACCCGGTACTGTTTGGGTAACAACAGCGCCACGGCAACACCCAGGGCCGCACCGAAAAAGGTGATGCCGACAATCAGCGGCCACTGGGCGATCAGCCCACGCAGCAGTTCACCCAGGTCGATGGTGTCGTCTTCGATGTAACGCGGCGAAGCGTGGTGCGGGTCTGATGAACTCATGTATTCCCTCAGTACAGCTTGTATTGGCGTTCAGCCGGGCGAATGACTGACGCTGTTTTATCCGTTAACACGCCTTGGTCATTAAACGTGATAATGCCACAGTAACGCCCAACCGCGGCAGTATACGGGACGGCATGGTCGGAGCCAAGCGGAGCCAGGGCAGAGAGTGGGTTGAGGTGCCAATAAGGTGAACCAATCCCCAGTAAAAACCGATGTTAAAAAAGACTGCAAGGAGGGTGCTTTGCAACCTATAATCGGGGCACATCTAAAACGGAGCACCTCATGACTGAACTGACCTGTTTTGGCGCTTATGACATCCGCGGTGAGCTGGGTGTTGAGCTGAATACGGACATTGCCTACAGGATTGGACGGGCGTTTGCAGCCTACCTGAAACCCAAAACCGTGGTCGTCGGGGGAGATGTACGCCAGACGTCGCCAGAGCTGAAGCAAGCATTTGCCGACGGTGTCCTGGATTTCGGTTCAGATGTGATCGATATTGGCCAGTGCGGCACCGAAGAGGTCTATTTCGCCACCAAATACCTGAAAGCCGAAGGCGGGTGTATGGTGACGGCGAGCCATAACCCGATTAACTACAACGGCATGAAGATGGTACGTGAGGAGTCGAAACCGATTTCCCGCGATACCGGCCTCGATGACATCCGCAAAATGGCCGAGACGGGCGAGTACGGCGACAAAGCCGTCAAACGCGGCACCCTGCGCGAGCAAGATAACAGCCAGGCGTATACAGAACACCTGATCGGCTACCTGGATCTGACCGACCTGCGACCGACCAAACTGGTCACCAATGCTGGCAACGGCGCCGCAGGCCCCTCTCTCGACCGGCTTGAGGCCGCTCTGAAGGCCAGTGGCGCGCCCATTGAGCTGATCAAGATCCACAACGAGCCCGATGGCACCTTCCCCAATGGCATTCCTAACCCGCTGTTGCACGAGCAGCAACCGGTGACCAGTAAAGCCGTTAAAGAACACGGTGCCGATATGGGCATCGCCTGGGATGGCGATTTTGATCGCTGTTTCCTGTGGGACAACGAAGGCCAGTTCATTGAAGGCTATTACATCGTCGGTTTGCTGGCCGAGGCTTTTCTGGTCAAGCAGCCGGGCTCGAAGGTTGTGTACGACCCGCGTTTGACGTGGAACACGGTCGAGATTGTGGAGGCCAACGGTGGCGAAGCCATCATGTGCAAATCGGGCCATGCCTTCATTAAAGAGAAAATGCGCAAGGAAGACGCCGTCTACGGCGGTGAAATGAGCGCCCACCACTACTTCCGGGATTTCGCCTACGCCGACTCGGGCATGATTCCCTGGCTGCTGGTGGTTGATTTGCTGAGCAAGAAAAAAACCTCGCTCAAAGCGCTGGTCAGTGAGCGGATGGCCAAGTTTCCCTCGCCCGGCGAGATCAACAGCAAAGTCGCCGATGCCGATGAAACCATGGCCCGGGTGTACGACGCCTACAAAGCCGACGCCATTGGCGAAGACCACATCGATGGCCTGTCTCTCGAATTTACCGACTGGCGGTTCAACCTGCGCAAATCGAACACCGAACCGGTGATTCGCCTGAACGTTGAAACCCGGGCCGACAAAGCCCTGATGGAAGAGAAAACCCAGGAATTGCTGGCGTTGATTAGGCAGTGAATTGTTGAAAAGACGTGGGACAAGAACTGACGCAGGACATGAAAAGACGCAAGACATGGAGGGACGCAAAACACTAACTGACGCAACACATGAAGGGACGTGAAACATGAAAAGACGCAGGGAAGGAACTGGCGTCTTTCAGTGTTTAGCGTCTTGTAATGTTCTACGTCAGTTATTGTCCTGCGTCTTTTAGTGTCCTACGTCAGTTATTGTTTCACGTCTTTTAATGTCCTGCGTGGTTAAAAAATAAGGCTCTTCGTAGTTTCTTGTGGAAATCCAGTATAATCAGGATCTGATACACTCTAATTGTATGGGAAGTCATTCAGTGGAAATCGAAGAGCACTATGCATTGCTCCTGGGTATTCATTCACCCTGGGAGACAAGCTCGGTAGACCTCAATATGGCCAATAGCCGAGTCGACATCGAGATTGAATATGTCGACTCCACTGGCGCTTGTCCTGAGTGCGGGACATTATGTCCGAAGCACGATGAACGAGAATCCCGGACCTGGCGCCATCTGGATACCATGCAGTTTGCTACTTACCTGCATGCTCGGTTGCCA
>NZ_AUIH01000063.1 GCF_000423605.1 Saccharospirillum impatiens DSM 12546
GTTATGGAAAGGCGAAGACGGCTTCATGTCTTTTGTCTGGGCGTCGGCCATCAGCTATAACCTGACGCGTCTGGTTAGGTTGAACAGCAGCTAGCGCTGCGACTGACTCGATCACCGCCAGATACAAGGGTCAGAAAGGTGCTGGCACAGAGGCGGCTACGCCGAATTTGTCGTACTGATTGGATTTTGATTGGTTATGGCAGGAAAAAAAGCTAAACGCGGGGGTTACCACCAAGCGGATCCGACGACCAATGGAGGACGTTGGCATCTTTCTGAAAAATCGCCCTTTCTGGACGGGCACTAGCTAGCAAAGATTCCATTACGACACTGATGGAGCCCATCGCAGAGAAGCCAAAGGTCACTCGTTTGCCTTCAAGGTCTGCCAATGTGTAGATGTCGCTGTCTTCCCGAACAAACATCGCCGTGCGCAACGGGTACATGGAGGCTGCCACACGAAGGTTTGGCTGTGCACGACCGGCAAAAGTGCCTTCGCCATGGTAGGCCTCATAAACCTCGAGGACGTTGGCGATGCCGAAGTCGTAGTCACCACTGTTGATCAGTGGCAGCAGAGTGGTTTCGCCGGAGTTTGGTTGGACCCGGGCCTGCATATCCATCTCTTCGTTCATGACTTTGGCAAGTGCAGAACCGGTGGAATAACTGATGGTGCCTTGCGACATGGTACCTACACCAACGGTTTCGGCCTGGGCAGTGCCCAATAGTCCGACGCTGGCGATCAGGCCCGCGGCGACGGCGGAGAAGCGATTTTTTATCATTGTGTATACCTCTGGTGGATCGGCTGTAACTCGACGAATGGCGTGCTGAAGGCATTTATTGGTGTTGTAGCCACAGCAGTGCGTAACTCCAATGACTGCGCCCTATATGGCACAGGTCAGGGTACTGAGAAGCGAGTATAGAAAGCCCGCTGGTTTATTAAATTGAATTTTAGGCGCATATGATTAACCGGAAGTTAACTTGGGCTGATAGCCAAGTGCTGCCCGGACTAGGCCGCCTTGTTAACAAAAAGTTAATTATCCCGTCTTATTTTTCAATTTAATTGAGCAAACGTGAGGCCTAGACTCGTTTAATTATCGAGCAATACGGTTACTGGCGAGCGTCCATGTCAGCTTGTAAAGTTGAACTGGGGTCAAATTCCGCCCTCTCATTGCATTGACTCAAGCCTGTATAACAAGATCGACAGAAGAGGCTATAAAACCATGGCTTACGAATCGGCCAGTCCCGAACGACGTGCTTATTACGATAAGTTAGCACCTTTGCATACCGCACCGCTGTGGGAAGTTCTGGGAACCATTGTCCCCCGGGAGCCCACATCCAAGTCCAAAGCTCACCTGTGGCGCTACGGTGCGTTGCGACCGCTTTTGTTGGAAGCGGGAGAATTGTTGACCGCCAGAGAGGCTGAGCGTCGTGTTTTGGTGCTGGAAAATCCGGCTTATGCTGGCCAGTCGCGATCGACCTCAACCCTTTATGCCGGGTTGCAGCTGATACTGCCCGGTGAAACCGCACCGGCACATCGCCATACGCCATCAGCCCTTCGCTTCATGATTGAAGGTGAACAGGGTTTTACCGAAGTAGGCGGAGAGCGCACCACCATGCGTGAAGGCGATTTTGTAATTACCCCGCCCTGGGCCTGGCACGACCATGGCAATGAGGGTGATGAGCCTGTTATCTGGATGGACGGTCTGGACATTCCAATACTGCAGTATTTTGAGTCGGTTTTTTCAGACCCTTACGAGGAAGAACAGCACCCCCTGAGCCGCCCCGAAGGCGATTCGATGGCACGTTATGGTCAGGGGTTGTTGCCGATGGATGCCACCAGTCCGTATGGCATGACCTCTCCTATTTTTAATTACCCTTACGACCGGACCCGGGAAGCGCTGGTCAAAAGCGCCCAGGGAGCAGTGCCGGATCCGCATCTGGCGACGACATTGCGTTACAGCAATCCGATTGACGGTGGTTGGGCCATGCCGGCCATGGCGACATGGATGACCCACCTGAAACGCGGCCAGTCGACGTTGCCGATGCGCTCTACCGACAGCCAGGTCATGCATGTGGTTGAGGGCAGCGGGTCAGTGACGATCGGGGATCAGACCTTCAATTTCGGCCCGAAAGATGTGGTTGCCTTGCCGGGCTGGCAGCGACGCAGTCTGGTGGCCAGCGACGATTGCTTTGTGTTTTTCTTTTCCGATCGTGCGGTTCACGAAAAACTCGGGTTTTACCGCGAACAACGCTTTTCGGCTTAGTGCCCGGCGTTTATCAAGGAAATTACTATGCGTATATGCCGCTTTAATGACAACCAGCTGGGGCTGGTTATCGGTGACGAGATTGCCGATGTGACCCCGGTACTGGAACAACTTCCCGCTTTTCGCTGGCCTCTGCCACACCATGATGTGCTGATTGCCGCACTGACCGAGTTGCGCCCGGCCCTGATGGCTGCGGCTGAAAAGGCACCGCGCTTAAAAGTCGCTGACGTCCGTTTGCTTAGCCCGGTGGCCAACCCCGGGAAACTGATTGCTGCGCCGGTTAACTACATGGCGCATGTCGAGGAATCGCAGCAGGATGCTGGCATAAACTTTGGCTCGGACGTCACCTTTATTGACCGCTACGCGCTCTTTCTGAAAGCTACGAGTTCGCTGGTGGGCGCTGGTGAGGGTGTTGAAATCCACCACGATGACGGACGCCGCACCGATCACGAAGTCGAGCTTGCGCTGGTTATTGGTAAGACAGCACGCAAGGTGTCTGAAGCCGAAGCACTCGACTATGTGGCCGGTTACACCATCGGTCTGGATATCACCATTCGCGGCACGGAAGATCGCAGCTTTCGCAAATCGCTCGATACCTTCAGCGTGCTCGGCCCCTGGTTGGTTACCGCTGACGAATTGGGGTCACCGGATGCCTTGGGGCTGACTATTCAGGTCAATGGAGAGCCGCGCCAGAATGCCAATACCCGGGATCTGATCTGGGGTGTGGCCAAGCTGATCTCCGTTGCCTCCCATGCCTATACCCTGCATCCAGGAGACGTGATTTTTACCGGAACGCCGGAAGGGGTCGCGCCGATACAGCGTGGTGATGTCATGCGCGCCGAGATCGAGAACATTGGCACCATGGACGTTCAGGTCAGATAGAGGGTACAGCATGATGCAGGCAAATCACTGGATAAACGGTCGCTGGCTCGATAACGGCGATGAACGTGGACACACATTGAACCCAGCCGACAACACGCCGGTTGGCTATTACGCGCTTGGCAGTAAGGCGCTGACGGATCAGGCGATTGACGTTGCCCGTTCGGTGTTTGAAGCAGGCCAGTGGTCAACCAAACCACGCGTGCGGGCGCAGGTACTGCTCGACTACGCAGACCGTTTGACCGAGCGTCAGAACGAACTGGCCGACATTATCGTTCAGGAGTCGGGCAAGTTGCAAAGCGAGGCGCGCGGTGAGGTGCTCGGTTGCATCAGCGAGTGCCGATATTATGCAGGGCTGGCCCGTACCATTATGGGCCGAAGCACCGAACTCGACACCGGGCAATGGGTCAGTTTTACCCGTGAAGCCGCGGGTGTGGTCGCCATCATTGTGCCCTGGAATGCCCCGGCGACACTGCTGATTCGCAGTTTGGCGCCGGCACTGGCTGCCGGTTGCACGGTGGTGGTCAAGCCCGCGCCGCAAACCGCCAACGTCAACCGGATAATGATGGAGTGCCTGGCCGCCGTGACGGGCTTACCCGCCGGTGTGGTCAACTCGGTCAACGAGAACGGCATTGAAGTCGGGCAGCGGCTGAGCGTGCATCCGGACGTGGATGTTATTTCCTTCACCGGTGCCAGTAGCACGGGGTCGGCCATCATGGCGTCTGCCGCCGGCACGCTGAAGCGATTGTCGCTGGAGCTTGGGGGGAAAGCGCCAACATTGGTGGCCAGTGATGCCAATCTGGATATCGCCATCCCGCAGATTGCACGTCACGCGACCATTATCGCCGGTCAGATGTGCACCGCAATAACCCGTGTCATTGTCGATCCTTCCCGTTTTGAAGAGACCGCCGAGAAGCTCAGAGACGCACTGGCGGAAGTCAGAACCGGGCGCGGTGACGACCGGCAATCGACCATGGGCGCCCTGATCGATGCTCGCAGCCGTGACCGTTTGCTAGGCAGTCTGGATATTGCCCGGCGTGATGGTGAAATTTGGTTGCAGGGGCAGACTTTCGAGTCGGGCCCACTGGCGAAAGGCAATTTCCTGACCCCGACGCTGATGCAGATTCAGGATGTTAAGCATGAGTTGATTCAGGAAGAGCTGTTTGGCCCGGTACTGAACATCGAATGCGCGGACGATGAAGCCGACATGCTGGCCCGTGCCAATGCCACCCGTTATGGCCTGGCTGCGAGTGTCTGGACCGAAAGTGTCCGTCGGGCGCAGCACTGGACGCGTGGCATTCGCTCCGGCTCGGTTTGGGTGAATGCTCACAATCGGCTCGCCGCCGAAACCGAGACCGGTGGCTTCAGGCATTCGGGACTGGGCCGTCTGCATGGCATGCAAGGGCTGGATGATTTTCTGGAAACCAAGACCGTTTACTTCGCCGAGGACTGAGGTCCTTGCCATCAGGCTTTCCGCTTGCCGGGTAATGCTATGCGCAAGCAGTCGATTGCCCCGGACAACACTTTGAAGGTAGCGCCAGCGTGCGTTACAGGAGAAAACGTTATGACAGCCATTCATTCTGATGGGATTAAGACCGTCCTGATTGCCGGGGGCGGCATTGGCGGTCTGACGGCCGCCGCCTGCCTGCTGCAGGCCGGGGTTGATGTTCAGGTATTTGAACAGGCCGCAACGCTGGGTGAAGTGGGTGCCGGCATTCAGGTCAGCGCCAATGCCAGTCGGGTGTATCGTGAGATCGGTGTGCTCGATCAGCTGAAGGAGCTTGGGTTTCAACCGGACCAATACCGCTTTCGGGTGTTCGATGAAGGTGATGTCTTGCAGAATATCCCGCTGGGTGACACCTACGTTGAACGTCACGGCGTACCCTACATTTCCGTGCATCGGGCCGACCTGCACCGGGTGCTGGTCGATCGGGTAAGTGAGTTGAAAGCCGATGCGATTACCTTGAATGCGGCCGTCTCTGAGTTCACCGAAGACGATAGCGGTGTCACCGTGCATTTTGTGGATGGACGTTCCGCCCGCGGTGATGTGCTCATTGGTGCCGACGGCATCAAGTCGGTCATTCGTCAGCAAGTGCTGGGCGATACACCCATCAATTACACCGGTGATGCCTCCTGGCGCGTTATTGTACCGATGGACAGTCTGCCGGAAGAATATCGCCAGACCAGCGTCGACATCTGGGTTGGGCCCGGCAAGCACGCGGTCACTTATCCCATGCGAGAAGGGACATTGCTGAACCTGGTTGGCTGTGTTGAGCAGCACGACTGGGACGACGAATCGTGGGTGACCAAACGTCCCTGGGAGGAGTTAAAAGCGGATTTTGTTGGCTGGCATCCCGCCATCACCGCCATCATTGAGGCGGCTGACCGTGACGAATGTTACCGCTGGGCAATGAACAACCGTTTGCCGGTTGATAACTGGAGCTCTAAGCGCGTTACCTTGCTGGGGGATGCGGCACATCCAACGTTGCCCTACATGGCGCAGGGTGCCGCCATGGCGGTAGAAGATGCTGCTGTGCTGGCCCGTGCGCTGGTTCAGGAGACCAACCCGACCGAGGCGCTGCAACTGTATCAGCGCAACAGGCTGGAGCGGACGGCCAAAATCGTCAACGAGTCATCCGATAATCGGAATCTGTTCCATCTGGACTCAGTTGGAGCGTTGCGTGAGGCGTTTGCTAAGCGGGATATGAATGCCGAGCGCACCGCTTGGTTGTTCTCCTATGATCCAACCCGTGTGCCATTGGTCTGACTGTTGTCGGAGTTACCCTGCGCATCAGGGTTCTTGCAGAGCGGGCTTCATGGCACTATCGCCGGACCCCTTTTCTTGTGAGCGTTGCCCGTGGATAGACGACTGAAATTCCGGCACATTCAGTGTTTTTTGGAAGCGGCCCGATCGCATCACCTGACGGAGGTGGCCCGGTCGCTGAACGTAACGCAGGCAGCGGTCTCGAAAACACTGACCGAGCTTGAAACGATCATGGGCATGCAATTGATTGTGCGTGACCGGTCTGGGTTATCGCTGACGCCTCGAGGTGAGGTGTTTTATCACTACTCGGCCGCTGGCATGGAGTCGTTCGAAAAAGGCTATGAAGGGCTGGTTGGGCTCAGTGGTGCCCCCAGTATTGAATTGCATATCGGTGTATTACCGACGGTGGCAGCGCGGTTTATGCCACAAGCGATGAATGCTTTTTTTGCTCAGGCCACCCAGCCCGTGAATTTTTCGTTGCAAACCGGGTATAACCGCCACCTGTTCGACTTGCTTCACGGCGGCAAGATTGATCTGGCTATTGCCCGTATCGGTGTACCGGAAATGATGCATGAGCTGGACTTCATTCATCTTTACGCCGAGCCTATGGTACTTGTAGCTCGGGCCGATCACCCGATTGCGGCGTTGCCCGCTGCCAGCCGAATGCGGGCCGTCAAGGACTACCCTTTTTTATTGGCGCCCAAGGATACCCGGATCCGGCCGATCATTGAGCAGTCGTTCGCGACGTTGAATATCCCACTGCCCAATACGTTGATCGAGACCGTCTCAAATACCTTTGGCCGATCCTACCTGCCGAAGTCTGACGCCTTGTGGATGATCTCTTATGGAGTGGTGGGGGATCTGATCGAGTCGGGGGTGCTGGCCCTGGTCGCGGAACCCCTCGACAGTACGCGGGAGCCGGTCGGCCTGGTTAGGCGAATGGATCAGGAAATGCCGATTGCCATGCGGCAACTGATGTCTATTTTACTGGCACAGACTCGCGATTTGCGACCGTTGACGGATAGTCCCGGCTGATTGACTGTACGCAGCGTTCCGGTAACCGCCAACTAGTGTGAGAAAACCACACAAACAAGGCTGTAAGGATCGAGAGCCATTTTTATGTGGGCTTTACCGGCCAGCGACACCAGGCCCCAATAGATAGTCACTATAATGATGATCACAATAGTGATTAAATAGTAAGGGCGAAAAGAGGCTCTGCTGACCGGAGCATTTCACCGGATAGCGGTACATCGTCAAACACTCGGGGAGGAGCTCACTATGTCTCTAACTGAAAAGCCAGCCACATCGCCTGAACGGGATGCTTACTACAAAAAACTGGATGAGCGCAGCATGTCGGCACTGTGGAATGTGCTCAGTGACATCATCACACCGACGCCACGCAGTGGCTGCCAGCCGTTCAAATGGGATTACGACGAGGCCCGTGAGCTGCTGATGGAATCCGGTGGCCTGATCACAGCCAAAGAAGCAGAGCGCCGCGTACTCATTCTCGAAAACCCGGGGTTGCGTGGTCAGAGCCGCATTACTACCTCGCTGTATGCCGGGTTACAGCTGGTTTTGCCGGGTGAAGTGGCCCCGGCACACCGGCACAGCCAATCGGCACTTCGCTTTGTGGTGGATGGTGATGGTGCTTACACCAATGTGGCGGGTGAGCGCACCTTGATGCACGAAGGCGATTTTGTCATTACACCGCCCTGGGCCTGGCACGACCACGGCAATGAATCGGATCGGCCAATGGTCTGGCTCGACGGGCTCGACATCCCCATGGCTTCCTTCTTCGATGCGTCCTTTGCCGAAGGCTATGGCGCCGAGTCTCAGCCGGAGTCGATTCCCCGGGGTGACAGCCTGGCCCGTTACGGCAGTAATCTGATGCCTTTTGGTTATGAACAGCAGGGGCTGGCATCCCCCATTTTCAACTACCCCTACGACCGCACGCGTGAAGCACTGGAACAGATGCGGCTTCGCAATGAGTGGGACCCCTGCCATGGCTTGAAGATGCGGTATGTGAACCCGCTGAACGGCGATGACGCCATGCCGACAATCTCCACGGCGATGCAACTGTTGCCCAAAGGTCTGGTCACCGACGTATACCGGGCAACTGACGCAACGGTATTCAGTGTGGTGGAAGGTCATGGCCGAACCACCGTCGGCGATACTGTGATCGAATGGAAACCCAAGGATCTGTTTGTTGTTCCAAGCTGGGCACCGGTAGTGCATCAGGCGCATGACGACGCGGTGTTGTTTGGTTTTTCAGACCGAGGCGTGCAGCAAAAACTGGGGTTCTGGCGTGAACATCGGGGCGGTTAAGCAGGCATTGGCTGCGGCCCGGGTCGGTTACCGATCGCAATGCCCGAATTTTTTTACTTCAGTTTTCTAAACAGAAAAACTCAAAAACACAACTGATCAAATACCAACATTCACGACAAGAGGATCTGATAATGACTGCTTTTATTTTTGAACCCATGCCAACTCCAAGCGTTGAAATTACTGGTGAATCAACCCGTTTCCCAGTACGCCGTATTTTTTGCGTCGGCCGAAATTACGAAGCGCATGCTCGCGAGATGGGTCGTGATCCCAGTCGTGAATTTCCGTTCTTTTTCACCAAACCTGCAGATGCGATAGTGCCCGACGGTGGTGATGTACCTTACCCGCCAGAGACAGAGAATTTCCATTATGAAATGGAGCTGGTGGTGGCAATTGGCAAAGCCGGTTTTCAGATAAAAACCGAAGACGCGCACGAGTACATTTATGGTTATGCGATTGGCAATGACCTGACTCGTCGTGACCTGCAACTGGAAGCCCGCGAAAAAGGCCGCCCTTGGGATTGGGGGAAAGCGTTTGATGATTCTGCCGTGATTGGCCCCATTCAGAAAGCCAGCGACATCGGCCACCCGACCACAGGCCGGATCTGGATTGCGGTGAACGGCGACGTAAAACAGGACCAGGACATCGCTGACCTGATCTGGGATGTCGAGGAAATCGTCTCCATTCTGTCTCACACCATGCGCATTCAACCGGGCGATCTGATCTACACGGGCACCCCCGCAGGCGTGGGTGCGATGTCGGTCGGCGATACTATTACCGGTGGTATTGAAGGCGTCGGCGAACATCGCATTCAAATCGTGGCTCCGCGGGAGGGCGTATGACACCGGTACTGCACAACTTTTTCCGCAGTTCGGCATCCATTCGGGTGCGGGCTGCGCTGAATTTGAAAGGCGTGAGTTACGATCAGGTCTCGTATGTGCTGCGCGACAATGAACATCGCTCGGAAGCGTTCCTGGCATTGAACCCGCAGGGGCTGGTGCCAGCCTTGCAGTTGGATCCGCAAACCGTGATTGCCCAGTCACTGGCGATCATCGACTACCTCGATGAAGTCTACCCCGAGCCGGCTTTTTTGCCCAAAGCACCGCTGGACCGTGCCTGGGTGCGGTCACTGGCCTACAGTGTCGCGTGCGATGTACACCCGATCAACAATTTGCGGGTGTTGGGCTATCTGGGCAGTGAGCTCGGGGCGGATGAGGCGAAGGTAAAAGCCTGGTTTCAGCACTGGGTAGCCGAGGCCTTTGGTCCGCTGGAGTCCATGCTGGCCAAAGACGCCCGACGCGGCCGGTTCTGCTGCGGTGATACCCCGGGTCACGCTGATTTATCGCTCTTTGCCCAGGTGACCAATAACCGCCGTTTTGATGTCGACATGTCGCCGTACCCAACGATTCAGGCCATTTACAAGGCCTGTATGGAGCTGCCAGCTTTTGTGGATGCCTTACCGGACAATCACCCGCACGCGAAATGAACCAAGCTGGCTGAACGCCCGGCACTGCCTGGCAGCCTTGACGCTGCCAGGCGCTTTCTATACAAGAACGGCACATCCTATCGGTTCAATATGCTTATGACACGCACTCCACTGGCGGATGCCAATGCCATGCCCGGCAACCTGTTGCGCAGATGTCACCAGATCAGCGTGGCGCTGTTTTTAAAGCATTGTGACGCTGTGGGCCTGACCCAGCTGCAATACGCGGCCCTGGTCGCGCTGGAAGAAAAAGGCCCTCTGGATCAGATCACCCTGGGCGGATATACCGCCATGGATCGCAACACGATTGCGCTAATCGTGCGCAAGTTGGAAGAGCGTGGCAGCGTCACCCGAGTGCGCAACTCTCAGGATCGCCGTGCAGTCATCGTGACCCTGACTGAGGCCGGAGCAGCCTTGAGAGCTGAGGCTGAGTCGGCAGTGCGTCGGGTACAGGAAGACATCATCGCACCCTTGTCGGACCCGGAACGCGAACAACTGGGCTTACTGCTCAGTAAAATCGCGCAGGCTCACAATGATCAAAGTCGCGTACGGTTGCAGACATGAATCTATATTGACGGCTGAATGAGGGCTTGAACCTGACAGTACGTCAGGATAAGGATGTTGTTGAGCTCTGTAATCGCGTTGTTTTTTGTATCTGACAAGACAGTAAGCCTTGCTGTGAGCTGGAATCAGTGTTCCATATCCCGGTTGTTATAGACTAGAATGCTTTATTCTAATAGCTATTTTAGTTAATTAACCTAATAAAAAGGCATTTTAATGCATGAAAGAATCAAGCAACGTCACCTTCATTGCTTTCAGGAGATCGTTCGTCAAGGGAGCCTGGTGAAAGCAGCGACTGAACTGGCCATAACACAGTCGGCGACATCAAAAACGTTAAGTGAGTTGGAAGAAATCGTTGGAGAGCGCTTGCTTGATCGGAATCGAGGAGGCATCGCCCTGACGCCAGCCGGTGAAATTTTCCATCGCTATACAAGTGCTAGTCTAACCGCAGTGCGCCAGGGCCTCGAGTTGATAGCCCAGCAGCGACAGGACGCCCGTCGAGCGGTGCTGGTAGGAGCCTTGCCTAACGCAGCTGCCGATATTCTCCCGCCTGCAATCGTTGGTTTTAAAGCGGACCATCCCGAGGTTCCGATCGTAGTCCGCACTGGCACTAATCGCCAGCTTTTACAGGCATTGCGAGTAGCGGAAGTGGATTTCGTGGTTGGCCGTTTGGCACAGCCGGGTGAGATGATGGGTTTGCAGTTTGAGCACCTGTATTTCGAAAAACTGTGCTGGGTAGCGCGTAACGATCATCCATTGTTCTCGGAAACGGACTTCCACCCCAAGCAAATGGTCGGTTATACACAGATTCTTCCGCCATCAGATACCGTGATTAGGCCAGAGATCGACAGTTTTCTGATAAGCCGCGGTTTTTCGAATTTAAAGGATACTATTGAGACACTGTCACCTGAAGTTGGGCGTCATTGTACGGCAATCAGTGATGCACTCTGGATAGTCCCCTATGGGGTGATTAAGCAAGACCTTGCGAGTGGAGCCCTGCGCGAGCTGCCAGTTGATCTGTCTTCGACGCGCGGGCCAGTCGGTATATCAACTCGCACAGAAGCTGGCCTGACAATCCTGAGTAGAGACCTTCTTGAGCGCACTCGAGCTATCGCCCAGACCGTCTACCATGACCAGTTAGATTAAGAAAACGACAAGTAAGCGCTGTTTTTATCACTTTAAGTGAGCGTAACCTTCGGCGAATCTAGATCTAACGCGGCAAAATGATCCGATTCAAAAATAATAGCGGGCTGTTTTGTCTCTTTGCGCTTTCGGGTCCGTCATCTGACGATTCGGCTCGGAGCTCATATCCGACCTGGAGTTAAGGCAATGAAAAAAGTATTCAAAACAATGACAGTTATGACAGCTTTGCTGAGCGGTGTTTCCATGACGTCCGCTGAATCCATGGGAATTGGTGCCTCACCTCAGGGTACCATTGTCTATTCCGGCAGCAGTGCTGTTGCCCGGGCTGTAGCTGAGACCACTGACCTGGATATGCGTGTTCAACCCTTTGGGGGGTCCACTCAGTATGTACCCCTGGTCAATAGCGGTGAATTGGACTTCGGGCTCGCCAACGTTCTTGAGGTAAATCTGGCGATGGAAGGTGACGAGATATTCGGGGGTCGGACAAGCGAGGATCTTCGGCTAGTCGGTACTCTCTTTCCACTGCAGGTCGGCTATTTTGTGCGCGAAGATTCCGACTATCAATCCATCGCTGATTTGGCAGGTGCAACGCTTGGAGAGGGCTATACCAGTCAGGCAATTATGCGGCCGGTTTCAAGGGCCATGCTTGCCACTGGCGGTGTTCAAGACAATGATTACGATGGCTCCCTGGTTCCTAACCTGCCCCGTGCAGCGGACGATTTCGCCCAAGGACGCCTGGACGCGTTCTTTTTCGGTGTTGGTGCTGGCAAAGTGAGCGAAGTAGATGCTAGCGTTGGCGGGTTGCGGCTGCTGCCTATGGGCGATGATGTCGAGTCTATGCAGGAAATTTTCCCACAGGCCTATGGCGCAACAGTTGAACCGGGTGGCGGCCGAGCAGGTGTGAATGAAACGATGACTGCAATGACCTATGACTACCTGATTTTTGCCCACAAAGATGTTGCAGATGACATCGCCTACAAGGTGGCTAAAGCCATACATCAGAATAAAGAAATCCTGGCTAACACATTTGGCGTGTTTAACCGTTTCGATCCGGCCCAGATGGGTAAAAGTCAGGGCGAGCTCCCATACCACCCAGGCGCTATTGAATACTTCCGCGAAGCCGGCATCTGGCAGGAGTAAGGTATGACCGCCCGACATAGCGACACTTTGGTGATGACCGAAAACCACTGGACGGCGCTGGTCGTCCGTGGATTGGCCATTGCTCTTACGCTGACCTCCATCGTCTGGGCTGCCGATCTGCCAAGAACGCTGGGAGCCAGTCTCTACACCGAGCAATTCATTGTCGCTATCCTCGGGCTAACCCTCGGGTTGGCTTATTTCAAGATTGCCAGCGACCAGCGAGGCCACTCTTTCTGGGTCAGTCTTATCGCTGGTGTTCTTTCGTTAGGCATTGCCGGCTACTTCGCTTTCTACTATGCCGACCTTGTGACGGTCATGGCATTTACTCCGGTTCACCTGGTTGTACTTGGCGGGCTCATAGTATTGCTAACGATTGAAGCTCTCCGGCGCCTGGTGGGATGGCCGCTGACTATCGTTGTTTCAAGCTTTCTACTGTACAGTTTTTTTGGTGAATACATTCCCGGTATGTTGAGCAGCCGACCAATCTCTTTCGAACGGCTATGGGTATATTTAAGCCTTGACCCAAATGCCATGCTCGGCATGCCGTTGATTGTCGCCAGTACTATAATCATACCGTTCATCTTCATGGGGCAATTGCTCAAAGCGTCAGGTGGATCAAGTTTTTTCACTGACGTGTCTCTTGCCCTGATGGGCCGTTACCGGGGCGGTCCGGCCAAGGTTTCCATTACGGCTTCTAGTCTGTTTGGGTCTATTTCTGGCAGTGCCGTATCTAACGTCGCAACGACCGGCATTATGACCATTCCAATGATGACCAAAGCCGGCTACACGCCTCGCGTCGCAGGTGCTATTGAGGCGCTTGCCTCCAGCGGGGGTCAACTGATGCCCCCGGTCATGGGGGCCGCCGCTTTTTTGATGGCGGAGTTTCTCCAAGTGCCTTATGGCGACGTTATCGTCGCTGCCCTGGTACCCTCACTGCTGTTTTACATCGCGCTGTTCATTCAGGCTCATTTGGAAGCGGCGCGGAGGGGTATAGCCCCGGTTGAGGCCTCCTTGATTCCACCCTTACTGACGGTTTTGGCAAAGGGCTGGCACTTCATATTGCCTTTTGCGGTGCTTATCATTGCTTTGTTCCGTTTCAATCTTAGCCCTGAAGCTGCTGTTCTGGCAGCCTTGGTACCCCTGATCATCTCAGGATTCGTTCTTGGATATGATGACCACCGTTTGGATATTAGTACCTTTATGAAGGCAGTCTCGGCGACAGGTACCAGTGTGGTCGACATTATCACAATCTGTGCCGGAGCCGGGCTCGTAATTGGCGTGCTAAACATTACGGGTCTGGGCTTTGGTCTTACTCTTGCGCTTGTCGAAGTTGGCGATGGTAACCCTGTGATATTGCTGGGGGCAGCGGCACTTATCAGTCTTATTCTGGGCATGGGTATGCCCACCGTAGGCGTTTACGTTTTATTGGCCACTCTTGTAGCTCCTGCTCTGGTTGAAGTGGGCATCCAACCCATGGCGGCGCACCTGTTTGTACTATACTTTGGTATGCTGTCGATGATCACGCCCCCCGTCGCATTAGCCGCGTTTACCGCCGCCAGTATCTCCCGAAGTGAACCTATGCGTACAGGCTTGACAGCGATGCGTCTGGGTTGGATCGCCTATCTTATCCCGTTTTTGTTTGTTGCCGATCCTGCGTTTATTCTGGACGGTACGACTGGTGATATCGCTCTAACATTAACCACTGCTGTTGCGGGGGTTTGGCTGGCATCAATGGGCGTAATCGGGTACGTCAACCAGTCGATTCTCTGGCGCTGGCGGGTGCTATTTATGCTGTCCGGGTTTGGCTTGCTATTACCATCCCCTATTTTTCCTGGCGCCGAATGGAGTGACCTGGCTGGCGGGCTGCTTGGTCTAGTATTGATAGCTTGGTTTTACCTGCGCTTGCGTTTGCTGCCACGCTTGGGCTCTTCAGGTTAGCCGTCCGTTGATGCGTGTTGACTGGCATTGCCATTGGGTCTCACCGGCTCTGGTCTCGCACCTGAGGAGGCGAGACACATCACCGCTTCTGGTTGAGGGCGGTCAAGGACTAACCCGCCTGTTTATGCCGCGAGGCCAATTGGTTTTTGGTCCGGATTATCACGACGCTAGCCCGGATATTTCACCAAACAGCCTAAAGTAGCACTGCATAGAATTTGTTGAATGTTTTCGAGCAGCTCCACAGCTACAGGTCGATTTTGACCCGGATTCCCGATTTTCAGGCACACTTCCCCTTACCCCGTTGTTTAAAGTGTGCCGGGTCAGCACTGGTTATGGCTATGTCGAGTTCAGGTTGTTCAGTGCGGTTTCAAACAGTCCTTGATATGGGTAATGACTGGGCAGCAGGAAGCGAATTCGGCGCGTATTGTGTATGACGATGGCCGCCACCTTACACAGCTTTAGCCGGATCGTGTTCACTTG
>NZ_AUIH01000064.1 GCF_000423605.1 Saccharospirillum impatiens DSM 12546
ATGGACGACAAGATCCTGTTCCTTTACGCCCAGGGCATGTCGACCCGCGAGATCGTCACAACCTTCAAAGAGATGTACGGCGCCGATGTTTCAGCAGCCTTAATTTCGAAAGTCACCGATGCAGTAATTGAGCAAGTAGTTGAGTGGCAATCCCGGCCGCTGGATGCGGTATACCCCATCGTTTATCTGGATTGCATCGTCGTCAAAATTCGCCAGGATAAGAAGGTAATCAACAAAGCCATCTACCTAGCCCTTGGCGTCAACATGGAGGGACACAAGGAGCTACTGGGGCTGTGGTTATCCGAGAACGAAGGGGCCAAGTTCTGGCTCAACGTTCTAACAGAGCTCCAGAATCGCGGTGTGAAGGATATTCTGATCGCCTGCGTGGATGGCCTGAAAGGCTTCCCTGACGCCATAAGCGCGGCCTATCCTGACACCCGAATCCAGCTCTGTATCGTCCATATGGTGCGTAATTCGGTGAAGTACGTGCCATGGAAAGACTACAAGCCAGTCACTGCGGATTTGAAGCGTATCTATCAATCAGCCACCGAGGATGAAGCCCTGCAGGCCCTGGATCAGTTCTCAGACCGGTGGGACGAGCAGTACCCTCAAATCAGTCGTTCATGGCGAGCGCACTGGCAGAACCTCAACACGATATTTAGCTACCCGGAAGACATTCGCAAAGTGATTTATACGACGAACGCGATAGAGTCACTCAACAGCGTCATCCGCAAGGCCGTCAAAAAGCGCAAACTGTTCCCTACGGATGATTCAGCTGTAAAAGTTATCTACCTGGCGATTCACGAAGCATCAAAGAAATGGACCATGCCAATACGCAACTGGAAGCAAGCCCTAAATCGTTTTATGATCGAGTTTGAAGACCGCTTGGCGGACTACCGTTAACTTCGGCAGTTACACAGAAATATTTACAGGGTCTAGGATTGAGTTCAACATTCAACCACAAAGTCCACGCCTCCCCTTGTCTATACGTTAAATGACGTAGACGCCACCGCCATCCACCCCATACCGTCTCGCACCCTGCTGTTCAACAATCGATCCTGATGACACACCGTCACCGATCCGAATCGAACACACACCAGGGGGAAGACAACATGACACTCAAACCCATACTCCAGGGCCTCACCTTTGCCGTGGCGTCCACTGTATTGAGCACCGCTGCCATTGCAGAAGATCCGATTAAGGTCGGGGTGCTGCACTCACTGTCCGGCACCATGGCCATCAGCGAGACCACACTGAAAGACACCGTGCTGATGATGGTTGAACAGCAAAACGAAGCCGGTGGCCTGTTGGGTCGTCCACTGGAAGCGGTTGTAGTTGACCCGGCTTCAAACTGGCCGCTGTTTGCCGAGAAAGCCCGTGAGCTGCTGACGCAGGAAGAAGTCGACGTGATTTTCGGCAGCTGGACGTCGGTCTCACGCAAATCCGTTTTGCCGGTTCTGGAAGAACTGAACGGCCTGATGTTCTACCCAGTTCAGTATGAAGGTGAAGAGTCATCCAGAAACGTTTTCTACACGGGCGCTGCACCGAACCAGCAAGCCATTCCTGCCGTCGACTACCTGCGCAATGAACTGGGTGTCGAGCGCTGGGTTCTGGCCGGAACCGACTACGTCTACCCGCGCACGACCAACAAGATTCTGGAAGCCTACCTGATGGACCTGGGTGTGGCCGAAGAAGACATCATGATCAATTACACGCCGTTCTCGCATTCCGACTGGCAGTCGATTGTTTCCGACATAAAAACCTTCGGTAGCGCTGGCAAAAAAACCGCTGTGGTCTCCACCATCAACGGCGATGCCAACGTGCCGTTCTACAAAGAACTGGGCAACCAGGGCGTTTCCTCCGGTGACATTCCGGTCATTGCATTCTCGGTCGGTGAAGAAGAACTGTCGGGTTTCGACACCTCTCCGCTCGTGGGCCACCTCGCTGCCTGGAACTACTTCCAAAGCGTTGATGCCGACGCCAACTACGACTTCATCGACATGTGGCATGCCTACATTGGCGATGAAGATCGCGTTACCAACGACCCAATGGAAGCCACCTACATCGGTTTCAAAATGTGGGTACAAGCGGTTGAACTGGCCGGCACTACTGACGTTGATGCGGTTGAGCAAGCCATGATCGGCCAGACCGTTGCCAACCTGACCGGCGGCACGGCGGTAATGAACAAAAACCACCACCTGAGCAAGCCAGTACTGATCGGCGAGATTCAGGATGACGG
Organism: Saccharospirillum impatiens DSM 12546; assembly: GCF_000423605.1. Classification (GTDB taxonomy): domain Bacteria; phylum Pseudomonadota; class Gammaproteobacteria; order Pseudomonadales; family Natronospirillaceae; genus Saccharospirillum; species Saccharospirillum impatiens. Next base: position 2,240 of record NZ_AUIH01000064.1, read on the forward strand.
CCAGTTCGAAATCGTCTGGCAGACAGCTGGTGTGGTACCGGGTGATGCCTGGTCTGACTTCCTGCCAGGATCAAGAATGTTGCTGGCCGATTGGGCACCGCCGCTTAAGTGCGGCAACTACAACACAGAAACGGGTACTTGTTCCGGCACCGTGTACTGATTCGATGACTCCGGGTGCCTGGCACCCACTCTCCTTTGGGCGGTTCGCCGCCCTTCTTTTCTTTGCGTGCGGAGGATGCCATGAAACAAGCCCTGCTGATGCTCGGGTGTTGGCTCGCGCTGTGGTCAACCCAGACGATGGCCGAAACCGAAACGACCCCGTCTTATGAAGACCTGCTAATTGAGCTGACCGAGGCCAACCTCAACACCACTCAACCCATTCTTGAACAGATCGAAGCGACCGAACATCCAGACGTTCTGGTTCTGTTTAAAACCTTGCTCGACGGTAATCTGAACTTTCGCAAAGCCGACCAGGCGTTGATCTCCATCATCGACATCAATGGCACCGATCAGTACACCGAATTCTCTACCGGTACAGCGATTGACCCGCTGGGCCGACGCGACGTTACAAAGATTCGCGTTAACAACAACCTGCGCAATTACCTGACCAGTGCCATAGGCCGCTTGCAACTGACCAGCCCGAACCCGGAGCTGCGCAAGGCCGCCGTATTGTCATTGCTCGATAACCTGCAACCTTCAACCGCCGCCGAGTTGACACGATTGCGCACCGAAGAAGACAACCGATCTGTTCTCGCCTCCATCGATCTGGCGCTGGCTATGTACAGTGCTGAATCCGGCGACTCAACTGCGGCTAAAATCACGGCCATAGACAAACTGTCCGAAAGCCTCGAACCCAGCGCCCGCAACCTCCTGTTCAGTCTCGAACGCGACGCTGAAGATCCCGCTGTTCAAGACGCCGCAACAGAAGCTTTGAAGAAAATTGATGGCAAGGTGACGTTCTACGGTTACGTCGACCAACTGTTTTTTGGGCTGAGCCTCGGCTCGGTGCTATTGCTTGCCGCCATCGGCCTCGCCATTACCTTTGGTGTGATGGGCGTGATCAACATGGCGCACGGCGAAATGCTGATGCTGGGTGCCTACACCACTTACGTGGTGCAGTTACTGATGCCTGGTTACATTAACTATTCAATCTGGGTGGCCATTCCGGCTGCATTCATTGTTGCCGGACTGTTCGGCATTTTGATCGAACGCTGCGTCATACGCTTTCTGCATGGTCGCCCGCTGGAAACACTGCTCGCAACCTTTGGTATCAGCCTGATTCTTCAGCAACTGGTACGTACGGTGTTTTCGCCACTCAACCGTCGCGTTGCCGCACCGGACTGGATGAGCGGCTCACTGGAAATTAACCCGGTGCTGTCACTGACTTACAATCGCCTGACCATTCTGATCTTCGCACTCATCGTCTTTGTCGCGCTGTTGCTGATCATGAAAAAAACAGCGCTTGGATTATACGTTCGAGCTGTGTCGCAGAACCGGGACATGGCAAAAGCCATGGGCATCAAAACCGACCGTGTCGATGCGCTGACCTTTGGCCTGGGTTCAGGCATTGCCGGTATTGGCGGCGTTGCCCTTAGCCAGCTGACAAACGTCGGTCCGAATCTTGGCCAGGCCTACATCATCGACTCTTTCATGGTCGTCGTGTTTGGCGGTGTCGGCAATTTGCTCGGCACGCTGGTCGCGGCCTTTACGCTCGGCATAGCCAACAAATTTCTGGAGCCGATTACCGGCACCGTTCTGGCGAGCATTCTGGTACTGGTCTTCATCATCCTGTTTATTCAGAAACGACCCAAAGGTTTGTTCCCACAACGCGGGAGGGCCTCTGAATGACTCTCTGGCAAACGTTTCTATCCCGGCGCAACAGTCTCGGCAGCCCGGTGTTGCCCTTTGTCACCATTTTGCTTGGGCTGACTGCGTTGGCCGCAGTGGGCAACCTCTGGTTTCCGCCCGAGTCGGCACTGCATGTATCGACTTACACCATTACATTGCTCGGCAAATACCTGAGTTTCGCCATGCTCGCTCTGGCCGTGGACATTGTCTGGGGCTACTGTGGCATTCTTAGCCTGGGTCACGGCGCCTTCTTTGCACTCGGCGGTTATGCCATGGGCATGTACCTGATGCGCCAAATCGGAAGCAGGGGAGTGTATGGCGACCCGGTACTGCCCGACTTCATGGTATTTCTCGACTGGGATGTACTGCCCTGGTACTGGCTCGGGATGGACCAGTTCTGGTTCGCCATGCTGATGGTCTTACTGGTGCCAGGCTTGCTTGCCTTTGTGTTCGGCTGGCTGGCCTTTCATTCACGGGTGACCGGCGTCTATTTGTCGATCATTACTCAGGCACTGACCTATGCATTGATGCTCGCCTTCTTCCGCAACGAAATGGGTTTTGGCGGCAACAACGGGCTCACCGACTTCAAAGACCTGCTTGGCTTCAGTTTGCAGGCCGACACAACCCGGGTTGCGCTGTTGATCAGTACCGCCCTGATTCTGGCCGGGTTGTTCACGCTCACCCACTGGGTGCTGAAAACCCGCTTTGGCAAGGTGATCGAAGCCATTCGCGACGGTGAACCGAGAGTGCGCTTTCTGGGTTACCGGACCGACCGGTACAAAGTCGCCCTGTTCGTGTACTCGGCCATGATTGCCGGCATCGCCGGTGCCCTCTACGTGCCACAGGTCGGCATCATCAACCCGGGCGAATTTGCGCCACTGAACTCCATTGAAATCGTGGTCTGGGTGGCTGTCGGTGGCCGGGGCACCTTGTACGGCGCGGTGATTGGCGCATTGCTCGTCAACTACGCCAAAACACGATTCACCGCATTAATGCCCGATGGCTGGCTATTCATGCTCGGCGCGCTTTTTGTTCTGGTTACCCTGTTATTGCCCAAAGGCCTGGCGGGTTTGTATGGCCAACTCAGCACCTCCTGGAAACGCGATCAAACAGACCAACACCCCCCTAACAAGGAGGCAACGTCATGATGGCGAAGAATTCTGCTTCCGAATTGATGCGACGCGACCAGGTCTGGCCTTTTTTGCAGCCAGCTGCCGCAGGCATCAATGTCGACAAAAACGTCATTCTCTACATTGAAGATTTGAACCTGAGCTTCGATGGGTTTAAGGCGCTAAACAACCTGAACCTCTACATCAACGATGGTGAACTGCGTTGCCTGATCGGTGCCAACGGTGCCGGTAAGACCACCCTAATGGATGTGATTACCGGCAAAACCCAATGCGACTCCGGCACAGCCTACTTTGGGCAGACCATCAATTTGCTCAACTACAGCGAAGCGGACATCGCCGAGCTAGGCATAGGCCGAAAGTTTCAAAAACCTACCGTGTTCGAAGCGCAAACCGTTTTCGACAACCTGGAGCTGGCACTGAAAAGCAACAAGCGGTTGCTCCCCACGCTACTGGCAAGACTCAGTCCGTCCGAGATTGATCGCATTGACGACGTACTCGCTACTATCGGACTTACCGACATGCGCTTCCAACAAGCCGGAGCGTTGTCCCACGGTCAAAAACAGTGGCTAGAAATTGGAATGCTCCTGGTCTCGGAACCCCGGTTACTGCTGATCGATGAGCCGGTAGCCGGCATGACTGCAGAGGAAACAGAACGCACCGCGGAACTGCTGACCTCGCTCGCTGGCAAACACACAGTGGTTGTGGTCGAACACGACATGGAATTCGTACGCAGCATCGCCCGCACCGTCACCGTTTTGCACCAGGGCTCGGTACTCGCCGAAGGCAGCATGGATGAAATACAGAGCAACCCTAATGTGATTCAGGTCTACCTGGGAGAAGAAGCATGATCACACTGAACCAGGTCAACCAGCGCTATGGCGGTACCCACATACTGTGGGATCTTGATCTCGACATACCCGAAGGTCGGTGCACCTGCATCATGGGCCGCAACGGCGTTGGCAAAACCACCCTGCTTAAATGCCTGATGGGGTTACTCCCAATCAGCAGTGGAGAGATCACACTGGCCGGAGAAGCTTTGCATAAAAAGCCGGCCGACGCTCGAGCGCGTCTGGGCATTGGGTATGTGCCTCAGGGCCGCGACATTTTCCCCATGCTCAGCGTGGAAGAGAATCTGCGTATTGGTCTTGGCGCACGGGCGGATAAAGCCAAAACCATCCCGGACAAAATCTTCGACCTGTTTCCAGTGTTGCACGACATGCTGCACCGGCGCGGTGGCGACTTATCCGGTGGTCAGCAACAGCAACTGGCCATCGGACGTGCCCTGGTGATCGACCCGAAGGTATTGATTCTCGATGAACCGAATGAAGGCATTCAACCCAACATCGTTGCCCAGATTGGCGATGTGATTCAAAAGCTGAATCAGGAAGATGGGCTGACGGTGGTTCTCGTCGAACAAAAGCTCGGTTTCGCACGTCGTGTCGGTCAAGAATTCCGGCTGATAGAAAAAGGCCGCGTCGTTGCCAGTGACCAAATGGCCAATCTCAACGACCAGCTGATTCGTCAGCACCTGGCAGTGTGAAGGTGCCAGCATGAACAGTCGGGTACAGATACCGCAAACCACACAAGCCTCACAATGGGCCGCCTGGTTAACCCTCGGCTTCAGACACGGCGCTCGCGGTACCCAGCTTGCCCAATGCGAACACCAGGGCCCGCTGTATGTGCAAAAGCCTTTCTACCCCGAGGGCCCGGAGTGCGCACACGTCTACCTGCTGCACCCGCCCGGCGGTTTGGTATCGGGTGATCACTTGCAGATTGCCGTGCGTGCTGAAGACAATACCCATGCCTTGCTCACGACCCCCGGCGCCGGTCGGGCCTACAAGGCGAGACCCGACAGAACCCTGCAACACCAGCACATCGCACTGAGCGCCAACAAGAATGCAACCCTCGAATGGTTGCCCCAGGAAACGCTGCTGTACCCCAACGCCCGCGCCCGGCTGGACACCGACATTCAGTTGGATGAAGGCGCTCGATTCATTGGCTGGGACATCACCTGCCTGGGCCTACCCGCCAGCCAGCAACCCTTTGACTCGGGCGAAGTCAGTCAACGCATTCAGATTATTGAAAACGGCCGAATAGCATTGCGTGAACATCTGCACCTGTCCGATAAAAACCGAACAGCGTTGAACGGTAGCGTTGGCTTGCGGGAACACAGCGTTAACGGGTTCATGGTTGCAGGTCCGTTTAAAGAACCCTTTTCAGAAGAATCACTTTCGGAATTGCGAATCCAGTGTGCTGAGTTTTCAGGGTTGGCAGGGGTGACTCAAGTCGGCCGCTATCTTGTCATCCGTGCACTGGAGAACCGGGCTGAACCAGTGAAGAAATTGTTTATTCGATGCTGGTCGCCCATTAGAAAACAGCTGTGCGATCGACCGGCATGTGAGCCAAGAATTTGGACGACATAAATTCAACAAACAACCACAAAGCCAGTGCTGGTGGCCCGGGATACCCGAGTGGGGGTATCTGAGGCATGGACTAAAAAGCCAGGAGCTTTTTAGCATGAGCGCAGCGAGCCCGTAGGGGAAATCCAAAGGATGGGATTTCTATCACGAAGTTAAGCCTACATGGACGTATTTACGGCGACCCCACTCGGGTATCCCGGGTCACCGGCACGAACCAAGGGCAAAAACACTAGGAGGCAAAAGTGGAATTACTGCCAAGAGAAAAAGACAAACTGCTGGTTTTTACCGCGGCATTGTTGGCCGAACGTCGCCTCAACCGCGGAGTAAAACTGAACTACCCGGAAGCAATTGCCTATCTAAGCATGAACATTCTGGAAGGCGCGCGGGATGGCAAAACCGTGGCCGAACTGATGGGTGAAGGAAAGACATGGCTCAGTGCCGACCAAGTTATGGACGGCATAGCCGATTTGATTACCGAGGTGCAAATCGAAGCCACCTTTCCCGACGGCACCAAGCTTGTCACCGTGCACAACCCAATAATATAACCGGCACCTCAAGCCGGACCCAACACAGGAGAGGCCCGTTATGATACCCGGAGAAATTCAGGTCGCCGAAGGAACCATCACCTTGAATGCCGGCCGCCCCACCCTGGAAGTCCGTGTCGAGAACACCGGCGACCGCCCGGTGCAAGTCGGCTCGCACTATCACTTTGCCGAGACCAACCCGGCCCTATCGTTCGACCGGACCGCCGCTCGTGGATACCGGCTCAACATCGCCGCAGGCACCGCCGTGCGATTTGAACCGGGTCAGAGCCGCACGGTTGAACTGGTCGCCTACGCCGGCCTGCGATCCGTCTATGGCTTTCGGGGAGAGGTGATGGGCTCACTGGATCAGGAGGCCGCACAATGACCACGATGGACCGCACAACCTACGCCCAGATGTTTGGCCCCACCACCGGCGACCGATTGCGTCTCGGCGATACCGATTTGTGGATCGAAGTCGAATCCGACAGCACCACCTACGGCGACGAAGTTAAATTTGGCGGCGGAAAAGTCATTCGTGACGGCATGGGCCAAAGCCAGGCCGGATGCGATATCGCCATGGACCTAGTGATCACCAACGCCATCGTACTCGACCACTGGGGCATCGTAAAAACCGACGTCGGCATCAACAACGGCCGCATTGCCCTGCTCGGCAAAGCCGGCAACCCGGACGTACAAGACAACGTCGATATCATCATCGGCCCAGGTACCGAGGTCATTGCTGGCGAGGGCTCAATTCTGACCGCCGGCGGCATCGACGCTCACATTCACTTTATTTGCCCGCAACAAATTGAAGAAGCGCTGATGTCCGGCGTCACCACCATGCTCGGTGGCGGCACCGGACCTGCTACTGGCACCAACGCCACCACCTGTACACCAGGCCCCTGGTACATTGGGAAAATGCTGCAAGCTACCGATTCACTGCCCATGAACCTCGGCTTCATGGGTAAAGGCAATGCTAGCCAGCCGCTTGCACTGGAAGAACAGCTGGAAGCAGGAGCATGCGGGTTAAAACTTCACGAAGACTGGGGCACGACACCAGCGGCCATCGACACCTGTCTTGGCGTTGCAGAGCGGTATGATGTTCAGGTCGCGATCCACACCGACACCCTGAACGAAAGCGGCTTTGTTGATGACACCATTGCTGCGTTCAAGGGCCGGGTGATTCACACTTACCACACCGAAGGCGCTGGTGGTGGCCACGCACCGGACATCATCAAAGCGTGCGCGCATTCCAATGTGCTGCCCTCGTCCACCAACCCAACACGGCCTTACACCATCAACACCGTTGATGAACACCTCGACATGCTGATGGTGTGCCACCACCTGGATTCAAAAATCCCCGAAGACGTCGCCTTTGCCGATTCGCGCATTCGCAAGGAAACCATCGCCGCCGAAGACCTGTTCCACGACCTCGGCGCCTTCAGCATGATTGCATCGGATTCACAAGCCATGGGCCGAGTCGGTGAAGTCATCACCCGCACCTGGCAAACCGCGGATAAGATGAAGAAACAACGTGGCTTGCTGGCCGAAGATCTCGACCGGGGAACCGACAACTTCAGAGCGCGCCGCTACATCGCCAAGTACACCATCAACCCAGCCATCACGCACGGCATTGCTCACGAAGTGGGCTCCATCGAAACCGGAAAACTGGCTGACCTGGTTTTATGGAAACCAGCCTTCTTTGGCATCAAACCGTCGCTGATTATTAAAGGCGGCATGATCGCAGCCGCGCCCATGGGCGACCCGAATGCTTCAATACCAACGCCACAGCCAATGCACTACCGCCCCATGTTCGGCAGCTTTGGCCAGGCACCGGCGAAACTCAGCGTCAGCTTTACCACCCAGGCCGCCATCGACAATGGCATTGGTGAAACACTCGGATTGCAACGCACCTTGGTCGCGTGCAAGAACACCCGATCGCTCACCAAAGCCGACATGATCCTGAACGACTGGCAACCGGACATCAGCGTCGACCCGCAAACTTATGAAGTCCGCGCTGATGGAAAACTGCTGACCTGTGAGCCCGCAACCGAACTGCCGCTGGCTCAGAGATATTGTTTGTTTTAATACTGAACATTCTGGTACAGGACAATGCTAGCGGCGGATGCCGGTGGTGCCTCTGCGGGGAAGTCCGCAGCATGGATGCTGCGGTCTAGGCTCCATGGACGGATTCACGCCGACCCCGCAGAGGCACCACCGGTAGTCGCCGCGGACCAGGGCCACCAACCGATATTCAAACTCTAATTTGGAAGGAATGCACCATGCTAACGATTCATCAACGGCTAGGTACCGTATCACCGGTTTCGATAGATGCCCGCCTAACCCTGACTCACGACCAACGCGAGAAAGGTCGGCTGCGTGCAACCTGTGACGACGGCGAAGAAATTCAGGTATTTCTCGAGCGCGGAAAAACACTGGACGTCGGCGAAATACTGAAAAGCGATTGCGGTAAGAACGTTCAAGTTGCAGGCGCCATCGAACCGGTCAGCGAAGCCACCTGCGATGACTGGGAGACCTTCGCCAAAGCTTGCTATCACCTGGGTAACCGGCATGTGAAAGTGGAAGTGGGTGACCGCTGGTTGCGAATACGGCCCGACCACGTGCTTGAAGCCATGCTGATACAACAAGGCTTAACCGTTAAAGCTGGCGAAGCCGTGTTCAAACCGGAATCCGGTGCGTATGCGCCGGGCACTTCGCATGGCCATTCTCATCATGCTTCACACGGCCACGCCCATGCTGACTGATGCCAACTTGCTACGCCTTTTACAGCTTAGCAGCGTCAGCTTGCCTGTGGGGGGCTTTGCATTCTCACAGGGGCTAGAAAGCAGTATCGAACTGGGTTGGATTACTTCAAAGGCGGATGCATTCGATGCACTGAGCGTTCAGTTAACCGAAGGCCTGGGTCGGCTCGACCTGCCCGTGTTGCAACGGGCCATGCTCAGTGCAAACAAACCCGACCTCATTGCCCTGAACCACTGGAACGACCTAGCTCTGGCCTGTCGGGAAACCGAGGAATTGCGACTGACCGATACCGCCATGGGTAAAGCGCTGGCGCGTCTGCTGCGCAGTCTGAACATAGAGGTACCGTTTGCACCAACTGAACCGCTGAGCTTCGTTATTGCCTATGCCGTGGCGGCATCCCACTGGAAAATTCCGTTTCACTCCGCCGCACTCGGGTTCAGTTGGGCCTGGCTCGAAAACCAGGTCGCCGCCGCGACCAAACTGGTTCCGCTCGGGCAAACCGATGCCCAGCGTTTGCTTGGTGAGTTACAGCCACTGATACCTGACGCCATTGAACAAGCCGGCACACTGGATGATGACAACATAGGCGCCTGCCTGCCCGCACTCGCCATCGCCAGTTGCTACCACGAAACCCAATACAGCCGATTATTCAGATCATAACGGGAGACACACCCATGGATACACAGACTCAACACGCCCCCAAACAAACCCTGCGGATCGGCGTTGGTGGCCCGGTCGGCTCCGGCAAAACGGCCTTATTGCGATCGCTGTGCTCCGCCATGCGCGAGCACTACGACATCGCCGTCGTCACCAACGATATCTATACGCAGGAAGACGCAAAGTTCCTCACCCAACACGAAGCGCTCAGTGCCGATCGCATCATCGGTGTGGAAACCGGTGGCTGCCCACACACGGCCATTCGGGAAGACGCCTCCATGAACCTGGCTGCCATCGATGAACTGACCGCGCGCCATGGCGAGCTGGATCTCGTATTTGTAGAAAGTGGCGGCGACAACCTGAGTGCAACCTTCAGCCCGGAATTATCAGACCTCACAATCTATGTGATCGACGTATCCGCTGGCGACAAAATCCCTCGTAAAGGCGGACCGGGCATCACCAAATCCGACTTGCTGATCATCAACAAAACCGACCTTGCCCCACTCGTCGGTGCTGACTTGTCCGTCATGGACCGTGACGCCAAAACCATGCGCGGCGACCGGCCTTTTGTGTTCAGTAATCTAAAAGCGGCCCAGGGGTTGGATGACATCATCGCGTTCATTGTGCGCGAAGGCATGCTCGACGCTAAAACATTGCCACCCGCCAAAGCCGTTGTTTAACGCTCACTCTATTTGATTAACAAGGAGAATTCCCATGCCCCGGTTTACATCGACTATCGTCAAGTGCCTTTTGGTCCTGCTCGCTCTGCTGCCAGGCTTCGCACTCGCCCATGAGGGGCATTCCAGCACCGGCTTTGCGTTCGGTCTCGCTCACCCTCTGGGTGGTTTGGATCATTTGCTGGCCATGGTGGCCGTCGGCTTCTGGGCAGCGCACCTCGGAGGTCAGGCCCGGTGGCAGCTTCCGCTGGTGTTTGTCGTCGCTATGGTACTGGGAGGCACGTTAGGGATAACCGGTTTGGCAGCCCCGCTGTTGCTCGTCGCCACCGAGCCCATGGTCTTGGCTTCGTCTGTCGTGATCGGAGTGCTGCTGGCCAGTAGTGGACGAATCAGTTTGGCTGTCGCGGCACCTTCATGCGCTAGTTTTGCCGTCTTTCACGGCCTGGCTCACGGCAGCGAAATGCCAATGGGTAGCTCAGCGATAGGGTATGCGCTGGGTTTCGCTATGGCGACGGTAGCGTTGCACGGAGTGGGCCTGGTAGCCGGCCTTGGTGTGCGTTTCATACCGGGCATTCACCGCCTGGCCGGTGGTTTTATCACTCTCTGTGGTCTGGCACTGGTTGCCACCTGAACACACTGCTCAGAGCCTAGACGATTATCGCTTTTAGTTACGGTAGGTGAATTCAGTTCATCCATGGGTCAAAAATTGATCGTTTGTGGCTCTGGTGCGCTCACCCTATGGTATAGGCATTCGGTTGGAGGCAGCTCCATCTTTCTCCAACCAGTGTGTTCAATCATAGAGGAGACGCCCATATGTTTATTAACCCGGCTGTTCTAACCAATGCACACCACAACGACACAACCCTTGAGCAAACCCGCTGGGGCACCGTATCGGACGCTGAAGTGGCCTACCATGTTCGCAATGCTGAACGCATGCGTTCTGAAGCCTTCCGCGCTGGCGGTCAGCAAATCGCACAGTGGTTACGCCGTACTACACGTCAGGTTTTCAGCGCTCCGTCTTACGTGCGTCATGCCTGATCTCAGGGTGCTTACAAAGCCCCGCATTGACCAACCAACGTCAGGTTGACCGTCGAGTCTTCCCCGCCAGCCTGACTCTGCTTTCCTACCTATTTACCCCGATATCGCCACATCATCTTCAACTGGGAGCGTTGCCCTCCCCTCTGACCCACACCTTTGACTGACGTTAAACTAGCGGGTTAACCAGAAGCCTAGCCCTCAGCATATGGTAGGTCCACCGCTACCAGACAGAACCCAACGACTATGTGCCTAACCCGTTCTCAGCTTTCGGGACTGCTTCAGCAAAGGCCTAGCTACGAACAATCCTATCAATGGGGTCAGAGTCATTGATTTTCGGTCTTCAGAAACGCCACCGACTTCCTGTCTCCACCTCGCCCCAAGGGGGCTGACCGTCGCCCGGTTTTGGCTTCGATTTGCGCCTTGAACCGATCATCGCCCAGTACCCACCCTTTGTTGGTTGACTCCCGTATCGCCACCAAATCCCGCTCCGGCATCTTACCGCGAAATAAGGCCCGGTAGGCGCTTTGTCGTTCCACGTCGGTTTTACCTAACCGGCTATACAGAGTATGCGGTGTCAGCAACTGAATGGGCTTGCCCAATGCATTGCCCTGATAGCTGGACCAGGGGTACTCCGAGGCATGGGACACCATGCGAGCACGCACAGGATTGAGCTCTATGTAACGATAAACCGTCAACATATAATTGTCGGCGTCGACCAGTGTCGACTTGTACCGACCCTCCCACAAGGTGCCGGTACGGTCATAGGTATAATTGAAATACTGAACATATTTACGGCCCTGAGCTTGCATCATACGGCCAACACCCTGCGCATCGCCAGGCGTCACCAGCAAGTGGACGTGATTGGTCATAAGCACGAAGGCATGAATGGCAACCTGGTATTTGGCTGCTGAGTCCTTCAGGAAAGTCAGGTAGGCCTTGTAATCCGCTTCATCGTAAAAGCAGGCATCCCGGTTATTACCACGCTGAACGACATGTTGGGCGCAGCCGGGTAGATAAAGGCGAGGCAAACGTGCCATGAGGCTTCTCCTTAGGGCTTAAGGAAAAGTTTAAATCGTACATTGTGTAAAATCAATGACTCTGACCCCATTGATTTGTTGCCCGCCCGGTGCGGTGAGAGTTTTCACCTGCCCGCTGTTGATGGCGTCGCTTAGGCCGTAGTAGGTGTAGCTGGAACCAATGGGGTCAGAGTCATTGATATTAACCTTCAGAAGCGCCACTGTTTTTCT
>NZ_AUIH01000065.1 GCF_000423605.1 Saccharospirillum impatiens DSM 12546
GCTCAAGGCTAACGAAATAAAGATCAGCATGGATGGCAAGGGCCGGGCACTGGACAATATATTTGTCGAGCGGCTCTGGCGTTCCGTCAAGTACGAGGAAGTGTATCTAAAGCAATATCAGACGATGCAGGAAGCACGGGACGGCTTGAGTGCCTACTTCCGGTTTTACAACCATGAGCGGCCGCATCAATCGCTCAACAACAGGACACCGGCAGAAGTACATGGCACTGCTGTGCAATGGCTGCAAGCCGCGTAAGAATACAATTTAACCCATAGGGCATTTTACCTTAATTTAATGCATTAGTGGTCTTGACAGTGGGGTCCACAATATAGCCCTGTTGGATCAATCAGGTTAATAGGGTTATTACTAACGTAGGCGTAGTGGTTCAGACCTCCAGCAAACCCTATCGGATCTTTTGTGGTCCAACGTCCACTCTCCGGATCATAATCCCGCGCTCCGAACCGAACGAGGCCAGTATCTCTGTCATAGATGCCGCCCGCATACCCGAACGGCTGGAACCCAGGATTGGTATCGTTCGTGACTTTGCCCCAGGCGTCATAGTCCATCCGCTGGGCCACTGCACCGTTTTGAGCGTTCACGACCAAGCGCACGCTGCCGAGGTGATCACTGATGATCCGGTAGTTGGTTCCGTCTTTGATCATGTAGCTCGGAACGTGGCCTTTATCGCCATACACGAACCGCGCTACGACATTGCTGTTTTGATCTAGTTCAGCGACGGGATTCAACTGCCCCTGGTACAAGAACCCTTGCTCCAACGTTCCATTGCGCAGCTTGCCTACTCTTCGATTTTGGCCATCGATCACATACTCGATGTTGGTGCCATCGGGCAGCGTTACCTGTCGCAGGTTCGAGAACGCATCGTAGTCGTACTGCGTTGTTTCGCTCGTGCTGGTGTTGGTCTTTTCAGTCAGCTCACCATTGGCCGTATACTGATACTCGTTGTCTTTATATTGGATCAACCGGTCCTGTGCATCATATCGAGCGCCCAAGGCGATTTCGGCGGCCATTTTGCCACAGCCCAGTGCTGATGCGGGTTTCAGTTCGATGAAGGCAGACATCCAGCCACTGTACCAAGTCACAGGCCCCAAGGCACTTTTTCGCTTAACTTCGCTATAGTCTCGTGACGCACGTCACAGGTTGGGTAACTAATATCGGCATGCGAAGATCGGCCGGATGTTCTACGACTACCAGTGCAAGACGATGAACGGCAGTCAGGCGGAGGTGCCCTGGTTGCCGTTGAAGGGCCACTGGCTGGACCGGGCCGGGTTCGGGATCGACTCGGTGGTGACCGTGAGAGTGATGGAGGGGTGTTTGGTGCTGACCTTGGCGTAGGAAGAGCCCCCGGCAAGGTTGCTTGCCGAGGGCTTATTAAGGATGGCTGTGCAGTTACCTATTAATTAGCTCTCATACTAGTCCGTCGATTCAATAGCAGAAACACCATCGCCGTCTAAATAGAAAACCAAATTCTCAATTTGTACTTTTGAGCCACTCTCTTTCACAATCAAACCTTTCGAAGATAGATAAGCAGCGACGCTACTTAACTCATCTTCACTTATACGAGTGCCAAGCTGATCTACTATTAGAAAGAGGTGGGAATTCGCTCGCTTTAGTTGTGTATTTTCAGAGGAAACATAACTTAGAGTAATGCCCAGATCAAATACACGAGCAACAGCATATATGTTGAAGCTCAAGGAAAGAGCTAGCATGCTTACAAGGCCTGATTTCCAATTTAAATACTTAGTTAAATCCAGCATTCATAGCCTCACCTGCGAATGTTTTACATTGATTTGGATTGAATGGGTTCCAACTATATGGAGCCCTATCAGGATCATTCATCCTGTTTTCAGCGAAATCTATTATTTTTTGATAACCGGAACCCGAAAAGTAATAGGCACTTATATCACTTCCTTTTCCGTGGTTTTCAGATAGATAATCATACAGATTATTGAGGGATTCCTCTGTCGGTTTTCCATCTTCACCAATCGTTAAATCAGGAACTATTCTACGTTTAACTTGTCCAAAATCACTATCATATCTCCCATATTCATAATATCTTGTTGAGCCTGTTTCTGGATCAACAGCTACTGCAGCTGCATGCCCCAACTCGGCTGTAAAGCCAAAGCCTGTATCAATTGGGAAATTATCATAGTGAATATATATGCCGTCTAAACCTGTTGGATCCACTTTATTACTTGGACTGCCACTGACATACACATAATGATTCAACCCTCCCCCGAACCCAATCGGATCCTTAGAAGTCCAACGCCCAATCTCCGGATCATAATCTCGCGCTCCGAACCGCGTGAGTCCAGTGTCTCGATCGTATATACCGCCCGCATATCCGAACGGCTGGAACCCAGGATTGGTATCGTTCGTGACGTTGCCCCAAGCATCGTAGTCCATACGCTGGGCCACTTCACCGGTTTGTGCGTTCACGACTAAGCGCACACTGCCGAGGTGATCACTCACGATACGGTAGTTAATTCCGCCCATGATCATGTAACTCGGAACGTGGCCTTTGTCGCCGTAAACGAACCGGGCGATGACGTTGTTGCTTCCATCGAGTTCAGCAACCGGATTCAACTGCCCCTGGTACAGGAACCCTTGCTCCAAGGTTCCATTGCGCAGCTTGCCTACCCTTCTATTCTGCCCGTCGATCACGTATTCGATGTGAGTGGTGTCTGGCAGTGTGACGCTTCGCAAGTTCGAAAAGGCATCATAGTCGTACTGCGTGGTTTCGTTCGTGTCGGTCTTCTCGGTCAGCTCACCATTGGCCGTATACCGGTATTCGTTATCTTTGTAGCTTACGAGCCGGTCCTGTGCATCGTAGGTAGCAACGGCTGCGCCGTCTTCATGCGTTCGGTTGCCGTTGGCGTCGTAGGCCCAGGTTTGGACCGTGGCGCCGTTTTCCTGCACGCCGATCAATCGGTTTCGGTCGTCGTAGTCGTACGCGTATTGCGTAGCGGTGCCACCCAATGTCTCGGTTTTGCCGGTGATCCGGCCCGCGTCGTCCCGTTGCAGGGTGTAGCTGTACAGGGCGCTGCTGTTGACCTGGGCGCTGTAGGTTTGCAGTTCGCCAAAGGCGGTGTAGCTGTGGCTAGTGTTGGCCTGTTGCAGTTGGGTCCTGTTCAGGCGGCCATTGTCGGCAACGTAGTTCAGGTTTAAGCCTCCGGCTTGGGTGAGCTGTCCGTCCCGATTGTAGCTGAATGACAGACTGCTGCCATTGATGCTTTGTTGGGCCGGCTCGAAGTAGGCGTTGTATTGGTACCCGAGGGTACCGGATACCAGACCACTTGATTGGATCTGGGTGACCAGGGTTCCGTCGTACTGGAAGCTCAGCTGTTGCCCGCCCGGTGCGGTGAGGGTTTTCACCTGCCCGCTGTTGATGGCGTCGCTTAGGCCGTAATAGTTATAGCTGTAGGTGCCGGCTGGCGCGATTAGGCTGTCGAGCTGGCCGGTGTTGCTGTTGTAGACGTAGTCGAGCACGGCGCCGTCGGGTCGGGTAATGGCTTCCAGCTGTTTGTCGAGGTTGTAGCTGTAGTGCGTGGTGGGGAACTCGGAGCCGACCGGGGCTTCAGTGGCGTTGCCGTCCGGAAGCGGCGGTTCGTACACTTCTTTCTGGTCACGCACGGTGTAGTCGAAGGCGTGCAGTTCACCGCTGGGCAGGCGCAGTTGCGTCAGGTTGCCGTTCTCGTCGTAGCCGTATTCGATGACGTTAATGCCATCGGGCAGGTAGGTGGTGGCCAGTCGGCCCAGGGCGTCGTAGTCGAAGGCGGTGGTGTCGCCATCGGCGGTGGTGAGGGTGCTCAGTTGGCCCTGGTCGCTCGGGTCGGTGTAGCTGTAGGTGGTGACCCGGTCGCCTATGGTGGTGCTGAGCCGTCGGCCACGGCTGTCGTAGGTGTATTCGGTGTCCGGCAGGCCGGGCAGCGATACGCTGGTTGGTAAGAACGTGTCCGGGTCGGTGCGGTAAACCGATACTCTCCCTTCCGGTGAGGTGACGGTGCGCAACCCGGCTTGTGCATCAATGTCGACGGTGCTGGTGCGGTCGTTTTGCTCCACGGTCAGGGTGTAGCGCGTGGTGTCCGCCCCGTTTTCGGCGTAGTCCTTCTGGTAGGTGGTCAGCAGTGACAGCCCGGACGGTAAGGTAACCGTTGACGAGTTCGCCATGGGCTGATCGGTTTTGGGGTCCGGGATTTTGGTGATGACGGTTGTCATGCCCGCGCTCACGATCTGCTCCAGAAGGTTATCTTCTGAACGGGTGTGAGTGCTGGTTGTGTTGTTGGGCCGGACCTTGGTGGTCTGGATGCTGCCATCGTCCTGCTTGGTCCGCACGCTTTGGTTTTGCTTGCCAGTCACACTGGTGTAGCCGTATTGGTTTTGCCCGGCTTCGGGTCGTTGGTCGAAGAAGTCCCAAATTGCGCCCGCCGGATCGGTCACTTCGATGATGCGGCCATGCTGGTCGTAGGTTCGGCTGTAGCCAAAGCCTCTGCGGTCGGTCTTGCCAGTCAGCAGGCCGCCTGCCTGGTAGTTGAACTGGAAGCGGCTGTTGTCTTCGTACCGGACCTGATTGAGGTTGCCTTCAGAGTCGATGTCGAGCCAGGTGGTGTAGCCGTCCTGGGTAACAATGCGGGTCGGTACGCCGGAAAAGTCACGATGAATCATGGTGGTGTTGCCGAAGCGGTCGGTCATGGCACGGACGCGGCCGTTTCCGTCGTAGTCGAACTTGGTCAGGGTTACTCCGCTGTCGAGATCGAGCGTGGCAATGTGGCGGCCCGATTTATCGAACTGGTACGGCATGCGCAAGGCTGAAGTCGCTTCACGAACGCAGCGAACGTGGTAAGCGTCGTTCTTCAGAAACCGTTCACTGTTATAGCTTGCGCTTTCAATCGCCCAGGCCAGGGTTTCATCGGTCAGGTTTGTGGTAGAACTCCAATAGGGGTTACGGAAGTCTACCGTTGGGTCCCAGACTTCACCCGGGGGTAAGTTTGTCTGGTGCTCGAATACCTCGTTGGGTAGCGCATACAACAGTTCGTTGATGTTGGGCAGGCGCCAGTCGTCATAGTTGGCGTGGTTGGAGGCCTCGCAGTATTGAACAGCGCCCTCCCAGTCATGGGTTACGCTGGTGTTGTCGATGTCGTCCTGCCACATCAGGCCGTTTTCGCCGTCGACGACCACGGATTTTGTGGCGTCTCGTTTAAACTCGGCGACGGTTCGGCTGTTTAGCGTGTCACCTTTTACACACACTGTTGTCAGCAGCCGGTTGTTGGTATTAACCGTGTTTTGGTGCCACAGGTTGCGCGCCTGAGTCTGGCTGTACATACGTGGACCCAGGTTCGCGCCAGATTTCTCGATGGTGTAACCAACCTCTTTGGGCGTGGGCAAGCGCCAGCCTGAATCCAGCGGCTCCGCTTCATTGGTGCAATAGTTGATGGCTTGGGTTTTACTGGCCGTGCGCATGGGTTCATCCAGGTATTGCCATTCAAGGCCGGTCACTTCATCGACTAAATTTCCATCGCTGTTGATGCCGTAGTCTACGGTGCTGCCGCCGGCTTGGTAGAAGCCATCGTCGCCATTTAGGTAGCTAAAGGTTTGCCCGGTTTTTAGAATAAGGGACTCGGATGCCACCTCGGTAACCTCACCATTGCCCAGATACACGGCACCCACCGGATCGAACTCGTGCAGGTTTGACAGCGACCAACCGTTAGCCAGTTGCCGATCAAACGTATTTTTCAGCGTGATACCGCGGCGCTGCCAACTGATGAATGCTTCACGACCGGGTACCGCCGTGTTCTGGTCACCGGCGGTGGCCCAGGCCGTTGGAAAACTGCCCAACGGTTGCAGGCTGCTGGCGGCGTTGCCGTTGCTTAGGTAGGTGGTTGGGTATTCATGGCCAATACTGATGCGTCCGCGCACCAGACCCTCTGGTCGGGTGCCATCCGGGTGAGTACCGTCCCAAATGAATTCCGCTTCGAGATTCGGTGCTGGAAAAAACTCCTGCTCGTAAACGTGGCCGGCAACCTCAAGGCGGGCAATCATGTTATCCAGCGAAGCGGGTACTGAGTCACCACTAACAGTGACGTTGATCTTGTGCTTGTAGCCTTCGGTACGCTGGCTGGAATAGTGCAAGGTAAGGTTGCTGCCGGTGATCGGAATGTCCTCATGAAAAGATTGTTGCAAGGGCTTGGCGTATGAGCCGGTGCACATCAGTTCATCATTGTGAGGATCTTCAACGCTGCTAAACCAGTCGTACCACTGCGTCGCTTCAAAGTCTTCTGTCGCCCAGTTGTAATCAACCGGCGTCATGTGGTTAAAACGGCCCCACCAGAGCGTATCGCCAGCCGCGTAACTACCCAACCCGATGGCTTCGTCGGTTGTGCTGCCATCTTGCGTCAAGTCGTCTGGCAGGTAGTCGCCCGTGTAATCGACACCATCGACCGTGCCATCGCTGTTTTGATCCAACAACTGGACCACAACGCCGTTCTCAGAGGCAACCCACTGGGATTCAATGCGGTCAAAATAACCGATGGGTACAATCTCGCCGACATCGAAGCCGAGGAAGTTGTCCACATACATAACGACATAGCCATCAAACCGCACGGTGTCTGTGTAATGGGTCCCCGATACTTTTAAGTCGGTTGCGTAGGTGAAATCGGTGCCATCCGGTAATTCGCCCGGCATGGAACCCGGTGCTTCGAACTCGGTCGCTCCCAGCCAGAATTGCATGAGTGGTCGCTCAGAACCGTCTGCCGATTGAATGGTTGCAGACGTGATGCCATTGAACACGACCGTCGCTCTGCGCTGACCCCACTCGTCTTCCACCAGGCTGGACTGATGCACCTGAGGCTCGCCCTGACTGAAATCAATGAAGGTTTCTTGGTTGTCTCGCGCCAGCAGCATCACCGCATCCAGTGCATTCCAGCTGTCGCTAAGGCCAATAAGCGTACGTTGAACCACAACATGCCCGGGCTTGAGGTAGATCAGCGTTTGCTCACCCGCCGGCCCTGCGAAAGTATAGCGACCGTTACTATCGGTCGATACAGAACCGTATCCAGGCTTGCCATGCACACTGACCGTAACATCGGTTAGCGGGTATCCATCCCGGTCTGTGACCAGGCCGGTATAGATGGACAGCGCCATCGGATCAAGCTGTTGCACCGTTGCATTAGGTGGGAGATATTGACTGAACTGCTCGACGTTGGTATCCACCAGCGCGCTTGTATCGGCAGGCTCACCAACCTGAACCATAATCCTGTTCGATTGCACACCACTCACTGACGCGTATAGTTTGGCAACGCCAGGTTGCCTAGCGGAAATCACACCTGAGTCAACTTCCACAACCGAGCGCTTGTCGGCGACATAAGTCGCGAAGGTCGCTAGGTTGCGATTGGAACCATCGTCATAGTGACCTGTTACCGTCATCTGTGCGGTACCGCCTACTGCCATCAGTAGGCTGTCTGGCGTCAACGTCAGTCTCACCAGGCCTTCGGTTTCGGTAATAGGTGCATCCAGCACTAAAGAGTGGTTATCGGCACAACCCAACCCATTCAGCCCGGGTAGCTCGGTGGTCTCGTCTAACGACCAATCGCCTTTCTGGTCAATGGTTTTTAAGACTGTCACCGCCCCATAGCCATCGTTCGGGTCACCGCCCGGCTGATAACGACCACGAGCCTGCCCAAACCCAATCACCCCTTCTGCGTATGGTGAATGACTGTTTTCATTTAACCCCGTTTGCAGGAGGTGGTCGCGATGCCCCCAGGCTGGTCCGGTGGCCCAGTCAAAATCTTCAAACCAGGCTTTGTCTTCATAGATCCAACCGTAGATGGCTCTGGCCAGCGCGTAGTCTTCGCTGACTGGCTCGTTACTCGATGCGCGAGAGATAGACTCCACTTTTTTGTGCGCATCTCGGTTACTTAGAATCCACGGTGAATCATCCAGACGCTGCATTGGGCTTCGACCATCGTTGTGATGCCCAATAGGTTGATTGTTGTCCAGTATGAAGTCGGCATAAACTTGCGCTATATCGAGTACTTCGGGTGCATAGGCCTCGTAAGGTTTTATTCCGCGGGCCACTCGCTCTGAATTGATCAGGTAGAGCCCTTTCTCCTGCAGGTTCATGGTATCCCAGTCGATCTGTGACGGCATGATCAGGTATTTCTGGACCGATGGATCGTTTAATCGAGCATGATTAAACGCAGACTCAATGGCCTCTACCGTGGCCAATTCTCCTCCAATCCAAGCGATGTCGTCATCGGGGTAGCTGCGATTATGATAATCGTCACTCTCGATATCTACAGCTGGGCAGGCCTGTAATGGTCGACTGTCAACAACGGATACCGTGCGTTCAACCCGATCGGTAAAGCCGAGGTCAGACGAAACCACCAATGCAAAAATATGGTCGCCAGCGATTAGTCCATCTATCTGGGCCTCGGCACTCTGAGAGACCAATACACCATCACGGAACCACTCATACCCAATCATGCCTGCATCGATCCGGCTTTCAGTGCCATCTAACGTAAAGTGGGCGCCTTCATAGAGGGTACCCGGGTCGACAATGTATGCTTCTGGAGCGTAGCCCACCTGAAGGTGAACAGTTTGCTGCGCCTCCAAGCCGGAATCATCGGTTACGGTAAGATGGAACTGGTGTTCTCCGAACTCCGGTTCAGAGATATTCAATACAGGTCCCGTTGAAAGGACCTCTGAATTGTCTTCACTCGACCACTGATAGGACTGAATTTCTCCATCGTTGTCGTAGCTTGCACTGGCATCGAACGACACTGACGTACCAACCAGCGCTACCTGATCGTTGGAATTCAATTCAATGATCGGGTACTCAGCTGTCACTTCAATGTCTAATTCTCTGCTCACAGTCGCACCATCGGAATCGGTGACAACGAGCATGGTTAAGTACGTGCCTGCTGCCGGCTGCTCTAGCTCTAAGTTTGCGGTGGTGGATAACACGTCGCCAGAAGGCATAGCGCGCCATTCGAACGAAACGATACCAGTATCGTCAGAACTGCCACTGGCATCCAAAGACACGTGCTCACCCAAGCGCACTACCTGACGACCGTCCACCAATAGGTTCGGGAGTGCATTAACGCGGAAGACCAAGAGTTGAGTATGGGTTGAATTGTTATTCAAATCGTCCCAAACAGTTAGAGAAATGCTGTAATTACCAGGCACCAAACCGCTAATATCCAATTCAGGACCTGTGCTAAGTACGGTGTCGCTCAGCGTATCTCGCCACTCAAACGACTGAATATTGCCATCCGGATCGTGGCTTTCAGAGGCGCTAATGACGGCCGATTCATTACTGCCATAAACCGATTCATATTCGCTCACTACGATCACTGGCGGCAATGAGACTGCAACCGTTATCACCTCTGATGCCGTCAGTCCATAAAGGTCGGTGATTGTTATGCGATAATCGTGCTGGCCATAAGGCAAATTGTCGACGACAAGTGACGAGTCTGAAGAAACTACCGTTCCGGCTGGGAGCTGCTCCCAGGAGTAACTATCGATGCCAAAGTCATCATTTGACGATTCAGCGGAAATTG
The DNA here is from genome assembly GCF_000423605.1 of Saccharospirillum impatiens DSM 12546. Classification (GTDB taxonomy): domain Bacteria; phylum Pseudomonadota; class Gammaproteobacteria; order Pseudomonadales; family Natronospirillaceae; genus Saccharospirillum; species Saccharospirillum impatiens. Next base: position 9,577 of record NZ_AUIH01000065.1, read on the forward strand.
CCAGCTGAACACCTAAAGCAAGTTGAGTGCTACCTTCAACAATAATAGCCGGAGGCCTGTTGACAGGAATACTAATATCGCCGACATATCGGTTTTGCAACCCGTCAGAATCGGTAACCGTAAGTCGAATTTTGACATCAGCACCTGACACGTCCTCCAGGATCAGCGTAGGCCCAACACTTACAATCGAGCCCTGACTAAGATCAATCCATTCATATTCTTCAATCGTTCCATCAGAGTCATAGCTGCTGGAGGCATCAAGCAGCAAGTTATCGCCAAGGTTTACAACATCAGGGAGCTCAAGCACATCAGCATGAGGGGTTGCATAGGTACGAACACACCGTACGTTCTCTCCATAATTGTAAGACTCCTGATGATACATTTCACCCAGCGGACGGTTATAAAAGTCTGCGAATTCTCTATAATGAAAACGCCAGTTACCCAGCCGGTTTTCTAAAGTATGAGCAAGGGAAATGCGATCTCCCTGAACATAATCATATTTATAAGCTGCAGTGGCAGACAACCACTCACCATAATAGGAGCCACTTCCAGGTACGTAGTTAAAGGAGTCAGGCAGGTGATCGTCGCGGCTGTACTTGTCAAACTCGTACAGCAGTGTATGGGACTCATTGGCGTTGGGAAGCCGCCAATCATCGTGACTGTTTAAGCTGAGGTCTTCACAGTAGCCAATGGCTTCGACTATCGAATACGTTTCGCCTTGTACAGCAGAATCGTCCTGCCACATCAAATTATTTGTTTCGTCTATGGTAACGCCAGCGCCCTCCAGACTTCTCATGTCTGGTACAAAAGCCGGAGAACCACTGACACACCTTACCTGACCTTCCCAATCCCAATTAAGGGGTACCAATCGGCCCTGCCCAAAATTTACAGCATTGTAAAGGTTCCCAATACCTTCAACGATATAGCCATACGGGTCGTAGGAACTAGAATGAAGCTCCTGATACTTGAAAACCGATGAAATACGACTGCCGTCTCTATCTGATTTGTAATAATCCATAAGAAACTGCATTTCTAACCGGTTGGGAAGTCGCCAATCGGATATTCCCGCATGCTCCAATTGTTCACAGTGTCTTTCTGCACTCGAACTTGATGTGAAGGAAACCTCTACAGTTTCGTTGTCTAACCAGGTCAGTTCATTTACCAGGTCGCGAACAATCTCCATGTCGTGATCGCGTCGCAATACTCTGGGAGCACCAACTTTGAGATCACCGTCATCTCCGTCAAAATGCGATAGTTGCTCACCAGTACGAGGAACCATGGATCTCAATTCCCTAAAAAACCACTCGTTGCTTTGCCAGTCTTTAGGGTCCGTGCCAGCTGTGATTTCCTCTACATCCGTATAGCCGTCACCATCATCGTCTAAATCTGCATTGTCACCAATACCATCTGTATCGAGGTCTATATGCTCAGAATCATCAAGTGGGTATTCGTCTTCGATATCAGGATAGCCATCTCCATCGTCGTCTTCATCGACATCATCGGTTAATCCGTCTCCATCCGTATCTCGCTGATAGGGAGAGCACCCCTGTTCGTCCGGGTGGGTTGTAGAGTTGGTGTCTGGGCATTGGTCCGACTCATCGTCGACCCCATCATTATCTGTATCCAACTGATAAAGTGCACACCCTACCGCATTAACTGTCTCGTATTGGCGTGTTTGAGGGCACTGGTCAACTGCGTCATTGACATCATCCTCATCAGAATCCTTTTGATATAGCGCACAGCCATTTTCATCCACACTCTCCCCCGGCGCCGTATCCGGACAAAAGTCATACTGCTGGTATATGCCGTCGTCATCTGCATCATGGCAACCGACTTCATCAATGTCAGCGCCTTCAGGAGTGTTGATGCACTGGTCAACGGCATTACTGATACCATCGTTATCCGAATCCAACTGCTCCTGAGCACACCCGACTTCATCGGGAGTCCATTCCGACAAAGTACTAGGGCATTGATCGATCGCATCGTTAATGCCGTCTGCATCCGTGTCGAGTTGTGATAAAGAACAGCCATTTTCATCAACTGATTCACCTACGGGCGTGAAGACACAAGCGTCTACGTCGTCTGATATCCCATCGCGATCACCATCAGCTTCCGGACTAGTCTCTCCAGGATCGACATTACTGAGCAAATCGATGATTGGTCGATCATTGGTTGCTGGAGCAGTGTTGAAAATTGAAAAAAGTTGTTCAGCGGTCAACTCACCGCCAGTCTCAAAAGTAATTCGATCAATTGTATCTGAGCGCTTGAAGAATTCGAAAACTCGAACTGAATCTTGGTCATTACTATGGTGAAGAACCAGATCATTACCTTGCTTGAGCAAGTTGGATCCGATATCGCTGTAGTCCGTACCATCTACGTAGTGAATGGTATTCTGTCCGCTGGCATCGATGATAATGTCATGGCCATTCCCTGGTGCGATCTCGTAAATGTCGTTCCCTGCTCCACCAACCAGAATGTCGTTTTTCGCCATACCACGCTGACGATCATTTCCTTGGCCTGTTAGCAGGATATCGCCTTCACCCGAGCCCAATAGGGCATTGTCTATGCCTGATCCCAAGAGGATATTAAGTACAGGTTTCTGAATTTCAGGAGCGCTGACTCCGAAAATACCGAAAATCTGATCGGAGCTAATCGATTGACCACTATTGAATTCCAGGTAGCTAAGGGTATTAGCCAGACTGAAGAAATGATAAATGGTGACCGATTGACCCGATTGACCAATAAGCAACGTTAGATGATCACCAGACCGCATGAAGCCACTGGATACATCTGAAAAGGTGATGCTGGCATCAAACAATATGGTATTTTGGCCGCTGGTATCGATGATCAGGTCCTGGCCGTCTCCGCTGCGGATAACATAAGTATCATCGCCTGCTTGGGCCAACAGGATATCATCACCCTTGGCACCAAGAATTACATCGTTTTGTGCATCACCCAACAAAAATTCGTCATCTCCAGACCCGGTTACTGTGGCATCAATGCCCGAATCGTCACCTCCGTCACCTCCGTCACCTCCGTCACCTCCGTCACCTCCGTCACCTCCGTCACCTCCGTCACCTCCGTCACCGGAGCCTCCATCATCGCCAATTGGCGTCAATAGGCTGCCGATTTGCGCGGCGGGTATCATGAACCCACCATTAGGTTGCACATGCATCTGATCAGCTGCGCCCGAAAAAAAAGATTGAACAGTAACCGTGTTGACTTCATTGCCGTCGACTCGCACTAATAAATCATCTTCTGACTGATGAAAAGTTAGGCTTTCTTTAGCCGCCGAAAGAAAAAACAAAATGTCTTCGCCAGGGTCAGGGTCTATGATCGTATCTTGACCGGAGGTGTAGTAATAATGGTCATCCCCACTGCCCCCAATCAGAGTATCATTTCCATCTTCCCCCATAAGAATGTCGTTCCCTGGTCCGCCGAACAACTCGTCGTTACCAGAACCCGTTGTGGACCCGTTCCCACCCTGCAGCCGATCATCGCCTTCGCCGCCTAGAATTCGGTCATCGCCTCCGAAAGCGAAAATCTGGTCAGCTCCACCGAAGCCGCTAATATGATCGCTGCCCGGTGTGCCTAGCAATTGCTCGCCAGACTCAGTCCCTTCGACCGTATTGTCGTAATTGGACTCGGCGATGGAAAAACCACTTGTAAAGGTCAGGCATGCAACAAAGCATGCCTCAAAAAGGAGGTCGGTAGGGCGACGGGCGCTCATTTTGCTATCCTTGTTAAGCGTGAAAGGATGGTTCCCTGCCTCTACCGCAATGTAAAAGAAGCAGGATCAAGCTACTAGGCTGCTCTTTACTGGTCAAATACACTTTGCTTACATTGCCTAGAGATGTGATGAGGTTCACAACCAGCCATTATTGGAATTAATAATGAGCACCAATCCTTTCCAGAGAGCAGCATGATGCCGCCATGCCCAAGGAGTCATATCATTTTATTCGAGCCATATATAACTGGAGATGTTACTAGGGCCTGTTAACACTAATCAGCTTGTCCGCTATCAGTGAGAAATTTATAAAGAACCTAAAAAGCACATCCAATTTGTCGAATCGACTGAAGATTCTGCGAAACCCTTTGAGCCGCCGGAATAGACGCTCAACCTCATTGCGCTTTTTATACATCTCCCGATCATATTCCCAGGGATTCAATCGATTGATCTTGGGAGGAACCACGGGCTCCATACCTAATTCCAATACCAGCTGTCTTGTTTCGTCACCCTCGTAGGCCTTGTCCATCAACATCTTAGCGCCTTCCCACCCGCAGTTTTTCAGGCTCTCCAGAAG
>NZ_AUIH01000066.1 GCF_000423605.1 Saccharospirillum impatiens DSM 12546
TCATTAAGCCCCATTGCATCCATAAAGTAATGTTCACTTTCGATCGTATTGATCGCTTCAAAATCATTTTTACCAATACATAGCATCGCTAGATAACTTTTGATCACATCCGAATGTTTTATGCCGTGGCGCAATGGAACCAGTGCGTCAATTTGCTGTGTAAGATAGGTGTGTCGATTTACGGCTTGACCAATCAGTGCTAAGCCACTGTGACTGATGATATCTGCATCGGATTGTACGATTTTGAAACGCTTCATTTACTCACTCAGTAGGTGATCTATTTGAGGGGACTATTTTAGCAAAATTCGGCGCAAATAGAGGGCTATAGGCCGTTTTTTTATTATTAACCTACGGATTCAGGTGTATATATGGTTTCTGCTGTAGTAGAGCTAAAAGCATAACATGGGAGCATCAAAACATTCAGCTTACTAATCTTCTCCTTAAGCAGCTTTCTATCTAGATTTGGATCACTTATTACCATAACTACCGAATTACAATTTCTTAAAGTCTCTTCAATGCTTGCTTGATGAACATCAAAAGCTTCAATACCCGCCAAGCGCAGTGAGTCCTCTATATCTTTGTTATCACAGAGTACGATCGGCACTTCTGAGTTAAAGATTTTCATTAGCTTTTCCAATGGAATCTCCTTATAGATATCGCTGAAAGTCCATAGAAGGAGGGGCGTCCCCCTCCGTATCTGGATTACATACAACAGATCACGAGCTGATCAACTGTAGTTGAATTTATAGTCGAAATTAATTGGCGAATCATCCATAACTATCTCCTTTTCGTTGTGGGTTTTTATTTTGCCACGAATACTCGCGACAAATCCAAAGTAACAAAGTAGATTCACTGATATTGACAAGTCGATCACAAAAACCATGAATGTTATGTAAAGACTCGAATAACATATATTCTTCAGAGCTTGAAAGTTTCGCTTTTAAAGTCATTTAATATAGTAGCCACATAAAGTTAAATCCTTAATTTTTAACGATATTTTCATGATCCACAACAAAGTCCATCTTGAAAAATGGTGTCGATATATTCTAATTTATCTAGAAACGCTAATTTAGTGCATCAAAATGTGGGCGAATCAAGCAGTACTGTGCACTCATCGGCTCAAATTTAACTGATACAGCTCTTGACGTCTGGAGGGCAATTCTTAGGAATTTTTCTTAATCTCAGTTCATGCCATGGCGAGTGAGAGGTCGCACAGTACGAGTTCAAACCGCACGTTGATCTATAGCAAGCCAACTCTCATGGAGGCAAGTGAACCTTATTTTTTTTCACCTAATGCATCGCAGCCATCACCGGATCTCCCACCTCAATCACATACACTGCAATCAGGGTAATCACACCCGCAAACGCCAAATAATATAACGTCGGAATAATGGTCATACGCAATATCGTGCCTTCACGCCCCATTAATCCAACCGTCGCCGAAGCCGCCACAATATTATGAATCGCGATCATATTACCCGCCGCAGCCCCCACCGCCTGAGCAGAGACCATCATCGCGGTTGAAACCCCGAGTAATTGCGCGGTGTTGAATTGAAAATCCGACAGCATCAGATTCGACAGGGTGTTGGAGCCCGCGATAAACGCCCCAAGTGCACCCACGGTGGCGGTGAACATGGGGTACACCACGCCTACAGACTCAGACACCAGTTGCGCCATGGCACGCGGCATCGAGGGCAAGTCGGCGGCATTGACGCCCGAGTTAATGAGAATACGCACCATCGGAATGGTAAACACCAGCACGAAGCCAGCGCTGATCAGCGTTTTGGTACTGGCACCAATCGCCTCGCCCAACTGCCCGGCACTGACCCGATGCAGCAACAAGGTCAACGCGACCACCACGACCATGATGCCCCCCGGCAGATACAAGGGTTGCAGACTGCCACTGATGCCCGCCTCGCCCAGAATATCGCTCCAGCCAAAGGCCAGAAACGTTTCCACGAAATGCTTTGCCACCGGAATGGCCCGGGTTAACACCAGCAGCAGCGCCAGCATGGCATAGGGTGCCCAGGCGCGCAGCAAGGGCATGCGTTGCTCGGCGGGGGTATCGTCCATCGGGATGTGAATGCTGCCGTTCCAGGCGTCGGGCCATGCTTCCCTGTTCGCGAAATCCCACGACTGCTTCGGCAGCAACCAGCCTCGTTTGGCGACTGGTACGACCACCATTAACCCGATCAGCGCGCCCAGCATGGAGGGGAATTCAGGGCCGAGCAAAATGCCCGCTGCCGCATAGGGAATGGTAAACGACACCCCGGCAAACAGTGCAAAGGGGAACATGGCGAAGCCTTCGCGCCATTGTTTATTAACGCCAAAAAAGCGGGTGAGCATCAGGCACATCAGAAACGGCATCAGGGTGCCGATGATGCCGTGGGTGACCGCGATTTCAGAGGTCATCAGCCGGTAGAACTCGCTCCAGCTGCTGCCATTACCCACCAGCAACTCGGTAATGCCTATGCGGTCGAGCCCGCCGGTCACACCGACGACAATGGGTGTACCCACGGCCCCGAACGACACCGGGGTAGACTGCACCATCATGCCCATGACTACGGCGGCCATCGCCGGGAACCCAAGCGCGACCATCAACGGCGCCGCAATGGCAGCCGTGGTGCCAAAACCAGAAGCCCCTTCGAGAAAGCAGCCGAACAACCAGGCGACCAGAATCACCTGCACCCGCCGGTCCGGGCTGATGTCGGAAAACCCGGCACGAATGGCCGAGAGCGCGCCGCTGGCCCGAAGTGTGTTCAGCAACAGCAGCGCGCCAAAGATGATCCACAAAATACCGGCCGTTAATATCAGCCCCTGCAAGACCGAGGCGGTCATCCGCATCAGACTCATCTGCCAGACCCAGCCACCCAGCACCAGGGTGACCAGCAAGACGACCGGCATGGCTTTTTTGGCGGGCCAGTGAAACCCGACCAGCAGAATGCCAGCGAGAACAATCGGCAAAAAAGCCAGGGAGTAGACTAACGACAACATGCAGGGCTCCAGAAAGGGGGATTATAAACTCCCGCAGTCTAGACCACTGATCGAGTTATACCTTGTTCCGGATCAAGAAAGCCATCATTTGCCCGGCACTTCCCGGCGAATCACCAATGCAGCGTTGCGCCGAACAGGGCGTAATGCAGCCAGGCGAACGTATACACGTCGCCGCCTTCACCGCCGCCTTCCAGGGTGCGGTAACCGGCTCTGGCCGTGACCCGGTCGCTCCATCGGTAATTGGCGATAAAAGCCGCATCAATCGCCCGGCCCTGTGGGCTGCCCAGCGCATCGATATCTAACTCCAGCGTCACGGTATCGTTCAGGTGGCGCTGGGCATTGAAATGCAACAAGGGCACGACGCCCAGGTTGGGGTCATCGGCTTCGGTGCTGCCCTGGGTCAGCCGAATGTTGGCATCCCGCACCAGCGCGGTTATGCCAGCCCCAAGCGTCCAGCGTTGATCGTCCCTGAACGTGTAGCGGTAAGTTAGCCGATAGGTGTTGAACTTGTAGTAGCCTTCGATGGGCGTATCGGCCGCGAAGGTTTCGCCCCCGAAACGGGTGGCTTCACTCAAGGTTCCGGTGCCCTCAATGCTGACCGGCGCATACAACGCCCGCACGGTATGTTTTTCAGCAAAGGTTTCTTCCACACTCAACCGCACATAGGGCACCGGGCCTGCACCGGTGAGTTCGAGCAGGTCGAACCGATCACCTTCCGATGAATTGGGGATCTGGGCATCGTTGTAGGAAAAGCCGAGTGGGCCGGTTTCCAGCGTTAGGCTAACCGCGTTAGCCGGGGCAGCTGACAGAGCAAAAAGAGACAAGAAACCAGCTCGGAGGGCGAGCTGTTTGAACGCGAGGGACGGTATCATGGGAGTGCTCCTTGAAGATCACCCCCATGGTACGGCAAGCCGGGTTTACCGGTTCAGACTTTACGCTCCCACACATCCCGCAGGCCGATGGTTTTGTTCAACACCAGCGCATCCGGTGCAGACTCGTACCGGTCGATCACGAAATACCCTTCGCGCTCAAACTGGAACGACTGCTCGGCTTTTGCCTTCACCAGGCTGGGTTCGACGATGCAGCCGGTCAGAACCGTTAACGAGTCCGGGTTCAGGTGCTGCATGAAGTCGTCACCGCCGCGGTCGGGTGTGGCGGTGTTGAACAAGCGGTCGTACAAACGCACGGTAGCCGGCACACCTTCGCTGGCCGATACCCAGTGAATCACGCCGCGCGGGCGAATGCCTTCGGGTGCATCGGCGCCGACGGTGCCTTCAACCACGGTGGCGTGAACTTCGGTGATCTCACCCGCGTCGTTTTTGACCACATCGTTCGCCTGAATGATGTAGGCGTTGCGCAAGCGCACCCACTCACCGCTTACCAGGCGCTTGAACTTCTTGCGCGACAGGCTGCTGTCTTCATTGAAGTCGGACCGGTCGATGTAGATCTCGCGGGTGAACGGCAGTTCGCGCTCGCCCAGGTCTTCCCGGTTCGGGTGGCCCGGTGCGGTGAACACTTCGCGGTGCCCTTCGGGCAAATTGGTGAGCACGACTTTCAACGGGTCCAGCACGGCCATGGCACGCGGGGCGTTGTCGTTCAGGTCTTCCCGAATGGCGAAGTCAAGCATGCCCAGGTCCACCACGCCACCGGCGCGGCTGGTGCCGACCATGTCTGAGAAGTTGCGCAACGAGGCTGGTGTCAGCCCGCGACGACGCATCCCGCTGATGGTCGGCATGCGTGGGTCGTCCCAGCCATCGACCACGCCTTCGTCGACCAAACGCTTGAGTTTGCGCTTGGAGGTAATGGTGTAGTTCACGTTCAACCGGGCAAATTCGTACTGGTGCGGCACCGCTGGCACGGGCAATTTGCTGATGAACCAGTCATACAGCGGCCGGTGGTCTTCAAATTCCAGTGTGCAGATGGAGTGCGTAACGCCTTCCAGCGCATCGGACTGGCCATGGGCGAAGTCGTAGCTTGGGTAGATGCACCATTTGTTGCCAGTCTGGTGATGTTCTTTCTTGCGAATGCGGTACAGAATCGGGTCGCGCATATTCATGTTCGGCGCGGCCATATCAATTTTCGCACGCAGGGCGCAGGAGCCTTCGTCCAGCTCGCCATTGCGCATTTGTTCGAACAGGGCCAGGTTTTCTTCAACGGTACGATCCCGGAACGGGCTGTTCCTACCGGGCTCGGTGAGGGTGCCGCGGTACTCGCGCGCCTGGTCACCGGAGAGATCACACACGTAGGCATCGCCGTTTTTGATGAGATGCACGGCGTAGTCATACAGCGTATCGAAGTAGTTCGAGGTGTATTTTTCAGTCTCATTCCACTCGAACCCCAGCCAGTGAATGTCGGCTTTGATCGAGTCGATGTATTCCTGTTCTTCTTTCTCCGGGTTGGTGTCGTCAAACCGAAGGTTGCAGACACCGCCAAATTGCTGGGCCAGACCAAAGTTCACGCAGATGGATTTCGCATGGCCAATGTGCAGATAGCCATTGGGTTCTGGCGGGAAGCGTGTCACGATTTTATCGTGCTTACCCTTGGCCAGATCATCCTCAATGATGGTGGCGAGAAAGTTGGACGGCTTGTCACTCATGTAAACGAACACTCCCGGGTCGGTCGAGTAAAGTCTGGCCGGGCTGCACGCAGCAACCCAAAGGCGGGCATTATAGCGGGTTCATTGCTGGCGGGTAAGGCGTCTAGTTGTGATCTGGTGCCAGGAATCCGTGCTGGGCACCGGGTAGGCCTTGGTGCCGGGAATCCGTGGCGGCCACCGGGTAAGCCTATCCGAGGTCGGCGTGAACCCATCCATGGGGCCTAGATCGCAGCATCCATGCTGCGAACTTCCCCGGATAGGCTTACCCGGCAGCCACCACTCGGTTGGTTGCAAACTCGGCATTCTAAAAACAAAAAGCTCGCAGCTCATAACTCAACCCCTTGATCCTCAACGCTCAGCAGATTACTGTATATCCATCCATACTTATCGATTAACTACCATGCGCCTCTTCATTGCCGAAAAACCCAGCCTCGCTCGTGCCATTGCCGATGCCCTACCCGGCACGGGCAAGAAAGAAACCGGCTGCATCCGCTTTGCCAATGGCGATGTAGTGAGCTGGTGCATCGGCCACCTGCTGGAGCAGGCCGACCCGGATGCCTACGACCCGGCTTTTAAGCGCTGGAGTCACGATCACCTGCCTATTATTCCCAAGCAATGGCAGTGGGTACCCAGAAAACAGGTGGGCGCTCAGTTAAGTGCCCTGCGCAAACTGGTGAAAGAAGCCGACCAACTCGTACACGCCGGCGACCCGGACCGCGAAGGCCAGTTACTGGTCGATGAAGTGATCGCTTACTTAAAAGTGCCTGCCGCCAAAAAAGCCGGCACCCAGCGCCTATTGATTGCCGACTTGAACCAGGCCGCGGTTGAACGATCCCTCCGCCAGTTAAAACCCAATGCCGATTTTCAGCCGCTGTCGACATCCGCCCTCGCCCGCTCCCGGGCCGACTGGCTGTATGGCATTAACTTGACCCGGGCGATGACATTGCAGGGCAAGGTCGCCGGTTACCAGGGCGTGTTATCGATCGGCCGGGTGCAAACACCAGTGCTGGGCCTGGTGGTCGGCCGCGACGACAGCATCGATGCCTTCGTCAGCAAACCCTACTACGACGTCATCGCCCTGCTGGAGACAGAGCAAGGCGAGCAATTCCATGCCAAATGGGTGCCGAGCGAAGCCTGCGAGCCCTGGCTAGACGACCAGGGCCGGAACCTCTCGCAGCCGCTCGCCCAAAACGTGGTGCAACGCGTCAGCTTCAAACCAGCCAGCGTGACCAAGCTGGAACAGAAACCCATTAACCAGCCTGCCCCACTGCCCCACAGCCTTTCCAGCCTGCAGATGGACGCCAACCGCGCCTTCGGCATGAGCGCCCAGCACGTGCTCGACACCGCCCAGTCCCTGTATGAGACCCACAAGGCCATTACCTACCCGCGTTCCGACAGCCGCCATTTACCGGCAGAGCACTTCGCCGAAGCCGCCGTTGTAACCAGTGCCATTGAAGTCAGCCTGACCAACCTGAACCACAGCGGATTCACCGACACCGTCGGCCGCCTGAACCTGAAGCAGAAAAGCAAAGCCTGGAACGACGCGAAAGTGGGCGCTCACCACGCCATCATCCCGACCCAGCGCAAACTCACCCGCTTGAACGCCGATGAACTGAAAGTCTACAGCCTGGTCTGCCGCAACTACCTCGCCCAGTTCATGCCCGTATGGAAAAAGCTGGATACCAAAGTAGAAGTCACCATAGAAAACGGCCTCTTCCGCGCCAGCCAAACCGACACCCACGACCTGGGCTGGAAAGCCCTGTTTCCCAGCGCCCGCACCAAAGACGACGCAACCACTGAATCAGCAACAGCACCACCCCTGCCACCCCTGAAAGAAGGCCAGCCACTGCAATCCCTGCAGGCCGACTGCCAGGAAAAACACACCACACCCCCAAAACCCTTCACCGAAGCCACCCTACTCGCCGCCATGACCGGCATCAGCCGCTTCGTCAGCGATGCCTCGCTGAAAAGCATTCTGAAGGAAACCGATGGCCTGGGCACAGAGGCGACCCGGGCGGGCATTATTGAACTGTTGTTCAAACGAGGCTTCTTACAGCGCCAGGGGAAGAACATTCATGCGACTCAGGCGGGTAAGACGTTGATACACGCCCTGCCTGAGCGGATTACCCAGCCGGACCTAACGGCCAGGTGGGAGTCGGTATTGGGGGACATTGCGAGCAAGAAAGCCCGGTATGAGGATTTGATGGGGCCGCTTGAAGTGGGCCTGGGTGAGCTGTGTGGGCAATTGCGGACGGTTGTGCCCACAGGACTGGCCGGGCTGGGTAAAATGCCGGGCAAAAGTTTTGGAAGAAAGCGAAAACCAAGGAAGACAGCCAGAAAGACCACAACACCGCGCCCCAATTCGTAGGAAGCCAGCCCCCTGGGTGACAGGAAGCAAAACAAACCACTGCCCCACCCCAAAAAAGCGGACACATACGACACCTCTCCTGCAGAAATACTTGCCAACTTCATCACAGAGTGAGATGGTGACGAAACAACGTTTTTCACCTTGGTGTGCCCTGTAACCGGCCGGGCGGTAGCGAGTCTAAAGCGTACTTATCGGGCTTAGGGTATCTAGTTCGTGCAATTTCAAACATTGGTGGAGGTCTGGTTGATCTCCAAATGTGCACGCCCCAGAAACACTTGAATATTGCGTGAATCAGCACCTCGGCGAATTAACGCCGTCACTAACAATTGCCAAGAGGTTTGAATGTTTGATTGTGCCAGCTATCAGTGCACCCTCAACCAATCTTTTTGTGAATATGATCATATAGAATACAGCGAGTGCGATGTTGATACCGGGAATATCCTGAGATATGTGTCACTGAAGACGCTGATATTAGGGATAGTCGTCTGGGGCGACTGTTTTACCGGTATTAGTATGCCTCGTTTAATGAAGTGAGAAGTAGCTCCAGGCACTGGTCTTAGTGAAATGGTGTGATGTATTTAGCGTCAAACTTGTCGGTAAATACGTCGAAACAGACCAAGCAGATACTGTTAATCCAAGGATCGCAATGACTCGAGATGAGTTTGATAAACGGTTTGAAGAGTACCGAGAGACATTGCGGGGAGAGATTCATCGGTACATCGATAGCGTTGTCGTTTATCGCCAAATACAGGAGCGAAAGAACGATCGGTTGGAGGCGATGAACCTTGCCCCCTCATTTTTCCAAATAGTGGAAGCGGCCCTTTTAACTACGATAATTTTATGGGCTGATAAGTTGTTCGACGAGAAAGGCGACAGAGGTCTTTTCAATTTTTTGACCTTTATAGAGCACCACCGAAAGTGGCTAGCCCCCAAAGAACTACAGCACAGGCGGGAGTATCCAGATGATCACTGGATGTTGCGCGGGAGAGAACAGATTACAGTCGATGTAATCGAACAAGATCGAGAGCAAATAAGATCACTACAGGCTCTCAAAAATGTGCGTATTCGTCGCGATATGTTTCATGGCCATTTTGATAAACGTTATTTTTTTGACAGAGATCGAATGAACGAGGATGCGCCCATCGGCTGGAAAGACCTCGAAATCGCGGGTCATGTCATGGGGAAAATACTGAATCGCTACTCAACGGATTACGATGGCGGCGTCTACTCTTGGGATACCGTGAACATTGATGACTTGCGAAGATTATTGACCGTGGCAGGTCGAGAATTGGCAAGACGGCCGGATTAACCAGCAGCGTCAGTCGGAGCACTTTGTTCCGCTGTGATCCACAAACTGGCCATTACGCAAGGCGTTAAGTGCTTTTCACTTCGGAGAAAATGGTGGATTACCTAAAAATCATAATTCCTCTGTTAGTAGCGACCATAGCTTGGTTCGCGAACGAATGGCGCAAGCGGCGATGGGAGGAATACCAAAGAAAAGAGGATAGATATCAGGAACTTATAAAGTCCCTCCGTGGCTTTCATTTATCCACAGTCTCTGCGGAAGAAAGCAAAGCTCTGAAGAACAAGTTTATTGATCAGCTTAATTTGTGCTGGATGAACTGTCCCGATGAGGTGATCTATAAGGCCTACGGTTTTATCGATTCTGTTCATACAGGCAAAAAGTCTACCGATGAAGAAAAAGAGAAGGCGTTAGCCGAGCTAATTCTGGCAATCCGGAAGGACCTGCTTAGCAACAAGGTGCTTTCCAAGACGGCACTAACACCTGGTGATTTCCGAGTTCTGACGTCAACTTAACGTTCGCGCCTATTACTACGCGGGCGAGTGGAGCTACCACATACCATACGTTAAACTGAAGGATAGCGGTACAATCATAGAGAGAGTGATATGACTGGTTTAAACTACCAAAAACAAGCTCAGGACTTCTATGGAAAAGCACCTGTCATCATCTTGGGTAGTGGTGGCTCCACTGCACACGGCATGTCTGGAATGTGGGCGTTGGCTAACCATCTGGTAAAAAATACTGACATTTCGGGGCTGACTACTGCCGAGATTGAGACATGGAACGAATTCTGCCAGTTGTTAAAGGATAATATTGATTTGGAAGCCGCCTTATATCACGTAACAGCTTCTGAAGAACTGGCTTTAAGAATTGTCAAGTCTACCTGGGCACTGATTAATCCTGAAGATAACGAAATATTTAAAAATAGCCTTGAAGATAATACGATGTTTCCAATGACTCGCCTTCTTCAGCATGTATTCAAAAGCAGCCTTAAAACTGCGAACATTGTCACTACAAACTATAATCGCCTAGCGCCGAGAAGCAATGACACTCATCTACTAAGTACCATATAATGTAAGACTAATTAAAAATTTTTATCAGATATAACATGAATAAACTCTGAAATATGAGCCATTAAAGCAAAAACAAAAAACAAGGAAATGGTGTTGGTTGATCAAAGCGTAAATGCAGGAGTTAGAGCACAACAAGGCTTTGCTTTGCAGAGAAACATGGCTCTTTTCATTATATTGGATAACTACCATAGCAAATTTGATGGAGCGAAGTATTTCCTATCTCTTGAGCATTTGGAAGACATACTATTTTGCTATCTTGATGACCATGGTAAAGCAGTCAAAGTAGAAACCTATCAATCAAAAAAGAAATCCAACGGTAGTTGGAAAATCGGTGTCGAACTTGCTGAGATAATAGTTAAAATACTCAAGGTCGGTAAATCGCTCATTTCAGATAAACATCCCAAATGTCTCAGTTATAGTCATGACCTGTACTTTTCATCAAACACAACCATACAACTCGAAAAGAAAGTAACTACCAGGGTTGGCAGTAAAAAACAAACTAGAACTTATGCTCACACTGTAAACGAGGAAGACTCTGAAGTCATTTATGGTGAGTTAGACCCAGTCATACAAGATGCAATAACAACCAAGCTTGAAAATCATGAATCGTATAATAACGACAAGTTGTTTGAACAGTTAGAGAACTTGAAGTTCTTGTATATAGATTTTAATAAAACAAATAAAGAGCAAGAGAATCAATTAAGAAGTAAAATTGAAGATATTTTTGACCGGAAAGTTAGTGACTCAAAGGCGGCATTAGAATCAATCAATGGGGTCAGAGCCATTGAAATAATTCTGGATCAATGATTCTGAACCCATTGATTGGTCGCTATGATGGGTGTCTTGGGCGAAGTGAGAAAAGAACCTTGGAACGTTGACCAAGGCTGGGTTTCAGCTTACTTTGAGAAGACTTTGCGAGTGAGATAATAGCCTTGGGTAAAGCAGCTCTGGAGGCTACCATATAAATTTTTGATCAAGGAGCGATTTAATGGCACGACGTGGCATCTTAGCAGAGCTCAACAGAGCGATTAAGGCGTCGGCACGTGAAGCGGAGCGTGCTCAGCGTCGCCGCAAGCGTGAAGAGCTGGTAATTCAGCGAACAACTGAACAGCGGAGAAAGCAAGAGGCGCGGCTCCGCCAACAAGCAGCGAAAGCGAGCGCCACGGAACGAAGGAGACTAGAGAAGGAGGCCGAAAAGGAGGAGGCAGCTGCTTACCTTGAAGCAAAACTAGCTGAGGTCAACGACCTCAACGCCGAGCTCCAGGAGGTATATGATGATATCGACGGGCTGCTGGCCGCCACTTTAACTGTGGACGATCACGTTGACTTGGAAACGCTGAAGCAAGAGGTCAAGCATCCACCGTTTGATCGCTCCGACCTTGAGCGACCAATTCCAACGCCGGTAAAGCCCGAGCATCTTGAAAAGCCTGCGCTAATAGAACCCGACACGCCTATGGGTCTACGAAGCCTTTTCGGCAAAAAGGGGCATGCGAAAAGACTTGAATCAATGGGGTCAGAGTCATTGATTAATCTACAACAGTGTATCCTTGAGACAAATGCAGTATAACGCCCGACAAAACGCCTGCTATCCGTTCATCCTCTACATTCACCGGTCTACTATTGAGAATTCCAGTATCGACGATATTGGCATGGTGAATATAGAACTTACCGGACATTCCTACCAATGGCGCTTCTTTGGGTGGCCACACCAAAAGCACAATAAGCAAGCAGATGGGCACGCTCATCAGCAGTAACAGTGAGTATGGAGAATATTTCACACACAGTTCCCTTATGAGAAGAGGTTTAACAGGCTGTTGAAATAGACCGATATTTTTCCATCAATCCGCTCGGGTAAGGCAATTTCAAGGGGATTTCAGCATTTGGGTCGGGTTCAAT
>NZ_AUIH01000067.1 GCF_000423605.1 Saccharospirillum impatiens DSM 12546
CACCCGTCCGCCGCTCGTCAGCGGGTAGCAAGCTACCCCTGTTACCGCTCGACTTGCATGTGTTAGGCCTGCCGCCAGCGTTCAATCTGAGCCATGATCAAACTCTTCAGTTTAAATCGTTCGGCAGATACCCGAAGGCATCCGCCCAATCTTGCTCGACGCAAGCTACCCTCTGGCCGAAACCAAAAGGCGCCTTTCAACAAATGAATTCATTGACAGGTCGCTTACAGATCGAGTGTCTTTCTAGGAAAGACAATTCTTTATGCTTCCTCTTTCACTTAAGACTTCTCACCGGAGTGATCCGTACTAAAGCGTCCGATTCAGCGTCGACCTACAAGCGCCCACACGAATTACTTGATTCCCAATGTTAAAGATCGACGACAGCGCGTTTGGCTTGCCGTTTGAAGAGGCGCGTATTCTACGCCTCCGCTCCAATGTGTCAACTCTTTTTTTAAGAAATGTTCTTTAGAATCAGTTCTTTAGAGTCTTCACTTCATCTGGCATCCGAGCCGGTTGGAGCCGCTGTTCGGTGACAGCGGAGGCGCATTATAGGGACTGAGTTTCCTGGGTCAACGCCTTTGCCAATTTTCTTCGAAACTTTCTTCAAAAACGAAAAAGCGCCCCCGGGGACGCTTTGAACAAACCACTCTGATCGGACTGACGACAGGAGTCGCCCTGGCTACTTCACCACTCGCAATGCCGGCTTCTTGCTGCCACCGTCACTGGCTCCGTCCGGGGTGTCATCCGGATCGGGATCTTCCGGTGCTTCCAGGTCGAACCCCATACCCTGGCCATTCTCTTTGGCAAAGATAGCCATAATAGCTGACATGGGAGCACGAACCAGCGTTGGAACACCCGAGAAACGTGCGCTGAACTCGACCCAACGATTGTCGAGCACCAGCTCCCGAACTGCAGAAGGTGCGATATTGAGCGTAATCTGACCATCACGAACAAATTGAACAGGCACCTCAACACCCGGGAAGTCGGCTGCAATCACCACATAAGGTGTGCATTCATTATCGACAATCCACTGATGGAAAGCCCTGAGCATATAGGGTTTGTTGGAGGTCATCTCACTCATCAGTCGCGCATCTCCTGCTCGACTTCAGACAAGCTGATCTGGAACGATTCACGCTCGAACAAACGCTCCATGTACTTATGAATCGGCTTGGCCTGCTTTTCGGTCAGCTCTATACCCAATGCCGGCAAACGCCACAGGATCGGAGCGACACAACAGTCGACCAGCGTAAACTCTTCGCTCATGAAAAACGGCTTTTCATCGAACAAAGGCGCAATAGCCAGCAAGCTTTCACGCAACTCCTTGCGGGCCTTGGTCACACTGTCTTTGCTCTTTGCCGCAACGATAACATCAACCTTATCGCACCAGTCGCGTTGAATGCGGGCCATATACTGGCGGCTTTCGGCGCGGGCAACCGGGTATACCGGCAACAGGGGCGGGTGTGGAAAGCGCTCATCCAGGTATTCCATCATTACGTAATGTTCGAACAACGTAAGATCGCGGTCAACCAGTGTTGGCAGAGAGTTATAAGGGTTGATGTCAGCAATTTCCTGAGGCATATCATCCGGATCGACATCTTTAATGTCGACCGCTACGCCCTTTTCCGCCAAAACAATACGCACCCTATGGCTGTACTGACTGGCCGGATCGGAGTAAAAAGTCATGGAAGAACGTTTGGCAACGACGCCCATTAGGTACTCTCCTCGATGTAAAAACACCCTGATACAAGACAAAACAAGCGCGGACCAGCCGCGCTTATCAAAAAACGGTACTCAGCAGTCACCTTAGTGAATGTCTTTCCACAACTCGCGATACAGCAGTTGACCAATCACCAGGAACACCGCCAGGAAGGCAAACACCATCCAGCCAATGCGCTCACGGTCGCCGGCATACGGCTCACCCATATAATCCAGAAAATTCACCAGATCATAGATGGTTTCATCGTACTCGGCCTTGGTCAGTGACCCTTCAACCGCGTAATTCTCACAGCCACCATCGGTGATGAGATTGCCGGTTAGTGGATCAAAACGACGTTCGCTAACAGCATGAGGCGCCTCAGCACACAAACCCTGAAGCTCCATCAGTACGTGTGGCATACCGACGTTGGCAAAGACCGAATTGTTAACACCCAGCGGGCGACTGTCGTCCTGGTAGAAACCACGCAGATACGTATACAGCCAGTCTTCGCCACGAACGCGCGCTACCAGAGTAAGGTCCGGTGGCGCAGCGCCAAACCAGGCCGCGCCATCGTCATAGCTCATGGAATTTCCCATCAGCGAGCCGATTGCCGCACCGGTGAAGATCAGGTTCTCCTCGAAGATCTCTTCGGGTATATCCAGATCCGCTGCTACCCGGTTGTAACGGGCGTATTCCAGTGAGTGGCAAGCCATACAATAGTTCATGTAGGTTTGCGCACCACGCTGCAACGAGGCTTTGTCGGAAATATCGGTATCGATATGGTCCAACTCAATCTCGGCGCCAGCGGCCAAAGCCACCAGCGGAGTCACACTTAATATAAGAGACAGGAACAGTTTTTTCATTTCGCTGACACCCTCTCCGGTACGGGTTTGGTGGTTTCCATGCGCGTGTAGATCGGCATCAGTAGGAAGAAGCCGAAATAGATCACGGAACCAAATCGAGCCAACCAGGTATTCAGATCCGTTACCGGCTGACCGCCCAGATAAGACAGCATGATGAAGGCCAGCGCGAAAACAACTATCGCCGTTTTGCTCATCCAGCCTTTATAGCGCCAGCTCAGTACCGGGCTCTTGTCCAGCCAGGGCAGGACGAAAAGAATGGCAATGGCAGCACCCATGGCGATGACACCCATCAGCTTGTCAGGTACCGCCCTCAGGATCGAGTAGAAGGCGCCATAATACCAGGTTGGTGCAATGTGCGCTGGCGTCTTCAACGGGTTAGCTGGCTCAAAGTTCGCATGTTCCAGGAAATAGCCACCGCCTTCCGGGAAAAAGAAGATCACACCGCAGAACACAAACAGAAAGATGATGATCATCGGCAGTTTGCCCAGGGTGTAATAAGGGTGGAACGGAATACCATCCAGTGGCTTACCCTGTTCATCCTTATGCTTTTTGATGTCGATGCCGTCAGGGTTGTTGGAACCCACTTCGTGCAGCGCCAATATATGCAACACGACCAGCAAAGCCAAAACCAGCGGTAGCGCGATGACATGCAGTGCAAAGAAGCGATTCAGGGTAATCCCGGAAATCAGGAAGTCGCCCCGGATCCACTCGGTCAGACCATCACCGATAACCGGTATGGCACCAAACAGCGAGATGATCACCTGAGCACCCCAGAAAGACATCTGACCCCAGGGCAACACGTAACCCATGAAGCCTTCAGCCATAAGCACCAGATAGATCAGCATGCCGAAGACCCAGATAAGCTCCCGGGGCTTCTTGTAGGAGCCATACATGATCCCGCGGAACATGTGCAGGTAGACGACAATAAAGAAGAATGAGGCACCGGTAGAGTGCATGTAGCGAATCAGCCACCCCATATCAACATCACGCATGATGTACTCAACAGAGTTAAAGGCTTCATCGGCACTGGGCACGAACGACATGGTTAGCCAGATACCCGTGAGTATCTGATTCGCGAAAACCAGGGTCGCCAGCAAACCGAACACGTACCAGAAGTTCAGGTTAACCGGAGCATAGTACTTTGACATGTGCTTTTCATAGGCACTGGTGACCGGCAGCCGCTGGTCGAGCCATTGCATGAAGGCTGGCTTGGCAGGCTTGTTAGTACTCATCAGACAGTATCCTCACCAATGGTTAGCATGGCCCCTTCGATCATATGCGGAGGCACCACCAGGTTGGTTGGGGCAGGTACACCGCTGAATACACGACCGGCCATATCAAAGCGGGAGCCATGGCACGGGCAGAAGAAGCCACCCATCCAATTCTCGTCGAACGATTGAGGCTCAACACTAGGGATAAACTGGGGAGAGCAACCAAGGTGGGTACAAACGCCCTCAACCACCAGTAGGTCCTCGGCGCGTGCACGAACAGGGTTCTGAGCATATTCTGGCTGCTGAGACGCCACCTCTGACTGTGGATCAGACAGACGGCTCATCAAATCCTCGCTTTTAAGCGTGGAAATAGCTTCCTCAGTGCGCCGAACCACAAAAACAGGCTTACCACGCCATTCGACAGTGCGAATCTCGCCTGGTTCGAGCCTACTGATATCAACGGTCACCGGAGCCCCGATCGCCTTGGCTTTCTCACTGGGAAACCAGGAGCGGACGAACGGGGTTGCAACTCCAACCGCGCCTACGGCACCCATGGCGCCTGTCGCGATATAGAGAAAGCGGCGCCGACCCTTATTTACGCCGTCTTGCGTCATTATTAGGTCCTCTGTCTGAAGGTAGAAAAAATGCGGGGCAGTTTCCACAAAATGACGGGAATACTAAAGAATTACACTCCCTCTGACAAGAAAACCCTTCGCTAAACAAGGGTATTGGCAGGGGTCGGTAAGGCGCAATCAACAACCCACCGGGCCACGGTACCGGCTGACTGGCGATGCTACAAACAAAAACGCCCGGACAAGTCCGGGCGTTTTGAAAGCAAGGCCATCCAGAACGATTAACGCTTGGAGTATTGCGGACGCTTACGCGCCTTGTGCAGACCGACTTTCTTACGTTCAACCATACGAGCATCGCGGGTAACATAACCAGCGGCACGCAGTTGCTTGCGCAGAGTTTCGTCGTAGACCATCAGGGCACGGGTAATGCCATGACGAATCGCACCGGCCTGACCGTTGGCACCGCCACCTGCTACGCTGACAATGACATCGAACTTGTCAGTCAGTTCACACAGCTCAAGCGGCTGACGAACGATCATACGCGACGTATCACGACCAAAATACACGTCCAGAGGGCGTTTGTTGACGCTAATCTGGCCTGTACCCGGACGCAAGTAGACACGTGCGGCTGAGGTTTTGCGGCGACCTGTACCGTAATATTGCTGAATTGCTGTCATGTCGCTCCCCGTTAAATCTTAAGTTCTTTGGGCTGTTGTGCAGTATGCGGGTGATCGACACCGGCATACACCTTCAGCTTCTTCAGCATGGCACGGCCCAGCGGATTCCGGGGAATCATGCCTTTAACCGCCAGTTCGATCACTTGCTCGGGCTTGTGATCGATCATTTTTTCGAAGCTCATAGACTTCAGGCCACCCGGATACCCGGTGTGACGGTAATACATTTTTTGCTTGGTCTTGCGACCAGTCACAGCCACTTTCTCGGCGTTGATCACGACGATGTAATCGCCGGTATCCACGTGAGGCGTGAACTCTGCTTTATGCTTGCCGCGCAAACGACGAGCAATTTCGGTCGACAAGCGACCCAACGTTTGGCCTTGGGCATCGACTACGTACCAGTCGCGCTTTACTTCAGCCGGTTTTGCTACAAAAGTTTTCATTTAACTCCGCCTAATAAAAGTGGGGGGCTCAGGGGCAGTTAATCCGAAATAAGGGCGCGGATAGTAAAGAAACAACCACCCCTTTGCAAGCGCCTTCGTTCAATTATTATTCAAATAGCAGGGCATGACCCGTTCGACTCACTTTAAGCCGTCGGCATTGGCCGCACCGGCGGCTAATTTCACCTTCGAGAAGCGCACCAGGCCAACGCCAAGCCCGGCAATGCAGCCAAATACGGTCGTCAGCATACCGACGACGGCCTCAAGCTCCAGGCCACCTTCCAGGCTAGGCGCGAATCGCGAAACACCCCAAAAATAAGCCAGACTGGTAACCAGAAACGTCAGCGTCAGCATACTGACGACCCAATAGCCCTTGGCGTCGTACAGCCGCAATCGACCTTGAATCACCCGACCCTGGAGCAACGTAAAGAGGCCGGTCGACGCGCCAGCAACAATCAGCGCCAGCGCCACCAGGTAGATGATCATACCGTCCCTCCAGAGTAAGTACGGGCCGCCCGTGTTAAGCGGCTGCCATAGTTGCCGTTCATTGCCATTCGGCCCGACCTTAATGCTCCCGGGTTTTCCGGAAGGCGATGTCCGGGTGCCGCTCTTGCGCCATTTGCAGATTGACCATGGTTGGCGCGACGTATGTCAGATTGTCGCCGCCATCCAACGCCAGATTATCGTAGGCCTTATCGCGGAATTGCTCCAGCTTGCGTGCATCGGCACACTCAACCCAGCGGGCTGTCGCTACACTGATCGGCTCGTAGACCGCATCAACCTTATACTCGGATTTTAGACGCTGAGCGACCACATCAAACTGCAGCATACCCACGGCTCCGACGATCAGATCGTTGTTTTTCAAGGGCCGAAATACCTGTACCGCCCCCTCTTCTGACAGCTGCATCAGACCTTTCTGCAATTGTTTGGCCTTTAAAGGATCACGCAGGCGAATGCGACGGAACAGCTCGGGTGCGAAGTTCGGAATCCCCGAAAACTTCATCATCTCGCCCTGTGTAAAGGTGTCGCCAATCTGGATCGTACCGTGGTTATGCAGCCCGATGATGTCACCGGACCAGGCTTCCTCAACGGCCGAGCGATCGCCCGCCAGAAAAGTCAGGGCATCCGAGATGCGCACATCCTTGCCGGTGCGGACATGCTTCATCTTCATGCCCTTCTCGTACTTTCCCGACACAATGCGCAAAAAGGCGACTCGGTCGCGGTGGTTCGGGTCCATATTTGCTTGAATTTTGAACACAAAGCCTGAGAACGTCGCCTCACCGGAATCGACAACCCGTTCGTCAGTCGCCCGTGGCTGAGGGTTCGGCGCCCACTCAACCAGGCCATCCAGCATGTGGTCGACGCCAAAGTTACCGAGCGCCGTACCGAAAAACACCGGCGTTAGCTGGCCAGCCAGAAACTCTTCCAGATCAAACTTGTTGGCCGCCGCCAGCAGCTCAACATCCTGACGCAGTTCATCGGCGTACTCCCCGAGGGCCGTATCCAGCTCCGGATTGTCGAGCCCCTTAATGACCCGACGCTCCTGAATGGTGTGGCCCTGGCCGCTCTGGTACAGATGTACCTCGTCATTCAGCAGGTGGTAGACGCCCTTGAACTGCTTGCCCTGACCAATGGGCCAGGTGACCGGCGCACAGCTGATCTTGAGAATGTTCTCAACTTCGTCCATCAGCTCGATGGGCTCACGGATATCGCGGTCGAGTTTGTTCATGAAAGTCAGCACCGGGGTTTCGCGCATCCGGGCGACGTCCATCAGCTTAATGGTCCGGTCCTCCACACCCTTGGCCGCATCGATAACCATCAGACACGAGTCAACCGCGGTCAACGTCCGGTAGGTGTCCTCGGAGAAGTCTTCGTGCCCCGGCGTATCCAGCAGGTTGACCAGCTTATCGTGATACGGAAACTGCATGACCGAGGTGGTAATGGAGATACCCCGGTCTTTTTCCATCTCCATCCAGTCCGACTTGGCGTGCTGACCAGACTTTTTGCCCTTTACGGTACCGGCCGTCTGCAGGGCCTTCCCGAACAACAGCACTTTTTCAGTGATGGTGGTCTTACCGGCATCGGGGTGCGAAATGATGGCAAAGGTATGACGTTTTAAGACTTCTTCAGCGATGGTGCTCATAGATAAGCGGCATTTCCCAGTCAAAACGGTTCAGATTGCGGCGCATTATAACGCTAGCCGCCTGTTTTTCGACCATGGGGGCGCAGATAGTCGCCCGACCATGTAAAATGTCGCCACTTTTTACTGCACGGTACCCCACCCGACCATGACCCATCGCCAGCCGCCAGGCCCAGAGAAACCCGCCAAAGACACTATCTACGCCAGTGATCACGGCCAGGTCGCCGATTTTCGGTTCGACGACACCGTGGCGCGGGTGTTCCCGGATATGATCAAACGCTCGGTACCGGGTTACAGCCACATCATCGGAATGATCGGCATCCTGGCCGAGCAATATGCCCAGCCTAACAGCCGGTTGTATGATCTGGGCAGCTCGATTGGCGCGGCCAGCCTGGCCATGCGCCATCGGGTTCATGCACCAGGTGCGGTAATAGTGGCAGTCGACAACAGCGAAGCCATGCTCGAACGCAGCCGGGATTTTCTGGAAAGTGAAGACTTGCCAACCCCGGTACAGCCACTCTGCGCCGACATCACCTCACTGACGATCGACAACGCCTCTTTCGTCGTACTGAACTTCACGCTGCAGTTTATCCCCCTGGAAGACCGACAAGCTACCCTGCAACGAATCTACGACGGCATGCTGCCCGGCGGAGCCCTGGTCCTTTCCGAAAAGCTGCGCTTCCCCGACCCGGCACAGGACCAACTGCTGATCCAGCACCATCATGATTTCAAGCGCGCGAACGGTTACAGCGACCTTGAGATCAGCCAAAAGCGTCAGGCCATCGAACGCGTCCTATTGCCGGAAACCGCCGAAGACCACCTGAGCCGACTAAAAGCGGTTGGCTTCAGCACCGCCACCCTCTGGTTCCAGAGCTTTAACTTCGCCTCCTTTATAGCCATCAAGTGATTGTATGATTGATTACCGACCTTTTATCGACTCTCTGGCGCACACACCCTTATCGGTTTGGCAGGCACCATTGACCGCCCAACTCGATACCCTGTTTGCCACCCTGAACGATGGTAACCTGCCCCGCTTTCTGGCCTACATTGATCAGTTGCCAACCGTAGGTAAGGTCACCTTCGACCCAAACAACGTCACACTCTCAGCGACGAATTCGCTGAATGACAAAGACCAGACGCATTTACGCACGGCACTGCGTGGTTTGATTCCCTGGCGCAAAGGCCCTTTCCGGCTATTCGACACCCACATCGATTCTGAATGGCGCTGTGATTTGAAATGGGATCGGGTTGCACCCCACGTGAGTGATTTGACTGGCCGTTGCATATTGGATGTGGGCAGTGGCAATGGCTACTACGGCTGGCGGATGAAAGCGGCCGGAGCGCGAATCGTTGCAGGCATAGATCCGTCCTGGTTATCGGTCGTGCAACACCTGGCCATTAACGGCTATGTGGGCGATGCCACTCACACCGTATTGCCATTCACACTAGAAGCGATGACACCGGACCTCGAAGCCTTTGATACCGTCTTCTCAATGGGCGTGCTTTACCATCGCCGCTCCCCACTCGATCACCTCGCCGAATTGCGTGCCGCATTACGACCGGGCGGTGAACTGGTATTGGAAACCCTGGTTGTCAATGGCAACGAACGCGAAGCCTTTGTTCCGCCCGGTCGCTATGCGCGAATGAACAACGTCTGGTTCCTGCCAAGCCCGAAAGCACTGGCACACTGGCTGGAAAAATCGGGATTTGAAGATGTGCACATCGCTGATGTCACCCCGACAACAACCGAAGAACAACGCACAACCGAATGGAAACCGGGGCAGTCGTTGATCGACTACCTCAACCCAAGCGATCAAACAAAAACCATTGAAGGGCACCCGGCACCAATGCGAGCAACACTCGTTGCGACAAAGCCAGCCGGTGCAAAACGTCTGCGCCGTTATTATCTGGACTGAGGTTACACTCACAATAACCTGAAACCTGACTTGATAGACAACTCTCGATACATCCGCCACATCAAAAAGCCAACTCGATCACAATAATTAAATCGATTAAAAAAGTGACTCTTTTTTCTTCAAAAATGGTCACTTTTATAGCTGTTCAACCAGGACTAAATCGAATAATCTCCCCTCAACGATTGGCACCCAAATTGTCCGCGGTGCAAGGAACTAGCTCAAGCTACAGCGCCAGCGATAAGTTGAAGGAAGGAATTCTTCATGAAATTGAACATCAACAGCCCTCTGGCACCCTGTGTGCCGCCAGATTCCGGCCAGCTGACACCCTATCAAGCCATTGGCTTGGTGACAGATTTAGCGATGAATCACGGTGACTACTGTGATTCATCGGTGAAAGCCCTGTTAGACCGACTGATACCCGCGCTGAACACAGGTAATGCCAAGGTCTTTTTCGATGACGCAAGCCGCCCTTATGGCTATGCCAGCTGGGCGACCGTTCCAGACGATGTTCATCATTCATTATTGGCGGGCACCGGCCAATCGAATGTCGATGCGGCTCAATTCTTTAGCACGACACCCTCTGGCAACTATCTGTGGTTTTTCGACTTGCTCTGCCCATTCACCAGCCCATTGGCGATGTACCGGACGCTCAAGCAATCTTTAACCAGTCACGATAGCGCCTACCTGGTTCCAGCAACCCAACTCTGTGCTGTTCGGAGGATTTGGTAATGCAGGCCCAAACCGAACAGATGGCTCCCCACAATATAACTTACCACGATGCGCTGGGCATGATGATGTGGTTAATGAAGCATGCAGATTATCACAGCCAGTGGCCACTCTGGAGTGTCGACACCGATATCGTGCCAGCGTTGATTCACGGGCAAAGCAAGCTCTATTTCGATGAGCATAGAAGCCCGGTCGGCTTCGCAACCTGGGCCTGGTTAACTGACGAAGCGAAAGTGCAAGTACTTGAAGATACCGGCCCGCTGGAAGTTAACCAATGGAACCAGGGTGATCATCTTATGTTCGCAGACTTCGTGGCTCCGTGGGGGCATAGTCTCCACATCCTGAATGACCTTAGGGGTCACATGTTCCCGGAACACCGGGCGTTCAGCATCGGGCGGAACCCGAACGGAAGTATTCGAAAAATCTATTACTGGAAAGGCATTCGATTCAAGGAAAGGATCGCGGCGGAACAATACAATTTCAATAAAACACTGTGGGCTGAGCAGGCCTGACAGTGGTAAGAGAATTCAGCGAGCACGCTCTGCCAAGACCCGTGCCCGCCGAATACCGCCATGAGGCGGTGCTTATCAACCTCAAAAGGAGGCTCTTCGTAGTTTCCTGTGGAAATCCAGTATAATCAGGACTTGATCATACCGAATTTACGGGGAGTCTTTCTGTGGAAATCGAAGAGCATTATGCACTGCTTCTGGGTATTCATTCGCCCTGGGAGACAAGCTCGGTAGACCTCAACATGGCCAATAGCCGAGTCGATATCGAGATTGAGTATGTCGACTCCACTGGCGCGTGTCCTGAGTGCGGAACATTATGTCCAAAACACGATGAACGTGAATCCCGGACCTGGCGCCATCTGGATACCATGCAGTTTGCTACTTACCTGCACGCTCGGTTGCCAAGGGTCAAGTGTAA
>NZ_AUIH01000068.1 GCF_000423605.1 Saccharospirillum impatiens DSM 12546
TTACCACCAAGCGGATCCGACGACCAATGGAGGACGTTGGCATCTTTCTGAAAAATCGCCCTTTCTGGACGGGCACTAGCTAAAAACTCGTCGTTCTAAGCTCGAATTCAATAACTACAACAATAGGAGGCTATCATGGCCCTGAATCGAAGAACCCTGTTAAAAACCGGTGCCGCACTCACAGCGGCCAGCATGGCCCCCGGCATAGTTCGGGCTGAAGGCTCACACTGGCGTGTCGGCGCATCACTGCCCATGACCGGCCCCTTTGCTACCGCCGGGCAACTCGTTGCGCCGGCGTTCAGCGAATTCGAGCAGCAGGTCAACGATAACGGCGGCATTGGCGGCAAGCCGATTCGCATTGAAGTAGCCGACTCCGGTTACATTCCCCGCAACGCCCTGGCCAACTTCCAACGCGCCAAAGCCAGCGGTGACCTGCATTTCTACTACGGTGACTCAACCGGGTTCATGGAACTGGTGGGCCCGACGCTGACCGGCGACAACGCGGTCATGATGGGTTCAACCTCCTTTGCCTCGGCCTTGTCTGATCCGGCTAATCGGCCTTATCAGTTCATGGCGGGCCCCACCTACGAAGACCAGTTTGAAATTCTGCTGCGCGACATCGCCGACAAGGGCGGCAAAACCGTCGCCTTCGTCTATTCCGATACCGAATTCGGGCGCGACCCAATCGAACACGGTCGTCGGGTAGCGGCTGAACTGGGCATTGAAGTGGTGCTTGAAGAAGTCACCCGTGCCGAAGGTGCCGACATTGAAAACCACGTCACCAAGTTGGCTCAGGTAAACCCGGAATACACCATTCTTCAGGGTTACGTCACGGGTGTGTGGCCACAGCTGATTGGCGGAGCGCGAGCCTTTGGCCTGACCACTCAGTTCATGGGCACGTTCTGGGGCATGGAAAAAATCATCGCTGACCGGGTTACCGAACAGGCTGGCCCATTTCTCGATGGTTACCAGGGTGTCATGCCCTACCGCTATTTCTACGATCAGGATGACGCGCCGTTTTACCGCGAACTGGGCGACTTCAAGCGGTCTATTAACCCGGGATTTTCGGGTTATGTCACCGCCTGGGAACTGGAAGGCCGACTTTGCCTCGAAATGTGGAAGCTGTGCATGGAACGCGTGATCGAAGCCGACCAGGAAGTCACGCCAGATAACTTGATGGCGGCTCTGGGCAACATTCGCAACTGGGACAGTGGTGGTTTCTTCGGCCAGCCGGTCGATGTGGTGAACAACAAAATCGGCCAGGGCCGGGTCTACCGCTACGACGCCGAGAGCCGGCTGTACAACCCGGTCTCCGACTGGATTCAGGTGTAACTGCATCCATCTGACGCCCCTATTCCGACCCGGACCCTTGTTTGTCCGGGTCGGCCCCGTTTCCGACTCCGGATACAGACATGCTGAGCATTGAAAATATTGAAGTGGCCTATCATCACGCCATTCAGGTGCTGAAAGGCCTGACTCTGTCAGTCAACCCAGGCGAAGTGGTCGCCCTGCTGGGTGCCAACGGCGCCGGCAAAACCACGGTTCTCAAGGCAGCGTCGGGCCTGCTGCCGCTGGAGAACGGATCGGTCGACGCCGGCCAGATTCTGTTCAATGGTGACCGCATCAACCGCGTAGCACCCCACGAACTGGCCCGCGCCGGGTTGATTCACGTGCGCGAGGGCCGTCGCATTTTTGCGGAAATGACGGTTGAAGATAACCTCATTGCCGCCTCCTACGCACTGACCGGCCGTAAGGAAAAACCGGATTACGACGCCGTTTATGCCTTCTTCCCGAAGCTTAAGGAGCGGGCCCACCAAACCGCTGGCCTGCTTTCAGGTGGGGAACAACAAATGCTGGCCATCGGGCGTGCCCTGATCGGCCAGCCGCGGCTGATTCTGCTCGATGAACCTTCACTCGGCTTAGCCCCGCGCATGGTCGATGAAATCTTCGACAACATTGCCCGCGTGAACCAGGAGCAAGGCGCCAGCATTCTGCTGGTTGAACAAAACGCGAGCGCGGCTTTTCGCATTGCCCACCGGGGGTTCATTCTCGAAAACGGCAAGGTGGTGCTCGAAGGGTCCGTCGAGCAATTGCGTGAAAACCCCGACATCCAAACGTTCTATCTGGGTGTCGGTGAGCAGGATGATCAAAAATCGTTTCGCAACATCAAGCATTACAAGCGCCGCAAGCGCTGGCTCAACTGAGGAGCGCCGACGCCATGTCTGACATGACCCACGAACCATCGTTTCAGGACCAGGGCTACATCAGCCTGACCCAGCTACTGGAACGCCACGCCCAGACCGTGCCCGATGAAGTCGCCATGCGCCAGAAAGACATGGGCATCTGGCAGGAAACCACCTGGCGCCAATACCGCGACCAGACCCACGCCATCGCCGCCGGCCTGGTTGATCTGGGCATCGCCCACGGCGAACACGTCGGCATCATTTCCGAAAACCGCCAGGAATGGATCGTCACTCAGCTGGGCATCAACAGTGCCGCTGCGGTTACCTGTGGCATTTACCCGACCAGCCCGGCCAACGAAGTGGTGCACCTGTTGAGCAGTGCCGACTGCAAAGTCGTGTTTTGCGAAGACCAGGAACAGGTCGACAAGGTGCTGGAGATTCGCGACAAACTGCCACTGCTCGAGCACATCGTCGTGTTCGATGCCAAAGGCTTGTATGGTTACGACGCCAATTTGTGGATGACGCTGGATGCGCTGATCGAACGCGGCAAAACACAGCTGAAGCATTCGCCCCAGGCGGTCACCGACCGGCTGGCCGAGCAAGACCCGGATGATACCGCCCTGATCGTGTTCACCTCGGGCTCGACTGGCTTGCCCAAGGCCGCGATGATTTCCTTTCGCAACATCTGGTCGCAAATGGCCTTGCTGTGGGATGCCGTGCCGTCGCAAACGCATCAGAATATTCTCTCTTACCTGCCCTTGTGCCACGTTGCCGAACAGGCGTTCTCTACTATGAATGCCATGGCCCGGCGCATGGTCGTAAACTTCGGTGAAAGCCTGCGCACCATTCGCACCGACTTGCAGGAAATCTCACCTCAGATGTTTTTCGGCGTGCCGCGCATCTGGGAAAAAATGCAGTCTGAACTGACCGTACTGGGTGACCGCACCGGCCCACTTCGCCGTTGGCTGTTGCACAAGGCCCTAAAATCAGCCCAGCAACGCGGCGCCAAGCCCCGCGCCCAATGGACCGGCAAACAGAAGCTGAGCTACGCGTTTTATCGCCCCTTTTTATACGCTCCGCTGCTTGGCTACCTGGGCCTGGCCCGTTGCAACATCGCCATGACGGCCGCCGCCCCGATCTCGCCCGACCTGCTGGCCATGTTCCGTGGCATGGGCCTGCCGCTGATCGAAATTTACGGCATGACCGAGACCACCGGCGCCGCCACGCTGCAACCGATGGACCTGAACTGTCAGGGCCGCATCGGCCGAGCCATCACCGGCGTGGAATCCCGTGTGGGCGAAGACGGCGAATTGCTGCTGCGTGGCCCGATCATTTTCAAGGGCTATTACAAGAACGACAAAGCCACCGCCGAAACACTGCAGGACGGCTGGCTGCACACGGGCGACGTTGTCGAAGAACACGAAGACGGCACCCTGACCATCGTCGATCGCAAGAAAGACATCATCATCAACGCCGCCGGCAAGAACCTCTCGCCAAGCGTGATTGAAAACACCATGAAAGCCAGCCCGTTCATCAAGGAGTGCATCGTCATTGGCGACCAGCGCAAATTCCTGGTGGCGTTGATTCAGGTCGACTACGACACCGTCACCACCTGGGCCGAACGACAAGGCCTGGCTTACACCACCTTCAAATCACTGTCAGAAAATCCGAAAGTCAGAGAACTGGTCCAGAACGAAGTCGACAAGGGCAATGCCCAGTTGGCGCCGGTCGAACAGATCAAACGCTTCACCCTGCTGACCAAGGAGCTGGACCACGACGACGGTGAAGTCACCGCCACCATGAAGGTGCGACGCAGTACCATTGCCAAGCAATATGAGCAGCAGATTGAGGCGTTGTTTAAGGAGAGTACGGCGGCTTAAGTTGCATCAATAGTGAACCGTGGCCGTGTTCTGAGTCAGAAATTCTGCGCCCAACGATACCTGGTGTCTTAAACCAGTCGCAGTCAGGCGGGCCATCGGGTACGTCCATTGAAGGCACGCCATAAACCCATCCATGGGGGCTCGAAGGCAGCATCCATGCTGCCTCACGGCCTTCAATGGACGTACCCGACAGCCCTCAATTGACTCTGTGGCTGCTCGCAGAGGAATTTCTAACTCAGAACACGGATGCTCCCCTGGGTGGCAACGTCAAAATAGTCTGAAAAACCCCTTTACCCACCGGTCAGTTTTCGTACTATAGCGCACCTTTTTCGGATATCCGGCCGTGAACACGACTGCACTGCTGACCCCTTTGTGGGACTACGACCTCATCGCTGATGGCCTGCGCCAGCACGGCTGGGTGCACTTGCCCCATGGCATCACCGATGGTCTGGCACTGGCGTTGTTGCAGGATATTCACCGTCACCAACCCGACCAGTGGGACCAGGCCGGTATTGGCCGGCGCAGCGACAACCACACCAACGACTTCATACGTCGCGACAGTACTCATTGGCTGACCGGCGAAACCCCGGCGCAACGGGAGTATCTGGCGGCGGCTGATGAACTGCGCCTGGAACTCAACAAGCGCCTGTTGCTGGGGCTGTGGGACTACGAGTGCCATTACGCCCGTTACGATACCGGTGCGTTCTACCGCAAACACGTAGACGCCTTTCGCGGGCGCAGTAATCGCGTACTGACCACGGTTACCTACCTGAACCCGGACTGGCAGGACAATCAGGGCGGCGAGTTATTGATGTACGACGAGCAAGATCAGCCAGTCAGCCGCTTGTTGCCGACTCTGGGCAGCATGGTTATCTTCCTGAGCGAGGAGTTTCCGCACGAAGTACTGGCGGCCGAACGCACCCGGTTCAGCATTGCCGGCTGGTTCCGCAACAACAATTCGATTCAGAACCGGATTGATCCGAGCCAGTAAAGTTGTGAAGTAGCAGGCATTAAAGTGACAAGCGCAGATTCGATTGAATTTTTCGGGTGAGCGCTCCATGAACACTGGCCTGCTCCGCGAAGCCCTCCCAGTGGCTTACCACCTCGGTCACTTCATCAATAATCTCACTGGCTTTGGCCTTAAACCGACCAATGGACATCGCTGTTGCCAATAGGTCTGCCCGGTTAAAACCATCACGTTTACCATTGATGGTCATCTGATGAGTGTCTACCCAGAACGAACCGGGTTTATAACTGAAGGCGACATCAAAGGCGGGCGCCAGGCGCCAGTCGGCGTTGGCACTGTCGAGTATAAACCCGAAGTTTTTGGTGTGGTCGTCCTGGTTTCGGGCGATGACATTAAAGGCCATCCGCCTGAAAATCTCGATGGCATCCTCTCGTGGCAACCGCAGGGAACGCGCCGTTGCCAGCAACTCCTCATAGCTGTACTGACCCGGCTTGCGAAAATCCGCATGCTCCATTGCGCATAACGATTGATAGTGGCGCTTGTGGACGCCCTCTCGGTCGAAGCGCTGCGTCATGAAATGGGCCCGCCCCCCTTCTTCAAGCAATTCAGAAGGCATCATGTTGATGCCTGCCGCTTTTGCCATCAGGTAGTAGGCATATTCCATCCGGCCATACCCGAGCGGGTCGCCAAAGAGTTCGCTGGTAGACGACCGCTCTCTGACGCCATCGAATTTAATCAGATAATGAGTGAACCCCTTTGGAGTGGGGGTTTGGCCGGACACCACTCGTGACCGGTCATGGTTCAGGGCAATAACCGCCTTCGGTCGTGCACCACCAGCCGAGGTTCCTACTTGAAAGATAGCACTCATGGCATTCCGGTCTTCATCCCCGCCGGGCAAGGCCACATCCAGCCCAGCCCGTTGGTCTAATACGGATTGAGCCAACTCGACCAGAAGATCAACTTTGATGTCTCCCGAAGTCTGAGTCTGAGCGTTGCGCATGGAAGGCCTGTATTCCAATGCACCCATGCCCCGATTGCCGGTGTACAAAAGCCGGTCAACCGGACTGAATGAGGATTTTGCAACCCCGTTGCGAGCGAGCCAGGCATCGATAACGGCATTACCAAAGTCGTCGGGCAAGGTATCCGCAAACACGCCCGGAAGCCCATAGAAAGTTTCCCGGCTCAGCGACGGGAAATTGAATTTCCCGGCCCGGGCAGGCAAGTGCAGAGGGGAGATTGAGAGACCCTGTTTTACCCAATCCCCCGAGTATTCAAACGTCGCCAGGCCGGTATCGGTATTGAACAACAGTGCACCGACGGTCTGGCCCCATAGGGTCACCTCTGCGAGGGTACTCACCAGTCCAGATCTCCCTGGTCAGTGCTCTGTTGATCGGTGTTGTAGGGTCGTGCCCGCTGTCGCACCTGACCCGCATTTTTCAGCGCTTCCATCGGCGAATAGGGTTCATCGGGCAAGAACGCATCCAGGGAGGGCAATTTTCCGAGCACTCTAAGCGCAGCGACCAGGGTTTCCAGCTTCCCGTTACCTTCTTCGAGCCTCAGGTACCGGGACCGGCTGATGCCTATCTCCTCTGCCATCTGCTGCTGGGTAATATTACGTTCCAGGCGGGCTTGCCTGAGGCGGTGGCCCAGCTCATTGACGATAGATTCGTCCGACATGCTGTTCTTTATTTCACTCATAATGACTCATTATTAATTCATTATCTGAATTATTAAGACACAAAGTATCGCTAACGATACACAAACCTTTGAGAAATGGAAGCCGAAATATAATAATGCATCATTAATGAACTATAAAACTGGTAATTATCAAGTAAAGACTCATAATTGATTCATTATAAGTTTTTAATAGACAGCAAATTGACTGGTTGTCAACGACCGCCATGTTTGCCATACGTAGTGATAATCGGTAGCAACAGAGCTGCTAGTGGCCATTTTTTCCCACATCAATCTTCAGTCAGCTATACTCCTCCCGACCTATTTTAATACAGCGTTTCAGGAGTT
The DNA here is from genome assembly GCF_000423605.1 of Saccharospirillum impatiens DSM 12546. GTDB lineage: Bacteria > Pseudomonadota > Gammaproteobacteria > Pseudomonadales > Natronospirillaceae > Saccharospirillum > Saccharospirillum impatiens. Next base: position 7,053 of record NZ_AUIH01000068.1, read on the forward strand.
AACCAATGCAGGGTGACCGTCAGGTGATCGACGCACTGAACAAGGTGCTGACCACCGAACTGACCTCCATCAACCGCTACTTTCTTCACGCGCGGATGTACCGCAACTGGGGTCTGGAGCGGCTGAACGAGCACAGCTACAAGAAATCCATCAAGGACATGAAACAGGCCGATGAGCTGATCGAGCGTATTCTGTTTCTGGAAGGCCTGCCCAACCTGCAAAAGCTGAACCGTCTCATGGTCGGCGAGCACACCGAAGAAATGCTGAAGCTGGATGCCGACTTCCAGCTGGAACAGATTTCCCAGCTTAAAGACACCATTGCCCTGTGCGAAACCCAACAGGACTACGTCAGCCGCGACATGCTGGTCGAACTGCTGGAATACGAGGAAGACTACCTCGACTGGCTGGAAACCCAGCACTACCAAATCGCCAATGTGACGCTACCGAACTACCTTCAAGCCAACCTGACGGATGAGGACTGACCATGAAAGGCAATCCAACCATCATCAAGGCGCTGAACGCCCTGCTCGCCAACGAACTGTCGGCGATGGACCAGTACTTTCTGCATTCCGAAATGTACCGCGACTGGGGGCTGACCAAACTCTATGAGCGCATCAGCCACGAATTCGATGACGAAAAAGGCCACGCCACCAAACTGATTGAACGCATTCTGTTTCTGGAAGGCACGCCCAACATGAAAGACCGCGAACCGATCAACATCGGTTCCGACGTGCCCTCCATGTTGCAGAGCGATCTCGACATTGAGTATGCGGTGCAAAAAATGCTCACCGACACCATCGCCCTGTGCGAAAAAGAGCAAGACTACGGCACCCGCGACATGCTCGAACCCCTGCTCGACGACACCGAGATGGACCACACCTACTACCTGGAACAGCAACTGCGACTGATCAAGATGATTGGGTTGCCGAAATACCTTCAGTCACAGATGTAGTTTCAAAGCTCAAGTTCCAGAATTGCGGCGGACTTCAGTCACCTCAATTCTGGCGACTAGGTCTGATACAATAAACCTCTGACCTTTGCTAGATGTATAGAAATATGGATAGCAATGTATCCAACAATCAACCACGCCAGTGATATAGCCAACGCAACCGGGAAAATAGATCCATAGTTTCCTTGCTCGACAGATAACAAAAGCCCCTTTAATGGCAGGATAGCTGGAACTACCCAAACCCAAGAAATGTCAACATTTGAAGTCATCGTGGACTGAAGAAAAAAGAGCGGAAGAAGTAGAAACTGGGTCATATTAGTTATTACATTAGACTGTTTAGTTAAAATTGCTACTGAACCAATAATTAGGCCGACACCAATTGCTGAACACATAAGTAAGGAAATCCAGGGAAGCGATTGTAGTTTTAACGGAATACTTACTCCCAGCCAAACGCTCAGAAAGATAATTATCACCAAATTATTCAGTAGTGCTATAAGCGTGGTCACAACAGACTTAAACAGCGCAAGTAATTCGTATTTGCACCCACTAACTACAACTCGCTCCAATGTGCCAAGCCTTGCGCTCTCTTCAATGCTGGATGCTACAGAGCCAAAAGAAGTGATTGCAAGCGTCCATGCAAAGTAGGTTGCTATTCCGATAGCTAGCTTGTCTTGCCCAAGATCAGAAGAACCACTCATAGCTGATGAAGAGTAGTAGATAGTTATAAAAACAAGTGATAGGAGGACAATAGAAACAATAGAGTTCAGTGGAAATCGAACAAAGTTTTTGAAAGCAATAAATATTTCAGACTTAAATAACATTAGATAGACGTTTGGATTCATCTATTAGCACTCCTTTTATGTCTATCGACTTAATGCCATTCACAGGAATCAACTTTAAAGCATCAATTAAGTGATTGCTATTTACCAATACCGTGGTATCGCTGACAATTTGGTACTTATCTGTAGAAAAAGCATCATGGGTTGCATTTAAGTCATTTATATTTCCAACTTCTATACGATATAGGCAATCAAGATTAGAAACACCTTGATCGTAGAAGCAGCCAAGCTTAAGATCAAAAAAACTTGTGCAAACTCCATTGCAGAACTCTGTATCGTGTGAAGAGAGGATGATATAAGCGTTCCTTTTCTTTTTTTCTTTGACTACAGATATCAATACCTCAAATGACTGGGCATCCAAGCCAAGCGTAGGCTCATCTAAAAGTAAAACATCATAATTAGTTAGATAAAGCAATATTATTTGAATTTTCTGCTTCGAACCTTTCGAGAGCTTTCTAGCTTGTATATCTAAGTATTCAACGAAATTTAGTTCTTGGGCTATACCAACAAGCTTTTCCCGGCAGAACGATACTCCTTGAAGACTTGCAAAATACCTTATATTTTCTGCCGCTGTTAGCCTTGGGAAAATACTCTTATCACTATCAATAGAAAGATGGAACTTGGTACACTTTTTATTATTGATGGCTACCGATCCACTTTCTGGTATAACAGACCCACTAATGCAACGCAGTAGCGTGGTTTTTCCTATGCCGTTTGGTCCCACTAAGCCAAGGCAGCCACCACTATTTAGCTGGAAACTAACATCTTTAAGTACATCCCCTGATTTAGAGAAGCGCTTTGACAAGTTAGTTATCTTTAAGACTCCATCATTCATGAGCAGCTTGCTGTAGTGGCAGTTTTAAATGAAATATTGTCCAAAATGTTCTTATATGGCATTACCAAATCTATATGTGGACAATGTATTCCATCACCTAAACCAATATGAATGCCTTCAGATGACTCGTTTATTACAGAATTCATACTCCAGTCGACTCCCTCAGTAATACTTGAGTTAGTTGCTATTGCGAATTCAAGAAGGGTAGTGTTAAATGGCTCGCACATCAAATTTGATATCTTTGATGTGACATCCATACCACTAGCTGTAAATGCGCATATCAACCTATTGTCATCTATTGTGAGGCTAATAGGGAACTCGTTCGTAAGGCGGAGTGTTTGGAATAGTGACCAAGCACTCTGGTGCAAGTTGTGGACGTGATCTTTACAATCACGATCTTTAGCAACACACACACCACTGCATAGCATTGTACCATTTACGTTGTATCCGATCTTCCTGAAGTCTCCGCTGGTCACATTGGGTACAAGTCCAATCTCTGTAAATGCTGCCAAAGTTTCATCACCAGCGTGCGATATTACACCTTCATTGCATAGACTCATAATCCTGAAGTCTTTAATAAGTACTGTTAAATCAATACTCTCGTTTTTAATTACAATTTTCTCATTATTTCTATATCTAGAATAGAGTTGGTTAAGCTTTGAGATTGAATCTTCAAAATCCACATCTAATATCTTCAATACTGTATCCTGAATCCGTGATTTTATTGCATTAACTCATTTCTTCTCTGTAGACACTGTTAGTCATGCCAATAATACGATGTTAGTCTCCATTATTCTTGCCTTTCTGATATCTGCTCAGCATAAATAGCGCGTTAATATTTTCGTATTGCCATTTTATCTACAATTTCTTCTTTTCAAGCGAGTCTATTCTGCAGAACCTAGCCTGAGAAGAAGTTAATCATTCAATACCATTTTATTTAGCTACTCATAAGCTAATTTTTCATACACATGCTTAAAAGCATCCAGTGACCGGCAGCCTTTCCCGAATGATAAGT
>NZ_AUIH01000069.1 GCF_000423605.1 Saccharospirillum impatiens DSM 12546
CCTTTTGGGACTACCACAGTAAAGGTTGGGCGAAACGCTATTTTGAGAAGTGGTACAGCTGGGCTATTCGTTGCCGTTTGGAGCCCATCAAGAAAGTGGCCAGAATGCTAAAAGCGCATAAAAATGGCTTGTTGAATTACTTCGATCACCGGATCAGCAATGCCGTCGCCGAGGGATTAAACTCAAAGATTCAGACGGTAAAGTCCAATGCTCGAGGTTATCGTTCTTTCGAAGGCTTTAGAACGAGCATACTGTTTCACTGTGGGAAGCTGGATATGCTGCCATAGGGTTCCACAGAGTTTTACGAAGAGCCATTTTGTGATGCCCGATCGATTCGCTAACGGTACACCTGCGAACGACTACGGAGACTTGAGTGGCGATAAATACACCCACGGCTTCGATCCGGCCGACAAGGCGTTTTACCATGGCGGCGACCTCGTCGGCCTGGTCGATAAGCTGGATTATCTGGAAGGTCTGGGTGTTACCGCGATCTGGATGACGCCGATCCTCAAAAACAAAGCCGTGCAAGGCACACCACCGAATGCCAGCGCAGCCCACCATGGCTACTGGACACTGGACTTCACACAGATTGATCCACACCTGGGATCTAACGAGGAACTCAGAGAACTGATCGATGCTGCTCATGAACGGGACATCAAAATATTCTTCGACATCATCACCAACCATACGGCCGATGTAATCAAGTACGAGGAATGTCATGACAGCGAGGGAAATCTGCCGGATGGTCAGGCATTGTGTGATTACAAATCACTCGAAGACTTGACGGCGGGGAACACTTACACTCCGTTTTTACCGACCGGAGAAGCCAATGCCAAAGTGCCCGACTGGCTGAACGATCCGCAGTATTATCACAATCAGGGCGACAGTCTGTTTTCAGGGGAAAACTCGGTCTATGGTGATTTTGTCGGGCTCGATGACCTGGCGACTTCTGACCCAGCAGTCATCGATGGCATGATCGACATCTTTAAAAACATCGTAACCGATTTCAAGCCCGATGGTTTTCGCATCGATACCGTAAAACACGTTCATACTGAATTCTGGCAAGCCTTTTCCCCCGCTATTGTCGACCATGCCCGAAGTGAGGGTATCGATAATTTCACGCTCTTTGGCGAAGTTTACAGCGCCGATACCGACTTGTTGAGCATGTACACCACAGAGGGGAAATTGCCTTCGGTGCTCGACTTTGGGTTTCAGGCGGCAGTGTCTGCTACGGTATCCGGCGGAGATGCCCCCACCACCCTGGCTAACCTGTTTCGCGATGACGATAAATACAGTGACGCCGACAGTGATGCCTCCGAATTGATGACGTTTACCGGCAATCACGATATGGGTCGTTTCGGCCACTTTCTGGGTGAAGCGGACACACTGGAAAACCTGGATAAAATGAAACTGGCACACGCCATGATGTATTTTCTGCGGGGTGTTCCGGTGATTTATTACGGCGATGAACAGGGCTTCACCGGTACCGGCGGCGACCAGGCATCGCGGCAGAGCATGTTTCCGTCTCAGGTGGATGAGTATCGGGCGAACGACAACATAGGTAGCGCGGCAACACCCGGAGACGACAACTTCGACACTGGCCATCCTTTGTATCAGGCGTTTGCCGAGTACGCTGACGTTTTACGTGCTCATCCGGCATTGCGACGGGGCGTGCAACACGAGCGCTACGTGGAAACACAAGGTAAGGGGGCCTTTGTGGTATCCCGTGTGTATGAAAGCGAAGAGTATTTGGTGGCGTTTAATACCTCGGCCGATCCTGTTGTGGTGAGGTTGCCTGCCGTTGCCAGAGCTTACCTGGGTGTCTACCCGGAGCGGGCTGCAGCGAAACGCAATGGTGACCAGATTGAACTGGAACTTGAACCCTTTGGGGTCGCTGTATACCGCGCCAACCAGCCCGTTCCTGCTTCCCCGGCGCCGAGCGTTGAGTTGAATGGGGTCAGTGGCGATGTGCCCCTGACAGGTCGCGTCACCCTGGTAGCTGACATTGACGGTCTGAGCGATATTGTGCTGCCCGACTACCAGGCAAGCTTTGACTACTCGGTTGATGGTGGCCAAAGCTGGCATCGCATTGCGGACGATTTCAATGCGCCTTACCGCGCCTATTTTCGGCTGAACGATTTTGCAGACGGTACCGATGTTCAGGTGCAGGTAACCGTTACCAACAGCGAGGGTGAGATGAGTACAGCCACCCAATCGTTGCGGGTAGACAGCCGATATCCGGAAACCGTTACGCTCGACTACCCTAACCTGAACCAACGCGATGCCTTGTATGCGGTCAGTAACAGTGGCCAGTTCCAGGGCCCACTATATGAGCAGAGGGGAACCTATGCACTTTCCTGGGGGCCGAACGACACGCAACAAACGCTGACCTGGGCAACGCTGAATGATGATACCGGTGTGGCAGAACTCGACCAGCCGTTTTCACTGACCCGCAGTGCCGTATTTGCAGTAGCGGAAGAAGACGGGTCAGGTGATTTGACAGCGCATCTGGCCATCGATGCATTGCCTGAGTTAAGTCTGTCGGGTACGCAGCCAGATCAGTTGGTTGAGCAAGCCCGGCTCATCGACGACAGCATTGACGGTTTGAATCTGCGCGGGGGTATTGTTGGCTGGGATCAGGGCAGCGCAGCTGATATGAACAACACCGAATACAGCACCTACCATACTGAGGTGTTTGTGGTACGTGGCGACGGTGAATTCAAATTTGCCGATGACCAGTGGGCGGCTATTAACCTGGGTGGCCCGGTCACCGAAAATGGCCTGACCTGGGGCGCCAACCCGGCCAATCTGTTGAGCTTTTTCGAGGCCGATTCGGTGTACGACGTCTGGGTTGTAGGTGCCGATGAAGATGCCAGCGGTGAGCTTGACTACATAGTGCCCATCGTAGCGCTCGATGCCGGTGTGTTCGCAGAACCTGTGTTTCTGCGAGGTACGATGACCGACTGGAGCGACGGCCGTCGGATGGCCCATTTAGGGGGCGACCGGTACGAGTTGGTTCTCAACGACCTGTCCGTCGGTAATTACGAGTTTAAATTTGCCGACAGTGATTGGGCGGATATTAACCTTGGCTATGGTGACGTTGTGTTCAGCGATGACTCGGTTGGGATCACAGATCCGGGGAACGGCAACATTGGTTTGTCGGTCCCTGCGACCAACGACTATACCCTGGTGCTAGACGCCACTGATGTAAACAACCCGTTGTTGTCGGTGACTTCCAGTGAAGTCGCCCCTTATCAGCCGCAGGGTGCCTTGTTTGTTAAGGGCGAGCTGAATGGTTGGGCCAACCTGCCTGCCTACCGGCTGGATTATCTGGGCGCCGGCCAATACCAAACCACAGTCGGCATAGACCCGGCGGCCTTTGATTTCAGCGGTGACGACGCCGGTGCCATCGACTTTGCCATTGCCAACGCAGGCTGGGGGTTCAAGCTGGCGGGCGCGGTTGACACTCTGGCGGCGGGTAGCAGTGTCACACTGAGCGACGCAATCGACAGCAATAACCGGATGGATGCGGAGCTTAGCCCGGGGTATTACGACCTGGTGCTGGATGCATCGGTCAATGCCAATGCGCCAACACTGACCCTGATGGCCAATCCGGACTTCACCTATGGTGACCGCTTTGGCCAGCCAATGTATGTGCGCGGCAGCTTCAATGGCTGGAGCAACAGCGAGTCTGTGCAACAGGCCGGTGTGCGTTACACCGATACACTGACACTGCCTGCCGGTGAAGCTTTGTTTAAACTGGTCAGTGATGACTGGGGCCTGCAAGTGCAGTACGCCGATGTCGTGCAGAACGGTGGCTTAGCCCTTAGCGGTGTCGATGATGGCTTTGGCGGCCTGAACATAGCGGCAAACATCCCGGTGGCCGGCGATTACCGGTTGACGTTCGACGCTACGAACCCTGAACGATTGATGCTGACGCTGGCCGCAGAATAGTCGTCAATCTGTAACAACGCTGCCCCTTGGTCAGGGTTGTTGTCCAGCTACCCCGGCCAAGGGTGGCTGGCTTGACCTTAACGGCCAGCCAGAGGCGCCATTAGCAGGGCAGCTCACTGACTGCTCTTAAATTTCCAAACTCCATCACAAACACAGCCTTCGGTGGTTGACGCTGGCATTGACCACACGGCACTCTCTGAGCTTGCGGGTGCGGGGCCTCAGGTCGTTAGGAAAACGACTTTAGCCTTCGCCTGCCAAGGAATTCATATCGTAGAGGGAATCATGAAAGCCGCTCAGTCTCGCAGCCCAGTCGCTGCCAGCTCCTCTTATCGGGTTGTCGCCCAACATGTCGCTGACGTTGATCAGGTTCATCAGGGGCGTTGTGAATCCGTTCTTGTCGATGGCCGCCCGGTCGCCATTGATGTTCATCCTAGTCAATTGCCGGCGGTACAGCAGGGCGATGCAGTCCTGGTCATTGAACTGGCCGATCAGCGACATATTCTTAACCAGGTTCTGACCGAAACCCCGGGCGTGTTCAGCGCTCAGATCGTTATTGAAAACGGCACCGCCCGTGTGCACTTGCCCGAAGGCATTGAGCAATACGAAATGGTGGTCGGCGACAGCCGGGTGCAGCTCAGCGAAGGCCGGGTTCGGCTGAACGGCCGTGAGTTACTCAGTGAAGCTGAAGGTCGTCACCGCTTGCTGGGCCACCCTATCGAACTGAATTGAGGCCCAGAGGTGATGACTGAAGCGCAGGACGCGCACACCGAATCAGCCTGGGCTTCAGCACAAGCTTTATGGCGCCAGCGCAGCCGTTTGCTAAAGGGCAGCGTTAGCCGCGAGCGTCTGGTCGGCCTCGAAAACCGGTTGCTGGCCGACCTGTGGCGTTTAAGCCAAACCACCGAACCCACGCTTGCCGGTTCCGAGCATTTAGTGCTGACAACCGCAGTACGGGTGCTGGGTAAAACGCCAGTCAATGCTCTGGTGACCGAGCTGCTCGGTGAGAAGCTTGAAGACCATGCCGATGATTTATGGTCGATGATCGGTTTGCTCGGCAAGGGCGTCTGGCAGCCGGTGCTGGCCGCACTGGCCAATGAACCGGAATGCCCGGCCACTCTGCGCTGGCAGTTGCTCGGCTTCGTTCCTGATCTTGTGCCATTCAATGCGGCACCGCCGCTACCCGACTCATTCACACCCGATAGCCTGTTACCCGGCCAGATCCGTTACGCGGCCCACCAGGGGCATTGGCAAGCCACCGACATCGCCAGAACCTGGCCTTTGGACGCGCCTGCCCCGGGCTTTGAACCGGACCTGAGTGCACTGATTCTGGCGGTGCACCGGGAGCAACCGCAGCAGGCCGCTGCTCTGGTGAACCGGGCCCTGGCGAGCGACCTCGCCAACCCCCTGGTGCTTGCCTGGGCGGCTGCACTGGCGCTACCGGAGGCCGCTATCCCGTTGCAACAGGGTTTTACCGAGGGCACCGTCGATGCCCGCTTACTGGTGGTGCATGGCCATGCCAACCACCTTGATTTTTGCCTGGCGCTACTGGAACAACCGCGGACCAATGCGCTTGGTGCCGGGCTTTGGCAGTCTCTGACCGCAGAAACACTGCCCCAGGTAGCCCGGCTCTCCGTGGTCGGCGAAAACCCCGGGAAGGCAGCCGCCAACAAAGACCCCGATACCCTGGCTGATGCCGGGTCCGCTCGGGCTGCCCTTGAGCGCTTTCACGCCGAGTGGCCAGCCAGACAACATCGGGTGCGCCAGCCTGAACAGGTGAAGCGCGTCATCAGTGCCCGCTTTGGCCGTGACATGACCGTCTGGGAACTGGCCTACCAGATGCAGCATCCGCAGGTGGCGCTTTCGGCCACTCAATCCGTTTGGGTTCGGCTGGCACAGCTAAACGCGGTGGAGGCGATATGATCGAACTGGTGCCACACGAGGAAATCGCCACGGCCTTGTTGCCCGGCTGGACGGCTACGGGTGAGGCGGCTGAGGTTCTGGTCGCCAAAGTCAGCTTTTCCTTCAACGCAGATGGCGAACTAACGCCCATCGTCGCAGACCCGATCGTCATGGCTGATGACTACCCGAACGACGACCCGGAAAACGAAGCCCCAGCTGCCGGTATTGAGGCCGTACCGTTTAAACAGGGCGCCGAGTGGTGGCTGGTCGGTTCTGCCTACAGCGATGAACCCCGACCCTTTTTCCCGGTGCAGGTACGGTTGACGACAAGCGGCGGTGAGCACAGCCAGAAACACCTGGTGGTATATGGCAAGCGCCATTGGCAGAAAACCTGGCGTGGGTGGGTGGCCAGCCCACCGGAGCCGATTACCCAGCAACCCATCGGCTATGAGGTGTCTTATGGTGGCCGCCACCCTGACATCGACACCGATACCTTTGTGCCCAATCCGGTTGGTCTGGGGTATTTGGGCCAGCGCAAACGGCCTTCGCCCGAGCAACAACCATTGCCGCACCTGGAAGCCCTCGACCGGTTAATGGCCCGCCCTATTCAGCGCGGTGAACGAGTAGGGATGGGGCCCATTCCCAGCCACTGGCCACCGCGTGCCGATGCTTTTTCCAACCTCGATGTCGATGCACTGATGCGTGGCGACTGCCCCTACCCGGACCCGCTGCCGGCCACCGCTTATCACAGCGCATCGGCCGATCAGTGGCTTAAGCAACCCTTGTCGGGCGACATCATGGTTGAATTGAAGGGGCTGGTGCCGGGCGTCTCCGTTGGCCAGATCGTCACCTTGCCGATAAAGACCCCGGTTTTGAACGCCGTGCTGAGAACGCGCACCACCCGAACCGTCAGTGACCTGCAGGCCGATACCCTAATCATCGATACACAGCAAAGCCGTGTGCATCTGGTGTATCGACAGGCCTTTACCGACACACACCGACGGGCTCAGGCCGAGCTTGAAGTGGTTGCGCTCGACGCGATGGCAGTACCGGAGGGCACACAGCATGGCTGAACAGCGCTGGTCGATTAAAGCCGCTCATGCCTGCACGGCCCGGGGATCAGACCCCGCCAGCCTGTGGGCCAGCGCCGCTGGCTTTCAGGCGGTGATACAACCGGAACCCAACCTGAGCCAATTTGTTGAAGACCAGGCGCTGGCCAGCCTAACCAGCCCGGCCGGGGGCGACTACCAGCCAAACGATGTTATTCGCAGTCAGTCGCTGGCAGCGAGCTTGCTGGCAGGCTGGAAGGAACCCCTGCCGACCAGCAATGTGACCCTGGCGTTAACCCTGGGTCGGCCCGGTGAGGGTTACCGGGGTGGCCAGCGGGTTGAACAACTTCGGGCGGGCCTGGTCGCTGCGTTGCGCATTGCAGGCGCTCCGCACTGGGCCGAGTGGTGCAGCGCAGCAACCCTGGCCAGCATTGATTGCCCGCAAGACTGGGAACGCATCAGCCGATCATCCAGCGCAGCGGTTCAGCCGGATATTCTCTGGCTCAGCGCAGACTCGCTGATCAACCCGGGCGCTTTAAAACAATTGGGCGATCGCGTCAGCAATGAACAATTTACCGATGGCCTGGTGCTCGGAGAAGGCGCCTCTGTGCTATGGCTTCAGCCACTGCCACAGGCATCGAACCACCCGCTGGCCCAACTGACTTTGCACACCTGCACCATTGCTGAACTGAACGCAGAGCAGAGCCCGTTATCCAGCATCGACCCGAACCGCGAGGGCCTGGTCAACCACGCCCTGACAGACCCTAAAAGCCAGACCCAATGGTACCGCTGGTTAGACACCTACCCTGAAGCAGACGCGCTTACCGAACCTCAGCACAACTGGCTGACCGCCGGGCTGGGGTATCTGGGCAGCGCTGGCTGGTCGCTTGGCATTCTGGCCGCTCTGGGGCGGTTGCCCATGCCTTGCCCGCCGGTTAACCGGGTACAGGCGTTACACCAAATGCCCGCGGGTCACTGGTTTCTGGCGACGCTGGAACCGGCTAACCCGGCATCAGAATCCCACGCTATGTCGACCACAGACACTCACTTTTCGCAGGTAAAAGGCAGTCAATCATGAGTAACAACGTATTGATCAATGGCCGCACGGCGGTTCATGCAGGTTCTAATGGAACGCTGAACACCATCGATGTCTGTCTGACGCCAAGCGGTAACAGCGTGGTGCCTATTCCGTACCCCAATGTCGCGCGCAGTGCGGATACCGACAAAGGCGCTGAAAGCGTGTTGATTAACGGAAACCCGGCCTGCCACATCAAATCGGTATTCAAAAAAAGCACGGGCGACCAGCCGGGTAACAAGAAGGGCGTGATGTCTGGAACCACCAAAGGCGAAGCCTCTTTCGTCAGCAGTGGGTTCGACGTACTCATTGAAGGTCAGCCTGCTGTGCGCGCCATGGACATGATGGTATCGAACAAAAAGAACACACCGCCAGCCCCGCTGATGCAGGCGATAGGCATGCCGCCACTGCCGACTCAGGTTGCCGCCCCGGAAGCAGCCGAAGCACAGTGGCAAGACAAAGTCGGCGTATACGTTCAGGGCGAGCCCGGCCAAACGCTGGCCGGCCTGGGTGCAGAAGAGGATGCCTGACCCCGCCAGGGTTTAAGCGGGCCGCAATACGACATTCAGGATCAGGGACACACTTGCACAGGCAAGGGAGCAAACGATGACCGTACAACAAGTGAGCATAGCCGCACCGGGTAGCAACCCCGATGACCCACAGCAACGCGAGCTGATAGTTGAACAGCTACCATCCGGTTCTAAGCGGCTGTCGCTGATGCTGCGCGACGAGCATTATGGCTACAACAAGGTGCCGGTTGGCGTCAGCGATACCTTGCCCGCCAATGAGCAGGCAGCCAGTTGGCCAACCTACCTGGTACCCGTCACCTTTTTGCGCCAATTGCCCGACTTGCCAGAAGAGGTTGCTTCACTGGCACCGTTGCGAGAAGGCTGGCTGTACATTTACGTTAATGGTTACCTCTGGCGCGAAATACAGGTCGGCGCGCAGGGCGAGCAATTTCGCGATGTTCAACTGACCTATACCAAAGGCCAAAACGAACGCCGTGCAACCGGGCTGCCTGAGCCGACGGTCATTCTACCGCTGCGTATCGACGGTACCGCCTGCGACGTTCGCATCGCCTATTCCGACGAACAATGGAGTTGGACCCGCATCAACCAACTGGGCGGCATGAACCCGGACGACCCTCGCCAGCGCCACGGTGAGGCGAAAGTCAGTGAGCTCGACGCCGCCTTTTGTGAAGCACAGCGCAACGCCTGGTTGAACTGCGTTGACTTGTCCCATGCCGAAGACAACTTTGTGTCCACTCCCGAAGACGCCACGGTACGGTTGATCAACCCTGAACAGTTGAATGAAAGCAGCCGCCACTACAACACCCGGTTCGACAAAGGCAATGCCAGCGTCATCCTGCCCGATTGGCTGGGCGATGCCCGGTACTACGCCGAATCATCCCGGGAACTGGCCGACATGCTGAACAGCACAGTTGCCGCACTCTCAGATTATCACTCAGACCAGAGCGCGGAGATGGACCTGAACACCCTGGCGGATGCGCGCCTGGCCATGCTGCTGAACCAACAGCTCTTTGCCGGCGTCGATGCGCAACTGGCATCGCCCAACCTCGATGATGACACCCGGGAAGTACTTGAAGAACGAGTAGAGCTGCGGGAGCTGGTCAGCATCGAAGACATTGAAAAAGCGCTGGAGAAAGACGGCTGCTTCAGCATGATCGAAGACGCACTGGCCTACAGAATCTCGACCGAAGAGCACCTGGCAAAACCGGAAGTCCACGCTGCCATTGCCGATTACCTGATTCAACCCACATCAAAAATATGCAGCCTCTATGATCTGGTAGGCAGCATGATCGAAGGCTTCAACGCGCCGGTAGCACTCGCCTACAAAGACCTCTATCTGAACACAGAAGACTACCAGCGCCACTGCGACCAGGACATCGGCATCGACCTGGTAAAACGCCTGAAAGGCGTACACGAAACCCAAGAACCCCACCCACTGTGCAGCTACCTGTTCCCGGAGTACGACGAAGAAAACCCGCTTAAAGTCGATGAACGTGACATTCAGGACGATGAACTAAGAATAGACCCGGCAAAGCTGAAGGCGTTGTTTGACGACGTAGACGAAGAGGGAAATGATCGAAACGACGCTCAGATAGCCAGATACATGAGCCACTCGATCAATGCTTTTGCTGAACGGATATCTGATACGGCGTTTGAGCAGGTTGAGAAGATACAGCAGGTTGAGCAAGACCAGGGTGAGATTGGAAATGAGCGGTTAAAGGAAGTTAAGAAAAGAGACTCATTAACGGAAAGAAAACAGGCAGAGCAACGCCATCTAAATGACTTAAGCAGAAAGCAGGCTCGACTGAATTATGAAAAGGAGAAGTATCTAGCCCGGATATTTCACCAAACAGCCTAAAGTAGCACTGCATAGAATTTGTTGAATGTTTTCGAGCAGCTCCACAGCTACAGGTCGATTTTGACCCGGATTCCCGATTTTCAGGCACACTTCCCCTTACCCCGTTGTTTAAAGTGTGCCGGGTCAGCACTGGTTATGGCTATGTCGAGTTCAGGTTGTTCAGTGCGGTTTCAAACAGTCCTTGATATGGGTAATGACTGGGCAGCAGGAAGCGAATTCGGCGCGTATTGTGTATGACGATGGCCGCCACCTTACACAGCTTTA
>NZ_AUIH01000070.1 GCF_000423605.1 Saccharospirillum impatiens DSM 12546
GCAGCAAGTCGAGGAATTTATTAGAGCGGCTGCGTGATTACGAGGATGATGTGCTGCGATTTATGGATGATCCATTGGCCCCCTACACTAACAACCAGGGAGAGCGTGACCTGCGCATGGTTAAGGTGCAGCAAAAAGTATCGGGTTGCTTCCGTTCAATGAGGGGCGCTGAAATCTATTGCCGTATTCGCAGCTATCTATCAACCTGCAGAAAGCACTCGGTGGGCGTCGGTGAGGCTTTAGAGTGCTTGTTTACAGGTACGTGGCCTGAGTTTATTCAGGTGAAGCTGCGAGAAACTGGTTTGGACGCTGAATAGTTACTGAACGCTTACCATTCATCTTGATCGAACCACCACCATAGGTGACCAGGATCTTTGCCGTTTTTGGTATCGAATCGTTAAGTGTTTTAATCTGCCCTTCGCCAAAATGGATTCGGGTGGTGTTTTGAAAGTTAAAATTCAACATTTTGGTATCCTTGATGTGTTAAGTAAGTGACGTAAGCTATCGATTCAATCAGTTTTCAGAGATTGCGAATTGAAGATGAGAATGCTGGAGTCGATATTGAGTGGTGAAAATATGGAGATATCAGAGGAGTATGACGACACCCTTTTCTGTTGGTTTTTTAGTCGACGCTATATCGACACTGTATCGACGCTGTATCGACTCTACAGCGGTAGAGAAGTTCGTGGCTGTGACTAAGGATTATCAAAATATCGCCAACCTGTTCTTGCCCACAGTTAGTGCGATAAGGCTTCTCATCCTGGTAGCAGTAAAGCGGCTATTTTGTCCGGTTTGTACCAACAGCGGCAATAAAACAAACAACACGCAACAACATGAAGGTCCACTTTATTGGAGTTCAAAGAGAGTTCAACTGATGCTGATAGGACAGGCACATTATTTAATAACCGTAATTGCAATTCTTAAGTCATTGGCTATCTATTGCTTAAGCTGCCTGGCCTATGCCACCAGTTTGTATCGGGGCTACGCGTACCATCAATCTGTTAACAATCGCAACACTGTCTCACGGTTGGCGTTAGCCTGGCCTTGCATCAGTATCTTGACCTGGTCGCGCACGTTGGTTTGCGCCAGTTCGCTGGCAAATTTGGCGTAGTCCAGATCCTGGATTCGGCTCAGTGTTGCGCTGGTGTCCAGTCGTTGCTGCATCAGGGTGTTGCCCTGGGCTTCCAGCCGATTGGCCAGCGCGCCATCGCTAGCCTGCGCACTGGATACGGCACTAATGGCGTCATCCAAGCTGTTTAATACGTTGCCAAGGTCTCCATTGCTGGTAAGGCTCAGTGAACCAAGACCAAATTGGTCGAGTTGCTCATTCAGAGCATTCCCTTCCACGACGGTCGTCTGGCCTGCATCCGGGCCGGTCTGAAAAACTTGTTGATCTGAACCAAAGAGAGGCCGGTTGTTAAACTGTGCCTGGTCGATTTGTTCAAACAGTGTGTCACGCAGGGTGGTGAATTCCTGGTTTAGCAGGTTACGCTCTTCGGGCCCGTTGATACCGTTATTGGCTTGAACTGTCAGTTCGCGCATGCGCTGTAGCTGCTCGGTCATCGTGCCCATGGCGCCGCTGCGGGTCTGCAGCAAACTGATACCGTCGCCAATGTTGCGCGCGGCGACATCAATGCCACGCACCTGGGACGAAAAGCCCTGGGCAATGGCTGTTCCTGCGGCATCGTCTGCGGCTGAGTTGATGCGCAGGCCAGAGCTTCCTTGCCGGGCAAGGGTGTTAAATCGATTGTCGGTCGTTGGTGTATAGGCAGGACTGTTGATAGAAAGGGCCATGATGCGCGACTACTCATGATGTATGGTTAAATAATAGCCGATAAAAGCAGAGTTCGCTATCGGAACACAGGGTCTGCCTGTGAAGCAGGAATACTGGCAGGCTTGGCAGCGGCCTGCTCGAACACAAGAGAGAAGGCAGGTCGTATTCTGTTCATCAAACACCCCGTTAGGGTGGTAGTATGGCCATCTGTTTTGATGACTGGGTTTATTGGACCACTGCAAGGCGTTGGCCGTGGTCATTGGGTAATGGCTTGTTACGCTAAGTAACGGAGTATGTAATGTTTCAGAGCCTCGGTCGTGCACTGGCTGCCTTTCTTACCCGGCCAGACCCGAAGCATCAACCTATTGCTACCAGTGAGCCAGAGGTGTTGCTGCCGGCATTACGCCGGGGCGATGTGCTGTTGGTGGAGGGCAGCTCCCGTGTCAGTTCGGCGATTAAGTACCTTACCCAGTCCACCTGGTCTCATGCGGCTCTTTACGTTGGCGAGGCGATGCCGCCTGGTCATCAGGGAAAGCCAACACCGTCGTTGTTAGAAGCCGACATGCGTGACGGCGTACGGTTGGTCGCGCTCGAACACTATGCGCAATTCCATACACGGATCTGTCGACCGGTCGGCCTGAAAGTGGCCGATATCGATACATTGATCGACTATGCCAAGACAAAAGTGGGTCACCAATATGACCTGAAGAACATCATCGACCTGCTGCGCTACCTGGTCCCAACGCCGCCGGTACCTCAACGCTGGCGCAGGCGTTTGATCGCGCTGGGCAGTGGTGATCCCACTCAGGCCATATGCTCGTCGCTTATCGCCAAGACGTTTCAGTCTGTCCGTTACCCCATCTTGCCGGTCGTCAAAAAGTCCCGGTACGGTGATCCAGCAATAGCTCGCCTGGGTGACGAGGTTCTGCACATCAGGCACCACAGTTTGTTCACCCCGCGAGACTTTGATGTGTCGCCATTTTTTGAAATTGTGAAGCCCCGACTGGCCGCCGGATTTGACCCTTATGCATTGATCTGGGCTGACACGATCGATAGGGAATCTCTGAACTGATCTTTTTTGAGTTGCTGCAGCCAGCGATGAGGGCCAACAGAATGCTGAGCTCAGTGAAGGTGAGAGTTACTGTATCTCCAAAAAGTACCGCCATGCTTGTCCAGTGTGAGGGGCTAACTAAGGTGTGAAGGTGCCAAACGCATTCACCTCGACCTCCCCATCACTGTAGCCCAGTGTCAACAGATACGATTGGTTGTTCATCGTCATTTGCAGGGTATCCCAGTTTTGAAAGACGTTTTTATCGCCGCCGCGTGAAACATTGGCGTATTGCTCAATCGGCTGGCAGTTGGCGTCGATGATCGCATCGACCTTGAACAGGTTGTCAGACGCAAAGACATTGAAAGTTATCCCACCAAACGTTTCTCTGTTCTCGTTGAACAGCAGTGCGATGGGGGCGGTCTTGGTTTGACTCGCCGAAAGTACAGTTTTGTCACTGGTACCGACTTCCACAGTGCTTTGTCGGTCGGGTGGGAAGTCACTGAAATACCGATCAAAGCATCCCGTCGAAGTGGATGGCGCGGGCGCTTCAGTGGAAGCACCGGGTAGCCAGAGGTTCGGTTGTTCGGTTCTGGCATAGGCCAGAATACAGGCTACGCCCAGCACAATGAGAGGTAAACCAGCTCCCACAGACGAGACTTCAAGCGAGCCAATGGCAATTTTTCCGCCGGGCTTGTGGGGATAGCGCAACAGCACTATGCCACCAAATAGCAGCAATCCGATTCCGGCCATCAGCAAGATAACCATAAAGCACCTCCAGGGTTGTGCTTGGGGCTATGTTGTTTGTCAGAGTCACTGTAGCCCGTTTAAGGTGGGTGTCCACCCTGTGGCCAATGGCGAAGTCGATAGTTGGGCCGTCACGCCTCTGGGGCGACTTGTCTTGATTATTGTTCCTGATCAGTTCCCGAGAAGTGTCTGGGCAGACACGAGGAATGCGTATTCTCAGGATGCCAGGGCACTTGCTGTATGTCTTGAGGGGCTCGACAGCGGTCACTTCGATTCTCTGAAGACCATCTGGTGTAGATCAGTGTTCAAGCTGTCGCTTGAACACGGTGAATGCATCGGTCGGCTGCTTATGCTTCAGGCTCTGCCACAGGCCACCATTGTTGTTGATAAAAGCGCTCAATCTCGCCGTCATCTGTCCAGCGCAACAGATACAACCATTCGTTATCGATCAGCTGGCGCACGCTGTCGTGCTGAGCAGCTATGCGCTCGATAGGCTCTTTTGGTGCGGCAATATAAACCGATAAGCGTTGAGGTTGATGCATCCACTTCTCGCCGTTGTGCAAAGATTGCATGGCCAGCCCGATGCGCAAGTCACCCCCGTTGCCTTCATATAGGCCGATGTGACCGCCGACTGCATTGTGCAAAACTTTGTTGCCGCTGCCATATTTCAGGTTGTCGGTGACGGAGGCATTGTATTGCATGTTGATCCAGTTGGTCACAATCATTGGTGCGGTCATGATCAGTTCGAGTACGGCAAATCCGTCGTCGTTTTGCCACTGGTAGTCATGCAGAAAACTACGGCCTTTCAAGTCTACCTGTCGAGTCCACGCCCTTGGTGCAACGATAAAAGCCGCGTTATTGGCCAGGCCCCACTCCGGTCGTACTTGTGACCAGTCATTGCTGCGCTTGATGTAGGCTTTATCCAGGGCTGCGTCAGTTGCTGCAGCCAGGGTCGGGTCTATTAACGCTATTCGCTCACGCTGTGAACCGCGAGTTGCAGCGAGTAGCCAATTGGTCACGGTTTCGCTGACAGGTTCATCAAAGCAACTAATGTGGTCAGTGGTGGTGATGTGCAGTGCAGCGACAAAGCGGGTTGTGTCCAGGATAGTGACACCAAGCCCAATAAGCGCGGCACGCACGTCCTTGTCATTCAGCAACTGAGCGAGTACGCGCACGTTGACTTCGCCGGTTTGTCCCCCGCACGCGCCACAGTCCAGTCCCGCAGCATGCAAGTTGTTGGTGGTGTGGCTGCCATGCCCAACCAGCAATACGGTGGGGGCAAAGTCGCGCAGCCCCATGGTGTTTAGAATGCCTTTGGCGAGTTCGGCTTTGTCACTCACAGTCAACTCTTGGTCACCATTCTTTAGCGTCCAGTGTTGCTGGTGGCTTAAATGACTCATTGGGTTTTCGTCGCTTCTGGCAAAGAAGGCTTTCTTCAACATTTTGAAGGCATAGAGCCAGCCCATCGATTCCACCATGGAGAAGGATGACGGGGCCGCCTGCGTCCAGCTTTGCCAGCGCGCCGTTTGGTTCAAGCTTGCTGCTTTATCATCAGTGCGCCGGGTTTCAGTTGCCCGAATGGCGGGTTTGAGCAAGCCTGGTAGTTGCGGGCGCGATAGCTGGGTGTCGGCAGGTTGATATTCCAGGGGCAAGCCAAAAAAACCAGCAAAGCCGAAGGTTTGTATGTGCTCACTTTGTGATTCGAGCGCCCGACGCATCACTTCAGAGCGAACATCAATGCAAAATGCCGCCTGGAGCTTCGGTTTGGCAATCGTTTGCTGCTGTGCCGCTAAAAGCTGTTTGTTCAGTCGATGTTGGTAGCTGAATTCCGCTGCTTTGGCCCATACCCACATTGGTTTGTTCGTATCCTCAGCTTGAATAAGTAAGTGTGGCAACTGATCTTTTTCCCGTACCCATAGAGTGCCCAGACGTTCAAAAGACTTGGGATGTTTTGCTTGCATAAAACGCCAAATGGTCAGTTCCCAGGCCATTCGAATGGCCAGCAACTGTAACATGTCATCATGCGGTTTATCGTGCAGATTGCCTTGCCAGCGCAAGTAGGCCACCCAGGATGCCCAACCGTTGATATCCAAAAGCAATGCATGCGCATAAGGCTCAAGCTCTTCATCAGCCAGTGTTAACGAAGTGATGCATTGCGCCAGAAGCGTTTCTGCATCGCCCGGTAATTGCTGAAAATACTCGTGAAACCCGGGCTCATCCAGGATAATGCTGATGCCCTGGTCGCGACGTGTCACTTCGAGCCAGTGGCGATACAGGTCCGGTCGTCCCTTGATGTTGCCACTGCGCAGCATCGGATGCAGCTTCTGATAATGAGCCGCGCAAAACTGGCTGATTTGATGGGTGATTTCATCGCGCCACGCTATCGTGTGCGGGTCGCGGTCGCTGTCCAGCAGATCGGACAGATTATGCCATTGAGGCACATTAGTAGAATGCTCAAGTTCGTTTTCGAGCTCCTGAACCGACTTTGTGACTTTTTGCTCTGTTGCCGCCTGTAACAAAGATGCCCGGCTAATATCTCCGCTTTTATAGAGCCCCAGATAGTACTCTTTTGGCATCAGTAACCGGGCGCCTGTCAACGTTGACAGTCTGGCAGCAACCCGTTCGATCGGCTCGTCACGCATTTCCCAAAAAGGGTTGACGGCAATCATCTGATCGAGCGGCCAGGTAGGCGCGATTCTTACGCCCGCTGCGATTAGCAAAGACTTCTGCTGTTCAGTTAACTGACTTTCATAGGTAAAGGCTGTGGCAGCAGTCATACTAAAGCTCCTTCGTTAACGGTTTTTTGAATGTGTTTAATGTCTTGGGGTTGGCGTGTGCAGGCAATCTGACTGGCCAGATTTTAAGCGTCAGACGCGTGAGCCATTCGTCAAGATAAAGCCCGGCGAACAGGATCATGGACAGCCGCTGCATAGCCGGGCTATCGGCCTGGAAGCGCAGAAACCAGCTCAGGGCAAACAGGGTGATGAATAGCAGCATCGCCCAAATATCGGCCAGGCTCAGGGCGCTGACTCTTAAGCTTTGGTCAATCGGTAATAGCACGCCCAATGCCGATTTGAAGACGCTATAGCTTGCGACAAGTAGCAAGGCCAGCCCGACAAACGGCCAGATACTCGATTTGAACGTGCCCCCGTGGCGTTGAGCAATGAGCATGGTTAGCGCCAACGCGAGTAGTAACCATATGCTCCAGACACCCTCATACCCTGACAAATACACTGCACCGACAACCATAATCGACGATGCGCCCATGGCTAACAGCCAGGTTGAGACGGATGGCACGCCAGACGGGGCTAAACGGCGACGGATACTATCGTTGACTGCGTTTCCGGCATTGAGGAATGAGTAGGCTTTGTAGGCCGAATGAGTTAGCAAGTGCAGCAATGCCAGCTCGTACAAACCCAGTGCACATTCGAGCAACATCAAACCCATCTGAGCGCTGGTAGACCAGGCCATGCGCACTTTTAAGCTGATGCGCGTAGTCATCACCAGTGCACTAACGACCGTGGTAAAACCGGCCACAATAAGCACCAGCCACTGGGCGGCAGCCACTTGCATGAACAACGGCGCAAACAAGATCAGTAAGAAACCGCCAAGGTTTATAACACCAGCGTGTAGGAGTGCGCTGACTGGTGTCGGAGCCTCTACTACTTGAACTAGCCAGCCATGAACGGGCAGCTGGGCGCACTTGATCAGTGCTGTCATTGCGATCAGCACGGCCGCAATCTGGTCAGCTGTGGACAGCTCCAATGCTGCGTTTGAAGCAACTTGATTGAAGTGGAACATCAGTTCGCTGATCAACAACGTGCCGTGTTGTTGGTATAGAAGCACAACGGCAACGAGCAGCAATGATTCGGCCGTACGTGCCAGCAGGAACTTTTTGTGAGCCGCCAAGGTGGCTCTTGGACGGTCAGGGTAGAACGTCAGCAGTTTGTGCAGAGAGAGGCTGATCGACACCCACCCCAGCCAGAACACGACCAGATGGTTGCTGATGATAACCAACGATACCGCGGCGAGCGTATTCAATAACCAGCGCCAATAAGTGCCGACGCGCTGCTCACCAGCCATGTAGTTGCGTGAAAACGCGATCAGGATGACACTCATGAACACTATCAGCCCCATCATGATGAGGCTGAGATTCGATACACTGATGTAGTGAGCCATTCCATCAGCTGCAGGCAAGGTCAAGTTGCTGATTACTGCCGCCATAAATACGGACACTAATAAGAAAGCTAACCTCAACAAAACGTGACCCACGTTTTTGACCGGTGCTATGCCCGCCCACCAGCCGCCTGCGGCGAGGCCGACCGGAATGCTTATTAATAAAATTGACGTTAACCACATACTAATCAGTGCCCTTAATAAAGTTCGGGGGAGTATCGCAAGCATAGAGTGATTTAAAAAATATATATAAACTTACCTGACGTTCTGTTTTAGTTAACAGTTAAGCTAAAGGAAATAAGCCGACTATTGATTATGAAAAGAATATAGCTCCGGGCTATAGGCTTGGGGTGGGTGTCCATACTGAGCGTACTTATTCGCTGCTCAAACAGATTGGCCACGCAAACCGCCCACATAGCGCCGACACCAGTACCAGCCTGCCAAAGCGATCATCGCGCTGCCTAGCCCCTGGCCAATCAGCGCTCCCGGTGCACCGAACCAACGCGCTCCCGCCCACACGAAAGGGACGGTAAATACGGTAGCCTTAAGTACATTAAACAGCGTTGAGGTTTTGGGCGCGCCCAAATTATTGAACAGAGCGTTGGTCACAAAAGTGATGCCGTTGAATACGAAAATGGCACTCAACCCCAGCGTGAACCAGCGAATCAACTCCGCAGCTTGAGGTGAGGCCTGAAAAGCCCAGACGATCGGTTCTGTCAGCGCCGCCAGGGCCACACACACCACCAGGCAATAGCGAAACACGAAGCGGACAGATTCAGTAAGCACCGCTGAGACTCTATCGTGATAGCCAGCACCCCAATTCTGACCCGCGATGGGTCCTACCGCGCCAGACAAGGCAAACAATGCCACGAAGGCTACTTGCTGCAAGCGGGTGATAATGGCCAGGCCAGCCACGGCCGAATCGCCGTACTGGGCCATGGTGGCAGTGACAAATGCCAGTCCAATAGGCGTGGCAAGGTTGGTGAGCACGGAAGGCACGGCAATACTGCTGATCGTTGTGAAGTCTCGCCGCACTTCTGCTGGTTTGGGCCGGGATAGCAGGCCGTATTTGTACAGTTTGAAAACGCCATAGCCAAAAATAGTCAGGCGCGCCATGACGCTCGCCAGGGCCGCTCCGGTCAGGTCCAGATTCATCGCAAAGATAAGAATTGGGTCAAAAATGGCATTAACGATGGCACCACTCAGAGTGACCCAGAGTGCTCCTTTCGCATCACCTTTGGCCCGTATGACACCGCCAGCCGCCATGCCGATGGATACCGGCACGAAGGAAGGCAAAATGATGGCGATGTAATTGGAGGCCTGTGACAGCGTATAACCCTCGGCACCCAATAAGGTAAGAATCGATTCTCGCCACAGCCAAACAGAACCAGCGACCACGCTAGTGATCAGGATGATCAAAACAAAGCTGCTGGCGATCAGTTCGCGAGCGCGATCCACCCGATCAGCGCCGAGGGCCCGGGATACCGTTGCTCCGACTGCGATGGTAAGACCAATACTCAGCGACTGGCAAAAGAACAGGATGGATGCCGCAAAACCGACGGCTGCGGCCAGCTCTCGTTCGCCGAGTAAAGAAATGAAGAAAAGGTCGGCAAAATCAACGGTGAACAACGCTAGCAAGCCCAGCCCCGCGGAGGCCGTCATGCGATTGATGTGAGTGGAGACGGGACCGGCAAGGTAGCCAGCTGGGGCGGTAGAAGTGGTCATTCGCAATTCCGGGTAGGTAACGGTTCAGAAAACGTCAGTGTCTGCTGGACTGTGCAGAGCTTGTTTCATAGACCAAAAGGGTCGCTTACCCTCGCAAGCTTGCGGCAAGATGCCACATTCGCAAGGGCAGGTCACCCACCGATGGCTACTAGGGGCAACCTGATTGGACATGTAAATCACTCGGCTATTGCTTTTTTTAGTACAGATAGAGCTCAGCTATGAGTATTGAGGTAGGTATCCATATTGGTATTGTCATTAAAGACACTATGCTGAATTTGACAGGATCTGCATACATGCCGGGTATGACGGCGCTACACCGCTTGCAGGCAGCGACATTGCGTGATTGTCTCAGTGTGCGAACATAGTTCGCCAAGAGTTCGAGCATATACGTTCGGATGTTATTACCAATATGGATGATTAATTGGGTATTTCATAGCATGCACACTACAAAGAAGATCCGTAATCGGTACAACCGGGTTGCGCCATTTTACGACATAATGGATGCCGTGATGGAGTTAGGATTGTTTAAAAAAGGGCTCTTCGTAGTTTCCTGTGGAAATCCAGTATAATCAGGACTTGATCATACCGAATTTACGGGGAGTCTTTCTGTGGAAATCGAAGAGCATTATGCACTGCTTCTGGGTATTCATTCGCCCTGGGAGACAAGCTCGGTAGACCTCAACATGGCCAATAGCCGAGTCGATATCGAGATTGAGTATGTCGACTCCACTGGCGCGTGTCCTGAGTGCGGAACATTATGTCCAAAACACGATGAACGTGAATCCCGGACCTGGCGCCATCTGGAT
>NZ_AUIH01000071.1 GCF_000423605.1 Saccharospirillum impatiens DSM 12546
ATTTTTTTCTAAGCCACTCGACCTCGACCTGCAGCTTGCCAATTTGTTGATATAGATGGTCTTCCCGAGCTTCCAGCTTTTTCGGGTCGGGTTGGCTACTGCCGCGTTCGAAGGCTTCCACCAGTCGCTCCTGGGCGATTTTCTTCCAGGTGTTGATCTGAGAGGCATGTACGCCGCACTGCGAAGATAATTGAGCGACTGTCTTGTCGCCTCGGATAGCCTCCATTGCGACCTTGGCCTTGAACTCACTACTGAACCGTTTTCTCGCCACGTTACTACTCCTGCTTGGTCGTGGCATTCTACCTATGCCCGTGGTCTAAATCATGGGGTCCACTATAAGGTTTTGATATTATGAGTAACGAAAAGGTGAATCCGTACAAATATGCAACTGGTTTGTTGTTGCGTAGACTGTATTGGGATATATGTCTTGAATCTTATCGATCTAGGAAAAGGTTAAAAAAAATTAGAAATAAATTTAAAGGTCAAAGTGCTGTAATATTGTGTAATGGACCGTCTTTACTCAATACCGACTTTGAAATGTTAAGGGATAGTGGTTTATATACTTTTGGCTTAAATAAGATCAATTTGTTATTTGATAAAGTGGATTTTAGACCATCTACTATCGTCGCTGTTAATCCATACGTGTTAGAGCAAAATGCGGATTACTTCTCAAATACAGACATACCTTTATTTCTTGACTCTAAGGCGAAGCATCTTGGAATAAAAAATAGCAAGTCTATCTTTTTGCATTCTTCAAACATCCCTTCTTCTTTTGCAAAGGATTGTTCTGTGAGTATTAATCAGGGCTACACAGTGACCTATGTAGCAATGCAGTTAGCTTTTCATATGGGATTTCAAAGAATTGCATTAGTGGGGTGTGATCACAATTTTGCAGATAAAGGTACACCAAATAAACTTATTGAGGCGAAAGATGATGATCACAATCACTTCGATCCAAATTATTTTTCAAAGGGTACGAAATGGCAGTTGCCGGATCTTTTCCAAAGCGAGGTTCATTACACTATAGCAAAAAATCTATATGAAGAGAATAACCGAGAAATATATGATTGTACGAATGATGGAAAGTTGCAATTATTCACAAAGATGCCTTTCTCAGAATTTTTAATTCCCAATAAAGTACAACGCTATGAAGCCAATTAGAGTTAGTATAATTTTAGCCTGTTATAATGCTGAGTCCACCATATTAAATGCGTTGAGTTCTATAAAATCTCAAACGTA
The DNA here is from genome assembly GCF_000423605.1 of Saccharospirillum impatiens DSM 12546. GTDB lineage: Bacteria > Pseudomonadota > Gammaproteobacteria > Pseudomonadales > Natronospirillaceae > Saccharospirillum > Saccharospirillum impatiens. Next base: position 1,240 of record NZ_AUIH01000071.1, read on the forward strand.
CTATAATGTAGAGGTGGTAGTTATTGATGGGAAATCAACTGACAGTACCGCTAGATTGTTAGAACAACATGAGTCTACAATTGATACATTTATATCAGAAGAGGATTCAGGCATTGGCGATGCTTGGAATAAGGGATTGAAAAATGTAACGGGTGAGTTAGTTTTATTTCATAATGCTGACGACTTATGGCATCCCCGTTTAATTGAGCGATATTTATCTGTATATAAAGCCAATGGTTGTCAAAGTGGTATTTATTATGGTGACTGTTACATTCATAAAGACGGTTTATTGATTAAAAAAATAGTTGGACATCACGATGAAAACCGAATGCGAAAAGGACTAGGGTTTGGTTTTGTTCACACTGCAACTATGGTAACAAGAGATGTATATAAACAGGTTGGTGGGTTTTCAACGAAATTGTCAATTGCTATAGATACAGACTTTTTGTGTAGATGTATCAGAAACGACAACATACCCTTTATATATTCTGGAGATGTAGGGGTCTATATGCAGACAGGAGGCATTAGCGATAGTAGTGCCAAAAAAGCATACCAAGAATATCTTGAAATATTAGTCAATTATTCGTATATATCCAAAAAAAAAGCATCTTTTCTCACTAATCTCTATTTTTTTTATAGTCCCTTGAGGAAGTTAATTAAATCAAATATGATTTATGTGCAACTTAGGAAGTCCAAGCATCTTTTGCTGCATCTTATAAATTTTTCTTATAACATAGTGCCTACTTTTTTTATTAAAAATATACTATTGAAGGTTATGGGTGTCGCTGTCGGTAAAAATAGTTATATATTAAGGGGGGCTGAATTCTTTAATGTTGGGAACATCATTATTGGGAGTGATAGTATAGTAAATCGAAATGTTGTGTTTGATAATCGAGGCACTATAGTAATAGGTTCTGGGGTTTCGATTTCTAGAGGTTGTGAAATACATACGGCAGGCCATGATATTGAATCACCAATGTTTGATTATTTGGTTCGTGGCGTGAATATTGAAGATTCGGTTGTTCTATTTTCGAAGGTATCTGTTATGCCAGGTGTTACCATTGGAAGAAATTCTGTTGTAATGGCTAACTCGGTAGTTGTGGCTGACGTACCAGAAAATACTCTCGTCGGTGGTAATCCTGCTAAAATCATAAAGACATTAAATCGCTCGCCTTTAATTAAATTCAAATATCCATACTGGTATGCTAAGTAGTTATTGTATAGGTGAGCCTGAATGATAAGAATGTCATTTTTTTATAATATTGGTATTGTTTCTTTGTTGACTATGTATATGGGTTTAGCCCCTATCGATGTCGAGACAATTCCAGTATTAACTTTATTTTTTTTGGTCTTGACTCTGGTGTTTAGTTTTTATAAAAAGCATGGGATAGATCGTTTGGAGATGTATGTTTTATTTTATATGATCTTGATAATCGGTGCAGGGTTATGGGGTTTTTTCATTAATGGCTATGTTTCAATTATATATGCGATTAAGTACTTAATTGGTCCTGTATGTTTTATTGCTAGTTATAGAGAAGGGAAGAATGTATCTGTAATCACCCTAGCATTTATGGTCTGTGCCATGTTGGTCTATGTTTTGTCCGCTATTTTATTCGGTGAGTCATTAGTAGGAGGAGTACTTAATATAGATGGTCGATATCTGGAGTCCCGTTTTTCAATATTGACCAAAGAGCCTAGTTATTTTGTATTTTATTTCTTTTTGGTTGTCGTGCTATTGGATTTAATTGGTAGTAGGTCGTGTGTAATTTATTCTAGAGCGAAATGGTTGTTTATATTGAAGTTCTGTCTTTTGATTTTGGCAGTCCTTAGTGGAAGTGCTTACGTGTATGGAATGGTTTTTATTTATTTGATCTTATTCAGCTATTTTACAACAAAGCGAATAATATTATACAGAATCTTCATTTCTATAATTTTATTGACGATATTTTTGGGTTTTTTGTTATTTGGAGAGGGTACGAGATTTCACCATATCTTGAATGTTCTTTGGGGTGTTTTGTCTGGTGGCTTCGAGCTTAATTCTATTATTTATTCTCAGGAGACATCGGGTAGCACTAGGTTTATCTTGAATTATATGGCATTGGCTATTCCGTTTACAGTTGACATATTCGGCTTGGGTTTTGGCGGCTTTTCTGAAAACTGGACTTATTTGGCCAATGAGTCATTTATTGATATTGGTGAACATGAAGTATTAATGCGCGGTTTAGCCTTTAGCCCACAAACATATTTTACTTCTCTTGTTGCAGATATTGGAATATTAGCACTACTTGTAATCCCTATATTTAGTCAGGGTAATATATCTGATAGTGCACTGGATCGGCACGGTTTGTTGGCAAAATATTACATAATAGTAGGTGTGATTATATTTATGTTATTTCAGTGTCAAATTTCGAATCCTATTCCATGGATTGCTATCGCTTATATTAAAAAAGGGTTCTATAAGTAATCCAGAATTAATTTGTAGGTTGATATGTGTATTATTCTATCTTGGCAAAGCTAAGGTGGTAATTTTAACCTTCATAATTCCTTGTTGCCGATTTGTAAATTGCTCATTGTGCTTTGTTGAAAGTAAACTATGCACAGTAACATGATAACTCTTAGCTTTATAAATAAATGATGGACATTTTGTGTCTGGAGCTTCAGTTGTGAATAAAAAAAAGTTGCTTGTATTAACACCTAGATTTCCATACCCAGTTGTTGGTGGGGATCGATTGAGAATTTATTATATATGCAAACAATTAAGTGAAAAGTACGATATTACCCTACTTAGTTTTTGTGAAACTAAATATGAGTTAAATATGCCTGCGCCAAAAGATGGCGTTTTTATGAAGATTGAAAGAGTATATCTCCCTAAATGGAAATCCTACTTGAAAGTTTTGAAAGCATTGTTATCTTCAACTCCTTTGCAAATTGCGTACTATGAGTCGCAAGAATTTTCAATTAAAGTCGATGAATTATTGACGGATAGTGACTTAGCACTGGCTCATTTGGTACGTGTATCTAATTACTTAAAGGGGAAATCTTTACCATGTATTCTAGAGATGACCGATGCTATATCAATGAATTATGAGCGAGTTCAGAGGATTGCAACATTGTCTGGAGTTAAAAATATTATCTATAGCTTGGAACAAAATAGACTGAAGCAGTTTGAAAAATCTATAGTTAGATTTTTTAATATGTCTGTTTTAATTTCAAATATTGATAGAGATTACTTATTCGATGAATCTGTGGCTAAAGCTAACAATGTTATTGTTTGTAGTAATGGCGTTGAATTAACTAATTATCCATTCTCTCAAGTAAGTGACCTAAAAAAGCTGGTCTTCATAGGCAACATGAATTCTTTGCAGAATTTTGATGCTGCGTATTGGTTTGCTTCAAGAGTTTTGCCAAAATTGAATGAGGATGGTTCGGGTTTTGAGTTTTTAGTAATTGGGCGTATATCAAGCAGCAATAAAAAGCGTTTATCTCGATTGAGTAATGTTAGTGTCACCGGTCCTGTCGGGAATGTCAGTGAATATGCTATGGGGGCACTGGCTGGGATTTGTTCAATGCGGCTGGGTGCAGGTGTTCAAAATAAAGTTCTTGAGTATATGGCATTAGGTTTACCTAGTGTTATTTCACCTGTTGCAGCCGAAGGAATAAATGGAACTGATGAGGAGCATTTTTTCGTTGCTAATTCGATAAATGATTATGTTGAAATTATTAAACGTTTGAATCAAGATTTAACTATTGCTACTGAAATGGCATCATCAGCGAGACACATGATAGAGTCAGAATATAGTTGGAGTAAGGTGCTAAGGCATTATAACAAACAAGTAGATTCTCTAGTCATTGAATAATATTATTGCTTGAGTGAAAATTGTATACATCATGTTTTAGTCGTATGGTGATATGATTAGAAACGCCGGAGGCGGTAAAAATAATAGGCAGTGTTCATGGAAATCCACCTATGTGGTTGTATTTTTTGTGTTTAATGGCAGAGTCTTATCGATTCAGTTACGGTTTTGCGAGTGGCAGTTCTTCGAAACCTACTTCGATTAGCAGTAAGGCACTAGCGTATAGTCTTTGGCAGTTTCTATCATCGAATAACAGTGAGTGCTGATATGAGCGCCTTTCACAGCGTCATTCAAAGAATCTATAAATATTTTTTGTAACTGCGATGGTTGCATGTTCTTTGTCCACGAACTGGTCTTCGAAGTGGTGCAGGAGCAGCCATGATTGTGGATAGTCATGATTCTTTTTTAGTCACCATTCTTCACCAGACAATTGGGCAACTTCGCAGAATCCTCCCCAGGATATTTGAAAATCTAATTTTGCTCCCTCATTTAGAGTGTGGGTTACTATTAGTGACATTTTTGCGCAACCACTTGGCTGCTTTGAAAGAATGTTTGATGAATTGAAGATAAGCCAAGAACAATGCTACAAATGCGATAAATGAAATTATACCGTTTTGCCATATAACCTGTAGCCAAACACCGATGCCTGCTGCTAACACTTGAAAACCCAGTATCGCAATGAGTGTTGTGCGTGTTGTAAAACCCGCGCGCATAAATATATGATGAACATGAGTGCGGTCTGCATGGAATGGGTTTTTTTTATGCTTGACCCTGCGAATACAGGTGACGAAAATATCAAGTAATGGAACTGCAACTAACCAAAGAGCTGTAACCGGCATCATGATTTGTTTCGACCCTTGCGAATAGCGAATAAGAAATGCGGTAATAATAAAACCCAGAACCATGGATCCCGCATCTCCCATAAAGATCTTGGGTGTCCATTTTGGAAACACATGGAGGTTCATAACTAGGTAAGCCGACAGTGCACCTATCAATAGTAGCAAAATATTACTCGCACCATCCGCTATTTGGTCGCCGATTAAAAAGTACAGAGCAGTTACTGTGATTAAACTCAACCCTCCCGATAATCCGTCGATACCATCAATCATGTTGAAGGCATTGATCATTCCGATTACTGCAATTATGGTTATTGGTGTACTAAACAATCCCAGTTGAAGGTCCCCAAAACCGAGAACATTGCCGAAGCTTTGAAGGCTAGTGTTAGCCCCCCAAATAAGCAAGCAAGCAGACAGTGCCTGTACTCCCAAGCGAAGCTTATAATGCAGGTCGTAGCGGTCATCGATAGAACCGGTCATGGTGAGTAGGGCGCATGCAGCCAATAAAAAAGCCATTTCGCTGGAAGATGGCACAAAGAATAGGGCGGCGAGGGCGGTAGTCGCGAACATGGCAATTCCGCCAACTAGGGGGATATTGCCATCGTGAACTTTGCGGTGGTCTGGTGTGTCCACCAAGCCGAGTCTATTGGTGATCGGTGTCAATACAAATGTGGCAAAAAAAACACCAAAAAACGATACTGAAAGTTCAATCATAGATGTCTGCCTTGACAAGTTAAGGTTTTGAGGGTGCTGGTGCAGTTATTAGTATCCTGCTATCCGGCTTACTGGTCGAACTTGCAGCTTAGCAACGGGTTGGAGCTTTTTGTAGCTGCTTGATAGCCCCTAGCATTTTAAGGCATTGAGGCGAGATGAACAGACCCAAAACCTAATACATTGTTATTGACACACTTCACGTTAGTTGATTCCCCTGTGGATCGCCGTTCGAAGATGCTATTGGATGCATTTAGGGAGTAGTATTTTGCATACGATATCTCAGTAGAGTTTGGCCCCTACAAATTGTTAACAATGTAACTGCGGGAAGTTTTGGGGTGCAGGTTGGTTGCTGCTAGGGTGCTGTACTACAATGGCCTTCGGTTTGGTTTATGGTTCCAATCTTTGGGTATCCTTGTTTGTTGTCCGAGATCGGCAAGTGGTTCCATCTTGGAGAGTTTGGTTTTAAACCTAACTATGCCAGTGCATCTTGAGCTGGGGTTAGGTTAACAGCGTTGATCGGCGCAGTTTGACTGCTTTGTCCTAGTAACCGGGGTTGGTAATTATATGGTCTTTTGTTGAATGCGCTGGGTGTTTGCGCTTGTAAGGGTCTTAAGGATGTCTAGTTGAACAGCTTGTTTATCAACCGTGTCGGTATCATTGCTCTTGGTTTGTATGTGCTTTTTTTGTGGCAGTGCCTTGTGTTCACCAAACTCGCTGAGGCTGCGCTGATATTATGCGTTGTTGTGAGCCTGGCTTCCTCAGTATCAATCAGAAAGTCCCGGGTTCACTACTCACCGGATGACCGCTTGTTCGTGTTGGCCTTCTTGCTGTTCGTGCTGGGCTCATTATTTGCATTGTTGATCAACCCTATTTCTGATCAGACTTTGGTCAGAAACGAGTTGTTGCTTACTTTTTTGTTAATAGTTCCTTTCTATTATTTAATGCGTGTTGCTGACATTAAGCCTTTCTCCACATATTGGGGGTTTGGTTTAGCCGCACTATTGGCAGGTATTTTTGCTGTTATCCAGCTCGTTTATTGGAATGCAACGGGAGAGTATATATTAACGAGCGGCAATAGCTTTGCCGAATTCCCTGGGCGGCCGAGTGGTGGGGTCAACCCTATGCGTTTCGGTGCCATCACCCTATGCCTAGCCGTTATCAGCCTGAATGGGCTCTTGTTTTTGAAGGGAAACACCCGGGTTAAACAGGTATGGTTGGTTGCGGGAGTTGTCTCTGCATTGATAGGCTGCATTCTTACTCAGGCTCGCGGTGCCTGGTTGGCCATTCCTGTTTTGGCGATTGCTTATTTGATTTACCTTGGCAAGCAGTGGCCTGCTAAGCGGCTTTGGGCTGTATTTTTTGTCATTTTGGTTGTCATTGGCAGTGTAGTCAGTACTCCTCAATTTCAACAGCGGTTTAATGAGGCCATCAGCAATATTCAGAGTTACCAAAAAGGCAATGCTAATACCTCACTTGGTGCCCGGTTCGATATGGCAAAGGCAGCTTGGGTATTGATTAAGGAAAAGCCAGTCTTGGGCCATGGGCTGGGTTCATACAAGGATCTGGCTACTGAGATACGGCTCGCCAACCCAGGCATGTCTCGCGAAGTAGGGATGTGGAAAAACCCGCACAATGAAATACTGCTGGTCATGGTGGAGCGGGGTATTCCGGGGCTAATCAGCTTGGTGTTCTTGTTTGGAGCGTTGGGGTTTGTTTATTGGAAATACGCCTGGCGGGAAGATACAGCTTTTTATGCGGTTTCTGGGCTGGGCATACTCATTGTGTACGGGGTGGCAGGGCAGTCGGTAGCACTGTTTGAGCACGAACCTTTTACTTACTTCTTTGCTTCAACTCAGGCGTTACTGATGGCCAGAATGTTGAAAATTGTTCATGGCGTAAAGCGTGTAGAGAATGTTGCCAGTACTTAGCTTAGCTGGCCTCAGTCAATTCGGCTTTGAATCATCTGAATAATGTCAGTGGTTGAAACGTCTTTGGTGCGCGGGAAGTAGATGACTTCGCACTGGTCTTTAAAGTGGTCGAACTTGCCGGCCCAGTCGTCGCCCATCACCAGAATGTCTGCTTTGTAGCGGTTTAGGTATTCGCCTTTTTGCTCCAACGATTCTTCAATGAACACCTCGTCTACACAGTGCAGGCTGTTCAGTATGTGTACCCGGTGTTCTTGGCGGTATACCGGGTAGCGGCCTTTTTTATCGAAATTTAGAGAATCGGACGAAACCCCAACCGTCAAATGGGTGCCTAGTTCTTTGGCGCGTTCCAGAATGTTAACGTGGCCGATGTGGAACACATCGAAGGTACCGAAGGTGATCACGCGTTTGTTGGGCTTGTCGGTCGGGTTCATAGCGTCTCGTGGTGTGTTGGGTCGTTTGGTGTTAAATCGTGCTTTGTGCCTGTACTGGGCCTTGCCTGTTGCAGGGTTGAACACTAACCGGGTTATTGCTGGTGCGCAACCTGACCGGAGTACTTTAGGGGGTAGGTATTGCAAAAGCATGTCTGAATTGTGACAAAAGCCCCTGCTGTGGTGGCTGGGTAGGGGGCTCGCGGGTTATTATGGGGCCTCATATGCACGCCGGAAGGAAGTTAATGCGTCTCTTCAAGCCATCGTCCAGTTCGTCGGTACAGCGCCGCCAGTTGATAGATACCATCGACGTATTGGATGCCCACAACATCCCCTACCACCTTGAAGGCGGTACCTTGCTGGGTATCGTGCGGGATGGGGACTTGCTGCCGTGGGATAAAGACACCGACTTGTCTATCATGAGTGCCGATGTACCCCGGCTGCAACCGGCCCTGAGTGACCTGAAAGCCCGTGGCTGGCGGCTTTCTGAGCGAACATTCAAACAAAATGAAGCCTTTGCCAAACAACCGGATGTGCGGTTGGTAAAGGTAAAAGACCGCTATCTAAAGGTATTGGCCGGGCCCAACACCCTGGATCTGTTCGTGAAATATAGCCACGAAGGCCATGCCTACTGGATAGCCGCCAGCAATGTCATGCGCGTGTCGGCCCACCATTATGAAGGTTTCGAAACCGTGCCCTGGGAAGGGCGGCAGGTGAAGGTTCCGGTTGATTACGAGGGGTACCTGGAAGCCAAGTTTGGCAACTGGAAAGTGCCGCAGAAAGAGTGGCATTGTGATATGGAGAAGACGGTCGTCCGCCCGAGGGTGGACGACGACTGACGTGGAACATTGACTGACGTAGGACATGGAAAGACGTGAAACATGAAGGGACGTGGGACACTAAATGACGCGAAACAATAACTGACGCGAAACATTAAGTGACGCAGGATATTAAGGGACGTAAGACACGTAGGGACGTTTGTAGCGCGTCAACTATCTTGGCCGGTTCAGCGACAATTAACTTGGCCGGTTGCGCTGAACCTATGAAGCCTGCTTTTTGGCAGACTGTTTCCTTCGATAGCTGTCACCCTCGCACTGGATGATTGTGGCGTGGTGCACCAGTCGATCGATGGCGGCGACCGTCATGACGGTATCGTCGAACAACTGGTCCCAGTCCTCGAAGGATTGATTGGAGGTAATGATCAAGCTGTGGCGTTCGTACCGGTGAGCGATCAGCTCGAACAGTACACTGCTCTCCTGTTCAGTCTTGCGCACGTATCCAAGGTCATCCACG
>NZ_AUIH01000072.1 GCF_000423605.1 Saccharospirillum impatiens DSM 12546
TGCGCCGACTGGCTCTACAGGGAACGGAACTGGCTAACGCGCAAGTGAACACGATCCGGCTAAAGCTGTGTAAGGTGGCGGCCATCGTCATACACAATACGCGCCGAATTCGCTTCCTGCTGCCCAGTCATTACCCATATCAAGGACTGTTTGAAACCGCACTGAACAACCTGAACTCGACATAGCCATAACCAGTGCTGACCCGGCACACTTTAAACAACGGGGTAAGGGGAAGTGTGCCTGAAAATCGGGAATCCGGGTCAAAATCGACCTGTAGCTGTGGAGCTGCTCGAAAACATTCAACAAATTCTATGCAGTGCTACTTTAGGCTGTTTGGTGAAATATCCGGGCTAGTGGCTTGGATTTGGTGGGTAGTGTGGTTAGATATTCTACCCGTTCATCTCGGTCTGTCGGTTCGTGCAGCTATCATCTGGATAGGACGCTCATGGGATTCGCTGGTTTAGGGTAACACCCCCCCCATTTTCTATTGGAGTGGTCAAGAGCAGAGCTTAGGTCACTGCGGCCAGTTTCTTTTTCTGGGGTGGCGCTCACCAAGGCGTCTAGCATATTGGTGGCTGTTCACACCTAAGTCCTTATGTAGCATTGCTGTTAGGTTCTAGTAGGCGATTAACTTATGCACGCAGCTGAACAACAAAGGCATTGATTGAGATTGAATGTCTTTGCTGTTCAGACTTATGCTGAAATCGACAAAAACGATCAAACAGCAATGTCAGCCAGATTCCCCTTGGATTCGAGCCAGGTTTTGCGATCACCCGAGCGCTTTTTGGCCAGCAGCATGTCCAGCATTTCGACGGCGGCGTCGTTGTCGTCGATGCGCAGTTGCACCAGACGCCGGGTGTTCGGGTCCATGGTGGTTTCGCGCAGCTGTAACGGGTTCATCTCACCCAGGCCCTTGAAGCGGGTCACCTGAACTTTGCCGCGTTTTTTCTCGGCCTTGATGCGATCGATGATGCCGTCGCGTTCTTCATTGTCGAGGGCGTAGTAGATTTCCTTGCCGATATCGATCCGGTACAGCGGCGGCATGGCCACGTAGACGTGGCCGTTGTCGACCAGCGCCCGGAAGTGGCGCATGAACAGGGCGCACAATAGGGTGCAAATGTGCAAACCGTCGGAGTCGGCGTCGGCCAGAATGCAGACTTTGCCGTAGCGCAGGCCTTCTAGGTTGTCGGTGTCGGGGTCGACACCCAGTGCAATGGCGATGTTGTGAATCTCTTCACTGGCGAGTAACTCGTCGCTGGCGACTTCCCAGCTGTTCAGAATCTTACCGCGCAGCGGCATGATCGCCTGGAAGGTTCGGTCCCGGGCCTGTTTGGCGGAACCGCCGGCGGAGTCACCTTCCACCAGAAACAGTTCGCTGCGGCTGGTTTCGCTGCCAGAACAATCGGCCAGTTTTCCGGGCAGTGCCGGGCCTTGAGTGACTTTTTTGCGAGCCACTTTTTTAGCCTGCTTCAAGCGGCTTTGAGCGTTGCTGACCACCAGTTCGGCGATCTGCTCGGCGATGTCGGTATGCTGGTTCAGCCAGAGACTGAAGGCATCTTTGACCACCCCCGAGATGAATGCCGAAGCCTGACGGGATGAAAGCCGCTCTTTGGTCTGGCCGGAGAACTGCGGATCACGCAGTTTGAACGACAATACATAGTGGCACTTGTCCCAGACGTCTTCCGGGCTCAGTTTGACGCCGCGTGGCAGCAAGTTGCGGTACTCGCAGAAGTCACGCAGTGCATCGAGCAAGCCCTGGCGCAGGCCATTGACGTGCGTGCCGCCCAGCGCTGTGGGGATCAGGTTGACGTAGCTTTCCTGGACGCCTTCGCCTCCGTCAGGCAGCCACTGGACGGCCCAGTCGACCGCTTCGTCCTCGCTGGTGAAGCTGCCAGTGAAGGGTTCGGCAGGAATAGGTTCGTAGACTACGGTGGCATTGTGCAGGTAGTCGCGCAGGCCATCTTCGTAGAACCAGGCATCGGTTTCGTCTTTCTCTTCGTTGTAGAAGGTGACGTTCAGACCCGGGCAGAGAACCGCCTTGGCGCGTAATACGTGGCGCATGCGGCTGACCAGAAACTTGCCACTGTCGAAGTATTTGGGGTCGGGCATGAAGCGCACAGTGGTGCCCGTGTCGCGTTTGGCGCAGGTGCCAATCTCTTCGAGTTCGGAGGCTTTGTCGCCGTTGGCGAACCCCATGCGATACAGCTTGCCATCGCGTTTTACTGAGACTTCCAGCAGTGTCGACAGGGCGTTGACCACTGAAATACCGACGCCGTGCAAACCGCCCGAAAACTGATAATTCTTACCAGAAAACTTACCCCCGGCGTGCAGCCGGGTCATGATCAGCTCGATGCCGGGAACGCCGTGTTCGGGGTGAATGTCTACCGGCATGCCGCGGCCGTTATCGGCCACAGACAGAGAGCCATCTTTGTACAGCACCACTTCCATACTGGTGGCATAGCCGCCAATGGCTTCGTCGACGCTGTTGTCGATGACTTCCTGGGCCAGGTGGTTGGGGCGGGTGGTGTCGGTGTACATACCGGGGCGCTTGCGCACGGGATCAAGGCCGCTCAGGACTTCAATGGCGTCGGACGAATAATTGCTCTGACTCATGCTCGGGAGTGCCTCATCAATCTGTATCGCAAGGTGCTTGCTTTGGATCAGCCAGGAAGGGGCTGAGAGAGAATGGTCTTAGGATACTGGCTAAGCTGCCCCGGCGTCGAGTGCAACGGGATATGAGCCGTTCTGTCGCCGTCAACCTGCCCTTGTTGATGGCAGGGAGCAGTCTGGTCAGGGACTCGCGTGTTATCACGAGTCAGGTCGTTGCTCAGTAGCCTTTGACCGAGTAGTCGATCTCGAAGTCGACCCCTTCAATGCGTGTGACGCCCGTGTCGATGCTGCCATCGGCATGCAAATCGAGCCAACGGTAGCCGGGGCCTTCGGTGTCGATCGAAAAATCTTTACTCTTGGGTTCAAACTGCACACAGGTCGAGGGTGTGGAAATGAAACGCAGGCCACCGTGCATTTCGTCGCTGTGCTGGTGCACGTGACCCCAGAGCAGGGCGCGCACATTGGTGTGCCGGCCAAGCACTGCCATCAGGTCGGCTTCGTTGTGAATGCCGATTTTGTCGATCCAGCGGCTGCCCATGGATTTTGGGTGGTGGTGAAAGGTGACCAGAGCGTGCTTGTCGCTGTGTTGTGTCAGGGCGCGGTCGAGCAGCGCGAGCTGATCGGTGGCCAGGTGACCATAGACTTTGCCGGGTACGGTGCTGTCGAGCAGTACGATGACCCAGTCGTCTGTGGCAAACACGCTGCGGGCCATGGACGGACGCCCGGCCAGCGTCAGTGCCTGGCTCATGTTCTCGCGATCGTCGTGGTTACCTGCAATCCAGTAAACTGGCGCTCCGAGCCGGTCCATACGGTCGATAAACGTGGTGTAGGCGCCCACGGAACCGTCCTGAGCGATATCGCCGGTGGCGAGCACGACGTCTATCTCCGGGCGTTCTTCGACCACACGGTCGAGCACCAGGTCCAGACTGTTCAGGGTGTTCATGCCCAGCAGAGTGCCTTCCTGGCTGGCATGAAGATGGCTGTCGGTGATTTGCACCACTCTTAAGGTCTGCTGTTTCAACATCTCAATCCGCAGTCAACGGTAATGAATCCATTTTTACACAAAGTCTGCGCTAAATGTAACACGGTCTGCGTAATTCGCGACCTGGCTCTCATCGAAACTGCCAGTTAGGCGTATTTCCGGCTCGATGTTGTTGCACCCTATTAGCGCTGAGGTGACGCAGGCTGCCATTGTTCGGCCATTACTCCGTGCTGCATCAGGTGCGCCAGCCATTCGCCCAGATACACATTGGCCTGGGCTTTTTCATCAATCTGGTACATTTGTTCGTTCGGGTAGGGGTAAACGCCGGACATCTGCTTGCCCTTGGCCCAGGTGACCACTTCGGCCATACGCGCATCGTGATACATGCGCAGCGTCAGTTGTACTTGGTTGAGCGGCTCTGGCAGGTCCGGATTGTCTTTGCTCAGTGTCAGTGTGGTGGTGAACTTGAACCGCTCCTCGACCTCAATTCGAACGCGCACCGGTGTTTGCCCTTTGCCGTCCCATTGAAACGCATAGTGGCTCTTGCTCATATCGCCGAGCAGCCGCTCCAGGCGCAGGAAATTGGCCTCGGACAAGGCATTTTGCTCCGGCAGATCCGGAATGTAGCGTTTATTGATCAAGGTGGCGGTGGCCTCCGGGGTATGTGATGTTCCATTAACGTGCCAGTGATCAGGTTGCGACCGACCAGTGGTCTCTCAGCCAGGCCCGGTTCAACTGCACCCACTGCAGTGCGATCAGGCTGGCGGCGTTGTTGATGGTGCCGTCTTTACACCAGTCGATGGCCTGATCGAGCGGGATCCGGTGGACTCGAATGTCCTCGCCTTCTTCGTCCAGACCATGTATGCCGCTGACGCCGCGGCTGTCGACCTCGCCCACGTATAAAAAGACGCGCTCATTGGTTCCCCCGGGTGAGGGCAAGTACTCGGTGATGGGGTGCAGCCGCCCCAATTCAACTCCGGCTTCTTCTTGCGCTTCGCGGCGGGCCACTTGTTCGGGCACTTCGTCTTTGTCGATCAGCCCTGCCACCAGTTCCAGTAACCAGGGGTTTTCCTGACGCAGGGCACCGACCCGAAACTGTTCGACCAGCACCACGTGGCCGGTGGCCAGATCCAGAGGCAGCACGCACACGGCATCGTGCCGATCCATGAGTTCACGCTGTATGGTCAGGGTTTCGCCGGCGAACGTCTGGTGAGTCAGAGTGTAACGGTCCATGCGGTAAAAACCTTCGTAAAGGTGCTCTATCTGGTCGATGGAGTGGTGGAAATTCAGGGTGTCACGGCTCATGGGTATCCTCTGGATCAAGGTCTTATGTTCGGCCATTATGTCAGGCCAGGTGCGTTCGGGCAGGCGTGTAGCGCGACAGTATGGCACAGTCAGCACCGGCGTCGAGTCGGTCGCCTGCCAGCGCCGGCATAAGGTCGGGATGATGACTTTTGGGGCTTCTGGTTGGGGTCTATCCCGGTCACACTGACGCAATAATCCGTAAAACCTCGGGCAGACGACTGTAAACCGTTGCCTCAGGCGGCATAATGACGGTTCGATACCTGAGTCTGACAGACTCCCTGATACCAGAACAGTGCCAGTCATAACGGTGGGCCCGCCCAGAGGCGAAGCCGCCGACACACGCTTAACCAAGAGACAGGAACAATGGCAGTGAATCGATTAATAGCAAGCATCACCCTGGCGGTAGCGTCCGCCGGTGCCTGGGCCGAGGTGTCACTGATGGACGTCTATCGGCAGGCGCTGGAGAATGACCCGGAGCTGGCGATCCAGTCACTGAACCAGCGCGTGTCAGCGGTTCAGGTACAAAGCGGCTTCAGTGAATTGCTGCCCAGTGTGAGCGCCAGCGCCGGATACGATGTCAGAAGTACGACAGGCAATGGGGTCGCTCCCGATTTCGACAACGGCCAGGGCGTCAGTGCCTCTATTACCGCTCGTCAGAATATCTTTGCGCTGGCTGCGGTGGATGCTTACGAAGCGTTGAAACTGAATGCGTCACGGGTCGAAATCGAAACCGAGTCGGCACGCCAGGCCCTGATCGTGCGGGTGGCTGAGGCCTATATTAGTGTTCTGCGTGCTCAGGAAGCCCGGGATTCAGCCCAAACTCAGTTGCGCGCCGTTGAACGGCAGTTTCAACAGACCGAGCAACGCTATGAAGTGGGTCTGGTCACGGTGACTGATGTTCTCGATGCTCAGGCGACACTGGATCAGTCGCGGGTCGCGCTGATCAGCGCCAGCAGTGAGTACGACATTTCGCTGCTGAACCTGTCGGTTCTGACCGGCGAAACACCCGACTCCGTTATGTCCATTGGCAACCGCTTGCCGATACAAATGCCCGTCGAAAACGGGCAGGATCGCTGGGTCAGTTATGCTCAGGAAAACCACCCCAACATACTGGCTGCCGAGAAAGGCCTGGAATCCGGTGAGCGTGAGCTGCAAGCACGACGCAACAACCGATTGCCGGTGGTGAGTGCATCGGCCTCCATAAACTACGGCGACGACCCCAGCGACGGGCTGGATTTTGACGATCGCCTGGGCAGCTCGATTGGCCTGTCCGTGTCTGTTCCTTTGTATACCGGTGGTGCGACGTCTGCTCAAATCGTAACAACGGGGCTGCAGAACAACATCGCCGAGCAGCGATTGGTGCAGTTAAAGCGGGGAATCAGCATCGAGGTGGGTAATTATTACCGTCAGTTACGCACTGCTGCGCAAAACATTGACGCACAAGCCAAAGTGGTTGAATCTCGGGAAAGTGCCTTGCAGGCGACTGAAGTTGGCTATGAAGTGGGTACGCGAAACATTGTTGAAGTGTTGAACGCCCAGCAAGCGGTATTTGCAGCCCGGCAGGACTTCGCCAACGCCCGATACGATTACGTCATCAGTGGCCTGTTGTTAAAGCAATCGGCCGGACAGCTGACTGAAGATGATCTTGAGCAAATAGAGTTGTATCTGGTGAATCTCTGACCGGCTGAACAGTCGCCTGGCCAGCTCAGGCTGCCACTGAATATTGGAATCAATAAGCCAGCGTACGCTGGCTTTTTATTTGCTGCCCATTAAACAGGAGTTCTCATTATGTTGACGGTTCATCACCTGGAGAAATCCCGATCTCACCGGGTGCTATGGTTGCTGGAAGAATTGGGGCTTGAGTACGCCTTAAAGACCTATCAGCGCCACCCGAGAACATTTCTGGCACCCGCCGAATTGAAAGCGGTGCATCCCCTGGGGAAGTCGCCCGTCATTACCCGGGATGACATGACACTGGCGGAATCTGGCGCCATTCTGGAATGGTTAACAGAGACTTATCCCGATGCAGAGCTGGCTGTTGCTGCAGCCGACCCGGCCCGACCCGATTACTTGTACTGGCTGCACTATGCGGAAGGGACGCTGATGCCGTTGTTGGTCATGACACTGGTGTTCCGCCGGGTACCCAAGTCGCGCATGCCATTTTTTGCCAAGCCGGTGGCGAAAAGCATTACCCGGAGGGTAATTGGCAGCTACATTCAGCCTCAGGTGGATACCCAGCTTCGAGTGCTGGATGATCATTTGCAGCGCAATACGTGGTTGGTGGCCAACCGCTTCACCTGTGCTGACATCCAGATCAGTTACCCACTTGAAGCTGCGGCCGGTCGCTACGGGCTGGGCGAGCAATACCCGGCACTGACGGCTTACCTGCAGCGGCTGCGGGAACGTCCGGCCTGCCAAAGGGCCATCGACAAAGGTGGGCCTGTCACCCTCTAGCCGGTTATTTGAAAAAGGTTTTCGATTGTATATGAGTTGCGGTTATTCAGGCTCAAACGGCAAGTCAGCAACCCGAGAGGAGCGATTCAAACGAAGGCGTGATTTGGGGTGAGCTCTCAATGCCTGATGTATATGCTCAGGTCGCGGCCAAATTCGGATTCCAGGGCCAGTAGCTTTTCAATGTGGCGGGCCGTCAGCTTCTGGCCCTGGGTCAACATCAGTATATCCTGATTGGTGTAGACATCCTGGGCCAGTTCCATACCGGGCTCCAGAGTTCGGGCCGATACCAGGTGCCCTTTTTTATCGGCACCGTCGACGCCTTCATCGACTTCTACCTCCTCAATCGCGAGCGCTTCTTTGAGCGTTAGGTAAAGTGATTCCGGGTAACGGATATTGACCAACGGCTCTATGTCTTGAAGAGCTTCCACCTGGATGTTCATGCTTCCAACCCGTTTGCCCAGTTTTGCCTTTTTATCGCGATACTTTTCCAGTGCCTGGGTGTAGTCCCGGCACAGCAATACAAGTTGGCTTCCCAGAGGGATCTCCGCCTCTTTCAGTTTATGCGGGAAACCCGTGCCATCCCAGTGTTCCCGGTGGTGGTTGATGTACAGGCTGACTTTGGAGAGGTAGTCCACGCTGGTTAGCAACTGTGCACCGCGCTCGGGGTAGGCACTGTATTCCTGCCAGGCGCTAGACGTCAGTAACGACTCCCTAACCTGGTTAAGCTCGGCGGGCAATGCCAGTTTACCGATCTCATGCAATTGGCAGGCGTAGCGGACAGCGGTCACATCCGAGGCAGGCAGATCAAGTGCTTTGGATAAGGTAACACTGACCTCAGCCATGGTCTTCGCGAATGTACTGTCGATTCCGGGGTTGACCGAGGCCACCTCAAGCAGCAGCCGAATGGTTGAGCGGTACGATTGCAACAGCGTGGTATTCGATTTTTGAAGTGTTTGATGAGAGGTTTGCAAGGCGCGAGTACGTTCAGACACCCGCTTTTCCAACGACTGGTTTAACGCCATCAGTTTTTTATTCTGTTCCATGTTAACACGCAGTAACTGTTCGTTACCGCGGCGCAGAAGAGCGCGTTCCAGTTGCTCCTCAACAGCGCGCAGCAGGATGGCATCGTCCCAGGGTTTGGTCAGTATGACGCCTGTAGCCCCCTCATTAATGGCGCGTACAGTATGCTCCACATCTGCATGGCCCGTCAGCAGGATTCGAGCGACATTGGGGTGGTGCTGGTAGGCGTAGCGCAACAGCTCGATGCCATCCTTGCCCGGCATGCGCAGATCGGTTATCAGTAAATCAATAGAATGGTCAGCCAACTGTGCAATGGCCTGGTCAAAATTTTCCGCGGTAACCGCTTGGTACTGGTGCCTGCTGAGTAGCCGCTTCAATGACTTTCGCACATTGTCTTCGTCATCCACAATCAGGACACAGGCTTGGACGGCTTTGTGCGTTTCGCCAGCGGGTGTTTCCGCATTCTGGCTCATCGTATGCTCCGGAAATAGCCGGGTTACCGGTATTCACTGTAGTCAATGGTTTACCGATGTTAGCCTAAACTGTCGGGTTGCGACAATGTCCGGTTTGAACCTTAGCGAGCCTTTTGCTATACCACAGGCACTGCGCCGAACCTGAGAATGATTGAACCATGTCCTCCAATTGGCTCCAACGACCTGAAGCGCCACTGTTTGTGTTCGACGACCAATGGGTTCTGCGCTTCTGGAATGAACCGGCGCAGACATGGAGTAGTGACACAAACCCCCTGAAAGTGGGGATGCAGGCGGCGGATCTTTCACAGGTAGGCCTTTCCGGAGTATTCGAACACCCTGATGTACGGTCGCTTGAGTCTGAAGCCGTCAGTGTGCCGCTGGCGGATGCATCGGGTATCGCTCTGTTTCTGCCAGTAACCACACGTTTACAACGTCATTTTTGGGTACTGACTCTGCTACCGGCGGTGGATGATAAACCAGAGCAAAAGCCTGAAGTTATAGATCATGTGTTTGATTGGCTAATGCAGCAGGGAGAGTTGATCGCCGGGACGCAGGGGCCACTATCGGCACGGAATCAGCAAATGATTCAATCGGAAAAAATGGCCGCTATTGGGCAGTTGGCTGCAGGGGTGGCGCACGAGATCAATAACCCCATCGGCTATATCAACTCGAATTTGAGTGCATTGTCCGACTACGTCAGTCAGCTGTTGAGCGTGGCGAATGCCGTAGAAGGTGCTCACTCCCTTGATGAAGTCAGGGCGCAACTCAACGCCATAGATTACCACTTTCTGCGCGATGATGTTCAGGATTGCATTCGGGAGTCAGTAGAAGGCACCAATCGGGTAAGGGATATCATTGCTGCGCTGAAAGATTTCTCCCATGCCGACGACGGTCGGATGGAGCACTGCGATCTGACAGAAGTCTTTAAGTCGACTTTAAAACTGGTTTATAACGAAGTGAAGTACAAGTGCGAGGTGCATGAGTGTTATGAATCCGACTCCAGCGTGTACTGCAATGCGAACCAGATTAAGCAGGTGGCGATGAACCTGATTGTCAATGCCGCACAGGCAATCGACAAAGAGGGGCATATTTGGATTCACACGACTGAGGATGAAACGGGTATCCGGTTCTCTGTAAAAGACAATGGCATGGGAATTCCCCCGGAGGTTCAAATGCACATATTCGAACCTTTCTTTACAACCAAGCCGATAGGCCAGGGTACCGGGTTGGGGTTGTCGTTAAGCTACAATATTCGTAACTATTCAGCGTCCAAACCAGTTTCTCGCAGCTTCACCTGAATAAACTCAGGCCACGTACCTGTAAACAAGCACTCTAAAGCCTCAC
>NZ_AUIH01000073.1 GCF_000423605.1 Saccharospirillum impatiens DSM 12546
GCCGAGACCGTTTTAACACCATGGCCCTTACACTTGACCCTTGGCAACCGAGCGTGCAGGTAAGTAGCAAACTGCATGGTATCCAGATGGCGCCAGGTCCGGGATTCACGTTCATCGTGTTTTGGACATAATGTTCCGCACTCAGGACACGCGCCAGTGGAGTCGACATACTCAATCTCGATATCGACTCGGCTATTGGCCATGTTGAGGTCTACCGAGCTTGTCTCCCAGGGCGAATGAATACCCAGAAGCAGTGCATAATGCTCTTCGATTTCCACAGAAAGACTCCCCGTAAATTCGGTATGATCAAGTCCTGATTATACTGGATTTCCACAGGAAACTACGAAGAGCCATAAAATATAACCTGTGGGATGTTAGTGGGGATGGCACAGCAACAGGGTCGCCAGATCGAGGCAAGTTGGATGGCCACCCTGGGCAGCGTTCGACAAGGCCAATCAGGCTTTTTTTAGTCCTATTGCCCGGCACTTCTGGCAGTAGTGAAACTGAACAGTGAATCCCCAGCGATACAGACGTGAGCCTCTTGGTTCTACCGTGCTGCTGTAACGTACTTCAGAATCTCAACCACTTGCTCAGGTGTTTGTGCCCACGCCATAGCCGATGCATCTACTTCTTTCAGCGGGTGGATAATGTCATCGTTATGCAGCGTGACATAGGGCGTGCCCATGGCGGCACAAAAACCGGCATCAAAGGCCGCGTTCCACTGTTTGTATTTATCGCCAAAGCGAATCACCGCCAGGTCGCATTGCTCCAGCATCGTTTTGGTGCGAATGCTGTTCACCTTGGATGACTGGTGATCACGCCAAAAGGCCACATCCGGCTTGCTCAGCATGTCGCCCGCCGCGTCGCTGGCATCGTGGTCGGTAACCGGTGCGGTGAATTCCACCGGCAAGCCGGCGGCTTCGGCCCCGGCTTGAATCTGCTCGCGCCAATCGGTGTGTATTTCGCCAGAAAGATAGACAGTCCAGATCATTTACGTCTCCTAAGGTGTCATTGAATCGGGTTGATGGGGTAGGTTTAAACCGCTAAAACCCTACCATAGCATGGCAACGTCGCGAATTTCAGCCCACTACCAGTGCCGCGTTCCCGGGGCACCCTTGATCTGACCCTCCAGGTTCGGGGTCACCCAACCACCATAAAAATCGCCTGGCTGTGGGATGACGCGCATATCGCCGACCCAGGCTTCGTCCATCTTCCCGGCATAGAAGGCGATGTAGCCCGCCAGCGGTGCAAAGCGATCTGTGGGGCTTTCATAGGTCCAGGCCGCCCGCTTGGCGATGGCTTCCCCAACGACGACATCAAAATAGCGTGCGTTACCTTTCCATTCACAAAAGCTGGTGCCTGCAGCGGCCTGAAGCGATGCGATGACATCCGCTCTGGGCAGGTAGTAGGTAGGCGCGTGATGGGTTTCCAGCACCCGCAAGGCCTGGGTGGATTCGGCTACCTGTTGGCCGCCAAGGTATACCCTGATTTGCTGTGATACGGGCTCCAATGCAGGCGGGCGTGGGTAGGACTGGACGTTTTCGCGTGGTATGGATGTCATGGCTGGGTACCTTGGTCGTCGCTCAATACGGGCTGTGTTGTTGGTCGGCCCTTTGGACCTTGTGTAGCCAGAGGTACTAAAGTCATGCCGCCCCGCTGTAGTACACTGTGGCAGTTTAATGAATGCTCACCAGAGAAACGAATGTCAACGGAAACCACGACCACCCCCGACGCCCCCTGGAACCTAACCCTCGCTGGCTGGCTACTGCTATGTGTCGTTATCGCCGCGATACTGGCCGTTATTCTGCCGGGGTTTCCTGCGGCTATTGCCGGTGGCCTGATCTGGCTGGTCGCTATCCTGCTCAAAGGCGGTGGAATCAAAGGGGCGCAACGGGTTCAGGTGATTGTTATGCTCAGCATAGGCAGTCTGGGCTTGGCGGCTGGCCTGCTGAACGGTGCCGGGAGCCACCATCTGCTTCGGGCACTTGAGGCCAACCAGATGGTGATTGCCATGCTCATCGGCGTAAGTTTTCTGCGTTTGGTCTCCTCCGGCGAACTCAATTCAAGTGACACCCTGCCAAGGGGCCGGAAGGCACTGCTTAGCACCCTGGCGGGGCCGCATCTGTTTGGCTCGGTGATCAACATGTCGGCCTTGTTCATCGTCGGGGATCGGCTCAGTCGACAGCAGCCATTGTCTACCCTGCAAGCCCTGATCATGAGCCGGGCGTTTAGTCTGTGCGCTCACTGGTCGCCGTTTTTTGCGGCCATGGGTGTCGCCCTGATCAATGCTCCCGGTGCGCAATTAACCACGCTTTCCAGCGTGGGCGTGCCTTTGTCGTTGTTCATGCTGGGTTACACCTATTGGGAGTTGAGCCGCGCGCCCGAGGCGA
This sequence comes from Saccharospirillum impatiens DSM 12546, assembly GCF_000423605.1. GTDB lineage: Bacteria > Pseudomonadota > Gammaproteobacteria > Pseudomonadales > Natronospirillaceae > Saccharospirillum > Saccharospirillum impatiens. Next base: position 2,391 of record NZ_AUIH01000073.1, read on the forward strand.
ACCAATTGACTGGATACCCGCTCAACCCCGGTTCACTCTGGCTGCCGTTGTTGCTCGCCGCGCTGGTGATGGTGAGCCACCAGATATGGCCAGAGGTGCCGGTACTGACACTGGTGACGCTTATTGCCTTGCTGGTTGCGCTCAGCTGGTCTGTTTTACGCGAAGGTCTGTCCAGTGTTTACAAGAGTATCCAGCACGTTCAAACGGCACTGCCGCGTCAGGGCAATGAAGTCATGCTGTTTCTTGGCGCAGCCGTACTCGGTGCCGGTGTGGCTGCCTTACTGGACTCGTTTGACATTCAACTCAGTTTCGCAACCTTTGGGGCTCATCAGGCCTTCGTGGTGCTGCTGATCATGGTCACTCTGGCGATGGTCGGCATGCACCCGGTGACGTCGGTGACACTGGTTGGCAGCTTGTTGGCACCCGTCGTGGACGACCCCAACTTGCTGGCTTTGGTGTTTTTGATGACCTGGGCCTTTGGTGCCGGGATCTCACCTTTTTCGGGCTTGCAACTCAGTTTGCTCTCGCGGTACCAGATTAATGCTTTATCGATGCTGCGGCGTAATTGGCGCTACGCGCTGGTGTTGTTGGCGGCGGATTACCTGGCCCTGCTGCTGTATGGTTGGCTCTCACAGTAACGCGAGACCTTAGGGCGTCTGCCAACAAGTCAGCACACCCATTTACCACCATGTCGTCTGCCGGTTGGCGTTCTGCGTCGTTAGTCATCAAGCCTTAAACCAAGCTTGATGGGTCTTCTCTTCCTTGCGGCCTACGATACGGCAGGCGCTCGTTTGCCTTGGAATCCGGATGCCGATGACAGAATCGATTCTCTTTTAGCCAATACCAACGGCATTCGAGTCAGCGGCTCTTTCGCACAGGTTGATGGAACCGATGCAAATCAGTTTGCCATCCTTGGCGATGATGGTGCCGCTCTTACCGTGCTTGAAGGAGGCATGCCGCCAAGAGTCTCTACCATGATAGAAGTAGACGGCGGTTTCTGTATGGGTGCAAACAGTGCTTTCATCATCAGTGGGCAGATTGGCAATAGCATTGGCTGCCTGGACGATGACCTCAACTGGCTCTGGTGACTTGCCGGTATGAAACAGAGCCTTTTTTGATCATCGAAGGGCATCCATTAACATGGGTGAGCGCCAAACTGGGTAAAGCGTTGTATCAGTCAAACTCGCTCTACTACTCAACTATGAGCTGTGTTGATGAGTTGTTCAGAGGCTCCCTAGCTGAAGCCCAACCTTCTGACATGGATCAAGGTCGTTGTTTGAGCTTCAGCTAGTATTAAATGGATAGTACTCACATAACGGCAGAAGTAGGTCGCCCAATGTCAACCGGAAAAAATTCCAAATCGCCCGATAACCGCGATGATGTAGATCGGGGCGATACTGCCCAAGATCTCGCACCGGCAGCTATTGCCGAATCTACAGCAAAAGAGAGCACAAAAGGTGCACAGGCTGCACTTGAAGTCGTGCTGAGAGAGATATCCGCTAAAGGCAGGCATGAGGCCGAACTCGGCGAGATCGAGCAGGTTTCCAATCAGCTCAGCGCCATACTGTCGGGTGCCTCGCCAGATGACGTGGCACTGCTAAGACGCACACTGTCACGTGAAGAGTTTAACCGCACCTCTCAACTCGGTTCAGACTCCGACGATGAACTGCGTCCGGACTGGCGCGAGAGCAAATACCCCTACCGTAATCGGCTGCGCCGGAAATCCTACGAAAAACAGAAATACAACCTGCAGGTGGAGTTGCTTAAGTTGCAACGCTGGGTCAAGGAGACCGGTGCCCGCGTTATCATCCTGTTTGAAGGGCGTGATGCGGCGGGCAAGGGTGGTACCATCAAGCGTTTTATGGAACACCTCAACCCCCGGGGTGCGCGAGTCATCGCTCTGGAAAAACCAACCATTGCTGAGCAGGGTCAATGGTATTTCCAGCGTTATGTAAACCACTTGCCGACCGCAGGTGAGATTGTGCTGTTCGACCGCTCCTGGTACAACCGGGCTGGTGTCGAACGAGTCATGGGCTTTTGCGCCGATGAAGATTACCGAGAATTCATGCGCCAGTCTCCCGACTTCGAGCGCAACCTGGTGCGCTCTGGCATTCACTTAATCAAATTCTGGTTCTCGGTCACGCGTGAAGAGCAGCGTCGGCGATTTACAGAACGGGAATCACACCCACTCAAACAGTGGAAACTGAGCCCTATCGACCGCGCCTCGCTCGACAAATGGTATGAATACACCAAAGCAAAAGAAGCCATGTTCTTTCAAACCGATACCTCGGAAGCGCCCTGGATTGTGATTAAATCCGACTGCAAAAAGCGAGCGCGACTGAATGCGATGCGCTATGTTCTGAGCCAATTCGACTACCCGAACAAAGACATCCACCGAATGGGATCCATTGATCCGCTTATCGTCAATCGGGCGGCGACGCATCGTGCGGTGACTTGACCACCGCACCTCACTTTTCATTGGCGAAGCGCTGGCTATTTAGAACCGGAGGCAGTGTAGACACCCATTTTGGTTGTTTCTTAAGATGGGTGTCTTCGGAACCCATTTTTACTGTGCATGGCCAGCTAGAGTTTGGCCAATCGGGGTGACCGCTAGAATCGTGCGCTGAGGTTCAACCCAAGGGCCCTATAGGTCTCCGGCGGTGCGTCGAGTCCGCCATAGGGATTACCACGCCATTGCCATTCGGCTTCCAGCGAAGAACGCTTGAAGTGGTACCCCCCGCCTACGGAAACATGATAGGCCACAGCTTCCAGTTCCGGCTGGTAGTCTCGCAGTCGCGTTTCCTGGAATTGCCCCATTCCGACAAACCCCGTCCAGCCCTGGCGATCGAGATTAACCCCGGTATGAATGTCCAATGCGAACCCGTCTAACCGCAACGATGGATTGTCACGATTCACGGTCTGATAGACGGTTCCGCCGATTCGGAAATACTGATGGGCGGCTGACAGATGCACCCGGGGGCCGAGAAACACGTGGCGCGACTCGGAATCCGCATAAGACAACGTCATCGCCTGAGTTCCGATACCAACACTCAGGTTTCTGTCCTCCGCCATTGCACCTACGGCCACTGAGCCGAGGCACAGTGCGATCACACCCTGGCGAATGCCATTCAACCCGGGCGATTTACCCTTGTGTTTCATCACAAAGTCGCTCCTTAAATTCATGGATGAACCAGAATCAAAAAAGGCCGCAACGATCTGGGCAGTCGATGCAGCCAATAAAACCAAGCGATTGAGGCAATTCAATCGCTGGTTACCTGAGGATTTCAGACGTTATTCGACCTTGCGGATGAGTGACAGTCCTTCAAAGTTTTCGTAACCGTGAACACCGATGTACCAAGTGCCTTCGGCCGGGTTCTCAATGACGCAGCTTTCCTCGTTGCCGTCTTCAAATGGGCGGCAATCGTAGGTCTTGCGGCTGACGTCCGAACCGTGGCGCACATAGAGGTCGGCATCGCCCTGGCCACGTGCGATGCTGATGCTCAACTGGCTGTCGCCGACTTTAACGTCCTGGGTGTAACGTAGCCACTGGCCTTTGCTGGCGGTGAGGTCGTCGTCCTGTTCGGTTACGCCGTCATTGGCTGGCGCTTCAACTGTCGCGATCAGCGTTACACCGGAGTAGTCGGTGTATGGGTCCAGCATGATGTACCAGTCGCCCTGCTGCGGATGGCTGAAGCTGCACAGTTCGTTGTTGCCTTGACGGTAAGGACGGCAGTCATGGTTGGTCAGGCTCGGCTCTTCTGCATGTTTGACGTACAGATCGGCATCGCCCGGGCCGCCACTGATCTGGATGTCCAGTTTTGTCGCGCCTTCGGGAACAGCGATGCGGTAAGCCACGTCATCCGGTGCGGCTTTGGTGTCCGCCAGACCCGTCTCGGCCACGCCGCTTTCCAGGTCGATCAGTACCGGCTCGTTGGTGTCGGTGGAACAGCCTTGTTGCTGCAGGTAATCGTGTGCGGCTTTTGCCTGGATCAGGCCGTGGCCGTAGTAGATGTCACGCCCGCCGGAGCCAAGGTCGATTGCGGTGCTGTTCAGGGCGTTGCGCACATCCTGAGCCGAGCACCCCTGGTTGTTGCTCCACACCAGTGCGGACACACCGGCCACGTGCGGTGTCGCCATGGAAGTGCCGTTAAAATAAGCGTATCGGCCGCCTGGAATGGTGGAGCGTACGCTCACGCCCGGCGCGGCGATTTCAACCTGGCTATTGTATTGAGAGAAGTTGGCCCGGTTGTTATTGCTGTCTGTCGCCGCGACGGAATACACAGGTTCGTAGGACGCCGGATAGGAGAAGCTGTTGTTGCCGTCGTTCCCGGCGGCCGCGACCAGCAGCATGCCATTGTCGTAGAAGTTCTGCATAGCCTGCAGTTCGGACCGGCTGGAACCCGGGCCGCCCAGGCTCATGTTGACCACAGAGGCGCCAGAGTCGGAGCACTGCTCGATGGCCTGAATCAGGTCTGAACCGTAGGCCCAGTCGCCGTTGTTGTTGAAGATTTTAACGATGTGCAGGCCGAGTTGACCGGAAGGGTTCACCCCGACCACACCGATGCCGTTGCCACCCAGCGCCGCGATAGTACCCGCAACATGAGTGCCGTGGCCGTTGCCATCATGGTTCCAGTTGCCTGCGTATTGGCTGGTGACACCGCCGGTAACGCCGCCGCTTTGCAGGTCCGGATGATTGATGTCGTAGCCGCTGTCGATGATGCAGACTGTTGAACCCGAGGCGGCGGCGTCGCTGAGTTGATTGGCCTGAACACGGTTGATGCCGTAGGGCGTTTCTTCCGCCAGCAGATAGCGGACCGGGTCTGGTTCGACATAGGCGACGGCTTCTTCGTTGCGCAGTTGCTCGACCTGATCCTCATTCAGCTCGGCGACACTGGCTTGCAAGTCGTTCAGGTGCATCAGTGAAGTGGCACCGCCGGCACGCGACAGAATGCGATCCGCCGAGCGGGTTGAGAAGGTGCCATTGCTGCGTTGCAGGCTGGATTTGCGTTCATCGTATTTGATGATGTAGCGCCCGGTTTCGCTGATTTTGCCGGCATTGAAGTCCGCGCCGTTGTTAGGCGTGGTTTCGTTTTGTGTCGCGTCGTTGGTGCCTTCGGTGTCAACCGGGCGGGCGTTACCATTCAGATCGAGACACCCGGCCAGTGCAAAAGCGGAGACGCCAGCGCAGGCCATTAAAAGGGAGTTGTTCTTAAGCATTCCTTCACCGTCCATTGTTTATTGTGTTTACGTCCAACGCCACTGCGATACTCTGTACAGGGCGATAAAAGGGGGCGCAATACTGACGGTTCAGTGACAGTTTTCTGAGACTTGAGTAACAAACTTTTGACCGTTTGGTGACATTCGAGCGATTTAAAGAACTTCATCACAAGAAGTAAGTGAAGTAGTACAAAACAATCAATGGGACCCAGGCAGGATCGATGAAATATTTTCACCAGTGAGGCTTGCTTGGCTCAAAACTAAGGTGATTCGAAGGGTTCGCTTTGAAGCGAGTGGACCTAAAATGTGGACCTAAAGTGGACACGCATTGGTGTAGTTGACGCCTTTTTTATCTATGCAGTTCTTTATACAGCGTTATCGAAACGGGCCGTCAGAGGGTTTGCACCGCTTCGCGGCAGCTATTCACTGCACCAAATTGTTCCCGACACATTGGTGGAAGGCTCGGTTTAAATCATGGGCCTTACTGGATAAAACCGCCCTGGCAACCTGCCTTTTCTTAATAGCTTCCCCAGAGTTGACAGTCGGCCTCCGGATTTACTCTGATTTCTGCTAGGGTAGGTGTTCTAATGGTCACGGGTGCGTGGGTGAGTACAGTGAGGGAAAACAGGAACTGGTCTGAGTTTGATGTGTGTAAGCACCCCTCCCTGCACGCTGATGCTGCAGCCTTGCTGATGAACACCTTCCAGGCTAAAGGCATTACATCCTGGCCTAATATTGAATCTGCGCGCCAGACGCTTGATGAGTGCATTGCAGTTCCAAACCTGTGTCTGGGCATGCTCATTGATGGCAAGTTAGCCGGGTGGGTGGGTCTACGGCCAATGTATGACAAGACCTGGGAGCTGCACCCTTTGGTTGTTGCACCTGCGCAGCAAGGGCAGGGCGTCGGTAAAGCACTGCTGCAAACTCTGGAGCAACGAGCCAAAGCACAGGGGTTGATCGGTATTGTCCTGGGGACGGACGACGAGCTGTTTGAAACCAGCCTGTCACAAACGGACCTCAACGGCAGCAATGTACTTGCTGAATTGAAGCGGTTATCCAACAGGGCCCGTCATCCGTTCGAATTCTACCAAAAGTGCGGCTACAGCGTTATCGGGGCGGTTCCCAACGCCAATGGCAAGAACAAACCCGATATCATGATGTGGAAAGATCTGAGTGCGGATGGAGTATAGTCACTGCCATTATGAGGCTGTTGTGGCTGCCCTTTTAGGGCTGCTACCTAGGGTGCCCTGTGAGCTGGGAACTCAAAGTGGGGTTGTATTGTTGTCGGCAGTTATGTGGCTATCCTGTCAGTTCGAAACAGACCCCAGGAAATTATCTGACAACGGGTATTTGAGATAGGGGGAGAGCTATCAGTGGATAGTACTTGATAGTCAGCTATTGTGCGTGTCCTAATAAGTTATGTTTGTACGCAATTCCTACTGCTCAAGTAAATTCAGCTCTCTCAGTAATTCCTCCACCTCGTCGTCTTCGATGCCAAGCAGTCTGAATTGCCGCGCGATGTTTCTGAGATAGTCTGCGCTGAAACCCAGAAAACCAGAGCCATTCGCCAGGTAGTCAAGTTGCTCCGTTCGGCTCAGTTCAGGCTCGATCAGTTCTGCATCATAGTCGGCAACAAAGGTTAGGGCATCGACGGTGTCTTCACCGATTTGAGCGGAAACAAATACGGGGAAATAGGCCGGCCCGATAAACTCACGGCACCAGAGGATATCGGTTTCCCTCTCAATGGCTTCCCTGTTGATGCGAAACGCCAGCCCCTCGCATTCACCGCCTGCGTCCAACGCAGCCATAAGGCCAGGTGCTTCACGCGTGCCTCGTGCCCCATGAATGTCTTTCAATATGAAACGGCGTTGATAGCCCTCAACCCGGGCTCGCCTGACCTCAGTAAACTGAATGGCCGGGTCCCACATGAGCGATCCATAGGCGAATACCCAAAGATCCTCCGAGCGATGCTCGGCCAGTGCTTCTTCTCTGATCGCATTGCGGTGTTCATCCGTGTGCCACCAGCCTGTGGGCAACCCTCTGTCGATCAGTATGTTGGCGAGCTTGGTGATCGAAAAGTCCCGAAAGAAGGAGTCTTCTGGTCTCGTGATCAGCTCAGCGAGTTCAGGGTGATGAGAGAATGGGTCTTTGGTCATTATTGAACCTGAAAAACGTCAATAAAATACAAGAGAAACAGCGGGCTAGAACCGACATAGGCTCCCTGGATTTCGTCGTTAGAGCCGCCCTAGTTAGTGCCCGTCCATAAACGGCTAAGCTTCTGAAAATAAAAGAAAAATCTCGATCAGAGGGTTAAAAAGGCCCTAATACTTTGTAGAATTGTCTTCGACAAAAAAGCAAAGCACAAAGAAAAGGGCCTTACCATGCGAGAATCCCGCACGGCACAGAACAGTTTATTTGATGTGTATGCACCACACAAGTTTGGCTTGTTCCTTAGTAATCTATCGCGGGTGCTGGACGCTCACCCGGAGATACTCCCATTGCTGGAGGAAGACTTCCGCGCTGAAAATACACAGGTTACGGGACGAA
>NZ_KE384065.1:0-6262 GCF_000423605.1 Saccharospirillum impatiens DSM 12546
GTCACCCAGAGGACGCTGAGATGGTCTCCTCCCCCGCCCATTGGGCTCGGCGTCATATTGCGCCATCATGGTGGGTGAGACATCCAACTCATGACGCGAGGAGGAAACCATGGCAAAGGTTAAAACAATCGGCGTTGATTTGGCAAAAAACACGTTCTATTTGGTGGCCTTAAGTGCCACGGGCAAAACGGTCTGGCGCAAGAAAGCTACTCGTGATCGGTTGCTGCCCTTTCTGGCTCAGAAGACGGGCATCGTTGCGATGGAAGGCTGCAGTGGCGCCCACCATTGGGCACGGTCGCTGCAGGAGCTGAATATTCCCGTCGCGATCCTGCCCGCTCAGCATGTGAAAGCCTATCAGCGTGGTCAGAAAAATGACTTCAACGACGCGACTGCCATCGCCGAGGCGCATCTGCACGGCCGTATTCGAGCAACCGAGGTGAAAACCCTGGCTCAACAAGACCTGCAAAGCCTGTTTCGGGTGCGTGAGCAGCTATTGAAAGAACAAACAGCTCTCATTAATCAGGTTCGGGGGCTTCTGATGGAGTATGGGGTAACGATCCCACAAGGAAAACGGCACTTCAAACGTGCGCTCCCGTTGGTACTGGAAGATGCCACCAACGGCCTGACACCGCCGATACGAGAACTGCTGCACCGTCGCTATGAGGTGTATCAACTGTTGGAACAAGAGCTCGACGGGTATACAAAACAGATCGAGTCGCTGGCCAAAGCGGACGAGCACTGCCAGTGGCTGATGAGCATACCTGGGTTTGGCGCTCTGGTGGCCACGGCGTTCAGTTGCTGGCTTGGCGATGGCAGCCAGTACCGCAAAGGTCGCCAAGCCTCAAGTGCGCTGGGTCTGGTGCCAAAGCAGCACAGTACCGGCGGACGCACGGTGTTGTTGGGCATTAGTAAGGTGGGCGATAAGAATTTAAGAGCCTTGCTGGTTCACGGCGCACGCGCCGCCGCGCGTGTGATGCCTGGCAGAGAGGATCCGCTGAGTCAGTGGTTCCTGCGGGTTAAAGCCCGGCGAGGGCACAACATCGCTGTGGTGGCACTGGCCAGCAAGCTGGCTCGAATTGGCTGGTCGGTTGTCAGACAGCAAACAAGTTATCAGAAGGTTCAGGCGGCGTACGCCTGAGCAAGCAGTTGGAGGCTGAATAGCACCACTCACTTCCCAGGTTGCGAAGGCAGACAGCATTGACGGCATAACAGGTTGAACCGACGTACCGAAAACCCGTGGAAGCCAAAGGGCAAAGCCCGTGAGGACGCTAGAGGACGGTACGTGCGAAAGCTCATCAAGGTCCGCGACCACACCATGGTAATGCGTCGCATAGAGAGACCGAATATACGGCAGCCAACCTATCCCTGCTTGTTACAGCTGGAAGCCTTGCAAAGAGGGAGGAGACCATATACTGGCTTCCTACGAAAAACAAGTCACTTACTCGCTAAACCGAAGCATTCCGATCAGCTGCAAAAAATAATCGCGGGACCATATATCCAGAGCCTTGGCATCGGGAACAAACCTGATTACGTCACTGCGCGCAGAGCGTATATCCAGCGTTTCAATTCTGTTTTTTAACAGCACCTTAAACTCTGGTATCGCTATTTCACGTGCGGCCAAATCCCCACTCTGAAACGCACGTTCCGCAAAATGCTGCAGGTTCAACGGGTGCCCTTGGCGAACATACCATTCGAAGTCAAACCAGTCGCGCCCCTTAACTCGTTTGCCCCACTTGCGATACAGCAGCGCATGCATTTTGCCCGCAAACAAGTCCGGCAATGCAAAGCATTTGGTATAGAACGAATAGGGCTGAATAAGCAGGCGTTCTTCGGTTTTGAACCCCAGTGGCGGTTCTTTATCGACTTCCAGTTTTATTTTTATGGCCTTTTGGCCATTAACCGTCAAATCGTAGAGACTGGATGTTTTCTTCAAAAAGGCTGACTCGATGTCGGACTCTGCCGTTTTCTCTTTTGCCGTGACACTAACATCGAACCCAAACACGCTGAACTCATCCCGAAGCGCCCTGAAATAAGGCTCCAGCGAAAAAGACTGATCCGGGGCCAGTAAAGAGAAGTCCAGGTCTTCTGAAAACCGGGGAAGGCCATAGAAAATGCGTAAGCAGGTACCCCCGTAGAAAGCGGTGCGATCAAAAAAACCACCCCGCTGCAGCCCCGCCAAGGCTATTTCCTGCATAACCTCTCGCAAAGCCAGCTCTTTGGAAGTCACATCACCCTTATAACGGGCCAGCATTTGCTCGACGACCGTCATGACCACTGCTCCAAAACCTGGCCCAGTAACCTAAACAACGGCACTTTATGGCCAGCCGACAAATACTGTGTAACCACCTCCGGCTCCGGGTTTTTTAACATTGCACGATCTACTCGCAAATCATCTTCCAGAAAGGTTTCCATCGCTGTCAGTGATGCCAATCTCAGGTTACGCGTCAGCAATAGCTTATCGCACAGTGCTTTCGTTGGCCCCGCCATTAAATAATGGCCCTTTCCCTCGGTTACCGACTCCATTCGGGCACCTACCAGCACCAACGATTCCGGTATGTGTTGATACGTATAATAACCCAGTGAGGTTTCGTAGGCTTTCGCCCTGCGGGAGGTCACCGATGTTACGGTAAACACCCCTTCGGGAATCACACCATGCCAGGCAAGGGCATACTCAAGCGATACACAGGAGGGGCCGTACAAGTTATTGGCAATAAGAGGTAAACACAGAGGCTGTTGGCGCCACGGTGACCCCAGAACATACACGCCCTTCTTCAGGGGCAGCAATACGCCGCGATCTACCAGGCTGGCTATTTTGTCGTTCACAGCGCTGTATTCATCCAAAATTGATAACAGCGAAGACCGGCTAAAAGGGGCGCTACCGAATTGTTGAAGCTGTTGCTCAATGCTCATATGCAGATTTTACACAGATAACAGATTTATAATCGATTATCTGTGTATATTTTACCGAATACAACTGATGAAGTGACGGAACACGACAAAGGTCGTAGAACACGAACTGACGCAACACAGGAAGTGACGCGGAACACCGACTGACGCAACACAATAACGAACGCAAGACACCAAAAGACGCACAACCCACCACACCCGTAGGAGGCCAGTCCCCTGGGCGACTGGAAGCACACCAGCCACCGGACAAAACCACCGCCCAACAGGCCAACTTCACCGGTGATTCATTCTCCCCGTCACCCAGAGGACTGGCTTCCTACAACAAAAGACCAAACACCCTCTATACCCGTAGGAGGCCAGTCCCCTGGGCGACCGGAAGCACCCCGGCCGGTGAATAAAACCACCGCTCAAAAGGCCAACTTCAATGGCTCCCCATTCTCCCCCGTCACCCAGAGACTGGCTTCCTACGAAAAACCAAAAAGCGTTGTACCGCCTATTTCGCTGCTCTTAGTCTTTTCAATCAATGCTCTCGAAAAACTTCTGCCAGCGAACCTGCATCCAATATACGCTCAGCCCAGAGCTCCAACTGATTCTGATTAGCAGCCTCGAGCCGGGCTAGTGTTTGTGCATCAAGTGAACCGAATCGACGTTGAAGCAGGCGACTTATAACTGCACGTTCACCCTGTTCCATACCTTGAGCTCTGCCCTGCTCCATACCTTGAACCCTGCCTTGCTCCATTCCTTCGGCCTTTAGCCGTTCTGTCAGGCTTGCCATGGTTTGGTCCTCCTGCGGGTATTCCGCCTTGTATTGCACCTGTTCATTATCGTCCAGCTCTGAATAGATGTCGATGAAGTCCAAATATTTCAGTTGTTTTTCAGGATTGGGTTCCAGTGTAACCAGCCCCTGCACCGCTTTGGCGTACATTTTCAGCTTTTGGTCCGCTGACCAGTGCATCAAACTGAGGCATAACCGGGCAATCAGGTTGTTGCTGTCCCAGTACTTTTCTGCTTCCCATTCAGCAAGCGCACACCGAATGTACTGAAATTGCAGATAATCGTGCCGGTCACCACCCAGGGTCAGTTCTGTGGGTTCTTTTCCGAGCGAATTCAGAAATATCACCACCGGTACCACCCGGGTCGTCTGGCATAAATCAGCCAAATCCAGGCAATAATGCGCCAAACGGTGTATGGAAAACCGACCTGGGTCTGTTTCCTCTTCCAACACGAACAGCAGTGCTTCTCGCTGACCGTTGGGCCACTCCACCATCAACGGAACATCCAGCTCGCGGAACCGCTCCCCTAACCGCTCTTTCAGCTGTTCCTGCCGAAGCGGAACCACCCGCGTTTCGGGACCAAGGTGCCCGGCTTCTTCTGGGCTGAACAACTGAATAGCCTGCAACGGATAATCAATAATGAGGTTTTTGAAATTCTGGTCATGACTGACGCGCCGGGATCCTTCCATGCCATTCGCCTTATGCTGTATATTTATACAGTAGCATAGCGAGCCCGGAAAACCGGGTCAAATAGAAGCCCAACCCCTACAGTAGGAGGGCAATCCCTAAAACGTCAGTACATGTTTCGCGTCAATTCCTGTGTTACGTCTCTTAATGTTTCGCGTCAGTCAATGTCCCACGTATTTTAATGACTTACGTTTCTTCCCGCTCTGAACCGTGCACAGTATGCATGGAATAATCGCGGAGTATCGTGTTAATCAGTGTCTGGTAGCCAATGTGTTTTTCTGCAGCCTGTTTCTTCAATAGCAACACCACATCGTTATCCAGACGGATCGTTGTGGATACTTTTTTGGCAGAATAAAAGCGACCACGAACACCATTTGAGAAATCGTAATCGGCTTCCAGCTCAAAATCGTCCAACGCAGCTCTCTGTTCAGGTGTTCTCATAGAATGCCCTCTCACTCCGATTCGCTTTTATGGCGCTGATGTCACCGGTTACCCGTTCTCCCCGTCACCCAGTAGACTGGCTTGCTACGAAAGACTCTACTGGTTGCCTGAGCGTGGTATCCGTCCATATGTTGTCTAGTGGCCTAGTTCTTTTAAACCATCGTTCGAAGCCTCAGCTTTCAACCGTTCGACCAACCACACTTTAATAATAGACTGCCTGGTAACACCAATACGTGCTGCCTCACGATCCAGCGACTCGACCACCCAAGCTGGAAAATCGACATTGATTCGCTTTTGCTGTTGATTCACGCGGCGTGCTGAGGTTAGATCAAGGTCATCGGTAATATCCAACGCGTCATCATCGAATTTCTTATCAAAGTCTTTAGCTTTCATACAGTAACACCTCTTTGCCCTTGGCCCGCCTGACAGAAATCAATCGGATATTTTCACCTCTGTAAGTCACAACGGCAGACCAATGTTTGTCACCTATTTTGCCGATTAGCAAAAATCGTGGTTCATCTTCTGAATTAGCCCTAATTTCTAACAGATCCGAGTCATCCCAAAGCGCCTGGGCGGCCAGAAAATCGATTCCGTGCTTGCGATGATTGGCGACACTCTTCTCTTTATCAAACTCAAACTTTAGCATGAGTATAAATTATTCCTTTTTTACTCAACCTTCAAGTCTCAGAATAGGATTGAATGACGTGGAACACAAACGGACGCACAACCCACCACACCCGTAGGAGGCCAGTCCCCTGCCCGACCGGAAGCATCCCGGCCAGTGAACCAAACCACTGCCAAGAGGCCAGAATCACCGCCCGGACCCACTGGGCCTGATGAAAACCTTATTCCATGAACCCATACCACTGGTCGACATCAACCAGCTCAGCGACGATGAAATAAAACAGCAACGGTGGATCGGCATTGTCGCCAGGGTAATCAAGCACATACGCGAACCCCACATCGACCCTTACTCACTGGAATGGCTGCTTGACTGCGCCACCCTGGGTAACCAGAACCACCAGCAATTGGATTTCTTCAAGACCTTGCTAAACTGCGCAACCAGAACTGGCAACGTCATCGACATTGACTATCTGGTCGAAGAAAGCCACCGGCTACCCAAGCCCATAGGAGACACCTTCATGACCATTGCAGAACAACTGGAGCTCGGGGCGAAGCGAAAGGCAAAGCTGAGGGCAAAGCCGAAGGTATAACTGAAACAGCCCTGAACCTCTTGAAAGAAGGCACAGACCCACAGTTCGTGGCCAAAGTAACCGGCCTGTCTCTGGAAGATGTTATGAAACTGACGCAACACAATAAAGGACGTAAAACACAAAAAGACGCACAAAACGTCCGTTCATGTCTTACGTCACTCACTGTGCTGCGTCAGTTTATATTTCGCGTCTTTCTATGTCCTGCGTTTTCCGTGTCCCACGTCTTTTCAATCAATGCTC
>NZ_KE384065.1:8172-9621 GCF_000423605.1 Saccharospirillum impatiens DSM 12546
AACCACCGCCCAACAGGCCAACTTCACCGGTGATTCATCCTCCCCGTCACCCAGAGGACTGGCTTCCTACGAAACCCCGCACCTAAACCGGTTTCACGTCTTTCAATGTTTCGCGTCTTTTAATGTCCTTCGTCACTCCATGTCCTGCGTCCTTTAATGTCCCACGCCCCTTCATGTTTTGCGTCCCTTAAAACACCGCTATACTGCCCAATCACTTAAACAAGCCCGGGTACCATGCAAAAGCTCCTTTTCTTCGTCGAACAGCCCTATTCTTTCCCGATACTCAGGCCACTGGAAGCCGCAGCAAAAGCCCGTGGCATAGAGGTACGCTGGTTCCTGTATGACTTGCCCGAATCTTACCTGATGGCCGACGAGCAACGCCTGGCCGACACCACCGCCGTTAACGACTACAACCCCGATGCCGTGATCTGCCCCGGCAACTGGGTGCCCCACTTCTGGCCCGGCCATAAAATTCAGATATTCCACGGCTTTGGCATCGACAAAAAAGGCCATTTCAACATTCGCGGCTTTTTCGACCTGTACTGCACCCACGGCCCACTAACCACAAGCCGGTTCAAGACCGCAGAACCCACATACGGCTATTTCAGAAGCGTAGAGACCGGCTGGCCGAAAATGGACCCCTACGCCAAGGCAGTAGACACCCGCACCGACATCACAGCGCCACCAGCCGTACTGTATGCCCCAACCTTCAGCCCATCGCTCACTTCCACCTACGCCCTGCTGGAGCCGCTGAGCGAGCTCACCCGGGCCGGCAAAGCCGACGTGACCGTTAAATTCCACCCAATGATGGCCAAAGACCAGGTAACCGCCTACAAAGCCGCCCTAAACGACCACTTCAGAGTGGTAGAAAACACCGACCTGCTTCCCGCCCTGCAACAAGCCGACATCGTGCTTTCCGATACCTCATCGGTCGTGGCCGAAAGCCTGTGCATCGGCAAACCCGTCATCACCCTGAACACCCTGCACCCCGGCCCCTATGTACTGAACATAACCGACCCAAGCGAGCTGGCTACCGCCATACACACCTGCACAGAGCACTACGCAGAACGAAAAGAAGCCGGAAAAGCCTACGCCGACCAGATGCACCCCTACCAGGATGGCAAATCATCAGAACGGGTACTGGATGCGATAGACCACCACATCCGGGAGGGCCACAAAGGGCTGAAAAAGCTGCCCTTCAACTGGCTGAGAAAGCGCAAGGTGGCCAGGAAGATGAGGAAATACGCGGGACATGTAGAGACGTAGGACATTGAGCGACGCAAGACATAGAGGGACGCTGAACAATGAATGACGCAACACATGAAAAGACGCCAAACACCGCTCAACCGGGAGACTGTAACTAAATCTGTGTAACTGCCTATTATTAACCCAATGGTTGGGTGAGGATGGGCAGACTATGAACAAGAAAGAGCTACAGGCAATCGCTCA
>NZ_AUIH01000076.1 GCF_000423605.1 Saccharospirillum impatiens DSM 12546
CACGGGCCTGGGCCCTAAAGGAACACTTCCGTCCCTTCTGGGACTACCGTTCCAAAGGCTGGGCGAAACGCTACTTTGAACGGTGGTACAGTTGGGCAATTCGCTGCCGACTGGAGCCGGTGAAGAAAGTGGCCAGAATGCTCAAGACACATATGGACGGGTTGCTGAACTACTTTGATCACCGGATCAGCAATGCTGCGGCTGAAGGTTTAAACTCTAAGATACAAACGGTGAAGTCCAATGCCCGAGGTTATCGTTCCTTCGAAGGGTTCAGAACGAGCATACTGTTTTACTGCGGGAAGCTGGAAATGCAGCCGTAGGGCTCCACAGATTTCTACGAAGAACCTAAATTACACAACGGAAGGCGTCAACTACAACGAACTTCGTTATGACCTGATTCAGGCAGTTGAAGGCTTTGACCCTGGCGTCTACTTCGATACCGCGGACAACCCTCAACCGACAATCGGTGTTGGGTTCAATTTGAATGAGGCTGATGTACGCCTGAATATATATAATGAGCTTGGCATTGAGTTAGTAAATATTGAGCTCCGACAAGAATTGGATGCCACTATCCGCAATACCCAAGCGACCACCGATGAAGAGCTGCAAGCCGAATTGGACGCAGTTCTTGAGGATTGGTCGAATACCCACCCGGACTATGAAGGGCCGACCACTTTTACTCTCACAGACACACAATCACAAAATGTCTTTGACCAATTGGCGGAGACATACGAAACCAATATCGACGACTTCGTCGCCGATATTCCCCTATCCCGCGAACG
This sequence comes from Saccharospirillum impatiens DSM 12546, assembly GCF_000423605.1. Lineage (GTDB taxonomy): Bacteria > Pseudomonadota > Gammaproteobacteria > Pseudomonadales > Natronospirillaceae > Saccharospirillum > Saccharospirillum impatiens. The sequence goes on from NZ_AUIH01000076.1 coordinate 783, forward strand.
CGCCGTCCTATTCTCACTGACCTACAACAGCGTGACCGGCCCTGGCAATCTGCTGGGCGACGGCCTGAGAGCAGGCATTGAAGACGGCGACCGAGCCGAGGCCTGGTTCCAGATTCGCTACTACTCCAATGCAGCCAGCGATCCGGGCCTTGCCAAGCGCCGCTTCGTTGAATCCCAGATTTTCGGTCTCTACGACGATGGCGTGGAAGTGACCGACGATCAAGCACGCCAAGTCTACCAAATGTACGCCCAGCATCAGGAGCGTATTTTACGTTACGAGGCGAATTTTGGTGCCGGCGCGCCAGCCTACGTCAGCGGTAGCGGTGCCGACACGGGTAACATGGTGGACTTTGCCAACGCTGATCCTGGCCTTACGGCATTGACCGGCGGTGTGAGCACCTTGGAAGAAAGTTTTCAACCCGCCTATGACTACCTCATCGAGCACTACGCAGAGTCGCTTGAAGCGGGTCTTGGTGAGACCATAGATTTCCGCGATATTCTCGTCGGTAACGACGAGGAAAGCAGCACTGAGCCGCCCACTGCTGAAGCCCTCGACGGTAACGAGCGTAACGACTGGGTGTTGAATGACGGAGAGCACATGAACGAGTTGATTCTCGGTCAGGGAGGCATTGACCAGATCAACGGTTTCGGTGGTAACGACATTTTATGGGGTGAAGCAGGGGACGATCATCTGTATGGAGGCGAGGGCGATGACTGGCTTATCGGCGGTGAAGACAACGACGTGCTTTCAGGCGGTGCTGGTGCAGATGTCTATGTTTTTAATCCCGGTGATGGGCAAGACACTATTCAGTCCGCTGAGGGCGATAGTGAAGACGATACTCATGACCGCCTGCGTATCGGCGAAAATGAGATAACCGGTACGGATGGTCCATCCCAAATCGAGGAAGGCATCACAGTTTGGGAAGGTGATGACTACGTATATACGCTGGTAGAAGGTAACCTGGAAGACGGTGGCACGCTGGAGATAACTGGTGGGGAGCTGGAAGCGGACGATAAAATTACCATACAAAACTTCCAAAATGGCGACTTGGGCATCGAACTCAATGCCGGAAATAGCATTACACTCATCCCAGGGCCATTCCCTGAAAATGGCGGCGAGGCCAGTGATTCCACAACACTGACTGAGGGCGGTTCTCGTCCATTTCGAGTGGAATTAAACCGCCCTGCGCAAGCGGGTGACCGCATCGTTCTAACGCTAAGCGGAGCGGGTGCAGAGACGATATTGGCCTCTCTTGGCGACGACATAGCCTCGTTCGCGAACGGTGAAGTAACGTTGCAACTCGAGGAAGGCCAACAAACCATAGACTTTTCGTTGGTAAGCGATGGGGACGTAGAGTCATCGTCCGACCTGAATCTTCAAGCCGTTTATGAAAGCAGCGATGGCGAAGCGACAACTGACCCGGTAAGCGTCACTGTGTCGCTTGATGCGAATGATGACGAGGTTGGTAGTGGCGATACTATTGTTGGCGATTATGTTTGGGTTGGCGAGGCGGATAGTCAATTCGAATATGATGCTCTTGGTAACCGAGTCTATGAAACTCCGCTAACGGAGGCAAGCGGGCAGAACGACGTGCTTTTGGATGGCTCGGGTGACGAGACGCTGGATGGCCGAGCGGGTGATGATATTCTGTACGCCAACAATGGCGGTGGGGACGATCACCTTCTGGGTGGTTCTGGCAACGATACACTTGCCGGGGGTATGGGGAACGACTTGCTCGAAGGTGGTGTTGGGTCGGATGTACTCGTCGCAGACGTTTACGGGTTCGCCGGCAATGACAGACTGTACGGCGACAGTGAAGTGTCGCTGGAGCAGGCCATATTTGATGGAGAAAACAGTAGTGGCACTGGCCAGAAGGGTGACTTTCTGGGGGGCATGGAAGGTGACGACATTCTCGTTACAGGGGCCGGCAACGACGTCCTTTCCGGCGGAAGTGGCAGCGATACTCTGGTTGCCGGAGCTGGAGACGACTTTATTTTCGGAGACTTTGAAGCTATCCCTCTTTCGCGCTTTAGCCCAGACGGTGCCGAGGTAGACGACATCACAGCCTACGAAGACTGGTATAACCCCGGGCTCGATTGGGAGGCGACTCTCGATGTTACGGAGTCTGCTAGTGGAGCTGATCGCTACAACGCGATTCTCACGAATGTTAAAGCAAAGCAAGCGGTAGAACCCGGGGATGATCTTATTTATGCCGGTGCCGGCGAAGATTATGTGAGCGCAGGAGCCGGTGATGATGTCGTATACGCAGGCAGTGGCGATGATGTGGCGTTCGGCGGCCAAGGTGATGATACTATTTTTGGCGGTGAAGGCGATGACATACTCAATGGTGACAATGGAAGTGTAGACACCAGTGAACATGGCCAGGATTTTATTGACGGTGGAGAAGGGCATGACACCCTGTTCGGAGGCGGCGGTGACGACGTGCTCTTTGGCGGGGCCGGAGAAGACCAGATATTTGGCGGCAGTGGCGATATCAATGACGGTAACGATATCCTCAGCGGCGGCGAGGGTGACGATATAGTTGTTGGTGGCACTGGGAATGACCTGATTTTCGGCGGTGCAGGTGACGATAAGCTGGCCGGAGAAGGAAATGACGGAAGTGAGCCCGGGCTATTTGGAAACGATCAGCTCGATGGTGGGGCCGGCAATGACGAGATGGCCGGGGCTGGTGGAGACGACAGGCTTTGGGGAGGCGAAGGCGACGACATCATGCACGGTGATGTTAGTGGTCTTGCTGGCGAGTACCACGGCGATGACACACTGGATGGTGAAGCGGGCGACGACACCTTGGTCGGTGGCGGTGGAACCGACACTCTGCGGGGCGGTGAAGGTAACGATATTCTGTTTGGCGACAGCAGTAGCGTTGCAAGCGAATATCATGGAGATGACCTGCTTGAAGGCGGTGCCGGAGACGATACGCTAGTAGGCGGCGGCGGCAATGATCGACTCTATGGCGGCGCTGACGACGACATCATTGATGGAGATGGAGGTGGTACACCGCCCGAGGCACACGGCGATGATTTTCTCAGTGGCGGCGAAGGCAACGACCAACTGATCGGTAACGGTGGGTCGGATGTTCTTGTGGGGGGTGAAGGTAACGACCAACTCTACGGGGATGCCGCTGATCTGGATACTGAATACCATGGTGATGACGTTCTTCAGGGCGGCAACGGTAACGACACTCTGGTTGGTGGTGCTGGTCAGGATTCACTATACGGGGGTGAAGGTGATGATTCGTTGTCGGGAGATGCGTCATACCTCGCTGATTCCGCTCACGATGATGACTACCTCGATGGCGGCGCTGGCGATGATACGCTGTTTGGCCATGGCGGTGACGACAGGCTGATCGGGGGCACCGGTGACGATGCGATGAACGGTGACTCACAGAACGTAGCCGGGGAGTTCCATGGCGACGATTATCTGGACGGCGACACCGGCGCCGATATCCTGGTCGGTGCTGGCGGTGCTGACACCCTGTTTGGCGGTGATGGTGATGACCTGTTATACGGTGATGCCAGTTGGTTGGATACGGCCTATCACGGCAACGATATTTTGGTTGGTGGTGCTGGCAATGATCAACTTCTGGGTCACGGGGGCGATGATACGTTGCTTGGTGGCAGCGGGAACGATCTGATTGGCGGAGGGGCGGGTAACGATTACCTCGCCGGTGGTGCAGGCAATGATCAACTCTTCGGTGACGAAGGCGACGATTATATCGTGGGTGGCGACGGGTTAGACACCATGGTCGGTGGCGCAGGTAACGACCTGCTCGTTGGAGGTGGAGGTTATGATTCCTACGTCTTTAACTTCGGCCATGGAAACGTCAGGATTTCGGATTTCGGCTCCAACGTACTCCAGTTCGGCGGAGGCATTCAGGTCAGTGATATAAGCCTGGGCATCGGCTCGCTGAAAATTTCCCTCGACGGCACCGACGATGCCGTTCACATCGAAGGCTTTGACCCACTCAACCCCTACGAAAGTTCGGGCATAGATCGCTTCGAATTCGCCGATGGTACGGTACTCAACTATCAGGAACTCATTGATCTGGGCTTCGACTTCAATGGCACCGGAGGTGACGATGTCATCCGCGGTACCAATGCGACCGACCGGCTGCAGGGCCTCGCAGGAGATGACCGAATTATCGCCCTCGACGGCGATGATGTACTGGACGGTGGTACCGGAGCGGACGTTATGGAAGGCGGCCTCGGTGATGACGAGTACCACGTCGACAACGCCGACGATCAGGTCATTGAGGTTGCCGGCGAAGGGCATGACCAGGTGATCTCGAGCATCGACCTCACGCTCAGCGACAACGTCGAAGACCTCACCCTGGCTGACGGTGCCGCTCAGGGCATTGGTAATGCACTGGATAACGCACTCACCGGCAATAGTGGTGACAACCACCTGCAGGGGCTGGCTGGCAACGATGAACTCTTTGGCGGCGCCGGAGCGGATATTCTCGACGGTGGCACAGGCACCGACACCCTGCATGGCGGCGATGGTGATGATACTTACATCGTCGATAACGCCAACGATCAGATCATCGAAAGCAATGGCGGCGGTGACGACACCGTGCGCAGTTCGGTGTCTTACACACTCGACTCGGAAGTGGAAAATCTACAACTGCTTGGCGACCAGGCGCTTGATGGTACCGGCAACAGCAGCGATAACACCCTTCAGGGCAACGCGCAGGACAACCGATTGGAAGGCCTGGGCGGCAGCGATACCCTACGGGGCGATGCTGGCGATGACCTGTTGTTCGGTGGTGCGGGCGACGACCGGCTCTTCGGCGGCAGCGGCAATGATACGCTGAACGGCGGTGCCGGAGCCGACCGCATGAGCGGCGGCGCGGGGGATGACATCTATTTTGTGGGTGGCAGCGACACCGTACTGGAAGCCGCAGGCGAAGGCACCGACACCGTACACGCGGCCGATACCTACACCCTTAGCGACAACGTCGAGAACCTGGTGCTTACCGGCGGTAACGTGGACGGTACCGGCAACGAGTTGGACAACCACCTTGTAGGTAGCAGCGGGGCCAACACACTCTACGGCGCCGGCGGCGCAGACATGCTGGAAGGGGGCGCTGGCAATGACACCTACATTGTCGACAGCGACCAGGATACCGTTCTGGAAGCGGCGTTCGGCGGCACTGATACCGTCGAGGCCAGTGTTGATCACACCCTAGCGGCCAATGTCGAGCGACTGATTCTCACCGAAGGCTCGGCCGAAGTGGGCATCGGGAATGCGAGCAACAACCAGGTGCAGGGCAATGCCGGGGACAACCGGCTCTATGGCGTGGGTGGCAACGACACTCTATACGGCGGTGCAGGCAATGACATCATGGAAGGCGGCACGGGTAATGACCGGCTCTACGGCCAGGCCGGGGCGGATACTCTTAGTGGCGGTGATGGCAGCGACTTGCTTGATGGCGGCCAGGGTGCCGACACCATGGCCGGTGGCAGCGGCTCAGACACCTATATTGTGGACGATGCCGGGGACTCCATCGTCGAAGCCGCAGGAGAGGGTTATGACGTGGTCCAGAGCGCCGTCACTCATACCCTGTCTGACAACGTGGAAGACCTCTATTTGACCAGTACCAACGCCATTAACGGCGCTGGCAACGCCCTAGACAATCGCCTGTTTGGTAACGGAAACTCTAACGCTTTGAATGGCGGCGCCGGTGATGATTACCTGGACGGCGGTTGGGGCGGTGACGTCATGTCCGGGGGCTCGGGTAACGATACCTACATCGTGGATTCAACGGCCGATCAGGTGGTGGAACAGGCCAATGAAGGCACCGACACCGTCGAAAGCAGCGTCAGCCACACACTGAGCGACAACGTCGAAAACCTTGTGCTCACCGGCGAAGCGAGCACGTCCGGCACCGGTAACGCGCTCGACAACACCCTGCTCGGCAACGATGACGACAACACCCTTGAGGGTGAGGCCGGCGATGACGAAATCGACGGCGCGGGCGGCAACGACACGCTAGAGGGTGGTGATGGCGACGATTACATCTACGGCGGTGATGACGCCATTATCAGCAGCGACGACCCCTATGGTGGCTATTACGGTGGCGGCTACGGATATGGTGGTGGCTATGGGTATGGAGGCAGCATCAGCACCGTCACCCCGAACGACGATGTTCTGTCTGGCGGAAACGGCGATGACCACTTGGACGGAGGGTCCGGCGACGACGTGCTCTATGGCGACGCGGGCGACGATTATCTGTACGGCGGCGATGACGGCCTGGCAGCGGTTGACGATGGCTATGGAGAGGCTTTGGTTCTGATGGAGACAATGATTATGGCGGATTACTCCTATGGAGGCACTAATCCGGCGAACAGCAATAACGACCAACTGTACGGTGGCACGGGCAACGATATACTGGACGGAGGCAACGGTGATGACCAGCTTTACGGCGGTGCCGACGAAGACACTCTGATTGGCGGCACCGGCAACGATGTGCTCGACGGCGGAACCGGCCTGGACACAATGGCCGGCGGGGAAGGTGACGATGTCTATTATGTGGATGGTTACAGCGAAACCATCGAGCCACCGGAGGACGATGGCCCCGATGGAGGCGGTTCTGACGGCGACGGAGATCACGGCGATACGGATTGCCCTACCAAGCCCGGCAAGGGTAACGCCGGCGTTGGCAACGGCGAAGATCCACCCCCGCCGGGGCACGATACCAACTGGAACGACGGACCCGGAACCTCACCGGGCAACCCGGGCGCCAAGGGCGGCAATGCCCAACAGGGCTCCGGTCCGGGCGGCGGGCACCAGGGCGGTGGTAATCCGCATCACGGTCCCAACCCGGGCGGCGGGCAGAATGATGACCAGAACTGCAGCACCGGCGAAGCGGGTTGCGACACCTTCGGCGATTTTGGGGCGGTACCGGGCACGGGGGACGGCAATGGCGAGCCCGAGGTCATCTGGCACACTGACGAGGTAACCGAACAGGCCGGCGAAGGCTACGACGTCGTCTACAGCACCGCCACCTTCGTGCTACCCGATCACGTGGAAGAACTGCACTTGCTTGGCGACGAGGCCATCGACGCTACCGGCAGTGCCGGCGATAACAACATTTACGGCAACAGTGCGGCCAACCGCCTTGACGGTGCTGGAGGCAGCAACCTCCTGGTGGGCGGTGCAGGCGACGATACCTATGTGGTTGATAGCCTTGCTGACACACTGGTGGAGACCGCTGACGGCGGCACCGATACCGTGGAAAGCAGCGTGGACTTCACACTGGGCACTCACCTGGAGAACCTCAGCCTGACCGGTGAGGGTAACCTCAACGGCACCGGCACAGAAACAGCCAACCACCTTCAGGGAAACAGCGGAGACAACGTTTTGGAAGGGCTTGGCGGCAACGATGTGCTCACCGGTGGCGCGGGCACGGATATACTGCGCGGCGGTGACGGTGACGACACCTACCTCTACCAACTCGGCGATGGTCTTAACCGTATCGAAGACACTGCTGGCAACAATGTGCTGCGCTTCGGTGAAGGGCTTACCGCTGCCAATGTAGTGGCCCGCAGCACAACGGTAGATGGCTTCACCACCGTAAACCTTCATCTGGTGGACAACAACGGCAACGAAATGCCGGATCAGGGCGTGGAATTTGACCTGGATGCCGACGGCACCGCGCCGGTGAGTACCATTGAATTCGCCGATGGTACCTCTGCCACGGTCAATGAACTTGAGGTGGTGGAATCGGACCACACCGGTTCCCACCGTCGAGACAGGTTCATCACAGGCCAGGAAGACGACAACTTCGAACTCGGTCACGGTCACGACCAGGTACAAGCTGGCGGAGGACGAGATACTATTCAGGGTGAGGCTGGCAACGATGTTCTGTTCGGACAAGCAGGTGACGACCGTCTCTATGGGGGCAGTGGCGGGGATGTGCTCTTTGGTGGCACCGGCTTCGACCTGATCGAGGGCAATACCGGCAACGACATACTAGCTGGCGACTGTCAGAACGATCTCCTGCTCGGTGGCGAAGGTGATGACATCCTTGTTGGCGGCCAGGGGAATGACGTGCTCGCAGGCGGTGAAGGGTCCGACGTGATAGCGGTAGGCGGCGGTAACGACGTCGTGCTTTACAATGTCGGCGATGGTGCAGACCGTATAGCGACCACAGATTTGTCCAGCTACACGGTCTCAGTGGGCGGTGAATTTAGCCTTGATGACCTGACACTGACCCGCACCAATGGCGAGCTGGTGCTTGAGTTTGGTGGTGATTCCAATGCCCCCTGGTGTGGTCCGTCTTCCCAGCAGGGTGACACGGTTACCTTTACCGGTTGGGATGAACAAACCGACTGTGATGCTCCAGAGGTAACGTTGCAATTGATCATGGAAGCCTCTGTAGACTTTGATGCCGGTTCAACGGATCCATTGCGCAACGAGCGTGTCCAGCAGTTCGACTTTAACCAGTTGGTCGAAGCGTTCGAGGCCTCTGGCCAGGACCGCTGGGCTGTGACGGATGCCCTGCTTGAAAGTCATCTGGACAATGACTCAGATGCCGCACTGGGCGGGAATTTGGCGCATAGCTACGGTACTACGGGCACCATTGGTAATGTGTCTGCCTCCGGGTTGATTGGCGTGCTTTCGAACCCGGAACTGGGTGAGAAACCGCAACCTCTGACACTGGCCTGAAAGCAAACAACTGAGCCGGTTCGCCGGCTCTATTTATAGAAAATTCGTAACTATTCAGCGAAATAATATCAAAAAAGGCTTGACAGGTTTTTTTTGACTTTTCCTGATTGCACAGATTTTTCACCAACTCCCTGACAGTCCGCCAAATTGGCCCGGAATTGCACGTCAGGGGTGGTCTCATCTATCATCTATAGCGAGCCGCCTCCAACATTATAAAACGCTTCAGAACGCCACACAGGAGGAAAAAATCGCCCATAAAAAAGCATGCGATAATACTCGCATCAATTAACGGCGGCAGCATTATTTAATGGCTCACAACCCCATCGATATTAATAAAACAGTTC
>NZ_AUIH01000077.1 GCF_000423605.1 Saccharospirillum impatiens DSM 12546
ACAATTCTACAAAGTATTAGGGCCTTTTTAACCCTCTGATCGAGATTTTTCTTTTATTTTCAGAAGCTTAGCCGTTTATGGACGGGCACTAGTTAATATAACCACGCGTTGAGCCGTTCCAGAAGTCATTGGTGATGCTTTCGCCACTGATATTGGCGTAATTAACGCTTTGCCGGACACCGGCGATTGCGTTGTCACTTAAATACCAGCCCAGGTCGCCAGTTAGCCCAAAGCTACCGCTATTGAATTCCTGGTCACTGCTGCCCGTTCCTGATACGGAGAATTCCTTCTCGCCCTGATCCGGGCCGAACCGTGTGGTTTCGGCGAAAGCTGCCACGGGCAGTGCACCGAAAAGGCAGAGAGTAATTGCTGCAATGTTGAATTTGATCATGGGAGTTCCTTGGATGCTTCGTTTCGGTTAAATGTCCTGACTGCGCAATTATTTGTGTCGCGCGGACCATGTCATAGCGACTACTCTGGATGTAACCCACCATAGGCGCTTGGCACTATCATCAATGCGTGACTCATCTTCCGTCTGTTCGTAAGCGCACTTAGGCTCCTTAAAATGCCCAAGCCATCCTGGCCACAAGTTGGCTTCTGGTGCTTATCCGGATTCACCAGTGATCCAAGTGTCTTTAGGTGTTGCTGCCCTGATCGGTTTGAAACGCCAGTGTCAAAACGGATCACTTATCTGCTCCAAACACCATCAGAAATTATCCAGTTGCGTTAGGCAGCGCACAGACCCCCCGTAACGCTTCGACTATCGTTAGCCTTGCAAGCCCAGTCAGCTTATTGCATTGGTGCAATGCTGCGGGGTAACACAACAAGACACACATAAGGATATCAATTTATGAACAAGAATCAGGTTCAGGGCGTGACTAACCAGGAAGAAGGGAATGTTGTGCAGATCGGCAGTAAAACATCTGGACAAGAAAATGCGGGGCAGCATGGCCAGCCAGACAGGAAGGTTGGAAAATCCAGAGCAGTGCCTGGGAAGATCCATGATTATCCGAAGAAAAAGGGTTAGTCGAATCGTACAAGACGATCGCACTGTCATGCGTCATTGGTTGCCGGGGGAGATCCGGTCAATAAAACGAGTGGAAGCGGATATGATGAGTAAAAGGGTGTTGGCTATTGTGCTACTGGTCGTAGGTGTGATCTTGCTGTTTTTTGCGTATCAGTCATCCCAAAGCCTGGGCGATCAGGTGTCGGAAGCCGTCACGGGCCGTTTTACCGATTCCACTACCTGGTTTTTGATTCTGGGAGCCGCATCGACGGCTGCTGGAATCGGGATGTTGTTGTTTGGCAGGCCCGCTGCCAGATTTTGATCTGATGAGTACGCGATCATACTGGAGCCTGGTTCGTCGGGAGCCTGGGAACGGTGAAGAAACACAGTCATTCAACAATTGTGATGCATGAAAGCTGTTCCGGGAGCAGGTATTGAGACGGCCTGATAGTGGTCGGTTTAAGTTTGCTTGAAACCGGGGCGCTTTTGAAGGATTGGCGCGAACTTTGTGTGTTCAAGTACCGTCAGTTTGAGCCTGTTTCGATGCAGCACTACCGGTTAGGTACAGGTAGCTATGTGTTGGAATTACGTCAACTGGAGATGGATTACCATGAAAACATTGAAAACAATTTGCGCATCGCTGATCGCGATAGCGCTTGTTACCACTACCATCGGGTGTGCGGGAAGTGCGACCCAGGAAAGCACTGGCGAGTACATTGACGACGCCTGGATCACGACCAAGGTGAAAGCAGCGTTGGTTGAAAATCCCGATGTCAAGGCGCGGGAAGTTAATGTTGAAACTTTTAAAGGTGTTGTTCAACTGAGCGGTTTTGTCGAGTCGCAAGCCGCCATGAACCAGGCTGTCATTATTGCCCGGGGTGTCGAAGGTGTGACCTCTGTCAGAAACGATATGGCCATAAAGTAAAGGCGTTGATAACTTATGCGGGTGTTGAGAAAAGCCTCCTCACTCGCAAGAGCTACGTACCTGTAGCTCACTCATTTGGTTAGCGCGGTTTCGTACAATAAGTGCAGTTGTGCGGTTGATAAACAGCCTCCCATTGGAATGTGATGTTCACGAGCCAGCAGGATTATCATATAGTTGAACCAGTAGATCTAAATGGTGTTCTGTTGATGAATGCCAATTAGCTACATCTTACAATGATTAACGGGTGTCCCTTCGTCACCCGCGTTGTCAGGAGAGTGAAACTGCATTATGTTCCTGCTTGAACCTGAAAACTGGACCTTACTGCAGGCGGTTCTTGTTTTCGTCTGCCTGGCGCCTGTCATCGCGGTAGCCGGTACCTGGATTACCGGCGTGGTTGACCAATTAGCGGATCGTACCCGAATCGGAGAGGCGGCTGCTGGCGCTGTCTTGCTGGGGGCAGCTACATCGCTGGGGGGCTCGGTTCTGTCGGTCACGGCGGCCTGGAATGGTCATGCCGAGCTTGCTGTGAGCAATGCGTTGGGTGGTATCGCAGTGCAGACTTTTTTCCTGGCGGTGGCCGATATGGTGTATCGCCGGGCCAATCTTGAACACGCCGCCGCTTCTGTACCGAACATGATGCAAAACGGACTGCTGATCTGTTTGCTGGCAATGATTCTGTTAGCACCCTATCTCCCGGATGTGACGATAGCCGGCGTTCACCCGGTAACGCCGGTGATGCTGGTTGTTTATTTCTATGGTATTCATCTTGTCCGTGATGCATCGGAGTCGCCCATGTGGCGACCTTCTATGACTCGGGATACCCGTGAAGATACGCCAGACGACATCGACGCCATGCCATCAATGTCCCGGCTTGTGACTCAGTTTTTGGCGCTGATGGTTATTCTGGGTTTGGCTGGCTGGGCACTGGAGCCTGCGGCAACCGTCATCGCCAACAAGGCCAATTTTTCTCAAACCTTTGTTGGGGTGATGTTCACAGCCATAAGCACATCGATTCCCGAGCTGGTGACCTCAATAGCAGCTGTCCGCCGGGGCGCCCTGACGCTTGCCGTCAGCGGTATCATCGGTGGTAATGCGTTTGATACGCTGTTTACGGCGGCGTCTGATATTGCCTATCGGGATGGCTCCATTTACCATGCCATGCCGGAAGATTCGATGTTCTGGGCCGTGCTGACTCTGCTGATGGCCGGTGTGTTGATGATGGGGCTGATTCGCCGTGAACGCCATGGTATCGGTCAGATAGGGATGGAGAGCGTCGTCATTATGGTGCTGTATGTGCTTGGTGTGGCGCTGTTGCTCTGGTAAGCACCCGTTTAGCGCTTTACCTGTTCAGTTGAAGCCCTGCTACAAGACCACAGTATGAGCCCATTGCCCTGAAAAGACTGGGTTCAGCTTCGATCACAATCGTCATAGAGTGGGTTGTGGCGCTGACCGTGGACTCAGCTGCCACCAGTTTTCAACCGAATACCGAATGCCTCTAGGCGTTCGCTCTGGTTGCCGTTCATTACTCCGGTTAACTCCTGTCGGGCTATCTCCCGGGACAGTCCTTTTGCCTCCAACGTATCCAGCAACCGACCGAAAACCGTGCGGCGTTTTAGACCCCGGCTGGATCTGTCGCGACGGTCCATAAAAAAATCCATGAGGGTCGAGCCGCACTCGCAGTTTCGAAACAACTCAACAACGGTTCTATCGTCGTCGTCCCAGCTTCCTTTTAAACCACTGCCAAACGTGGGTGCATTGGAATGACGGAAAAAGTCTTCCGGGGAGTTGTAGATGCGCCCGCACGTTGAACACTGTTTTGGAAAGGCGCTGTCGGACAAGACTTTCAGGTCGGCAAAGAGTTGTTGTTCAGTCTCTTTGGAGCGATCGCTCATGGTGTCTGTACTCGCAGTCGGTAAGTGAAGTCTCTCACTGTCTTAAGTGTAGCCTTGAATCCCAGGGTCTGCGCCAGTCACCTTTCCGGGGCTCAAGTGTTGCCTTGCCCGGGAGGAAACGGATTGAATCCCGGTAATCTGTAGCAAGCAGGACACAGGCTCTGACTCAGTAAATCGGTGGCAAGGTTGGCGGGCGCAGTCCGATCAGGCCAGCGAAGCCAGTCGACATCTGCGAGAAATGGCTGACAGGCTCAAGTCACAGTTGAGCCAGTATAAAGTCTAGCTCGGGTGCAATTGGCCGCTAGAATGAGCTGCCATGCACCATAGCCACCGGAAATTTGGTATTCTTCGCCCGGCTACTCCAGTGTTTGGAGCCGCCTTTGGGGTGCAGGAGTGTTTGCTGTGGTTGGGGATGGTGTGGGCAGGATTGATGACATCGCTGGGATGCAACTGGCTCTGGAGCAGGCCAGGCTAGCAGCAGCGGAAGGTGAAGTACCGGTTGGGGCCGTTGTAGTGCTGGACGGCAAGGTAATAGCCGAAGGGTTCAATTGCCCGATCAGTGAGCTGGACCCTAGTGCCCATGCTGAAATGCGGGCCATCCGGCAGGCATGTCTGTCGGTTGGGAACTACCGTTTGCCGGGTGCGACGCTGTATGTAACGGTTGAACCCTGTACCATGTGTGCCGGTTTGCTGGTGCACAGCCGCATTAAGCGTCTGGTCTATGGTGCCACTGAACCCAAAAGCGGAGCCGTGGAATCCCAACGGCAGTTACTGTCCGGGGGCGCTTACAATCATCGAATCGAAGTAACCGGAGGCATCCTTGCTGACGAGTGCTCGACTCTGATGTCCGAATTTTTCGCCAAGCGGCGTGCCCGCCAAAAAGCGTTGAAACAATCGGCTCCGACTGCAAAGCCCGAATCCTGATCTACTCTGTGAGCCTGAACCGCTTAACGTACCACCCATAACCTGGCGCCTTCCCCGACAAGGATTTTATGACCGACATCACCACACTGAGTTTCGCTCAGAAGTCGCGACGACTGTCGCCGATGTATGCCGCCTATTTCACCCTGTTTGGCGTATTTACCCCCTATCTGGCGCGCTACCTGACCGCTCAGGGCTTAACGCCTCAACAGATCGGCGTCATTGTTGCCACGGTATTTGGTGTGAACGTGTTTGCGCCCTTTCTGTTTACCCTCATCAGTGACCGCACGGGTCAGCGCTTGCCGCTGATCCGCATTGGCTATGTTCTGATGGGTGTTTTCTATCTGCTTGCGCTGAAAAGCGGTGATTTTTTCTGGTATTTGACTGTTTTTGGCCTGTTTGGCGTCTTTATGTCGGCGGTACTGCCGCAGATGGAGGGCGTGGCGATGAACGTGCTGGGCCCGGACCGGTCACGGTACGGCCAGGTCCGGCTGTGGGGTTCGGCCGGTTATGTGGTGATTGTCTGGACTCTGGGCGCTGCACTGGATCGTTACCCGGTGACGATTTTACCGGTGATTGGCGCGGTGCTTTGTGGGTTGATGTGGGCCTCAACCTGGTTGATCCCGAAAGAAACCCGGCTCAGGGCGGAAGACCGTAAAGCCTCAAAAGGGCTTGAAAATGCCTATATCGACTGGCCACAAGTGTGGGTGTTGATGGCGGTTGTGTTCCTGTGGCAATTGGGTCTGGCGCCCTACAACACGTTCTTTGATCTGTTTTTGAAAGACCGCGGTTTCAGTGCAACGACGATCGGGTTTCTGATCAGTTTCGGCTCTATCTGTGAAATCGTGGTGTTTTTGTTCATCGCCAACTGGTTTCAGCGGTTCAGCGAGCGCTTGTTGATAGTGTTTGCCCTGGGCATCACCGTGTTGCGCTGGGTGATGCTGGCTAACCTGGAACAAAGCTTTGCTTCGGCACTGCTTATTCAGGGTATGCATGCGCTTACTTTTGGCGTGGTGCACTCTGTCGCCATCCATCGGGTTGGGCGCCTGTTTCCACCGAGCCGGCAGGGGTTTGGTCAGGGCTTGTACGTATCGACGGGCATGGGGGTCGGTCTGATCTGCGGTAATTTGCTAGCCGGATGGCTCTGGCAGGGGACCGGCGTGGTGTATTGGTTTGCCGCGGCCATGGCACTGATCGCAACGTTGCTGGCCTATTTCGGCTTCAAGCCCATTCGCAGCCAGGGGTAAACTCCTCGCTGCGAATGTTGGCCTGGCCGGCACTCAGTGCCGGGGCACGTTCTGCACCTGTTGATACAACGCGACATAGTCTTTGGCCGCTGCTGCCCATTCAAATCGCTGTGTCATGGCGGTTGTTTGCATGGCGAGCCAGGTATCCGGTTGGTCATGATAGACCCGGATCAGGTTGCTCAATTCGGTGATTAGCGCTTCTGCAGACGGGTCTGCAAACATGAAACCGGTTGCCTGGCCGGCTTCTGCGTCGATATTGGCCAGTGGCACTACCGTGTCTTTCAGCCCGCCCACCGCGCGCACCAGAGGTAAGGTCCCATAGCGCAAGCTGTATATCTGGTTCAATCCACAGGGCTCAAAAATCGATGGCATCAGGAAGGCGTCGCCACCGGCCTCAAGCCGGTGGGCGAGGGCGTTGTCGTAGCCTTCCACAAAGGCGACCCGGCTTGGGTATTCGCGGGCCAACCGGTGCAACTGAGCGGCCAGATTCGGATCGCCGGAGCCCAGCAGACCAACCTGGGCGTCGGTATGGCGCAGTGTTTCCCATAAAGCCGGAATCAGCAGGTTAAAGCCCTTCTGGTCTGCCAGGCGACTGATCGACACCAGTAAGGGGGCGTCGCCCTCAGCCAACCCCAGTTCCTGTTTCAGGGCCGCTTTGCAGCGAGCTTTTCCGCCATCGTCGGGGTGTTTGAAGTGAACCGGGATGTCCGGATCGGTTTCCGGTGACCATTGACCGTAGTCACAGCCGTTTAAAATGCCACTCAGGGCATCGGCCCGCTCGCGAAAGATTGGGCCGAGACCGTGGCTGCCGAGATCACTGAGTAGCTCGCTGGCATAGCCCGGGCTGACGGCGTTGATGGCATCGGCAAACCGAATGCCGCCTTTGAGCAGATTGATCTGACCGTGGTCTTCAAAGGCACCCGGATGAAAAAATTGCTCGTGAATCCCCAGTGTACGCAGCCAGGTAGAGCTGCACTGCCCCTGGTAGGCCGCGTTGTGGAGCGTGAGAACGCTGCGAGTGTGGGCAAAAAAAGGGTCGTACCGGAAATGCTCTGCCAGGTAAAAACAGGCGATGGCTGCCTGCCAGTCGTTGGCGTGCACGATGTCCGGCTGCCAGTCGTTGTCCCGACACCATTGCAGGGCGCCCTTGCTTAACAGGGCAAAACGCCGTGCGTTGTCTTCATAGGGTGTGGTGCCGTTGTCGTAGATGCCGGCTCGGTCGAAGCTGTCGCTGTGCTCGATCTGGACGGTCGGGATTCCCTGATGTTCTCCGGTTCGGGTAGCCAGCCAGGTTTCTTCGAAGGCGTTCAGGTGGACGCACAGGCTCTGGTGCGGCCAGTTTGACCAGACTTCCCGGGTTTTGGCATAGGCTGGGGTCACCAGCCGGACATCATGCCCCAGACGTACCAGTTCCGCCGGTAATGCGCGGGCAACATCGGCCAGCCCGCCGGTTTTCACCAATCCCTCTACTTCAGAGGCTATTACAAGAACCTTCAAGGGGGTGTTATTCAAAGCCAATCTGGGCTCCTTTTGGAACGGTGATGATGCCATTGGGCGATACGTGAAAACGCTGACGGTCGTGCTCGGGGTCTTCCCCGATGACGGTTCCCGGGGCGATGTTCACGTTCTTGTCGATAATCGCCCGGCGAATTCGGCAACCCCGGCCAATGTCGTTGTTGCCCATCATGACGCAATTGTCGACGTAGGCATGGCTATGTACGTGGCAGTTGTACCCCAGAATGCTGCGGTGAACGATGCTGCCGGAAATGATACAGCCGCCGGACACGATGGAACTGATCGCCTGCCCCGTGCGGTTGGCTTCATCGTGTACGAACTTGGCCGGCGGAACGGCCGGATGATAGCTGCGCAAGGGCCAGTGTTTGTTGTACAGGTCGAAAGGCGGTTCGACCGCGAGCAGGTCCATGTTGGCTTCATACAGTGAATCCAGGGTGCCCACATCGCGCCAGTAGCCGCTGGTGTGCTCCAGTTCGCCACGAATTACGTTGGTGGAAAAGTCGTACACGTAGACCACGCCGGCCTTGTAGAGGTCCGGGATGATGTTGTGACCGAAGTCGTGAACGGAATCGGAGCTTTCGGCGTCTTCTTTGAGGCACTGAACCATGGTTGGCGCGTCGAAAACGTAGTTGCCCATACTGGCCAGTACGTAGTCGGGACGGCCGGGAATGGTCTTGGGATCTTTCTTCGGCTTTTCCTGAAAACCGATCATCTTGTTGTTCTCATCGATTTCGATGATGCCGAACTGGTCTGCCTGACTGATGTGAACCGGAATGGCCGCAACGGTCAGTTTGGCATCGTCAAAGCTGCGGTGGAACTCCACCATCTGGCGAACGTCCATCTTGTAGATGTGGTCGCCGCCGAAAACACAGACCACTTCGGGGTCCATACCTTCAATCAGTTCAATGTTCTGGTAAATGGCGTCGGCCGTGCCCTGATACCAGTGTTTGCCCATCTGCATCTGTGCCGGAATAGGGTCGATAAAGCGATTGGTCAGGCCCGTTACCCGCCAGCGCCGGCTCATGTGTTTCATCAGCGAGTGGGACTTGAACTGGGTCAAAACGAAAATTTGCAACAGATCTGAGTTGACGAAGTTGTTTAATACAAAGTCTATGATGCGGTAGTTGCCGCCGAACGGAACCGCCGGTTTTGCTCGGACCGAAGTAAGTGGCGCCAGGCGGGTGCCCTCGCCACCGGCCAGAATCATCGAGAGTATGCCGGACATAATGTATCCTTTTTCAGTCTGTATTGTTGTTGTGGTGCGCCCCGGCCTGCCCCTGAGCCCGGGATCACAGGCTGGTGGCAAAGCTGCGAAAGCCTGTTCGGTTTCAGTGTAGGCAAAAGCGCATTGATTTGCCGTTAGTTTCTTGCTTAATTTTTCCTTAAGGTGCCGGGTTAGACTCCAAGTATTGGGCTAAGGTAGGAGAAAAACACACCTGAATCCCATGGGTTGCTGCGATTTCGGTCGTAATAGACCAGAGCGGCCACGAGCACAACCATAATCAATAGGGCTCTTCGTAGTTTCCTGTGGAAATCCAGTATAATCAGGACTTGATCATACCGAATTTACGGGGAGTCTTTCTGTGGAAATCGAAGAGCATT
>NZ_AUIH01000078.1 GCF_000423605.1 Saccharospirillum impatiens DSM 12546
CAAAGTGGCACGCTCATGGGCTATCAAAGAACATTTCCGACCCTTTTGGGACTACCACAGTAAAGGTTGGGCGAAACGCTATTTTGAGAAGTGGTACAGCTGGGCTATTCGTTGCCGTTTGGAGCCCATCAAGAAAGTGGCCAGAATGCTAAAAGCGCATAAAAATGGCTTGTTGAATTACTTCGATCACCGGATCAGCAATGCCGTCGCCGAGGGATTAAACTCAAAGATTCAGACGGTAAAGTCCAACGCTCGAGGTTATCGTTCTTTCGAAGGCTTTAGAACGAGCATACTGTTTCACTGTGGGAAGCTGGATATGCTGCCATAGGGTTCCACAGAGTTTTACGAAGAGCCATCAATAGAAAGAGCATCAGTTTTTTGTACATTAGGCTGTGCCATGCTGGAAAGGTGCGTTTCATTGTGTACTGAATCTTTTCGCGTTGGCAAGGCATGTGGTCTGCCCGCTGCCTCTGATTCTGGTAAACTGGCCGGGTTTTTATCGGTTTACTGACTTGAGGATGAGCATGAAAACTCCTTTTGGAATATCACTCGGGTGTTCTGTGGCTGTGTTGATGTCGCTAATGGCAGGCTCGGCGATCGCGGAAATGGACGAGTCTGCAAGTGCGACGATCTCCCTCTCTGAAGCAGCAACGCTGCAACTGGTACCCTTGATGGATCAGACGCTGACTGAATCGGGTACAGTAACGGTTCAGCCCGGTGACGCCGGCAGCCCCCAAGGGGCTCTGAGTGAGGCGTTGCCAGGGCACTGTCTGATGTCTGTCCAGGTGACGCTCGGTGGTGAACAGATTGGGCTTGAGGCAGGCAAAATGGTGTGTGTAACGGACGACCGTCGCATTCTTGAGCTGATACCAGAGGCGACGATAGCCGGGTTGGGTGAGTGCCAGCCCTCGGGTGGAGCAGCTTGCGGTCGCTTTGTGATCAGTGTTGATCAACCGGGGACTCTGTCAATGCAGAGTGCGGGTCGACTCGCGCCCCAGCCGCGGAACGATCAAAACTGACGACTCGGGGCGCTGCCCTGTGCTGTCGGCAGTCAGGGGCGGATCAGGCGAATGTGCTCCGGATAGGGAAAAATATCAGCGACCACGCCAGCGTTCAGTTCATCCTGCACGCCACGCCAGTAATCTGCATCAAGCAGGGCGGCGTGGTAGGCAACAAAGTAGCGTTCTAGCCGGGCTTCATTGAACAGAAAGGTTGCAAACTCTTCCGGAAAAATGTCGTTCGGCGCGACGCTGTACCAGGGTTCACTGGCCAACTCGTCTTCTGGGTAGCGTGGTGGCGGAATCCGCCGGAAATGGCAATTGGTGACCCAGTCAATCTCATCGTAGTCGTAGAAAATGACCCGTCCGTGGCGTGTCACCCCGAAGTTTTTCAATAACATGTCGCCGGGGAATATATTGGCGGCGGCCAATTCTCGAATGGCTTGTCCATACTCTTTTAACACGGCTTCCTGCTGCCCTTCACGGGCCGGGTCCTCCAGATAGAGGTTCAGCGGGATCATCCGGCGCTCGATGTAACAGTGGCTAATAACCAGTTGGTTGTTTTCTATACGGATGCTGGATTCGGCTACCCGGGTCAGCTCTTGCTGAAGTTCTTCCGATACACGTTCTATCGGCAGGGCAACCTTTGAGAACTCCCAGGTATCAGCCATGCGACCAACGCGGTCGTGTTGTTTTACCCGATGATACTGGTTTTTGACATGCTGACGGGTCATGTCTTTCTGTGGGGCAAACTTGTCTTTTATGATTTTGAACACGTAGGGGTAGGAGGGCAGGGTAAACACCGTCATAACCATGCCCTTGATACCCGGTGCAATTTCGAACTGATCGTCGCTAACGGCCATGTGCTGCAGCAATTCGCGGTAAAATTGGGTTTTGCCCTGTTTGTGCAGACCTATGGACGAATAGAGCTCTGCCCGGGTTTTAGTCGGCATGAGCTTGCGCAGAAAATTAACTATGGCCATGGGGCAGCCGGTATCTACAAAGAAATAGGCCCGGGCGAAGCCGAAGACGATGGCCATGGCGTTGCTATCGAGCAATAAGGTATCGGCGTACAGAAAGCCGTCTTCATTGTTCAGAACCGGCACAATAAAGGGCAGCGTGCGGTTAGCCAGATTCAACCGGCCAATCAGGTAGCAGGCTTTGTTGCGAAAAAATGGGGTGGTGATCAGATCAATGCTGTATTTGGAGGCTGTTTTTGCCAGCTCCGGTTCCTGATCCCGAAACCGTTGAATCAGGTGGCGAACATCCCGGTGTGCGTTTTCGAACGGCAGGCCAATGTCCATGTCTCTGAGCAGCTGCAATATGGTGGCTTCCAGATTGCCATCAACGGTATAGCGGCGCACCAGGTCTTCGTCGGTTTCGTAGTGGCGCCATAGGGCGTCAGATTCGACGAATATGTATTCATTGTTGTAATAGCGTCTGTCAAACAGCCGACAAAATACCGAGTTAAAGAAGGTTTCCGCCAGGTCGGGCTGTGGGTGCTGTTTCAGTTGTTCGCTGAGTAAGTGTTTGACCCCCTGCCAGTTCTTCGGGTCCAGTCCTCCATCAAAGTCCCGCAGCGACTGAACGCACAAGTCGACCTGGGCGTCATAGAGATCAACCCGGTCTCGGTGAATGGCCTGCAGTTCCTGCCATTGGGCATTGAGATATCCCTGATGGGCTCGCTCGCAGTAGGACCGGAAAATCTGATAGTGCTGATCGAAGCCCGCGAGAATGCGCTCAGCCAGGCGAATGGATGGTGCGTCAGTCGTAGACATTCTTTTTCTTCCAGCTTTCCTGGTCATCTATCAGACCTTCCATATCGGCCGCCAGCCGCTCGGCCTGACCGCTGGATTGTACTTTGCGGTCGTCGCGCCAGGCTTCGACGATTTGTTGTAGCCGGTTCCGAAGCTCAATCTCCTCCTGTTTGAACAATTGAGCCTGGCGAGACGTCGCGATGGTATCAATGGCTTTCTGGTAGGCAACCCGTGCTTCCCGGAAGTGCTTGGTCGTCATTGCCTGATCAGCCCGGCTTTTGAAATAATCCAGCGCCGTTTCAACCAGCTTGTACTCCACCTGGCTCATTAGCTTGTCGGCGTCGGGCTTGGTCAGTCGGCCACTGTCATAGTTGCGTTTTATGAACAGAAACAGCGATTTCAGAGTCTGGCGGTGAAGGTTGGTTTCTTCGGAATTGAGGCGAGGCGCCGCCACTGAGGGCGGGTTTTTGCGCAAGCGGGCGCGTTCTTTCGCCAGCTCCTGAAAGTCCTCTTCCAGTAATTTGGCTTTGTCCGCCGACAGCGGGATTTGTGCCTTAATGTTTTGCAGCAGTGCCTGATAGATAAAGTCGCGCAATTCGGGTGACAGAAAAGAGGAGGGCAACCCTCGCAACACATTGTTCAGCTTGCGTTGCTGATTGAGCAGGTTCTGCAACAGTTCTTTATTGGCAGCACGGGCTTTGTGCCGACCCTGGGCGATGAGCATGCCGATGACCATCAGGCTGATGATGGTGACTGCGATAACACCAAGCAATGTCGTAGTAGACGCGCCCATGTGGCCTCTCATGTTCATTCAGCAGACGGCTCAACCCGGATGGTCGGCGGCTGAATGTGGGTTTATAGTCAGCAGTGTAATCTAAAAAAACGTATAAAAACAAAGATTTGCTTGACAGTATTCAGACTCGACCTTAGAGTTCCCACCGCTTTTGACGTGTCCCGTTCGTCTAGTGGCCTAGGACACCGCCCTTTCACGGCGGTAACAGGGGTTCGAGTCCCCTACGGGATACCAATTAAGCGCCACCATCTCGTTAGCCTCGGCTGCTTTGTCTGAGTATTCCCCGTCGATAGCCTTCAACAGTGTTTCCACACTGGATTATAGACTTTTTCATGCAATCCGGTTTTATCAGCCATTATACGGCCGGGCTCCTATTGTTCAGGCTCCTTATCTGCAACAGGCTTGCTGACCAATTGTGTAGCAGACCCGGGGCCAGGGTGGCTTTCCAACCGTGACAGCCCTCTGCGGAAGTGACACACTTCGAGTATTACGCAACAGCCCAAGTGAGTGAATAGTTCATGAAGCCGGTTTATGCCTTTGGTGAAGTGCTGGTCGATGCACTGCAAAACGGGACCGTGACTGAACAAGGCCTGGCCATGCCCCAGGCGGTGTTCTATCCGGGTGGTGCCCCGGCGAATGCCGCCGTTGCTGCGGCGCGCCTTGGAGCGCGCTCCTTGTTTATTGGTCAGGTTGGCCGGGACGGTTTTGGGCAGTACCTGAAAACCGCGCTGAATCATTATGGTGTCGATACCCGCTATCTGCGTTCAACCGATGCCCCTACGCCCATGGCGATGGTCACGCTCGACGATCGCGGTGAGCGCAGCTTCCAGTTCTATCGCCAGGGTACGGCGGACGTGATGCTGGCCGCTCACAAATTGCCGAACCCGGCTGAATTCGTGACCGGTGTCGTACACGCTTGTTCCAACACCCTGACTGAGCCTGGTATACGGCGGGTCCACATTGGGTTTATCGATCGATGCCGGGCCGCGGGAAATCTGATCAGCTTCGACGTCAACCTGCGCAAGAATCTGTGGCCCGATCAGACCAACTATCGCGAGCCAATACAATCGATGCTCAAGCGTGCCGATGTGATCAAAGTCAGTCGCGAAGAGTTGGTCGACCTGTGGGATGGCGATGCCGAAACCGAACTGGTTAACTGGGTGTTTGCCCATGAAGGTAAAGCTGTGTTCATTACTGATGGCGCCAACCCGGTTACCCTGATAACGCCAACGGCGCGACATCAAATGCCGGTTCCTGCGGTTAATGTGGTTGATACCACCGGAGCAGGGGACGCCTTTTCAGGTGCCATTCTGTTCAGTCTTTGCCAGAGCGAGGATCCAGATTGGGAATCAGTACTGGCATTGGCCGTCAAGTGTGGTGCCTGGGCCGTTGGTCGGGCGGGAGCCTTTCCCTCATTTCCAGCGTTCGCCGATGTTCAGTGATCCTTATTCACAGATCTTTTTGTTGAAGGCCGCTGAATCATCAGTGGCTTTGGTTGACAATGGATGATTGCGTGTCAGTGATGGTGTCTGCCAGTTCCGCCATGGTTACTGACCGGATAATCAGATCCATAACAGCACTACTGTAATCTACCGCTGCAATAAATAGGGGAGCCCTGTGTTTCTAGACGCCTTTCACACTCAGCACACCGACAATACCATCAGCATCAGTGCTGAGCAGGGCAGTGCCTTTGCCAAGGAAATCGCTGGCGATTTCAACCCCATTCACAATGTCGGGGCCAAGCGTTTTGTTGTACCAGGTGATCTGCTCTTCGCGCTGGTGTTGAATCGGTACGGTTTGAGTAAGTCCATGTCGGTCCGCTTTTCGGGTATGGTCGGGCCCGATCGCAGGCTGATACTGCCGGAAGTGGACAAGGGCACCATAGATATTGTCGATGCCGAAGGAAAAGCGTATCTGCATCTGGAGCACAGTGGCGAAACCAGCCACGACGCATCGCTCATCGAAGACCTGACGCGCAGCTATGTGGCTTTTTCCGGGCAGAATTTTCCGTTCATCATGGTGCCTTTGCTGGAAAAGCATCAGGTTATGTTCAACCCGCGCCGGCCACTGGTGATTTACGAGAGTATGGCGTTTGAACTGTCCAGCCTCGACATCAGCAAACCATCGCTCGAGCTGGCGAATACCTCACTGAATGTGAACGGTAAGCGTGGCGATGCTCTGTTTGAGTTCAACATCATGGCCGGTGGCGTGCGTGTAGGCACTGGCATCAAAAAACTCATCGTCAGTGGGTTGCAACCTTTTGATGCTGAGTTGATGGACGGTGTCATTGCTGAATTTGATCAACTGCGGGCGAGCTACGGCCGCTGAGGGCTTGCTGGCAGCGAGGCTGACTAAGGTTGGTTGGGCCACGCTGCGGTCCTCAAATAAACCCATTCTCATGAAGCTGCTGGTGTTTTGACGCCGGTTACAGCGCGTCGTTTGGCAACGGCGAGCGCCCACGCCCTTGAATGGTGCTCCATCCCGGTAAAAATGGGGCGATGCCCTCGGATTGCACTATTTTTGTGCAATCAGTGCCTCCTATCCGCCGCCAGTCCTGGCCGGTATCTTGCTGTGTCCTATCCTGAAGTGTCTCTTACGTTATTCATGTTAGGGCTTAACGCCCTAACGGCAGGACAGGATACAAATAATGGACCCGTCATTCGCAGATTTCATTCGCACAGCCGGTTTACCTCAGGCCTTGCTGTCTCACCAAAGCACTTTATATCAGCCGCTGGCCGATTGGGTGGTTGCCAACCGGTTTAGGTTGGTGGGTATTCAGGGGACTCAGGGGTCTGGTAAATCCACGCTGGCTGAGGTCTTGAAATGGCATTTGGAATTGGCCGGATTCAGAGTTGAGGTGTTGTCGATCGATGATCTGTACCTGAGTCGGGCCAATCGACAGGCGCTGGCCCAAGGCACTCATCCTTTGCTGGCTACTCGGGGTGTCCCCGGTACGCACGATGTCTCAATGGGGCGGGATATTTTTTCCTGGGTTCAGTCCGGCTCCGGTTCTCACTCGCTGCCCCGATTCGACAAAGCGCAGGATGACCGTGCGCCTCGCGTTGACTGGCACCATTGTGAGGCACCGCCTGATGTCCTCTTGTTCGAGGGATGGTGTGTTGGTCTGGCGGGGCAAGCGGAGCCCGAGCTGGAAACACCGGTGAATCAGTTGGAAGCCCGGGAAGATACCGCGGGTGACTGGCGCCGGTACGTGAATGATCAGTTGAAACAGTTTTACGAGCCCTGGTTTGCGCAGCTGGATGCCCTTGTCGTGCTTCAGGCACCGGGGTTCGAGCAAGTATTTGCCTGGCGCAAGAAGCAGGAAGAGGCTTTGCGAGCTCGCAAGCAAGGGCAGGGGGTGATGGATGAGGTGGCGTTGCGCCACGGCTAATAGGACACCCAACGGAGTGAGTTTATAAAAGGTACCGGTTCTGTAAGTAGAGACTCGTCAAAGGTGAATGGTAAAGAAGGATCTGGATCGAAAAATTGAGGTATTTGGGCCAAAAAGCCGATTTTCAGGCACGGGAAAATCTCAGGGTACCCTGATAGTCATTCTTGAATTGGTAAGCTAGGTTAACTGAGTGGCGGCCGCCAGTCCCGGTGTTCGCTGATACCCTAACCGGTGACACTGCGTTCTAATTGAACGAACCGTACCGACGATACCTTTGAACTGACTCTCGAAATGCTGGGTGTTGTAAACCCAGTGCTCAACGTCGATGTTGAGGCGTTCGAGAATAGGTGGAGCCTTTTGGTCGGTGCTTCCGCGCTTGTCTGCCCGAACCTGTCTGCCCGTCCAGTCAACCAGTTCCAGGTAGTCCTGTAACCTAAACGGTAAGCCTGTAGGCATGTCCTGGCGAGGGTAGCCTACGAATGGGAACAGCGGCTTAGGCTGTGCTGGCTCATTAGCGTCAGACTCTGCTTGAACAGTGTCAATGCGCTTCTTAACAGACGTATGGCCAGAGTTCTCTGGATCATCTGTCATCTGCGCGCGAATGGGGTTCAAATCCACATAAGCCATGCAAGTAGCCAGTGCTGCTTCATCGAGCAAAGCTTGAGATTTGAAGCGGCCCTCCCAGAAGCGGCCAGTACAGAAGTCTTCAGCGTTTGCCTGGCGTGCAATATCTTCGTTCAAAGCACGCATAAACCAGCTAATCGACATAAGGCGATCACGCCATTCTGTTACCAGCTCAAAAAGGACCTTGAGTTGTGCATCATGTAGGTTTTTACCCGCCAGAAACTCGTGGCTGAGAAAGTTGCCAGCATAGAGCGCATGCCAGCGCTGAATGACTTCTGTATCGCTCCAGGCTTTGGCTTTCTCTGCGTTGATGTGCAGCACGATATGGTAGTGGTTAGACATGACGGCATAGGCGCAGATATCGAGTGCGTACACGTTAGCTAAAGCCAGCATACGTTGCTCGATCCAGCCCCGGCGGTGTTCATAGTCATTACCGGAGTGCTTATCGCGGCCGCACAGGAAGGCACGGCGTACGCACCTGGAGGTGCAGTGGTAATAAGGAGTCGCCTCCAGGGCGATCTGGCTTTTCCTTGAACGTGGCATGGTGTCTAACCCTGACGGCCCGTTTCGGTGATGCTGTATAAAATACTGTATGGATATCTGCTGGTCAAGTTCTCTGGTGGGTGTCCAGGGAAGCTCCGTTTGTCAAGTGGTACGGCATGATTCGCAGCACGGATCAACAATGGAAAATGACCGCTCTGCCCAAACTCCAGCCCTAGATTTGAGATAGTTATGCTAATTTTGTACAAGTTGAACTCCGAAATTTGAGTCTCTAATACAAATCCATTTGATACCGTACAGAGTAATATAGTGTCATGTTGATAAACTCATTAGCTCCATGACGAAGAAGATGATGATAGAAAAACATCGCGTCGCTCGGCGGTGCTTCTCGACAGGCCTCGTGGCAGCGGCTTATGAACTCAAGGTGGACGCGGGGGAGGTGCGACGAGATGACGCGCAAGTCGCTCTGGCGGCAAAATTAGATGCCCTGCACGAGTCTCTTGTCTCGCTCCCCCCAGTACCCTTGCTTACCGACGATCCGACAGAGAGCAGCCGTACAAGCAGCAATCCACTGTTACTGGCACGATGCATGGCATCTATTGTGGACCCCACTGTCAAGACCACTAATGCATTAAATTAAGGTAAAATGCCCTATGGGTTAAATTGTATTCTTACGCGGCTTGCAGCCATTGCACAGCAGTGCCATGTACTTCTGCCGGTGTCCTGTTGTTGAGCGATTGATGCGGCCGCTCATGGTTGTAAAACCGGAAGTAGGCACTCAAGCCGTCCCGTGCTTCCTGCATCGTCTGATATTGCTTTAGATACACTTCCTCGTACTTGACGGAACGCCAGAGCCGCTCGACAAATATATTGTCCAGTGCCCGGCCCTTGCCATCCATGCTGATCTTTATTTCGTTAG
>NZ_AUIH01000079.1 GCF_000423605.1 Saccharospirillum impatiens DSM 12546
TTTGTTGGCTACCCTAGGGAAGACATGCCAGAAGGCTTGCCCTTTCGGCTGCAAGACTACCTGGAACTGCTTGACTGGACCGGTCGTCAGATTCGTAACGACAAACGCGGAAGCATCACACAGACTCTTCCACCCATCCTCGAACGCCTTAATATCGATGCTGAACACTGGGTCTATAACACTCAGCACTTTGAAAGCCAGTTTAAAGGGTTGGTTGGCACTGCAATCTCGATTAAAGCAAAGTGTCAGCAGTTCGGTTACAGACGAACACCTGGATTAGCATTAGGCGCGCAACCTACTTAGCCAGAACCTTCCTCACTTCTCAATTCTCGGGCCTACCTGAGGCGCTTGCGTGCGTGAAAATCACAAAAATCAGCCAATTTTCCTTAAATTACCAGACTTAAGTGAATCGGTAGTCTCGTCTTTCAAACTACTGACTCGATATAGGGTCACCTTTCCGCTTCCCTACTACGCTGCATGTCCTTAGTGGCTTGGAATACAATAGTGTATAACTATCATTATACCCCCCTTAATAGGCGCCTAATGTGGGTGTCGCGCAAAGCTGTTCCTCTGTCGCTGCTGGGTGACCAGAGATTGCCATTGCTCTGGCGTTTTACGGGGTGAATGTGTCTTCGTCATGCTGGCCTCAATCAAATAAGTGAGGGGCCAGCTTATCGCGCGAAAAAGTGGGCAGATAGAACGCCGTAGAATGAACGGTTACGCCTAATGTGGGTGTCCATAGAAGCTCCGGGCCGGGGTTTTCGCCCCGCTCCAGGGCCAGGCTGAAACGCCCTACGCCACCCTCTGCGTCCTGCACCACGCCTTCCAGCGACTGGGTACCAGCCTGCAACGGCACGTTCGGCACCTGCCAGGTGGCGAAGCCATCGTCTGTCTCCGCCAACATGCCATGGACGGTGACGGAAGTGATGACATCGCCATCCGGATCGATAGCGGTGCCCCGGACCGTGATACTGGTGCCGGTGGTCAGGCTACCCGAAAGCGGGAACTGGACAGTCACGGTTGGGGCCTGGTTCGCGCCGGGGTTATTCGCCCCATGGGACCCACTACCGCCACCTTCGCAGGCCGCCAGCAGCAATGCCAGACCAGCCATTGCCAGCCACCGAGGTGCGTTCTCGAATCGTCTCATACCAACCTTCCCCAGTTTTCCCACAGCCAAAGCGAGTCAATTTACAGCCCGGGTAAGACGGCGGGTACCCTACAGATGTCGGGTACACGTGCACCGGTCAATGACAAGCCTTTACAGTTTTAACAATGTCATTCGGCGGAGCAGTAAGATGGAAAGTAACAAGGGGTAAAGACCTACATGATGCACAACCCAAGGTCCTTTCTGAACTGGTAACAAAGTGGCGTGAGCGCCTTAAGTCGATCAGCTGGTTTATGCGTGCTTTGAACGAAGATATTGCACGCCAGGCCAATGCAGAAGACTTCCGCACTGGCAGATACTTATGGAAACCATCCATGGTTTCCAACGCTACGCGGCAGCTATTCGCTGCGCCAATTTATTCCAGAAAAATTGGCGGAAAGGTCGATTCAAATCTCAAGCTTTACTCGATGAAACAGCACTGGCTACTTGCATGGCTTATGTGGAGTTGAACCCCATTCGCGCGCAGATGACAGATGATCCAGAGAACTCTGACCATACGTCCGTTAAGAAGCGCATTGACACTGCTCAAGCAGAGCCTGACCCTTCTGAACCAGCGCAGCCTAAGGCGCTGTTCCCATTCGTAGGCTACCCTCGCCAGGACATGCCTACAGGCTTACCGTTTAGGTCACAGGACTACCTGGAATTGGTTGACTGGAGAGGCAGACAGATTCGATCAAACAAGCGCGGAAGTATCGACCAACAGAGCCCTCCCATTCTCGAACGCTTCAACATCGACGTTGAGCATTGGGTTTATAACACCCAGAATTTCGAGAGTCAGTTCAAAGGAATTGTCGGTACCGTCCTTTCGATTCAGGCTCAGTGTCACCGGTTAGGGTATCGGCGAACACCGGGACTGGCGGCTGCCACTCACTTAACCTAGCTTACCAATTCAAAAGTGACTATCAGGGGACCCTGAGATTCTCCTGTGCCTGAAAATCGGCTTTTTGGGCTAAATGCCTCAATTTTTCGATCTAGCCCCTTCTTTACCATTCAGCTTTGAAGAGTCTCTACTTCGAGTCTCGAAACCTCTTCAAAAATCACTCCGTTGGGTGTCCTGTTAGCTGCTAATGTGACTGTCACAATAGTCCACTGTCCCAATAGTCGGTGGCCCATGACTCGAGGTCCTGGCTGGTTGCTAGCCCTTACCAGGCAGAAGGATTTCACCTCCAATCTTTTATCGGCTTTGCCCGGCGCTCTGCATGTCCTATAGGCTCGTCTACTACGGTGCCTGCCCTATGTGGCCGTTCCATAAGACTGAATCTGTGACTGACCTCACGGAACAAAGAAGTGTTGCACGATACCTGCTTTACGGACTATCCATCTATGAGTAAGGTGCCAGCCCAATTGACCGCTCACCTGAAATGCCGTAAACAGAAAATTGAGCTGTAGGATTTTTCTTGAAACAAGAGGGTATTTGTACTTACTGCTACAGAACTTTATGCTAGTAACGATACTTAGAATCAACAGTTACAATCCAGTCAACGGCCAGCCGAATAATAATTTGGATTCACTTAAGGGATTAATACTTAATCTTGGCAATTATCACAAATTTTGCGACTAAAACAGTCGTGTAAATACAGTTCTAAAAGGAATTTATATGACAACTATTGCTGATGGAAATTGGCTGAACCGCCGCATAGAAAAGTCAAAGCCACATCAAGACTTAGTATGGAAAATCGGTGCAAACGATTTCGTATTCTCTGAAAAATCAGGTAAAAAAGTAACGCTTTCAGTTTCAGGGCAAGAAATGATCGAGTTCATGTCCTGTTCCTACCTCGGGCTAGAAGACGATTCGCGCATACGTTCTGCTGCCAAAAGCTCTATCGACTTATATGGTATGACTTTTGCGGCAGCAAGAACACGAATGCGGCCGGAGATGACAACCACTCTTGACAACAAGTTATCTCAAATTATTGGAGCTCCGACTACTACTTTTTCTACTGTCGGACTCTGCCATCTTGCAGTACTTCCCTTGCTTGGTGCAAATGAACTGCCATCCTACACGATTAAGAACCAACCACACTGGATTATAGATCAGACTTCCCATGCCAGCATTCAAGTTCTTAGAGGAATCTTAGAACAGTTTGGAAAGGTAACACGAGTAAACTTTCAGGATGCTGCGCGGCTAAAACAGGTTATTTCAGAAGTTGCAAAAAATGGTAAAACCCCCATCACACTAAGTGATGGTGTAGGCTCAATGGGAGGGTTGGGGCCAGTTAGAGAGATCATGACACTTGCAGAGGAATTTAGTGGATATGCCTATATAGACGATGCGCATGGAACTTCCATTATGGGGCCTAATGGTGCCGGCTATGCTATGCAAGAACTGGGGGGAAACTATCACCCAAGACTTATTTTAACTTCTTCACTTGCAAAAGCATTTGGATCTACGGGAGGAGCTGTTTCAGTCTACAGTGCTGAAGATGAAGAGGTTATTCGGAAATACTCTAACCCCTATATCTTTGGTGGACCCTTAGCCATTCCTACAGTAGCGGCAGCGTCCGCCGCAGCTGATATCCACTTGAGCGATGAGATTTACAAACTTCAAGATGAATTAAACTCGATTTGCGAATATTTTGACATGAAGTGTCCACCCGACACTATCAATTTTGAAAGTAAAGTTCCCATTCGTGGATTGTTCGTGGGAGAGGAAGAAATTGCTATTCGGATAAACAAAGAACTAATGCTACAAGGCTTCGCTTGTACCGTTGCTATGTATCCCACAGTGCCCTTTGGGCAAGCAATGATAAGAATAGCACTTTCGAGAACACATTATAGAAGAGATATCGATAACTTGTTGCACACTTTTTCAAAGGCAGTGAGCAAGGAAGGAATATGAAAACTAAGTTTAATGCTGAGGAAGTTATTTCAAAAATTGCCACTGACGGTCTCTGCCAGATTCGCAATAGCGACCTCTCTGCAGAAGATTTCAATGAACTTACGAATATTCTTTCTGATCAGAATTTAGTACACGGCTCTGAACGAGAAAAGATTACGGAAGATGACTCAGTCCAAGAAGTTACGAAAGGAAATGATTGGGTACCTCCTCATATGGAAATGGGAAGAATGCCTGTTCAACCAGATATTGCTGCTTTTTTTTGTGAAAAGCCTGCTGAATTGGGTGGAGAGACAATTGTTGTAGATGGAAAGGCAGTGTTTGAGTCCTTGCCAAATGACGTGATTGAGTACTTTTCAAGAAATAAAATAAAGTATACCGCAACAATGGACTTACCCTATTGGAGTAGGGCATGGGGCTGCGAAACAATGGATGATGTGCGAAAACTCGTGATGGCTAAGTTTTCTGATCCGAGTCTATCATTCAGTTTCCTGGACAATATGTGTGTTGATGCTTCATTTTCTACCTCAGCCTTCAAACATAAAAAGGATGGTTCCATTCATTTCACAAACAGCATATATGGCCCCTATGAAGGTGGTGGCGGTGGTCGATTGACTGATGAAAATAATTTTAAAATCACC
Organism: Saccharospirillum impatiens DSM 12546; assembly: GCF_000423605.1. Lineage (GTDB taxonomy): Bacteria > Pseudomonadota > Gammaproteobacteria > Pseudomonadales > Natronospirillaceae > Saccharospirillum > Saccharospirillum impatiens. Next base: position 4,643 of record NZ_AUIH01000079.1, read on the forward strand.
CAGAACCTACTGGATGCTATCTCGAATGTTTATCTTGATTTGGAGCAAGTGGTCCCGTTGAGCGCCGGTGACATGGTCATTATGGACAATAAGCGCTTCATGCATGGACGAAATAAATTTAGCGGTTCAAACCGTCGAATATACGCTAAGTTTTTCAATATTGAGTGCATAGGTGCTCTCTATGAAGACTGAAAGGGCGTGTGCATTTAAAGTCGTTTGGGTTATGGATTTTTGCCATTTCACGGAATATGAGATTAAATCTGGAGCTGAGTTTTATAAGGAACATTTTTATGCGAATGATGTTTGCCTCGAGCTGTTTGACAGTAGGACTATATCGCTAGATACAGAGTGTGAATTTGTACATTTTTTTCAGGATGAAGAAATGGACATTGTCGTACTAATCTCTGATTTTTCTAAGGATGAAATTCAAAGTGAATTGCTAAGGGACCTTAAGGGCTACTTAATGATTTTCGGGGTTACCGTGGTAAGTCAACCGGCTACGGCATCAGGATTGAACATCAGTGACAAATTATCAACAGCACTTTGGCTAAAATGCAATAACCTTCCTTACATTCCTACCTACAAGGTTTATCAAGATACAACAATCAGATCTGTTCTTCGCAAGCTAGACCTACCAGTTATAATTAAGCCCAATAAAATGGCGAGGGGGTTTGGAGTAGTTAAAGCAAATTCCGAAAGTGAATTTACTTCCATGGTGGAGCTACTAACTAGCTCTACCATGGACTTGATAGTTCAGAAGTACATAGCCGCAGAGTATGATATACGAGTCTATGTTTTTAAAAATCAACTAATCGCACATCAAGTACGATCACTTAAAGCAGGCAGTATTCTTGCAAATGTCTCTAAAGGTGCCCGTTCTGTGGATGTTACACTTGACCCAGAAATACTTGAGATTGCTCTGAAGCTATCTGAAAGGTTGAGCCTTCAATTTCTCGCAATTGACTTTTTGGTTGATACTCAAGGTCACCATTACATTAGCGAAATCGAAACTGTATTGGCTGGTTTTTCAGGTCTTATAAAATCTAAGCAAAAAGAAGTAGCTGAATGCCTTGTTATCTACTTATCAGAAATCCGGAGAAAAAGTGACAACTCGATCTAATAGCTTACCTAATAGCAAATCACTTTTCATATATTTCTATATGTTTTTCAATGAATTTTCATTTTTCATTGTATTACCGCACATTTCTCAGATCGATAATGTTACAGCGCTGCAAGTAGGTTCGCTTTTTACCTATGCAGTAATTTGTGAGTCGATAATGATGTTGTCGATCTCTACATGGCTACGGAGCATTCGCATAAAGACTCTCTATCTTGTTGCGCCACTCTTGATGTTCTCTTCTTTCCTCCTGTTAAAGCATGTTGATAGTCTTTTGGGGTATGTACTATTTTTTTCGATAATGAGTTTAGCTAAAGCTATAGGTAAGCCATTTTCTCGTACGGCCCTCAATTTAGTGACCCCTGACAGTAAGAAAAAACGGGTATTCATCAATATATCACTTGCGCAAAATTCAGCAATTGTACTGGCTCCATTAGTAGGCATGCTATCAATTGGTAGCGAAAATCTCATCTACAACTTCATGGGCTTAGTATACCTAGCATTCGCTCTATTGTCCTTCTTTGTGTACAGCCAGATAGACCCCTTGATAAAAGGAAATTCAGAATCATTGATTAAAGGTATTTCTTCAATATTCAAGGTTGATAAATTCCCTTCCTTAACTTTTGGAATATTTGCCTGTTATATGATTATGGGTATATTTATTACTGGCATAGTTACTTCAGGCCAGTTCATACCTGCAATAGAGAACCATATCGGCATACTCTTTTCATTAGTTGGAGTTGTTATTTGTATTTGGCAGTTCTATTTATCTAAAACCAGAGTTGGAGAATACATTTCTAATTCATTCTCAACTCTCTTGCTAATCATAGTATTTAGCTCACTATTTTTTCTCGGAAATGTCTATATTTCGTTCCTATCGATAATGGCATATGGACTATTTGAATCTGTTGTTATTCCGCTATTTTATAGAAGAAGCTCCGACAGGCTGTCTGCGAAATACCAGAGTCAGGCTTTTTCCGTCCTGTTAATATCAGCGAATGTTGGTGAAGCGATTGGAGCCTACGCGACAGGTTGGCTGATAGATTTTAATACAGAAATGGCTTCTTTTTATTTGCTGGGTATTGTATCAATGTTGGGTCTATCAATCATGCTGGCTTCGTTTAAGGATAAGGCGTAATAATATGAATAATGGAATCGTATTTGCGACGGGTGGAACGACAAAAAAAGCACGTGTCGTCCAACATGCCTGGGAGGACTTTGAATTCGTGTGTCAACAGTCTGCTACAAAAATACGGCCGATTTTTAGTCAATTGTCAGTAGAGAAAATTGCAAATTGCATGGCAGCTGGTGGTCTTTGGGGTGGTTTTATCTTTGTCCAGGAAGTAGCAAAAATTACAAATAGAACGTGTTATCCTTTTAGCTCGTCTTACGATATTGAAAAGCTTGTTAACCACATTTTAGATTGTAGAATTGATACGTTGATTGCGCTACCTAATTATGTTGTAAGACTTTACGGGTATTGTGCAGAAAATGACATTGATATTAGCTGCTTGAAGACCATTTTTTATTTTGGTGAAGGTTTCGTATGTGAAGATAAGCGATTTATACCAAAAGGAACTACGATATTACCTTTAACCTATACAACACAAGAAACTGGTGTTTTGGGATATAAATGCTCCAGCCTTGCAGAGCAGGAATATCATGTATTTCGACACGTAAATGCTTATCAAAATAGCGATTCCAACAGCTTGGTTGTTGACTTGGAGTTTCCTAGCGGAAAGAAAGTATTAGCTCACAACACTAACGATATAGTTTCTATTCGAGATAGCCACAAATGCAACTGTGGCTTTGAAGGAAAGACCCTTATCCTCCACGGTCGCGAACAACATTATGCCAATATTCTTGGAACTTCAATTTCAAGGGAGGAAATCGAACTTGCCTTTGATAAACTTATAGTCGGATCCTCTGCATTGATATGGCGAATACAAATAGCCACAGGAATCAAAGAAAGTCAGCCGTATGTCACGATTCTCATAGATTCTGATAGTTCTCTTCATCACCTCGAGTTTCTTGACATTGCAAATGCCAACAGTTTGATAAATGAGCTCTATCAGGATGCGTCCATTGCGACGTTAACTTTTACTGATTATTCAAATTTTCATTGTCATCCAATAAGCGGGAAAACCCCCTTCCATGTTACTAAAAATATTTCGGCTTAAGACTTCCGAGAGACTTCTGAGGACACCCACCGGAATACCATAGAGCATAACTATCAATGGACACTCCTTACTAAGTGCCTAATGTGAGTGTCCAGCGAAACTGATTACAAGCACTGGGTGTATTAGTTACTGATAGGCCTAGCAGAAATAGTGCAGCAACAAGCTTTAGCCTCCATCGGTTCTACATCTCCTAAGCTACAGTGCAATAACAAATACCTGCCAGAACTATTGAGACCAAAGCTCCCATCTTTAAGCTCAAGTAGGAATTTATAACTTCCGCGCAGAAAGCAGTGGCAATAGCGAAAGCAAGCCCCAGTATCAAACCAGAGAGTACCAACCAATAGTACTGTCTATTTGAAATCTTCATCAGAAGACCATGTCCGGTCCACGAGTGAACATAATAAAGACTGTAAGCGCCAATAAATCAGCACCTGTTTTCACCGTACCGACTCATTCACACTGATTCCTCCGATCCAGTACCGAGGAATGCATTGTGATGACCAAACAACGACAGCACGACTGGCAACAGATCATGAACGATTGCCAAGCCTCAGGCCTTTCCGGCATGGCATTCTGCAAACAGCAGAGTATTTCCTATCATCAGTTTACGTACTGGCGCAGCAAATTACGCCAAACACAGGGCAGTCAGTCAAATCCAAAATCTGGCTTTACCCGCGTCAGTGCGGCTGCCCCGGAACACTCAGAAACTGAGTTGACGGTCACGCTTCCCAC
>NZ_AUIH01000080.1 GCF_000423605.1 Saccharospirillum impatiens DSM 12546
GGTGAACCTTAACGGCCGTGCTATCGAGCGAAACATGGTCAACTTGAATATTGATGACATCCGCAGCCTGTAGCACTTCCATAACATGATCTAAAACACCCGCTTTTGCCCAGCGGTTTGCACGGGTATAAATTGTATGCCAGTTTCCATAGTGTTCAGGCAGTCCGCGCCATTTGCAGCCATGCTCAGCGACATACAGTATCGCGTTTAACACTTGTATATTAGGTATCGTCACGTTGCCACGCTGTTTTGGTAGCAGCTGACTGATGATTTTGAATTGATCGGTTGTAATTTCCATGCTGAAATTCTATCAAAAATAGTGTTAACAGGCCCTAGTACCTCAGGAACCATCACGCAACCGCCCCGCCGGCGGCAACCCAGGTGAGTGCGGCAACCATCGTTAATGCGACCCAGCCGGGGTGACGGCCACGAGTACCAATAAGCACAAGCAAGGCACTGGCGCTATAGGCCAGCACTGCCGCGCCCAGCACCAACGTAACCATAGCCGCTCCCGGATCCAGAGCACGCTGCCCCAGCACGACCGCAAAAGCCCAACCGAATACACTGGCTATGTGCCAGGTTGCCCAAAGAATACCAACACTTCGTTGTTTCAATTGGCCCGTATTTGAAGTGATAACCAAAGTACCGCGCCTCATGGGTCGAAAGATCAACAATTCTCCCAGCACGGAATGAACAATACCCGTTATTACGGCTAAACAAGCGGCGATAGCGAGTGTGGTCTGCATGAGCTTCCATATCCTTCAGATAATCTACAGCAGCGAATGTAAAACCAGAATTCAAAGGTGGTAAGACCCTCTGGTCAGGTGTCGGGCCTGATGATTCAATACGCTACCAGATACCGCACTGAAGGGCTCACAATCGTCATTACGTTCAGGTGAACGCTCCTGTAAACGCCATTGGGTCCATCAGTTAGCATAACCCCCACACTCGACGGGTTAGTTGTATACTGACAATCCATGCCGATAAACTGGCACCGACCGTATAACCGCTTGGATGCATCTTCGGCGTGAAAACCGACAATAGTGGATTACCCCTGGTAAGGCGGCCTGATACAGTCCAGCATCTGTCACTTTCCATACCCACAGAGGGGGCCTTACAATGCAAAGTTTAACGGCACTGGAACTGACCTCATGGCTCGACGATACAAGCCGGGAGCGTCCTGTTCTGCTCGACGTACGTGAACCCTGGGAATTCGAGACCTGCCATATCGACGGGTCGCTGGCGATGCCCATGAATACCGTCCCTGACAGGCTCTCCGAACTCGACGCGGAGCAGTCAATCGTCTGCATCTGCCACCATGGCGTGCGCAGCAGGCAAGTCGCCATGTATCTGGAACAGCAAGGATTCACCCGATTAATCAACCTGACCGGTGGCGTTGATGCCTGGGCCAAACAGGTAGACAGCACCATGCCGACTTACTGATTGTGCTGCGTGCAAACCCATTGACTCTGTTGTTGCGTATCGACTAACCAACCTGCGCCAGGCTAATTCAAGATAAAAGGAGCGTTGCCATGACGGCTAATGACTCGAACCATCACCAACAGGCTGTACCAGGCTTTGCGCCCGACCTGGCCGCTCAAACCGATAACCGGCCGCAAGCCACCCTCATTAAAACGCTCGACGAGCTCGCGGCGCTGGCAAACTACTCACTGATGGATACGCTCAACCGCGACCCGGAGGCAACAGCCAACGGGGCCGATCATGCGCCGCGGCAAGTGTTCTCGGGCCACTACGTACCTGTGAGCCCCACGCCCATTGCAAACCCCGTATACGTTGCACACAGCAAGACGTTATTCCGGGAGCTCGGGTTCGACGACAGCCTCGCCCAATCGCCCGACTTCATGGCCATGTTCTCCGGCGATCTGACCCACGTGCCAGAGCCCATGCGCAAAGTAGGCTGGGCGTGTGGCTATGCGCTGTCGATCTATGGCACCGAATACTACCAGCAATGCCCCTTCCAGACCGGCAACGGGTACGGCGATGGTCGTGCGGTTTCCGTGCTGGAGGCCGTGGTTAACGGAAAGCGCTGGGAAATGCAGCTCAAAGGGGGCGGACGAACGCCCTATTGCCGGGGCGCTGATGGCCGCGCTGTGTTGCGCTCGAGCGTTCGGGAGTTCCTGGTTCAGGAGCACATGCATGCCCTGGGGGTGCCAACCTCACGCTCGTTGAGCTTGTACGCATCGAAAACCGAGCAGGTTAGACGGCCCTGGTATTCGGAAGGTTCACGCTCGGAAAACCCGGACATAATGGTACTCGACCCCGTCGCCATCTCGACGCGTGTCGCACCGTCGTTCATTCGGGTGGGCCAGCTCGAACTGTTCAGCCGTCGGGCTCGCAAGAACGAACACCCGAAAGCGATGGACGAACTCGAACAACTCGTCCTGCATCTCATCGACCGCGAATACGCCGACGAGATCGACTCAAGCCTGGGCACTGCCGAAAAAGTCGTACAGCTGGCACGCTTGTTCCGCGCCCGGCTCACCGCACTCGTCGCCAACTGGATACGGGTTGGCTACTGCCAGGGCAACTTCAACAGCGACAACTGCGCCGCCGGGGGATTCACACTCGACTATGGCCCCTTCGGTTTTTGCGATGCGTTTGATCCTGCCTACCAGCCCTGGACGGGCGGCGGCCATCACTTCTCGTTCCTAAACCAACCGGCCGCCGCAGAACGAAACTTCTATTCGTTTTGTTCAGCTTTGCAGCCACTGCTGGTGTCGGATCAGGAAAGCCTGAAACAACTCATCGAGATTCACCGTGAATTTCCAGTGGTTATGCAGACCGAGATGGAGCAGATGTGGGCGGCCAAACTTGGGCTGATGACATTCAACCAGCCATTGTTCAGCGAGCTTGTATCGCTCATGACGCAAACACCGGTTGATTACACCCTCTTTTTCCGTGAACTGTCGTCGCTGCCAGACAACATAGCACCCCTCAAAAAAAGCTTCTACAACGATGGGGATGGCGCAGAGCAATCCATTCAATCGATGTATGCGACGGACCCCGATGGAATGGACAAGCGCTGGTCTGAATGGCTAACCCAGTGGCATGCACTCATCGACAACGACACCAGTGATGCGTCACCCTCTAGCCGCGAAGATATTGGCAGGAAAATGCAGCTCACGAATCCGAAATACAGTTTGCGAGAATGGTTTGTGGTGCCTGCCTATCAACAAGCGATGCTGGGTAACTACTCACTGATTCACGAGTTGCAGGAGGTGATGACACAACCATACGCCGAGCAGTCGAACGACGTTGAAGACAAGTACTACCGACTGAAACCAGCTCAGTTTTTTGAGGCTGGTGGGTGGTCCCATTACAGTTGTTCTTCATGACTCTAGCGAACTGTTCAGACTAAATCGTGTGGGATTTTCAGGGTGATTGTAATACTGGATAAATCGATGACAACTCCGACTTCCAAAATGAAGACGCCTTCATGGCTAAGTTCAAGCAAGAGAGGAAACCTCTACTCATTAACCATCACACTCATAAATAAACTTCTGACAGCCACCCGATGCGGCCGCATGCGCACTGGCGTGGCTGGTTTTCCAGGCACCCGATCACCGTTTCAGGCTAACCCATACTAACCCGTTTGGGTGGTATTCTGGCCTCCGTTTTCTGCTATCGTGCCAACTCGAAGGAACTGTTTGACCAACATGGCTCACTCAAGACATACGAGTCTAAAATATTTCAATTCAATAGATTGAAGATCGTCCGCCAAGGCAGGCCGTGGATGCTCGCTTCTATTACAAATAAGGAAATGGCCCATGCAATTCATTCAAGCCACACACTCCATTACCCGAGCGGCTGCCCTGGCTCTACTCAGCATCATATTCATCACCGGTTGTGTTGAGGATGGTGAAACCGGGGCAACTGGTCAAGCCGGAGCAGCCGGAGCAGCCGGATATTCTCTGTTGCTTGAATCTTCAAAAGTAGTATCTGACTCTTGCTGGGGCCTGACTGAACAACGCGTTTACGGCCACGACACGACAGGAGATGGTACAATCGACGATGTTGTATTGGAAGAGACTCTTTGTTCACGCGAACGGCCAGACCAGCAGCTATACAGCCGAAATGTTCTTTATTTTCAAGACAGTGGCAACACCGACTTTCTCGATACGCTGCAGCAACTTGCAACACAAGGTGTTTTCTCCTTGTTTTCTACGAGTAATCTGGCCGAATTTGAAACACTACTTGAGAATGAGCGGATTGATGTTGTTTTCTTTATGCAGCAAGGAAATCCTATTGTTGAGGACACAGCAAACTTACTAGCCGACTGGGTTTCTAATAAGCGTCGCTTGATCTACACAACGTATGAAGATATAGATTCGATTGTACCCACCGCCATGGAGGCTGAATTCACTGGCGAAACCAACCTGGGTGAAGCGAACATAAATAGCGCATATCTCGGCTGGCAACTCGATAACCCTGCTCAGATGTCAAATCCGGCCGGATACCTTACCTACTCCCGAGGGTTAAATGCTATTGAGGAGGGTATAACTGTTTGCACCTGGGGAAATGACGAATCCTGTGCCGTGACGGGCAACGACGGGCGTACGTTAATGGTTGGTTTTCTCTTCAATTCGCTTACAGCACAAAATCAACGACAGTTCGCGCTCAATGCGTTGGCTTATGTTCTGGCTTATGAACTGGATGATGTAGAACAGTAATCAGGTTAATTGCGCTTGACGACCGATAGCCGACTCGCAGCCGGTTATCGGTCGAAGTCTCTACGGCAGCTATGAAGGAGGCTTTGGCACCCACCTCTTACCTGCACCTGCCGCTCAAAGGCTCATTTCCCAGTAGGAATGTCGCCTGATGTCATCGTCGTCGCTTCATCATGGCCTGGACCACAGGCAACCAAACCCCTTCGACCGCCACACCCTCAAGTCATGCTATGGTTCTCCAATCACTCTCATTAAACAACGCCAACCTCAACAGGCCCCCATGAAACGAACCATACTCATCCTCGAAGACACCCCCGACATCGCCGAGCTGGTGCGGATGCACCTGGAAGACCTCGATTGCACAGTCCTGGTCGAGCCCCGGGGTGATACGGGCCTGGCACGGTTCCGGGAAGGCGGCATCGATCTGGTGATCCTGGATCTGATGCTGCCGGGCATGGATGGGCTGTCGGTGTGCCGGGAAATCCGCACCATGCCGGGGTATACGCCGGTGTTGATGCTCACCGCGCGCAGTTCGGAGCTGGACCGGGTGCTGGGGCTGGAAATGGGCGCGGATGATTACCTGACCAAGCCGTTTAGCGTGGCCGAGCTGACCGCCCGAGTGAAAGCCCTGTTCCGGCGCGTCGATGCATTGTCGCAACCGGCCAGAGCACCGAACCAGGACATCGTGGTTCGCGATCAGCTTCGGCTCGACCCGTCCAAGCGCCTGGTCTGGGTCGCCGATACCGAGGTGGACCTGACCGCGCGTGAATTTGATTTATTGCTGCATTTTGCCAGTCACCCGGGCCAGGTGTTCAGCCGCCTGCAATTGCTCGATGCGGTGTGGGGGTACAACCACGAAGGTTACGAACACACGGTGAATACGCACATCAACCGGTTGCGTGGCAAGATCGAACCGGACCTCAACCACCCGCACTACATCGAAACCGTTTGGGGTGTGGGCTACCGTTTCAAAGACATCGCGGCTCAATCATGACCTTACGCAGCCTCTACGCCCGCCTCTCTCTTGGCCTCTTTGTTTTGCTGGTTGCCGTGGGGCTGGTTTACGCCACCATCAGTCTGTTTGCGCTGCGCAGTTATCAGGCGTCGCTCAACCAGGAGTTGAACCGCAATCTGGCTATGAACCTGGTGGCCGATCAAAACCTGGTTGATAACGGCGAACTGAATTTCGATGAACTGGATAACCTGTTCTCGCTGTACATGTCGATCAACCCCAGCATCGAAATCTACCTGATCGATACCGAAGGCAGCATTCTGTCGTACTCGGCAGACCCGGATAAAATCAAGCGCAACAGCGTCTCCATGGCGCCGATTCGCCGGTTGCTGTCAAACGCGGATGCCTACCCACTGCTGGGCGACGACCCGCGCAGTCACGACCGGCAAAAGGTGTTCTCGGTAACGCCGGTACCCTCGGCCAGCAACGTGGAAGGTTACCTCTACGTTGTGCTGCGCGGCGAGGAATACGACGCTGCCGAAGTGATGGCGCGGGAGAGCCAGTTTTTCATCACCAGCGCCTGGGCGGTAGCGGCCAGTCTGGGCATCGGTTTATTGGCGGGGCTGGCGGTGTTTCATCTGCTCACGCGCCGGCTTACGCGCCTGGCGGACCGGGTCGATCATTTCCAGAATCAGTTGGCTGCCGACACACCCCGGCTGTCGAACCCGGCGGGTGATGAGATCGACACACTCACCTCGACGTTCGAGCGCATGTCGACGCGCATCACGCTGCAACTGGAACAGTTGCAGGAAAAAGACGCCTCGCGGCGCCAGTTGGTGGCTCAGGTATCTCACGACTTACGCACACCGCTGGCGTCGCTTCAGGGGTATGTTGAAAGCTTGCTGATTAAACGGGACAGCCTGAGCGACGAAGAGCAGACGCGGTTTCTCACTATCGCCCTGAACGAATCCCGCCGGCTCGGCCGACTGGTCGATGAACTGTTTGAGCTGGCGGCGCTCGAAGCGCAGGAGAAACAGCCCGTACCTGAGCCTTTCTCGCTACCGGAGCTGATTCACGATGTGGTGCAGAAGCACCTGCCTGCGGCCAGTAACCGACACCTTGCACTCTCGGTCGAAGGTGACATGACGTTACCCCAGGCCTACGCCGACCTCGGCATGACCGAGCGTGTGCTGGATAACCTGATCAGCAACGCTATGGACCATACTCCCGAAAACGGGCGCATTGAGCTGACGCTCGCCCAGGCTGACGACGCAGTGACGGTAACGGTTCACGACACCGGCCCAGGCATCGCCCCGGAAGACCTACCGTTTATTTTCGATGCGTTTCATCGCGGGGCATCCGAGCGCAGCTCAGCCCATGCCGGACTTGGGCTTGCCATTGCCCGGCGCATCATGATGCTGCAACAGGGTAGCATCAGCGCCGCTAACCACTGCGTACACGGGGCTGAGTTCGAGGTCCGGTTGCCGCTGGCGGCTACTGTTACGACCCACTCCCACAACAATAACGGTTCGTGATACTTTTGTTATAAACAACAGACTTTCCTGTGAACCTTTGCCTGCACACTGTCTTTCGTGGAACAAGAACCCCTTTCTCTTGCCCAAGGCTAACGAGGTACACAGTATGAAACAGTCACTGCTCTACTCAGGCTTGCTGATCGCCATTACCTTCGCCGGTGTTCAGGTGGCAGCCAGCAACCATTCCGACCCAGCCAGCCAATACGCGCCGACGGATCCTTCACTGGAAATCGCCACCTTTGCCGGTGGTTGTTTCTGGTGCGTTGAGGCGGGTTTCGAGGCGCTGCCCGGTGTTGCCGAGGCAGTATCCGGTTATACCGGTGGCCCGGAAATGAACCCGACCTACCAGCAAGTGGCGGGTGGTCGCACGGGGCATACCGAAGCGGTTCAGGTCTACTACGACCCGGATGTGATCACCTACGAAGGGCTGCTGCAAGGCTTGTGGCGGATGATGGACCCCACCGATGCCAACGGCCAGTTTGTGGACCGCGGGGCTCAGTATCGCCCGGGTATTTTTTACCACACCCCGGAACAGCAGGCACTGGCGAGCGAAGCGAAACAGGCGCTGATTGCTGAAGACCGTTACGAAGACCCGGTCATCATTGAGATCGAGCCGTTTGACGTGTTCTACGATGCCGAGGAATACCACCAGAACTACCACACTGAAAACCCGATCCGGTATAAGTTTTACACGCACAACTCCGGGCGTTATCAGTTTATCGATGCAGTCTGGGGTGAGGAACGGTACATCGACTACAGTCAATTTCACCCCATGAACATGAACGATATGGATTCCATGGACGCTATGGATTCCGAGGACGGCATGGACTCGATGGATAATATGGACTCAATGGACGACATGAGTATGGACATGAACGAAGGCTTTAACCCCGATTCATTTACCAAACCCAGTGAAGCCATGTATTGTGGACCCCACTGTCAAGACCACTAATGCATTAAATTAAGGTAAAATGCCCTATGGGTTAAATTGTATTCTTACGCGGCTTGCAGCCATTGCACAGCAGTGCCATGTACTTCTGCCGGTGTCCTGTTGTTGAGCGATTGATGCGGCCGCTCATGGTTGTAAAACCGGAAGTAGGCACTCAAGCCGTCCCGTGCTTCCTGCATCGTCTGATATTGCTTTAGATACACTTCCTCGTACTTGACGGAACGCCAGAGCCGCTCGACAAATATATTGTCCAGTGCCCGGCCCTTGCCATCCATGCTGATCTTTATTTCGTTAGCCTTGAGCACGCCGGTAAACGCCTCACT
>NZ_AUIH01000081.1 GCF_000423605.1 Saccharospirillum impatiens DSM 12546
ATCCATAAAGTAATGTTCACTTTCGATCGTATTGATCGCTTCAAAATCATTTTTACCAATACATAGCATCGCTAGATAACTTTTGATCACATCCGAATGTTTTATGCCGTGGCGCAATGGAACCAGTGCGTCAATTTGCTGTGTAAGATAGGTGTGTCGATTTACGGCTTGACCAATCAGTGCTAAGCCACTGTGACTGATGATATCTGCATCGGATTGTACGATTTTGAAACGCTTCATTTACTCACTCAGTAGGTGATCTATTTGAGGGGACTATTTTAGCAAAATTCGGCGCAAATAGAGGGCTATAGGCCGTTTTTTTATTATTAACCTACGGATTCAGGTTACTATTAAAGAAACGGATCGTAGTGGCAATGCTGGTTTTAGGGGCTGCTACGGTGCAGGCCGCAGACTTTACGGTGATGAAAGAGGACTATGGCCAATTTCATTACAACACTGATTTACAGGGTCAGGCGGCTGCCATAGAACTTGAAGATCAGACAACTCAACGTGTTCGACAGATGCTCAATCAGATCGACGTCGATTACCGAATTCAATTGCGAAGCTGGCCTATCTCCTACCGGCGAGCGTCCCAAAGAGAAGACTATGGGATTTTCCCCATTGAACAAAATGAAGCGTTGAGTGAGATATTCGAGTTCGTCGGACCATTGGCAGAGTATCAGTGGGTTGTCTATGTCCGGCCTAACAGCACGCTGACCATAGAAAGTGTAGATGACTTGAAGGATCTTCGCGTTGGAGGCTATCAAAATTCAACACTCTCCCGCTATTTAACCGAGCAAGGCGTTGACATAGAGGAGCTGCCTTACGATGCTCTGAATCTCAAGAAGCTTACCCTGGGGTATATTGATGCTTGGGTAACTTATAATGTGAACGCAGAGAGCATAGCTCGCCAGGCAGGGTACCCGACTCCCCAACCCGCCTGGATAGTGAAGTCAGTCGATGTGTATCTCGGTATCAATAAGGCGAGCAGTGCCGATATGCTAACTGCGATTGATCAGGTGGGACAAGCTTTGTAAGTGAAGGCAACGCCCTTCTCGGGCGTTCTTCCGGTACTCGGCGGTTTCCCCTCCCATGGGCGGCTATAAGGCGAACTCAGTTAATACAAAGCCTTGCCGCCGGTCGGGGTTATCTGTGTCTGGCTTGTGCTTGTGCTTTGTTATTTCCGACGACTTCTCAACTGACTGTGCAGAGCCAGAGCGTGTATGGAATTGCTTTGGCAGTAGAATGCCAGTTACAAGTTTTCAATATCACCCTGGTCAATGAGGCTTTTATTGCCGTCATGCCGAAAGAACCGTTTCCCTTGGTTGGGGTAGTCGGTAATGTCGAACGGCCGTCGCTGCCCGATGACCAGGCAGACCAACGGCTCGGAGCCATTGTTATATAGCGAATGCGCCTGGCCGTGGGTCGGGTAAGCAAGAAAGTCACCTGGCCCTACCGGGGATCGAACGTCACCCAGTAGCGCTTCACCGAAACCTTGTTGGATTAACAAACACTCCTCTTCATAATGGTGAGTGTGAGGTTCGGTTGAATAGCAGCCAGGCTCGATGCTGATCAGATGCACCCCCAGGTTCTTTAAACCTGCCGCATCACCCAAAGAGCGATCATGTCGAATGGCCTGAGGGTTCAGGAAATGCGTTTTGCGCTCCTGTGGCAAGTTAGCAATCTGTTCTGCGGTAATCAGCATGAGTCATGATTCCTGATGGTGGTCATTGTACGAGTCGGCGGTTTCCGGAAAAAGGATGTCCGCCAGTGCTTCAACCTGTCCATTGAACATATCAGCACCGTTCATAGTACGGCAACCCAGGCGAGTTCCGTATTCAAGAAAGGGTGTAACGGCGGGCTCTGTGATGGCGTCTGCTAAAAGCTGATGGGGTAGAATACCTTCCAGTCTGACCGGATAGGGATCGTTTGGCTTCATACCGGCCGGGGAGGCGTTGGCCAGCAAGTCATAGCCCTCAGGTTGATTATCGCTCAGCTTAACTTTTCCGGAAAAGAGGCTGTTTAATCGGCCAACAAGTGCCTTGGCCCTGGCGGGATCGACATCATAAATAGCTACCTGTTGCGCTCCCTGCTCCAGTAGCTCCCAGGCAATGGCCGAGCCCGACCCCCCCGCACCGATCACCAGCGCCCGGCAATCGGTGACGTTAAAGCCACGCGATCGCAGGCCGTTCAAGTAGCCAATGCCGTCGGTATGGTCGCCATACCAGCCACCGGCCTTGTTCTTGCGCAAGACATTTACCGCGCCAATGATATGGGCCCTGGCACTGGTCTGGTCGCAGAGTGGATAGGCGTCCAGCTTGTGGGGAAGGGTCAGCACAACACCCGGGACGTTCTGTACGGTTAACAAGGCAGCCAGGGTGCTTTCCAGATCGCTCGCCCTGACATGCCAGGGCACAACCAGAGCATTGAGGCCTCGGTGCTGCAGAGCCGGAGTTAGACCGGATGGAGCTTTCACCTGCCCGATGGGATCGCCCAGCATGGGGACAATCCGGGTATTGCCATTCAATTGGAAAGAAGCGGGGGCCGGTGTCATAACATCGCACCCTGAGCCAGCAATTGTCGCTGAACGGAAGAGACATCACTGACATGATGACGATCGGCAAAGTCGGCAGCAGCGACGCCGGCAGCCTGACCCGTCGCAAAAGCGGTCCCCATAACGCGTACGGAGCCATAAGCCTGGTCATCAGCTCCTATCACGCGGCCGGCATACCAAAGGTTGTCGACTCCCTTGGCGCGGAGCGAATCGTAGGGTACCTGTGCGAAACCGCGCCCCCCAATGGAATGATAAACCGGTTTGCCGGCTTCAGCATGCAATTCGATGGGCCAGGCAGCCCTTGCGACCGAGTCCTCGCGCTCAGCGCCTTCCAGAATGTCGTCACGGGTAATGGTGTAACGACTTTCCGGGTGTCGGGTTTCGCGCACGCCAACCTGAGGCCCGGTGCTGACCAGATAAGCCTGTTCACAACCGGGCAGTTGTTTGAGCATGGCGAGGTAGGCGTGTGCCATTTCCCGGCCATTCATTTCGGCCGTGGTAAAACTGCGTGAGGTCAGATCATCCAGAGGTAAGTCGACCAGCATCCACCACAGATCCCGGGACAGAGGCAGCCGGATCAGGATGCCGCCGTCGGTTCGGGCAATGGGGAACTGGCCGTTTATATTGTAGTCGCCAATCGCCTTCTGCAGGTTGGCCCGGTCTATCTTGACAGAAGGGTTAACGCCACCGATGCGAAGTGGCATGGTCAGCGCTTGTAGCTTGTGTTCGCGATTGCCGATTTGATAGTCAACACCGGTCAACATAGCCAGATTGGCATCACCAGACGCATCGACAAAAGCATCAGCAACAACCCGGCTGCGGCCTTCCATGCCCGCGAGGGTTACCGCTTCGATATCCTTGCCAGTGCGTGAGACGGCGGCGCATCGGGTATGGAGATGAATGTCGACCTGGTACTTGCGCAGTAGCCGATCCAGTGCCAGCTTCAGCAGCTCGGTATCGAGCATCACAATCCAGTTTCCGGTTGTTTCAGAACAATGCGGGTCTGCACTGAGCCCGAGAGCTCGAAGTTCGGTCAACAGTTCTTCAGCAACACCGGCTACCGCCTGAATAGGGTCTTTGCCCTGCTGGTACAAACCACAGTAGGCCAATACCTGAGAGGTGGTTGCCGCGCCCCCGAGGAATCCATACTTCTCCACCAGACACACTTTAGCCCCGGCCTTGGCAGCACCGATGGCAGCACCCACGCCACCGGCACCGCCGCCGCATACGACCACGTCATAGTAAGTAGTTTCGAGATGACTCATGTGCGCCACCCCAGAAAATAGCGTTCTGCGCGGCCGATCAGGTAGGAGACGGTCAGCCCGAGTGCCGACAGAATGGCAACGCCCGCGATCAACTGGTCAGTCGCCATCAGGCTGCCTGCCAGCAACACATAAGCGCCAATACCGTACTGTGCACCAATCATCTCAGCGGCAACCAGCAAAATAATGGCGATTGACGCCGAAATTCTGAATCCAGACAGGATTGCTGGCAGTGCACCCGGAAAAATAATCTTGCGAACGATGGAAGACCAGCTCAACCCAAAGGACTGACCCATGCGAATCAGGGTCCGGTCGACGTTATCCACAGCGCCAAAGGTTGATATTACCGTCGGGAAGAATACCCCGAACAGGATCGTGGCCACTTTGGAGCCCTCGCCAATACCAAACCAGATGATGAACAGGGGCAATAAGGCGATTTTGGGGACGGGCATAATAGCCGCCACCAACGGAGCGATGGCGGCACGCCCGATAGACGACAAGGCCACGAACAAGCCAACACTGATGCCCAGTATTGTTCCAGCGGTCCAGCCAATCAGCAGTCGTTGCAAGGATGCACTGACATGCAACCAAAGCAGTCCGGATTCAAACAGGTTGATAAACGCCTGTAGTGATTCCCCGGGGGAGGGCAGCACTAACGCGGGTATAAAGCCACTGGTTGAACCCCAGTGCCAGAATGCGATGAGGCCGATAAAGACCACGGGTGATATCCAGGGAATCGGCGACGTACGAAATCCGCCACCACGAAAGGGGACGGGTTTAGCGGCAGTTGAGCTTGATCGTGCCGAGGTTCCACGAGTAGACAGGGATTCAGTCATCGGTTAACTCCATATCAGCGGCCAGCGCTTCGTCTCGCATCAGATTCCACAGGTATTCCTGCTTCTGTTCCATCGCCACGATGTCTTTTTTTCGATCGGCCAGCGGCGTATCGATTTCAACAATCTCGCGAATGGTCCCCGGGCGTCGTGACAGCACGACGATCTTGTGCCCAAGGCGAACGGCTTCGGCGAGATTATGGGTTACGTAGCAAGCCGTAAATTGCTCTCGCGTCCACAGATCAACCAGATCGTCCATCAGCAGTTCGCGAGTCTGACTGTCCAGTGCTGACAAAGGTTCATCCATCAACAGAACAGCGGGGTTAACACAGAGTGCACGTGCAATGGCAACGCGTTGCTTCATACCGCCAGATAGCTGGCGTGGCAGCGCTTTGCGAAAATCGGTCAGTTTTGTTCGTGCAAGTACATCATTGATGATGGCCGAGGCCTGATCGGCTGGAATCCGATGATCCTCAAGCGCCAGCGAAATATTCCCTTCCACGCTTCGCCAGGGCAGTAGGGCAAAGTCCTGAAAAATATAGGTCAGAGGGTTAAGGCAGCTGTCCGGTGGCGAGCCAATTTGCAGAACCTCGCCGGAAGTGGGTCGTTCCAAACCGCCCAGAAATCGCAATAATGTCGACTTGCCGCACCCGGACGGGCCGATTATGCAGACAATTTCACCGCTATTAATGTCGAAATTGATGTCCGACAGGATATTCACATCACCGTATTGATGGTGAATGTTATTGAGAGACAAATCCATTCGGATGCTCCTGTAGTAAAGCGTATCGCAAGGGCTTATCGTGAACGCTGATCGTGCATACCGGCAGCGTCAGCACGACCCAGCCAGAGCGGGGTCGTGTGACACGAATAGAACCTTAGTAAGTGTCGACGTACTGAGTGTCGAAAACAGTCTCAAAGGCGATATCGCTGGATACCAAACCTTCCTGCTGGAACCACTCGAGCTGGTCGCGAAGGTTGGTGACGTTCATTCTGGCGTTTTCATTGATGCGCATGGCGCCGTTCTGAATAGACACCGACGAACGCTCGTACGGCTGATCAGGCGCGATGTACTCGGCAATAATGCGGATAACAGACTCTACTTCGCCGGCATCGGTGGTTTTATCAACCAGAGCAGCGTTGTGGTCTGCGACACCCTTGGAGAAACCAGCCAGAAAGCGTCTGACCAGGTCACCCTGTTCGCTCGCGATCTCCGCTGAGGTGAAAACCGTTGTAACCTGATAGTCTGGAATGTAGTCGGCAACCCAGCCGATGCCCACTATTTCCTCGCTGTTGGAAAGCGGCTTGCCCAAATTGGGAACTATCGACCAGGCATCAATTTGGCCAGTGCGCAGCGCACCAATAATGTTACCGACGCCTTGCAGTGGCCGCAGTGTAATAGCCGAGGTGTCGAATCCGGACTCCTGCGCTATTTTCGACGCCATATAGTGAAACGACGAACCGGCTTGGGTAATGCCGTAGCTGTAGCCCGCCAATTTTTCAGGGCTGGTCAGTCCCCGGTCATACGCGGGTTTCGAGGCTAGAATCATTTGCCCATCGATACCCGGTTCCTCCTGCAATGCACCACCTACCACTTTCACCGCGCCCCGATTAGCCAGGTTAATCAGTGCACCCGAGACGGCCGTCAGACCAAAATCAACATCACCCGAGGCAATGGCCACAGCCATGGGCTGGGCCGCATCGAAGAACACAAACTCCACGTCCAGGTTCTGTTCTGCAAAGTAGCCGCGTTCATAGGCGATGTAGTTTGGAGCATGGGACCCAAGTCGCAGTGCACCGACCTGTATGGTTTCAGCTTCCGCACTGGTTTCGGCAAAGGCCGGGCCTGTCACAAGCGCGGTGGCGGCCAAGCTGGCAACGATCAATGAGCTTAGTGTTTTTGTAGTTGTTCTACGCATGTAGTTTCTCCTGTGATTGTGGCGATCACTAAACGAATAGCGCCACCGGGTCTGCCAGACAGAAGCCTGACGTGCTTGCTCCTTTAATGATGTTTCGACCTTCCATTTCGGCCAATAATGTGGGCTTTTAAGGTGTTGATGGCTGTGTCGGGATCGTGATCCAGAACGGCATCAATGAGCGTGTCGTGATCGGCCTTGCTGGCTTCAAAGTCAACAACGCCCTCGTTCAGTGCCGCCAGTCGGAAGCGCCGACTTTGGTTATAGAGCCGTTCGTGCATTTCCAGTAATCGGGGTGAGCCGCAAGCATCGATCAATGCGGTGTGAAAGCGGTGATTGAACTCCTCCCACTCCATGGCGAGCGCCAATGGGTTTGACGCGATGTCCTGCTCGATTCGCGACAGCCGATGCCGGGCAGCAACCACTCGGCCCTCCCAGTCGACATCCGCTTTTTCCATAGACCAGCGTAAACCGAGACATTCGATCTCTACTCGCAAGCGAGTGATGTCTTCCAGATCAGCCTGAGTGGCCGACGCAACGCGAAACCCGCGTTGTGCCGTCGCTTCAACCAGACCTTCCACCGATAGCTGCACCAAAGCCTCGCGCATTGAATGAGCACTGCCGCCATACCGGGCGCGCAGTGGTTCAATTTTCAGTTTGGCGTCTGGCGGCAACTCGCCAAAGGCGATGTCACGCCTCAGCGCTGCTGCAAGCACAGCAACGACAGTACCGGCTTCATTGTCTTTGCGTCCGAACATCACAATTTCCAAAAATAGTTAAAATCTTCAATATTTTTAATCTTATGGATGACTCTAGGTGCTGTCATTGGCAAATGGTGAAACGCTGAGACCCGCAGGTAGAACGGTTGGAGTAATTGCGCAGCTGGAACTATCTTAGGTGTCGGTTATGGGATTTCGTGCGGTAGGTGAGGACGAACCGGATGGTCTACCTGGTATTTTCTCAACAATCGGCGGAGTACCAGTTAGCGCGTTAAAATCGTCGCACTGGCTAGAGATAATGGGCAGTGAAATCACCCAGGGTCAACGCCAGAAAACCTTCAAACTCGGCCTTTTCAGCCAGAACGCGGGCAACAGGCTCTGTATGAATATTCGGCAAGTGGGCAGCCGAAAGATTACGGAAAAGGATGGGAATGCTCATTGTATCCCAATCAGCAATTGGCCGACTTTGTTAGCATAAGGGCTTTTCAGGGTGCCTGGCAGCAGCTATTAAAAGCACTACAGAAAAATCGCCCTGGGCGGCTTTCGTTTATATTCGGAGCGGGATTAAACGTCAGGAGCGTTTAACGATACGTCAGCGCCCGAAGGGGTCATCACAGGGATGTGATGGATTGCAACGAGATGCAATCTCGGTTCCCATAAACAGAAAAAGCAACCCTTGGGCTGCTTCATCTTTAATTTGGAGCGGGATTAAACGTCAGGAGCGTTTTACGACGCGTCAGCGCCCGAAGGGGTCATCACAGGGACGTGATGGATCGCAACGAGATGCAATCTCGGTTCCCATAAACAGAAAAAGCAACCCTTGGCTGCTTCATCTTTAATTTGGAGCGGGAAACGAGATTCGAACTCGCGACCCCAACCTTGGCAATGTCAGGACAACCAAAAAGGCATAGTAATTCATTAAATTACGTGTGTCTACCATAAGGTTTATGGGCAAGATCCGCTCTATCACTGGTTCTTAGGCTGATTAGAATTTTAGGGTACTTTTAGAGCATCTGGTCACACAAAAATCATCGACAATGACCCCGACTATTTGGTTTTTGGGCTCTTCGTAAAACTCTGTGGAACCCTATGGCAGCATATCCAGCTTCCCACAGTGAAACAGTATGCTCGTTCTAAAGCCTTCGAAAGAACGATA
>NZ_AUIH01000082.1 GCF_000423605.1 Saccharospirillum impatiens DSM 12546
TTAACACCATGGCCCTTACACTTGACCCTTGGCAACCGAGCGTGCAGGTAAGTAGCAAACTGCATGGTATCCAGATGGCGCCAGGTCCGGGATTCACGTTCATCGTGTTTTGGACATAATGTTCCGCACTCAGGACACGCGCCAGTGGAGTCGACATACTCAATCTCGATATCGACTCGGCTATTGGCCATGTTGAGGTCTACCGAGCTTGTCTCCCAGGGCGAATGAATACCCAGAAGCAGTGCATAATGCTCTTCGATTTCCACAGAAAGACTCCCCGTAAATTCGGTATGATCAAGTCCTGATTATACTGGATTTCCACAGGAAACTACGAAGAGCCGGTTTTTGGGGTGTTCTCGAGCATTACAGTTGGGGTCATCCATGGCTACAAAGCATTTCTTGAGGCGAAAGAAAGCCCCGTGCTGTTCAGCGAGTTGCGCTGTGGCAGCCGACTTATGTTGCGATCAAACCAGTGTTCGAGAGCTGTTGATTGTTTGAGTCAGCGTCCGCTTGTTCATTGATATAATGCTAGGCGCTATGTGTAAGCCGGGTTTTATTGAATACTGAAAGGAAGTAAGGGCTACGAATTAGAGCAGTGTTCGAATCGGTCTATGTGTGTATCTGGTTCGGAAGGTCTTAATTCAAAAATTCTGATCTCAATTGGCTATAGCTGGCCAAAAGTAATGTTTTGTGTGCCTCCGCGTCAGTGGCAACATCGACTATGATCATCTGCTTACGGAGAGATCATCGGTATATTTTTATTTCATTCCAGGGTGCTATTTTGTAGGAAGTAAAAGCGCGCCAATTGCTGATCTACGGCCTGTAAAATGGGATATACCATTGACATATCCCATATCTGATGCCAGCATAGATTATATTTTATGCATATACCATTGGTTGGGGGTTAATCTTGAATCGTGCGAGTCTATTCAAAAGCAACAAGAGTCAGGCCTTGCGGCTTCCCAAGCCCGTCGCCTACCCGGAAACAGTGAGGCAGGTAGACATCGTTGTTCAAGGTAGGGCTCGAATAATCACCCCTGCCGGTGAGTCATGGGATAGCTGGTTTGATGGAGAGGGTGTTTCTAATGACTTTATGGAAAATAGGGACCAGCCAGAGCATCAAGAGCGCGAGGCATTTTGATGTTGAAGTACATGCTCGACACCAACATCGCCATCTACATTATCAAGAATAAGCCCATCGAAGTGCGAGAGGCTTTTAAGGCACACGATGGTCAAATGTGCATTTCAGCAGTCACTCTGATGGAGTTGATCTATGGGGCGGAGGCTTCCGCCGCGGTCGACCGAAACTTGCGCGATGTTGAGGGGTTTGCCGCCCGATTGGAAGTACTGCCTTATGACAGTGACGCGGCAGCGCACACGGGGCAGTTAAGGGCGGAGCTGAGAAAAATCGGAAGACCGATTGGCCCCTACGATGAAATGATCGCTGGTCATGCGAGGTCCCGGGGTGTAGTTGTTGTTACCAACAACACAAAGCAGTTTAAAAACGCTCCTGGGATTCGCCTGGCCAATTGGGTTAGCTGAAACGATAATAGTGTATGTAATAGCCTGGATAGCCGAAAACCTTAGAGGTCTAATTGTCACGGTGGACTACTAACAGGGTGTTGATCTATCTTGGGCTTGTTGGCGTTACCTATTCAAACCGCTGTGTCATGGTGGAGGGAATGAACCTCTACCCCACGCAAACCCGGTTTCTTCCCTTGCTTTTCGCGGCATACATTGCTTTGTCGGCGCGGCCATAGATATCCCCCTTTTTATCCCCCGGGTGGGCATCGGCAATACCAAAACTCATTGTGACAGTGCCGTAAGGAGTAGTCATGTTCTCAATGTCTTGTCGCTTTCGTTCTGCCACCAAAATTGCTTGCTCCGCTGAGGTGCTTGGAAGCAGTAACGAAAATTCCTCCCCACCCATACGGGCCAGTATATCCACGTTTCTCATACCCTGCTGAAGACAGTGACTTACGTCTTTCAATACGCGGTCCCCTGCATCGTGACCAAACTGATCATTGATGTGTTTAAACCAGTCAATGTCGGTAAGTATTAACGTGAATGTACGATGAGTTCGCTGGTATGAAGCTAATTGTATTTCGATTTCGCGCTCATAGACACGGCGATTATTCAAGCCAGTGAGCACGTCTTGGGTAGCCATTTGTTCCAACTGTGTGTTCAGAGTCGTCAATTCAACTTGTCGCAGCTCCAGTTCATGAGCCAGCGTTTGAACCTCATTGAGTGCCTGCTCTTTTTCGATTGTAGCTTGCTCAGCTGTCTTGCGAGCTTTCTGCAACTGTTCCTCTACCAGATTCCGTCGTTGCATGGGTAGTATCAGTAACAGGAAGCCTCCATCAGCCTTTGGACGAGCGGCAGCATTCAAAATAACCGGTAACGGTTCTCCGGTATTGCTCGAGAACGTCAGAAGGATCTCTTCGGCGTGACGGTGCAAGCGCAGAGACGGCAACACATGTCCAAGGTAGTACATGCGTGATGCGACAGTCATCCAGCTTTCGGGAGCCCGACCAATCAGGCTGTCCATGGACCGACCGAGCCAATCGCACATAGGCTGGTTAACCGATGTCACTGTATTCGTCTCATCCAGCTGGATGTACCCACCGGGTAATTGATTAACATCAAATTGCATGCTCAACACCCTCAAGGACCGCACGAGCGACTTCGGGTGGGTTGCTCATATGAGGGTAGTGACCAGTGGCGTCGAGCTTCTTGACGGTACAGTTGGGTAACGTTTGATTCAAATAATCAATGACTTCCAAGGGTACGATCACATCCTGCTCACAATACAGGATCAGAGTAGGCACCGTAACTTTAGGCAATTCATCGCGAATATCACTTCTGAACGTTGTTTGAGCGAAGCGTCGGGAGATGACCGGATCGGCGTTGAGGAAGGTCTGGCGTAGCTCATCCGCTAAAGCTGGTCGATTTCCGGCGGCCATGACGATGGGCGCCAGGTATCCTGCCCATTCGAAATGGTTGCGCTCCATCAAATCAATCATTTCCTGGACATCGTGCTCTTCAAACCCACCAACATAGCCCGGTGAGTCGTTTATATAGCGAGGAGAGGGCCCTATGGCGATGATTTGCCGGAACAGATCATTGGCTTTCAATGAAGCCAGCCAGGCAATGGCGCTACTGACCGAATGCCCCACCAGTATAGGTCGTTCAAGTTTTAGGCCTTGCACAATATCCACCAGGTCGTCTGCATAGCCAGACAAGTGGGTATAGCGGCTTGGGTCATAGGCCGATATGTCCGATTGTCCGCAGCCCATGTGATCAAACAGGACCAATGGGTACTCCTGGGCGAGAATCTGAGCCACTGGCCCCCAGATTTGCTGATCGCAACCGAAGCCATGGGCCAAAAGGAGTGTTGGTCTCGATGTGCTGGCAGCGTCTGGGCCGAGAAAATGGATGTTGTGTCTATTAATGAGGGTGTCTTGAGGCATAGTAATAGTCTATCTTAATGTTTGGATTCCAAGACTTTCCTGACCTTGGCGGCAAGCTCCCGACGATCGTACGGTTTACTTAGCAGTTCAACGTCGTGATCCAGGCGTCCATGATGGACGATAGCATTTTCCATGTATCCGGAAGTATAGAGTACTTTCAGCAAAGGAAACATGCGCAACGCTTGGTCGGCGAGTTCACGTCCATTCATGACTCTGTAAATATCGTGGTCAGATAGCAGCTAGTCAGCGCTTGGTAATATCTACCTCCAGTCTGGCTAGACCTCTCGAATTCCTTGTCCAAGGATGATCCACTTTCTCCTGACGATGTAGAGGTTTACCCAGCGGTAGCATAGCCCTAGTATATGGCGGATTGAGCGTATGAACGGGACGGTGATTCTAGTCTGACTTCACCGGGTTCTCCTCCGACCCTCCGGGGTTACTCGCCCATGAGCGGTTATAAAGCGAGCCTAGTTTACTTAAAGCCCTGCCATTGTGCGGGGCTTTATGTTTTCAGTCCTACTGTATAGCAATGCCAATGCAATCTGTTAGGGAGGTTAATCGCACTGTAAACATACCCAATGGATCATCCTTTGCCTATGCCGGCAGCAGATCTGGACTGACGATATTGTATTGTTGAGGTTTGGCCAGCCTATGCTGGCCGCTGCGCTTTGGCATTGCCTGGCTTTGCGACGACACCCAGCATCAATGAATGGCGTTGACCGGAGATGAGAGCAGGGCGTTGGCCACGGCCAATCTGGAATTCAATCACGTATGTGGGTATGTTACCGGTTGATTGTATCGATACGTTTTGAGCGCATTCGTTCAGAAACCTGACAAACACCCAATCGGTACTGGAGGTAGAGTGCCCGCAACACCTACATCGGGTTTAAAACTGCTGATCGATTACCTGGACAAGCAGGGACTGGGAGCTTTGGGTGTCCTGCAGGTGCTGTTCAGTCTGTACGAAGCCGACCGCGCCTTGACGGTCAAACAGATTTATAGGGTTGGGTCAGGGTATCGTCGAAAGCAACTGGCTCGAATGGCGACAGCCGGACTGACCAAGAGGCAGCTGAGCGATGCCCAGCGCCGGGTGACACTATTGAGTACGGATGACCGGACGCCGAGGGCGTATGGCCTGGCTGCCAAAGGCCGGTATCAAGTGCATCGCCTGATGGACCGGGAGTGTCCGGACATGGAGGATCGGGGGCATTTACTCCGGTGGCTCAATTTGCTCAAGGTCAACGGAATCAGCTCTTATGCCCAGGTGCGGTTGTTGGTTCAGATAGATGAGGCTCCGGGGATGTGCGGTAAAGAGCTGTTCAGTTACCAATCCGGCACCAACAAAGAGCAAATGGCATTTTTCAAGAGCCAGGACTTGATAGAGGAGGTGATGGAGGGCACTCGCATCGAGAAGTACCCGGGTGACCGGTGGCGCATGCTTAGGTGCTATCTGAATACGACGATCCCCGACTCGATGCTCAAGTGACAAGCCTATTCCCGGACCAGTGTCGCCGGGAGCGCCAATCAGCGCCGAACCTGGTCAGTGTGAGGCGCTGGCCGTCGCCGGTGAACAAGCCCAACTATTTAGTTCAACTCAACATAAACAATCTGGCCAGGAATCCGGCCACCAGGTCTCGGTTAAACTGGCCACATGCATATGTTAAACCGGCCAGTTAAGTACCATCTTTTCCAATTGAAATCTTCACTTTATCCTCGGTAAACCCAATATAACGCCATTACGTGGTCAATTGTTAATCTGTGGCTACAGGTATAGTATGACATTAACCGGCCAGTGAATTGGCCAAAGAACCGGCCACTATGCGGTCAATTATCCGGCCAGACGGCCAAACACACACAACCATTACAGCCTGGAGGCCGAATGCCACCCCCTGCAGAGAGCCGGATGGAACCGATGTTGATTCGTGAGGACAATCCCGAGAAAGAGTCATTGGCGGATCTGGCCTGGCAGTTGGGTCAGGAATCCCCCCGTATCGCGTCGAGCCAGTTCAGTGAGGTCAAAGGGGCGGTGGCCAGGCTCGTTCGGGCGATGAACTGCTACTATTCCAACCTCATTGAAGGCCATGACACGTTACCGATCGATATCGACCGGGCGCTGGCCAATAGGTTTCAGGAGGACCAAGCGCAACGGGACCTCCAAAAAGAAGCCATGGCTCACATAGAAGTGCAGCGGTGGCTCGATGAAGAAGATGGGTTGGCCGAGGTTGGGTTCAGTACGGCCGGGATTCGCGAAATCCACCGGCGATTTTACGGCGAGTTACCGGCGCACATGCATCGGGTCATACACCCCACGACCCAGGAGCCGCTGCCGATCATCCCCGGCCAGTTCCGAGAGACCAATGTCATCGTCGGCCGGCACGTTCCCGTGGCGCCCGAGGATATTCAGCGCTGTATGGATCGGTGGGAGGGTGCCTATGCCCAGCTGCCACCCCGCTTACTGCCGGTGGCCGCTGCAGCGGCCCATCACCGGTTGCTGTGGATTCACCCGATGCTTGATGGGAACGGCCGAGTGGCCCGACTGGTAACCCATGCCATGCTGAAAAAAGCGATCAGTGGTGTTGAGCTGTGGTCGGTATCACGGGGGTTTGCCCGGGAGAAGGATCGGTATAAGTACCTTCTTGAGTGCTGCGATCAACCTCGGCGTGGGGACCGTGACGGCCGTGGCCAACTCAGTGAATCCAGCCTGGTCGACTTCACGCGGTATTTTCTGAACTCGGCACTCGACCAGGTGAGGTTCATGACCGAGACCCTGAAGTCGGACAATTTTACTCGGGGCTTGCTGGAGTGGATTCGCAGCCAGCCGGATATCGCCCGGGGGGGCAAGATCATTGAGCAGATTATTCTCTATGGTTCGGTCGAGCGGGGTGAGGTGCCAGCCTTGCTCCAGATGCCCGAGCGAAGCGCGCGCCGAGTGGTTCAGAACCTGACCGATCACTTTCTGCTGGTGTCGGATTCTCACCGGGCACCGCTGCGGCTGAACCTGCCTCTGCATGCTGCCCAGGCAGTATTTCCCAATATGGTGCCGGGCAACGCGGTTTAAGTCATCATTGAGTAGGTCTGTCTTGCCCGCGGCCATCCTTCCTGTGACGGCACCCTGGTGAATTATGCGCCCGAGGGTGCCTGTTAGCTGAGCAGTTCCGCCTCGACACCGCTTTTAGAGCTGAAGTGAATAGGGTCTTATAGCTACTTTTCCAAGCGTTGAAGTCAATAGCTTAACAATACTAGTCTATATATAGACTAGTATTGTTAAATTTAATGCTATATAAGTAGTAGGAATGTAATTAGTTAATCGATATAAGTTATGATATGGGAAAAGCGGTTAATCATTGAACAGCTGGATGAAAGTCTGAAGGACCTTCCACCAGGCGCGCGAGTTCCGCGTTTTAGACGCGGTTGGATCAATACTATCAGAACGGCTTTGGGCATGAGCACCAGGACACTTGGCGAGCGAATCGGTGTGTCACAACCGCAGATTTCAAAGCTCGAAAACAGTGAAGTCGACAAAGCTATTACTTTGCGCAGTCTGGAAAGGGCTGCCGAAGGGCTGAACTGTGAGCTTGTCTATTTCCTTGTACCCAAGCAACAGAACCTCGCGAAGACTCTCGAACAGCAAGCGTTGCGGAAATCCAGCAAGGAAGTGAAGAGTGTAAATACCCATATGGCACTCGAAGGGCAGGGGTTGAGCCAGATTGATGTAGACAAGATGATCGACGCTGAAGTAAACGAGCTGTTATATCGGCTACCCCGAGATTTTTGGGATGATTAAGGCTTTAAGGGACTTTTTATGAGACCGGATTCATTGCGGGTATTATCCTTTTAGGGTTCTTAATACCAGCTAGCCAATTTTCACGGCTCCACCTAAGACCTTAGATTTCAATTCACCATCGAACCCAATTGATTGTTTTAGCGATTTCGATGGTTAATAAAATCGCTATTACCATACTATAAATAAAATAACGGGTTTTAAGGCCAAAAGGTGAAACGTATGGATACTTCCTGGGTCGGCTACGCATGGCTGAAAGAGCGCTTTAATTTACCGGTCATCCAGCGGCTTACCACTCTCAGTCTGATAGCAGCGTACCGCTCCGCTCGAAACTCCAATAGAAGACTCAGCCTTGAGGAGTTGATAGCCCGGTTTCCAGAAGGTGGTCTACCACCGATCGAAGAGCTGGTAGGGATTGGCTCGCCAATTAGACTCGCTGGTCGAGAGCTCTAGCATTGAACTTGCGAGGCTGCCTGCTTTAACAGGATCGGTTTTGGCAACACACTCAATTCCAGTCATGTATAGAGTGCTCCGGCTATACTTGAGGTTTATAGTGGACCCCATGATTTAGACCACGGGCATAGGTAGAATGCCACGACCAAGCAGGAGTAGTAACGTGGCGAGAAAACGGTTCAGTAGTGAGTTCAAGGCCAAGGTCGCAATGGAGGCTATCCGAGGCGACAAGACAGTCGCTCAATTATCTTCGCAGTGCGGCGTACATGCCTCTCAGATCAACACCTGGAAGAAAATCGCCCAGGAGCGACTGGTGGAAGCCTTCGAACGCGGCAGTAGCCAACCCGACCCGAAAAAGCTGGAAGCTCGGGAAGACCATCTATATCAACAAATTGGCAAGCTGCAGGTCGAGGTCGAGTGGCTTAGA
>NZ_AUIH01000083.1 GCF_000423605.1 Saccharospirillum impatiens DSM 12546
ACTGGACAATATATTTGTCGAGCGGCTCTGGCGTTCCGTCAAGTACGAGGAAGTGTATCTAAAGCAATATCAGACGATGCAGGAAGCACGGGACGGCTTGAGTGCCTACTTCCGGTTTTACAACCATGAGCGGCCGCATCAATCGCTCAACAACAGGACACCGGCAGAAGTACATGGCACTGCTGTGCAATGGCTGCAAGCCGCGTAAGAATACAATTTAACCCATAGGGCATTTTACCTTAATTTAATGCATTAGTGGTCTTGACAGTGGGGTCCACAATACCTCTCAATTTTTAATTCGTTTATCGCTATAAGTGAAAATATCATTGTAATAAGAGCCATAGAAAGAAAAGAAATTAGAGTCGCAACAGCTGCACCAAATATTCCGTAAACAGGAATCAGAATAAAATTCAGAGATAGATTCAATACAGCTGTACCTATTCCAATGATACCCAGCAATTTGGATTTTGATCTAGCATGAAGATAGCCTGCAAAAAACTTTCTACTTCCTTCAAATAGATAACTCAATGAAACCAGCATAATTATTGATCTTAAATCACCATAACTTTCAGGTAAAATCACACTCGATGCGTATACCAATAAAAAGATAAAACCCAAGCATAAAACAGATACTAAGCCTAGTACATAAAAAGTGGTTTTCACCACCCGGACAATTTCATTTTTTGCTATCAATGTATAAAAATATGGATTCCATGCTTTCAATATCGCTTCAAAAATTAAATTAACACTTACTCCAAGCATATAGGCTGCAGAATATCGCCCCAATGCATTGGTGTCAGAAAATAGAGCTATAACAAATCGATCAGCTACATTTACGAGCGCGAGTGATACAACATGAAAAGTCAAAGGCCATAAATAGCTAAAGATATCCCAAAGATCATAGTAAGCTGGCTTTAGTCTAGCCCTCGAATAGAAAAAACTGAATATTAATAGCGCAATAGCAATACCAAGTATTTCACCAAAAGCTCGATAATGCCAACTTGAATCGATCATAATAAGTCCGATAGAAAAAAACAAAATCAGACTTGCGCAAATCATTTGTAGAATTAAAAATAGATAGGGCTTCCTCTCTTCCTGTAATGAGGATTCAACTATCAACTTCCAACCTGCAAAAAAACTAAAAAATGTAATGAGAGAAGAGCTAACTAATGGTGATATTCTAAAAACATCAACTATATGATTAAAAAATAACAACACAATAAATACAGGCACTG
Organism: Saccharospirillum impatiens DSM 12546; assembly: GCF_000423605.1. Taxonomy (GTDB): domain Bacteria; phylum Pseudomonadota; class Gammaproteobacteria; order Pseudomonadales; family Natronospirillaceae; genus Saccharospirillum; species Saccharospirillum impatiens. Next base: position 1,236 of record NZ_AUIH01000083.1, read on the forward strand.
TCGTTACAAATAATAATCCATAACAATTTGCAAGTATTGTAGGGTGCTTTTTATTGTCCGATGCTACTTCTTTAAAAAAATAGACTTCAGGCCGCATGCCAATATATATATTAGTAAATGCTATAAAACTTAAAAATAATCCGAACTTGCCAAAGTCTTCTATTGTCATTAATCGGGTGTATACTGGAATCAAAAGGAACGGTATTCCCCTCCACATTGCAAGAGATAATCCATAGATTAGCACATTTTTTAGTAAAGACATTATTTAGCAAACCAACCTTAAAGAACAGTGGGTTATCTACCCCAATTTATAGAGTAAGTAAAAGTAGATATTAGACTCCAGTAGTCAGCTTTTTCATTGGTTATACGATCATTCGCCCATACACCCATTCGAAAATGTATGTTCAGAGTAACTTAGTCGCATAATCCTGAACTTCCTAAGAGGAATCAATCAGGTAAAAACCAACTAGACAAAGCAAACGGTCCGATTATAGCATTTGATGTATGGGTTCTGTAGTGGGTTCTTGAGTTTAGTAAAGAAAACTTAGTAATACTTTTCTGTTTGCAGAGCGCAGATACTGCCGCGGCATTCTCTGGCAACGTATAGATCGTCAAGATCTGGATGTCAGTAAAGCTCGGCCTATTTCATGCAAATATCCTTTCCATCATAAGACATGTGAAATTCCATTTATTTTGTTCACTTATCTTAAGCGGGTATTACCACGGGGAAGCAACAGCACCACCTACCTAGCAAATGATTTAATTTGTTATATATCTTTTATAGGAGTGCTTAAAAATTCACGGTTCAGTAAAAATACAATCAAAAGAAGCTAAAGCTCAATCGATTCATATTTTGAAGCGAATGGGCTCCAACTACCACTAAAATCCCATTTAGTAAATTTTACAGTTTACTCGTCAGTTCATTTAAATACATTTATTACGCACTTTAATAGGTCTAGTAAAACAACAAACTCTGACTAATTTCTCGCGAAATAGTATAGACGGAGGTATTCAAACAGATCTAAACTGGATCGTATAATCGCGCACTAATTGCCCCGTCAACCTGGATACAACTACCATGAGTGAAGCCAACACTTTTAGATGCGAGAAAAACAGCTAACCTAGCCACTTCTTCAGACCGACCAATTCTTGCTATAGGATGATAGCTCTTCAGGTTTTCGTAACCATCTGGGTTATCTTTAAAACCTGCAAGTAACATTTCTGTTTCAATAGCAGCAGGTTCTATAGCGTTGACCCTAATTCGCTCACCAACATCAATGGCTAGCGCTCTTGTCATTCCGCTTAATGCTGCTTTACTTGTTGCATATGCCAAAAAGTTTTTTTTTGTTAGCCTTGCATGAATACTACTAACGTTTATCACTGATCCCTGGTCTCTTTCCAGGTCTTCTATAAATGCTTTAGTCCATACTATTGGTGCGATCAAATTTACATCCATTGTTTGATGCCATTGTAGGACTGATAAGTCCTCTAAACCACCTAAAACCTGTGTAGCTGCATTATTGATTAAAGCATGAACCGGCTTACCTTCACAGTGACTTCTTATTTGACTAAAGATGCTGTGCGCGTATCCGTCATCATTTACAGTTTTTTCAAGATCTGCGGAGATGTAGTAGTCAAAATGAACTCCTTCTACTGGCTCTGCTTTTTGGTCTGTAGCAATAACGGTGTAGCCTTCTGCTTTAAACTCACGAGTCATGGCTTTGCCAATGCCGCCACAAGCACCTGTTACTATCACGCAAGAGTCTGAGTTACTCATCTAGAAACCTCTTCATTTCTTTCAATGCCTGAAAGCTTGCTCTTCTTACGCCTTCAACGGTATTCGAGCCATTGTGGCTTCCAAAAATACAACGCGGGAACTTTCTTAATTCAGACTGGCTTGGTAAGGGCTCTTCTTCAAATACATCCAGCGCAGCAGCTGATACTTTGCCAGCCCTCAGCGCTTTAACCAACGCTGGTTCATGAATAAGGGGACCACGAGCAACATTAATAATGAATACCCCATCTTTGCACTTATCGAGCTCAGCTCTATCCAGCATATGGAAGTTGTGCTTGTTCAATGAACAGGTAAAAACAAGGAAATCTTGTTCTTCGATATGTTTCGGCCATTCTGCGCAGCTCACGAAAGGCATGCCACCATCTCCTTCAACACCCGGGTCATAGGCAGTTACCTGAATATCAAAACCACCCAGCCTCTTGGCCAAGCTTTTACCAATGTCACCGAACCCTATAATGCCCACTTTCTTGCCGGTAAGGCTCATTCCAGCTGGCTTAAACCAAGCATTCTCAATTCGGACACCTCGATCGATCTCAAATAGCCTTCTGGCTAAGCCGGTTATATAGCCAATCGCAACATCTGCGACTTCCCCACCAAACATATTGGGCGTGTTAATAATGGGTATTCCCAACTCTTTACATGCCTGGAAGTCGACATTGTCTACCCCAATGCCCCACTTTACGGCGGCTGATAAATTGCCCTTTTTGCCAGCTTTAAACACCTGCTGTGTAGCAGGGTCATCGCCGATTATCCATCCGTCATAGGCTGGGAGAAGGTCAATTAGCTCTTCTTCAGATAGAACTTGGGTAGTTTTCGCTGGAACAAGCTCCAACCCCAGCTTGCTGGCAGGCGCCATAAATTCATGGATCAACCCTAACATCGGTGGGCATGTTACAAGAACCTTTTTCATTATTTCTTCTCCATAAAGTACTTGGCTGCAATCACCGCCATATCCCAGTCATCAGGTGTATCAATGTCGGTAGATTCAAATGCAGGCGTAACCATCATTTTGGGATTTGCACCAATGCGTGCGTTCGTTTTGCTAAAACTATCCTTAGTGAATAAATACAAATTCGAGTTTTCCTCGAACCAGGGCTCTAGGTTTTGTGTCGGTATTAAGTTCTGAGGATCATGATTAACAGGACTACAATCCTTTCTGTAAAACCTTGTTTGTATTTTATTGACACTGAATAGCGAATCACCTTTTGCTTCTGACAATACTTGATTATATTCATCAAGGGCTAGCTTAATGGTTTTACTACTTAGAAGCGGATTGGTTGTATGAGTCATTAAATAGATATCAGCGTCTATATTCTCTACATCATCTTGGAGTACAAGATTCATGGATACATGATTGCCGCATATTTCCGGCTTTCGATCACGGATCACTATCCGGTCTGTCTCGGTCAATCCGTTTTCTGCCAGTATGGCTCTAGCATCAGTATTAATCACGATTTGATCAATTTCATCCACAGCAAGTAGGCTATCTAGAATCCATTGGAATAGCGGTTTTCCACAAAAATCACGAAAGTTCTTACCTTTCACGCGCTCACTGTTCGCTTTCATTGGAAGTAGTGCGACTATCTTTTGTTCGCTCATGTGTGTTCCTCTCATGATGGGTTGGATAGAAATATTTTAGTTTCATCTTGGCTGAAAGTTGCCGGACTTCATGGTGCCCCCGGTAAGTCCCCCAATAAAACATCAGTCGAAACATAAAAATCTCACCGATCTTTTTTAGCAGAACACGATCTGAGATTGCTGCTGAGGCATCTGTGAGCAATGATGCTGTAAAATATCGGAAGAAGTCTCCTACCGTAAAGTGCATCTGGGGCATTATTTTCTGAAGTGCATACGCTTCTCTCTCATAACGAGTTCGGACCTGGCGCCAGCTCTCATCATGTATATGATAAACCGGCGCCGAGGCAACGTAGCCAATCTGGCCACAATCAGAAATCAATTTCTGTGCTAAGTGCATATCTTCTAACCCGGTGAGGTCTTCGTCAAACTTGTAACGTTCCCATGCTGCACGCGTTATGGCTGCATTAGCATTGTTGCAGAAGTAACCCTCCTGAGGCAGCACCGAATATTCTGGAAAATGTTTGGCAAAGTGTTGATACTCGGAAAACTTAGTGGTTTCGGCCCCTAATTGCCTACCGTAACTATAATCACAAACTCTGTCAGCCAAAGGAGCTACAAGTTCGTGTATCCAATTGTCATATACTGGAAAACAATGCCCGGAAACAAATACCAGAAAATCTCCATTGGCGAATTCACAACCTACATTTAAAGATCGACCAAATGTAAACTTTTCCTTATTGATATACGTGATTTTGCAGTTATGCTTTTTTGCTATTTCTAAGGTTTTATCAGTTGAACCCGAATCGACGACTACCGTTTCAATTTCGAAACGTTCACTTTTCTGGTTATTAATACCCGTTAGCAACCTATCCAGATATTTTTCTTCATTGTATGTACGGATAACAACGCTGGCTTTCATGAATAAACTCTTCAAACTGTTTATGACCTAAGTCAATTGAAATGATGGTATGAACAGACTCTGGCTTTCAGTCTCGATGATAAAAACCTTACCTGCGTCAGGCATTTTCTGCTTTTGGGAATCTGAAAGTCCTTCAACAGCTGACGTAATAAAAAGCAAATTACTATTTTCACCCCCAAAGCAGCAACTTGTAGGTTGTTGAGCGGGCACTGAATATTTAGCCTGGGTTTGGCCAGTTTCGTCTATTCTGGCAATATATCCACCTCCCCAACAAGCTATCCAAAGGTGGTCATTTTCATCTATAGCGCCACCATCGAAAGTCGACTGTATATTGTCGCTTTGTAGTCGAACTACTTTCTCAAAGCTATTCATCCCTTCGGGAAATGGAAGGTAAAATAGTGTACGTTCCATTGAATCAGAAATATAAAACATCTTCCCACTCTTACTCCAACAAAAGGTATTTGGAATTCCAATGCAACCTGCTAGTTGAGTAATTCTGCCGTTGGGTGAAACAGTAAGAATGCTCCCTTCTTTGCCTTGTGGGTGACACTCCATTGTACCTATCCATAAATTACCATCTGGACCAACTCCAGCATCGTTGGTTCTTAGCCCTTCACGAAGTTGGAAAGTCAGAGCCAACTCTGGTTCACCACTAGTCAGGTGTAATTTCAGCAAACCTTTGTCAGTAATGACCCACAAACTATCAGCTTCACTTGAAACCAATGCCAGCGCTGAGGGGATTGCAGGTATTTCCCAGCGAGAGTCATAATGCTTAGAATTGCTAGAAATTGCCTTTTCAAAAACCAAATGCCGATTAATATCTACCCAGAATAATGACTTGCGTTTGGGAGACCAAAGTGGCCCTTCTCCCAAATCACAAACCTCATGTGAAAAAACTGTTAAAATCATATACGTAGCCCTAAAACTCCTTCAATTGACCTAATACGCACATTTAGTAAAAATCAAAACCTTAAATAGTGTAACAGGCATTTATAATTTTGTATAAAATTGGCAATCTGATTACAGAAAAATCATGGAAGTCACTTAATTATTTTCAACTACTTTAATGCTTTTTATTCTAGAGAAGGTCTGAATAACTGATGATTTTCGTCAGGCTTAGAGAAAACCGATAAAAAGCGGCGTTTCAGTCATTGGCTGCCCTTGTTGATCGTGTTTTTCGCTCATTTCCCGCCATTTTGGCGGAAAACAGGTGCACTGGCCCTACGCCAGCAAGTATTTTTCACTCATCAGCTGGTTGCTGAACGCTGCCAGCAAGTGCAGCCGGCTATTGTCTTTGACCAATCCGCAGTATCGGACTTTTCTGTAACCGAACACCTGTTTAATGTATCGGAAAGGGCGCTCAACTTTGGCACGAACACTGGCTTTCATTTTTTTTGGTTTCCAGTTCATCACCCTCCAGCTTCTGCCGAGTGCCGGGTCTTTTGGTAATGTACCAGGAGACCTTCTTCCGATACTTATGCTCTTCCCGCTTTCGAATGCCCATGTATCCGGCGTGACCGAAGACTCTTCGTTCTGCTCGGTGTAACAATTTACCGACAGGCACAATGTCATGAATGTTGGCAGCAGTGGTATCGATACTGTGAATCAGCCCCAGTGTGTCATCAGCTCCAATGTGCATTTTCATACCGAAGTGCCATTCGTTAGCCTTCTTGGTTTGGTGCATCTCAGGATCGCGCTGGCCGGGATTGAGGTAGGGTCAACCCTCAACTACGCTAGTAGCTTCGAGGCCAAACTGGTCGAGAAGCACCAGCTCCGTATCAATTCAACAGTAGGTGATATTCTGTTCTTTCACACCAGGGCATCATCACTTGGTAGATTGTGCCCCCTATTAAAAGACTTACGGCGGAGGCATCTCCGCGATCCTGAATTACAAAGTTACCAATACCATCATCGAACAAGTTAGCGAATAGCAGTTCCGCCTCCTGATTGCTACCTACATTTTATATGCTTGCACTTAGTCGTGGTTTATAGCTGGTAAGATATGCCTTATGATTTATGGTTCTTCGTAGAAATCTGTGGAGCCCTACGGCTGCATTTCCAGCTTCCCGCAGTAAAACAGTATGCTCGTTCTGAACCCTTCGAAGGAACGATAACCTCGGGCATTGGACTTCACCGTTTGTATCTTAGAGTTTAAACCTTCAGCCGCAGCATTGCTGATCCGGTGATCAAAGTAGTTCAGCAACCCGTCCATATGTGTCTTGAGCATTCTGGCCACTTTCTTCACCGGCTCCAGTCGGCAGCGAATTGCCCAACTGTACCACCGTTCAAAGTAGCGTTTCGCCCAGCCTTTGGAACGGTAGTCCCAGAAGGGACGGAAGTGTTCCTTTAGGGCCCAG
>NZ_AUIH01000084.1 GCF_000423605.1 Saccharospirillum impatiens DSM 12546
AGACGGTTTTAACACCGTGCTTTTTACACTTGACCCTTGGAAGCTGGGCGTGCAAATAGGTTGAAAACTGCATGGTATCAAGGTGACGCCAAGTTCTGCGTTCGCGATCATCGTGCTTTGGGCATACCGTTTCACATTCAGGACATATACCCGAACCATCGGCGTACTCGATTTCAATATCAACGCGATTGCCAAGCATGTTCAGGTCTACTGAGCTGATTTCCCAGGGGGATTTTATGCCGAGGAGTAACGCGTAATGATCTTCGATTTCCACAGACATGGCTCCTTAAGAATCTGGTGCGGTCAGGCCTCGATTATACTGGAATTCCACAAGAATTTACGAAGAGCCTGATTTATAAAGCCGTGTATATCTCCGGACGAGAAATACCCACAGCTCAGTAGTTCGTTGCGCTTACACAGTGGTACACCTTAAATACACAACTCAATTTCCTCCAGGCCACCCGCAGACTAAAAAAAGCGGAACTTGTTTCCGGCAGACGTTTCTGCGAAAAAGTTCATATTCTAGGCATTAAATGCATACTCTCCAGTCTTGTACTAGTTTCATGTAACTCATATTTGGCAATGGGTCAATGCAAGTAATGAATCGGGAAAAACCGTTTGTCAGCTCCTAAAGCTCTGCTGATTCTGCAGAAACCACTCATAGGTTTGAGTTAGCCCGGCTTCCAACTCAATGGCATACGCCCACCCCAGTAATTTCAGGCGTGATACATCCATCAACTTGCGGGGCGTACCATCGGGTTTAGTGGTATCCCAAATAATTTCACCCTTGTAACCCACTACCAGGGCAACTGTTTCAGTCAATTCCCTGATAGTGCAATCCACCCCGGTTCCCACGTTAATGTGAGACAACATTGGCTGTGTGTGTTGCTGATAGGTGTCGCCATTAAGGTTCATGACAAAGACACTAGCAGCAGCCATATCATCGACATGCAGAAACTCACGCATAGGCTTGCCAGACCCCCAGGCGGTTACCTCGGGCGCATCAGCCAACTTGGCTTCGTGGAAACGGCGCAACAATGCCGGAACCACATGACTGTTTTCCGGATGAAAGTTATCATTCGGGCCATAGAGGTTGGTGGGCATAACGCTACGGTAATCCCGCCCATATTGGCGGTTATAGCTTTCACAAAGCTTGATGCCGGCAATTTTGGCAATGGCGTAGGGCTCGTTGGTCGGTTCCAGCGTACCCGTTAACAGAGCCGTCTCTTTCATCGGCTGCTCGGCCATTTTCGGGTAGATACAGGAGGACCCTAAGAACAAAAGCTTGTTAACCCCTGCCTTGTGAGCGGCATTAATGATGTTTGCTTCGATCATAAGGTTCTCGTAAATGAACTCAGCCGGGTATTCGTTGTTTGCATGAATACCGCCTACTTTGGCCGCTGCCAGATACACCTGATCTACCGCGTTCGCCACAAACCAGGCTTCAACCGCGTCGAGATCGAGCAGGTTCAGCTCATCTCGCGTTGCCGTAAGCACCGTAACCGTGGGTTGTTGCTCCAACTGGCGAACAATGGCCGAACCGACCATTCCCCGGTGACCGGCTACAAAAACCTTGATAGCTGCCATCATCAGTTCTCCACCGAGATGCTGACTTCGTGGCCATGCGCTTTAAGAAAGGCGTGGCGTTGAGCGACTTTAAGGTCTTCTGCGACCATTTCAGCACACATTTCCTGAGTGGTGATTTCCGGAACCCAACCCAGTTGGTTTTTAGCTTTGGCAGGGTCACCCAACAAAGTTTCAACCTCAGCCGGGCGGAAGTACCGTGGGTCGACTTTTACGACCACTTCACCCACACTGACGGAAGGTGCTTTATCACCTTCAATCGAATCGACAATGGCGATTTCATCCACGCCCTGCCCTTCAAATCTGAGCGTGATACCTAGCTCCTGAGCGGACCATTGAATGAACTGACGGACGGTGTATTGTTTGCCGGTTGCGATGACGTAATCTTCTGGTTGCTCTTGCTGAAGCATCATCCACTGCATGCGCACGTAATCTTTCGCATGGCCCCAGTCGCGCAACGCGTCCATATTGCCCATGTAGAGGCAGTCTTCCAGGCCCTGGGAGATGTTTGCCAGTCCACGGGTGATTTTACGGGTAACGAAGGTTTCGCCCCGGCGAGGGGATTCGTGATTGAATAAAATGCCATTGCACGCATACATCCCATAGGCTTCGCGATAGTTCACGGTGATCCAGTAGGCATACAGCTTGGCGACTGCATAAGGCGAGCGTGGGTAAAAAGGAGTGGTTTCCTTTTGCGGGATTTCTTGAACCAGGCCATAAAGTTCTGAAGTAGACGCTTGGTAAAAGCGGGTCTTCCTTTCTAACCCACAAATGCGGATAGCCTCCAGAACTCGTAGTGTGCCCATAGCATCAACATCGGCTGTGTACTCTGGTGCTTCAAAAGAGACGGCAACATGGGACTGTGCCCCAAGGTTATAAATTTCGTCAGGTTGGATTTCCTGAATCAACCGAACCAAATTAGACGTATCCGTTAAGTCTCCATAATGCAGGACAAAGTGTTGGTTTTCGACGTGCGGGTCTTCGTAAATATGATCTACCCGCTGTGTATTAAATAGAGAGCCACGTCGCTTAATGCCGTGCACTTCATAGCCCTTTTCTAGTAGAAACTCGGCCAAATATGAACCATCCTGACCCGTAACACCGGTAACAAGAGCTTTTTTCTTAATTCTCATTTCCATATCAATATCTCTAAATCAAATTTGTTAAACTAATTCTGAACTTTGATTTTAGGCATCGTGCTCCCAGTCAGCAAAGCTTTATTGATGTGTTACTTTCTTCCATACCGGTCCGTAAACCGCACAATGTCATCCTCGCCCAAATAACTGCCGGTCTGCACCTCAATCAGTTCCAATGCGATCCTGCCCGGGTTTTCCAGTGCGTGAACCGTGCCAATGGGTATATAAACTGATTCGTTTTCACTCAACATGCTGGTTTTCTCACCAATGGTCACATTGGCCGTACCGCTGACCACCACCCAATGCTCGGCCCGGTGGTGATGCATCTGCACCGAAAGCTTCTCGCCAGGTTTTACGGTAATGCGCTTCACCTGGTGCCGCTCGCCCAGGTTAATCGTCTTGTACGACCCCCAGGGCCGGTGCACCCGGGCATGCACATGGTGCTCGGTGCGCCCGGCGGCTTTTAACTGGTTTACTATGAACTTCACATCCTGAGCCCGCTCGCGCGGCACCACCACCACGGCATCATCGGTTTCGATGATCGCCATGTTCTGTACCCCAATGGCCGCTACAAGGCGGCTTTCGGCGCGAATCAGGTTACCGGCAGAGTCCTCAGTGAGCACATCGCCCTGCAACACGTTGTCTTGCCCGTCTTTCTCGCTCAGATCATACAACGCCGACCAGGCACCAATGTCGCTCCAGTCTCCCGTGTAGGGAACCACCACGGCACGGTTGGTGCGCTCCATAATGGCGTAGTCGATTGAGTCCGACGGGCTCTTGGCGAACGCCTCGGCATCCACCCGAATAAAGTCGAGGTCGGCATACTTGTTGGCCATGGCGGCCCGGGTGGCTTCATAAATGGCGGGTTGGTGTTGCTTGAGCTCTTCCAGGTAGACCCGGGCCTTGAACACAAACATGCCGCTGTTCCAGAAGTAGTTCCCGGCGGCCAGGTAACGGGCGGCGGTGTCGGCGTCCGGTTTTTCGCGGAAGGCGATGACGGCACTAGTGGCGTCGGTCTCGGCGGCTTCTATATAGCCGTAGCCGGTTTCCGCATACAGCGGTTTTATGCCGAACGTCACCAGAAACTCGTGCTTGGACTGAACAATGGCTTCCTGAACCGACGTGCGAAACGCTTCGGTATCGTTCATCACATGGTCGGCTGGCAACACCACCAACGTCGCTTCCGCATCCCGCTCCAGCGCCTGAAACGCCGCCAGTGCTATCGCCGGAGCCGTATTGCGGCCTTCCGGTTCAAGTATCAGCTCGGCTTTGGTGCCCATATCTGCCATCTGCTGGGCAATAAGGAAGCGGTGTTCTTCGTTACATACAATAATAGGGGCAGTTTCTATGCCTGCACTTTTTAACCGGCGTATCGTGTTTTGCGCCAAGCTAAACTGTTCGTCCAAAAGAGCAAGGCATTGCTTGGGGTACAATTCACGTGAAGTAGGCCATAACCGGCTACCTGTACCGCCAGCGAGTAGAACGGGGATAATCATCGTCGAACAAATTCCTGTATTCATGCTTGGATTATTAAAAGTGCTATTTGAATTGGTTTCGGATAAGTCGGAAGCTACTCCCTACCCTTCACTACGACGCGCCAGCTGGCCTGTCTCAGATACTTCTGAACGTAACTCTTCAATTGTACGCCGTATCTCTTCGTGCTCTTCCAGTTTGCGCTTTAAAAACCGAACGGTAACTGTGGCTTTTTCTTCGATTCCCTGAGGGGTCAGATAGTAAGCATACGCCATCTTTCGCTCGCTGCTTTTGAAGTTACCGGCGACGATCCAGCCCTTATCCAGCAATGCCTTCAGGCAATAGTTTACCTTACCCAGGCTCAGGTCGAGCTCTTTGGCAATTTGGCGTTGGGTCATTTCCGGGTTGCGTTCGAGGGTTCGGAGCAACTGGTATCTTAGTTCGTCGGGAAGCATAGGTAGACACGTAGGACATTGAAGGACGCGAAACAATAAAGGACGTGACACATTAAGGGACGCAAGACATTTAAAGACGCTAAAGATTAAAAGACGACAACCATTCTATTGGCGTAATCTGTCTGATAGCTTTTTTAGCATTATTTGGATTCTTTTGGTTTTTGCCATCCAGGCTTGGCCTGAATCCCTGTCTATGTAGCCTATTTCTATGCCTATGTAGATTTGGGTTCGTAGCTCGGCACAGGAGCCGTTGGCTATCGCCAGGAAATGAACTTTCTCTTTATCGCTGTTTCTGGCCATGCCTTCGGCGATGTTGCTGGGTACTGAGAGGCCAGATCGTGTGATCTGGTCTTTGAAGCCGAAGTCTTTTAGGGTTTTGAGCGATTTGTAGAGGTTTATGGACAGTTCGGTTGACGTCTTCCATACGTCCAGGCTTTCGTGGCTCAAGGGTTGTCCTTTTGGTCAGTCTTTGGTCTTCCTGACATTGAATCGCCGCTCATGGGGGTGCTGAAAGCACGCTGGGCGATTTAAAGACTGCTCTGGAATGGGGTTTTGCGAGGTGCTGAAAATCGTATAGATTCGCTACCGCCCGGCCGGTTACAGGGCACACCAAGGGGGTTGTTCAGTTGTTGAACGCGAATTGTAGGGGGTTAGGGTTGGGGGGTCAAGCGACGCGTTTCGCGTTTTGTTGTTGGTTTGTATTGGGTTTGTAGGATAAAAGACGTGGGACATTGAAAGACGTAGAACATGGACTGACGTAGGACAAGATGGGACGCGACACAATAAAAGACGCAGAACACGAACTGACGCAGGGCATTAAAGGACGTAAACCCGTAAAAGATGTTGAACACTGTAAGACGCTTTTGCGTCTCTTCATGTTTCGCGTCATTTCATGTCCTGCGTCAGTCCGTGTCCTACGTCATTTCAGGCCGCTGGCTCATGAGGGCGTGCTGTTAAGTCAACACCTAGAGCACGCATCACTGCCAGCATTGTTTTTAGTGTTGGATTACCTTGCTCACTGAATGATCGATACAGTTGCTCCCTTGAAAGCCCTGTCTCACGGGCCAATTGAGTCATGCCTTTGGCTCGCGCCACTACTCCCAAGGCCTTTGCGATATAAGCCGAATCTCCGGTTTCCAGTGCGTCGGCTAGAAAAATGGCGATAGCTTCCTCACTCTCCAACGCCGCTGCCGGGTCGTAGTCGTATATTTTGTCTATCATACTGCCTCCCACTCTGCCGCTAGTCGCAACGCTGTGGCTATGTCACTTTGCTGAGTGCTTTTATCGCCACCGCACAATAGTATGACGATTTCACTACCCCGCTGCTTGAAATAAACGCGGTAGCCTGGCCCATGGTGAATACGCAATTCACTGACGCCCTGCCCAACTGGCTTTACATCCCCAGTAAGGCCATTGGCCACCCGAAACACTCGCGCTGCGATCAATGCTTTAGCACGTTGATCACGCAGTTTGCGCTCCCATTTCCGATAGGTTTCCGTTTGTTTGATATCAAGCATTGTTTGGATTGTAGTTTATTAACTACACCCATGCAATGAAGGGACGTGGGGGATTGAGGGACGTGGGACAGTAAAAGACGTGGGACATTGACTGACGCAGAACATTAGGGGACGTAAAACACTAAAAGACGTAGGACACCGAAAGACGCTAAACATTGAAAGACGCTTTTGCGTCAATTCGAGCCACTCACAACAAGCTTCCCGGTTCTATTTGCAGTGCCGTGGCGAGCGCATTCAGTACGTTGACTGATGCGGTTTTGTGGCCCGCTTCGATTTGGCTGATGTACGATTTACCGACCCCCACGGCGTTACCCAGGTTCTCTTGCGTTAAAGCCCGGTATTCACGCCAGATTTTTAACGGATGTTCGTTGCCTGCCATAAGCCGTTTTACGATTTCAGACGGTATGCTTTCGTCATCGCCCGTTTCAATTTCAAGTTGCGCACTTTTGGCATCTGCAAGGTCTTCTATATCTTCAGCCATTGCCAGCAAACGCTGGTATTCTTCATAAGGAATAACCGCATATTCCGGTAACCCCTCTTTGGTTATGATCTGTGCACTCATTTGTAAACATCTCCTCTGGATCCCACTTTCAGTACGAGAATGGTCAACTGGCCACTCTCCACACTGCAAATTGCCCGATATCCGCCTTGTCGCAGCCGCCAATAGGGCTCACCCCTGAGGGGCTTCCAATCTCCAGGGTAGTTATTCGGGTCTTGGGCAATGGCTTCCAATGCTTCTTGCATTTTCTGAGCCTGCCCTCTGGGCATTTTTAACAGCGCCTTCAATGCTGATTTCTTGAATTTCAAGGTATACATGAAATAAGTTTACTGACGATGTTTACTAACAGTCAACCAGGATTATTACTTGAAGGTACGCGGGATAGGAAGGGACGTGGAACACTGAAAGACGTAGAACAATAAGGACGCTCCTGCGTCAGTCCGTGTTTTGCGTCAGTACATGTCCTGCGTCTCTTCATGTTCTACGTCCCTTCCTGTCCCACTATAGTCCATCCCATTGCTTACACATCAAAAGACGCGGAACAATAAAGACGTGCCTGCGTCAGTCTGTGTTTCGCGTCAGTTACTCTTCCTATACGCCTAGAATAGCGCGTGCGAAGGCTTTGAAATCGTCCAGATAATTGTTACCAATGGTGTGAACGTAAGCGTCCAACCGCACCACCTGTTGTTTAAATCTATCAGCCCGCAGGCTGTGGTTTTCTTCAACAGGATCCATCAATGCAAACTCCGGACGAACGACGCACTTTTTGGGCAGAGCATCTTAAGGCGTGCTCCAAAAGCGGCCTGACCAAAGTCGCCTATTGCCAGCAACACGGTCTGAAAATCAAAAGCTTCTATTACTGGCAACGCCGTAACCGGCCTGTTACCGGGCCCGTCACGCTGGTACCAGTGTCGGTTCAGACTTCTTCTGTTAACACATCGCCCGACGGGTTGGTATTGCGTCATAACACTGGCTG
>NZ_AUIH01000085.1 GCF_000423605.1 Saccharospirillum impatiens DSM 12546
CAATACGCGCCGAATTCGCTTCCTGCTGCCCAGTCATTACCCATATCAAGGACTGTTTGAAACCGCACTGAACAACCTGAACTCGACATAGCCATAACCAGTGCTGACCCGGCACACTTTAAACAACGGGGTAAGGGGAAGTGTGCCTGAAAATCGGGAATCCGGGTCAAAATCGACCTGTAGCTGTGGAGCTGCTCGAAAACATTCAACAAATTCTATGCAGTGCTACTTTAGGCTGTTTGGTGAAATATCCGGGCTAGCCATAATAACTACCTCTTTTAGAGCTTCTCCAGATGAGCCGTGAACTCTCTGTCGGCTACAGGAATCATCTCTTCATAAACCCTTTTTTCATTGCCTGTTTTCTCCCCGGCACAAAGCAATATCCCTGCTCTACTCGGATCAAAGGCAAAAAACGCTCTTATTGGATTCCCTTTACTCTGCACCCTGAGTTCTTTCATATTTCTGTGTTCCGAGCCCTTCACAGTGTCGGCGTATGGGCGAGCCAGCATCGGCCCATTCTCCCTCAGCATGTCCTGGGACAGCCACGACTCGTCAGACTACATGGACTGGAGCCAGGCGAGGCAAGTTACGAAAACCAGTATCTTCCATTTTAACCAAGCGACTATAGCTACAACAGAATCATTCAGGCTAACGGCACAACGTTTGAAAGCCATGTCGAACCTGGGGAACGATCGCCTAAAAAATGCTACCGATGAACAGTTGGGTGATTTCAAAGAGTAGTCAGTATACCAACAATAAGTTTCACACTTATGAATTGCTAGTCCAGACACCTTAACTTCTAAAATAGATTAGGCTAAATCTAAAATAAACCCGCCCCTGTATTTGTGACCAACGCCTCACTCGTCATAGCAGTAGTTCGATACACTGTACGAAATATCGTCAAAAAGAGTTGGGAATGTCGGAGCTTCACCCTGCACGAGAAGCAATCAATGAGCTTTATAATGCTGGTGGTATTCAATATCGATACCGTGGGACCTTGAACGACGAAGTTGCAGCCGTTTATTGGCAGATCGTGCAAGAAATTCAACGATGCTCCAGTGCATTACGCTGGGTGCCAAGGCCTACGGGGCGCCCGAATTTGCAATGGCTTACCAGGCACTTTGGTAAACAAGCCGTCTCCAATATTAAATCTGAAAGAAGTAGCATCACTTGCGCTAAGGTTAGGCTACTTCAATTCAGAACGTCACTCGAAGCTGCGGGGCTGGGTTTATGAGGACAGTAATTCTCACTTTATTACTCATGTTCAATGCCAGCTGGGCGTCCGACTCGTTTGAAGTTGATGAAAGGAACTGGCCTTCTGAAGCATGCGCTGATGCCTTTCAGCTTTCGATCTACCCAATCAATGTATGCGTGCCAACTAATAACATTTCACAGATTACCATCGTTCAATCCGAACCGGTCGCTTCAGAAGTCGTTTTTAACTCTGGCGAAAGCCTGATTTTCCTACAGCAACCAGCGGACATGGTGTTTGGGAAACCTGTGGCTGAGCTCGCCCTGCCTGGTCACGAAGGAGGTTCGACCGAATCAGTGTTTAACACGCTGTTATCCCAACAGGCCAGTAACGCAGGTTTAACGCTCGTTCTCGGCTTATCGGGCGGGGCTTTGGTTAAGTTTGAAGGCTCAGATGTTGTTGCCTACTGGGTCGATAGCCCTGAAGGCGAAGACTCTTTGTATATTTACATTGGGACTGAAATGAACTCTCCTATGCTGGTATTTGGTGAGTGGGACAACGAGTCAATGTCTGACCTGCTAAGCCGGGTTTCTTTCCAATGATTTGATGGTATTAAATAGCCAAAGCACTAATGCCGCAAGTGCTTTGGAAAACGAAAAGACTGATTTGGACAACCGTCTCAAATGAAAATTAGAAAAATCGCTATGAACTTGGCATTCACCTGGATTGTCATGTCGGCAACCGCTAACGCATCTGCCTACTGCAGTGCCGCAGAATCGCTAACTCAAACTGACTTTGTTGGGCAGTGGAATATGATAATTGGTGATTTTTCCAGCGGAGTGGTCGTAAACGATGATTTCAGTGGAAGTTTTTACAACTTGGTGAACGGGAATCGCGTCAACGGGCTCTCATTTGCTTCGGACGACGTTACATTCCACGAAGATTTGATAATCATAGATGTCTATATGACCCAGCCAAGGGGTTTGATTCGCCGGTTTACGTTGTCTGGCTGGAAATCTTCGAATACGACAAGAATTTATGGTTACATGTATCTGTATGATGGATTCGGTCGCCAGTTCAATGGAAAAAAAGTGATGCTCGACAAGGTAGAATAATGGCACTTCAGCAATTTCAGCTCTCACTTTGCGGCATACTGAATCTGAAGTGTGACTTTTAATGCTTTTCGCAGATCTTAAAATTTTCACACGTTGGTTGTATAGAACACGACTTTGAAATTCCTCTTCGTAGCGAATTCGCGACCTCTTATCCAACGATTCTATTCATTCCGCACCACACACATAACCAAAAAAACAGGCAGGCTTCCCAAAAGCCGCCCTCATATTCGTTTGCTCAATTAGGCACACCTTAGAGTCTCGTTAGTCTATTTGTTCTTGATACCTTTATAGCGTGAACCTTTTGAGACCTTTCCTGTATTCTTTCTGAATACTTTTGTAATTGCAAAGTCAGCAATGGCGAAAAGGACTATGTAAATAGTCAACTCCCAGTGCCAATTAAAAGAGTCACTGAACTTGCTGGATAGCAATACCAGCGCGACCAAGACCAAGAATCGGGCTAAATATATCATTTACTATTCCTTATAGGTTTACGGGACGAATCCTTTTACTAGAACACTCGAAATTGCATGGCCTTATTATTAGTCTACATCTCAAAAGACTCAGAAGCCTTAGTCAGGTCTCTTAACTTCATGTATCCATAGTTAATCGATTAAAACGAGGTGTTGTTGCAGATATAGGCGCCAACAGCACCGAAAATGCACCCAACCCACCTCGCCCGAAGTCTGCATCACGACTATCCGCAAAAGCTTCACAAGACCTGCATTCATTCTCAGCTCATTTCTGCTTAGCTTTTGGGCAATGGCTGCGACGCTTCGGTGAACCTTCTCGATACATCCGCTCATATGTCTAAGGATAACGGGCTGGCGACTCAATGAATACCCGTAAAAGGGTTCTTTTAACAGAAAGCTGTAGTGCCGGTTAGGGTTCACGCTGTAGTATGTAGACAAAGAGCATTAACGCCATTGGTCTGAGCGTGGAACCGCCCAGTCCACTGGCTTTATTCGCCAACGGCCTCCGGATAAAGCCCTCGTTGCCGGGCAAACAGGCGGGTCAGGCCGAACAGGGTTTCGATGTTGGGAACGTCGACGTTTACGGCCCGGGCGATGTCCAATACCGCGCCCACCAGGGCGTCGAGTTCGATCGGTTTGTTTGCCTCCACATCTTGCAGCATGGAGGTTTTAAACGCGCCTAATTGTGCCGTTAGCGCATGACGGGATTCGGGGTCATCGTCGATGGCAATGCCGATTTCGGCGCCGACAGCGGCCGATTCCCGCATGGCGCGGGACATGAACGCCCTTACGTAATCGTCACTCAGAATCCGGTCGCCTTTTGCTCCGGCAATGGCGGAGATCGGGTTGACCGTCATGTTGCCCCAGAGCTTGAACCAGATGTCGCGCTGAATGTGGTCGGAGTCTGTAACGTCGAACCCGGCGTCGCGCAACGCCCTGCCAATGGCCAGTGCCGGCGCCGTCTGTTTGCCCGCAGCATCGCCTACGATGATGGTGCGATCTTCGATGGGGCTCACGCTGCCAGGCACCGGCGATGAAGCCGACAGGTAGGTAACGCAGCCGACCACACGGCTGGCATCTATGGCGGCAGATACCTTGCCGCTCGGATCGACGGAAGGCAAGGCAATAATGACGGGTTTGAGTTAGTGCATCCGTTTGACGATGCGCCCAACCAGTTCGAATTTCTATTGGAAGTCGCGGGGTTCAGGCACAACTCACAAATCCCCGTCGAGCAAGTGAGCGACGGCGATAGTGTCCGGTATATCGCAGAACCCGATAATGAATGGGACCCGAAAGCTATTCGGTTAGAAGTAGGTGGAAATACCCTGGGTTATGTCCCTCGAGGATATTTATCCTTGCTTCATCGTAGGTGGGAAAACGGGGCCCGGGTAGAGGGTGAAGTGTTCCGTGTGAATGGCACTGCTCGCAGGCCTTTGGTATATGTGCTTACGCGTATAGGCAATGGTGGACGCGCTTCGGGCTCCAACTCTCATTATGCAGTGGCAAGCTAAAGAATGCTCCCGGTGAGGGTGGAGATGCTACACACTCCTACCCTCACCAATGGACTCGTTGGTATCATTTCTTAACCCATGTACCAATCATTGCTCTGATGAAGAACCTCTTTATTCACCCCGCTATTCAGTACACCCATCAGCAGTAGTAATTGATCAAATCCGCACTCCACATGCACCGTAAAGAGAGGGCTGACTATGCGAAAGTCGAAAAAGCTACCTGAGTTTAAAACGGAAGCAGAAGAGCGTGCGTTCTGGGAGAGTCACGACTCGTTAGACTACGTGGACTGGAGCCAGGCTGAGCAAACCTCTTTCCCGAAACTAAAGCCTTCAACCAAGACGATTTCATTGCGTTTGCCTGAAGCGTTGTTGGACCGGATAAAAATAGAAGCCGACAAGCGTGATATGCCCTATCAATCGCTCATCAAATCCTGGCTTGCGGATGATGTGAACGAAAGTCGCGGAGTATAGTGCTCCCTGCCGATTGCCGGGAGGCTGCCTCCTGGAACACTGGTTTTATTCACCCACTCTATCCACTATCGAGAGTAATGAAGATCAATTCGGTTTTTCTGGTCGTTCAGGCCCAGTACGCCTCCCCGGGGTTCGGGTGAGCTGTCTTCGATCCAGCGGCCACTGCGGTCAGGATCTCGCGCTATTGACTTAGGCGACTGAGTTAGGGGGGCGCAAACGACACCTCTCGTTTGCATGCTTTTGACAAAAGGCGGAGACTTCCCGGGTGTCAGCAATCTGTCAACTCCACCCCAGCCTGGCTTCTTAAGGATAACGAATGAAAAACCTTATTAAATGGACTGCTCCATTTTTGCTTGTCGCTTGTGCGACCCAAACGCCTCAAATGACAGACAGTGAGTCGGCAGTTTCTCCCGACCAGCAACTGGCGGCTCAGGAAGCGCAACAAGCGACTGTGCAGTTGGCGCTGAAGCGTAAAATTGCCGTAGGCCGTCTCTCGAATGAAACGACCTATGGCAAGAGTCTGCTCAGCAGCAATTCAGACGACAACGTGTCGCTGAAAGTGACTGATATGTTCGTGCAATCCCTAATAAACAGCGGTAACTATTTGGTCTTTGAACGGCCCGATGTTTCGCTGCTTCAAAGTGAAGCGGAATTAACGGGTACCGAAGTCAACATCATTGGTGTCGATACTCTGGTGATCGGCTCATTGACGGAATTCGGTCGCTCTACGACCGGGGAGTCTGGTTTTCTTTCCAATTCGAAAACTCAGGAAGCGACGGCAACCATCGATCTTCGTTTGGTAGATACCGCTACCGGCCAGGTTCTGGAGTCGGTCAGCGGAACCGGTTCGTCATCTATTGAAAGTTCCACCACCATGGGCTTCGGCTCAGTTGCGAGTTACGACGGTAGCTTGAACGACCAGGCTATTGGCGCTGCGGTAAATGCGGCAGTAGAAAGAATGACCCAGTTGATGCTGACCAAAGTGTGGACGGCCGACGTATTGACAGCTGAAGACGGCCTGGTCTATTTCAGCGGCGGTGAGAGCCAGGGTATTCAGACAGGCATGCAGTTTTCGGTCTTCAAGAAAGGCCGGCAAGTGAAGTCGTCGACCACCGGGTCCACCATTACCTTACCTGGCCAGAAAGTGGCCGACATCACGGTTCTGGGCACCTTTGGTGACAGCGAACTCGAAGAAGGTTCATTCGGTGAAATAACCGGCGGTTCCATCGACGGGTTAGACATCGACACGCTGGAAGTTCGGGAGGTGCAATCATGAAATGGTTATTGCTGCTTACCATCACCTTCGGGCTGACGGCATGCGTTCAAAGTCCCACTCAAACCACCACAACGGTCGATAACCGACCCCGCGTCGCCTTTGACGAGCAGCTTCCGGGGGAAGCCGTTGACTACACCGTCATCGTCGATGGTGTTTCCTATGGGCCAATGAGCCAGTTTCTGGTCGACGAGGCCACGTTGCGCCTGGTTGAGGGAACCCATCTTATCGAAGTAGAAGGAGCGACAGGCATTGTCTTTTCTACGACCGTGTTCCTGGGCGCCTCGTCAACACGCGTTATAAAAGTGGTCTCCTATGAATAAGAAACTGCTGGTGTCATCGGCCCTCGTCCTCAGCCTGACCGGGTGTGCCACTCAGTCTGGCCTGTACAACTGGGGCGACTACGAACAGGACCTATTCAATTACTACCATGAAGCGGGTACTCAGGAAGAGTCTGCAACCAACCACATTGAGTTCGTGTCCAAAATTGACCAGCGTGGTGAAACACCAGCACCCGGCTTGCTCGCCGAGGCCGGAACCTTTTATCTGCTGGCGGGTGACGAAGGGTCTGCCGTCAAGTTCTATCAAATGGAATTCGATACCTGGCCGGAAAGCCGGCCAATGATGGGTATTCTGATCAAAAACCTGGAGAACAATTAGGATGCGACAGCTGAACTTACTGGTTTTATCAGCGATCGCCGTGTTCCTGCTGGCTGGTTGTGTGACCCCAAGTGCTTACGATTTCTCCCGGTATCATGAGGAAAAGCCACGCTCCATACTCGTCGTACCCGTCGTCAATAACTCGGTCGATGTGCTTGCACCCACCTCGGTGCTGACTACCTTGCCCAGAGTACTCGCTGAAAAGGGGTACTACGTTTTTCCGGTCAATACCGTGAAGACGTTGCTGGAGTTTGAAGGGTTGTATGAACCTTCGGAAATCCATCAGCTTCCCACGTCGGAATTGTCGTCCCTGTTTGGTGCTGATGCCGTGCTCTACCTGACCATTCACGAGTGGACGTCCAAGTACGCGGTTCTGGCGACTACAACTGTAGTCGATTTTGAATATCGCATTGCCGATGCACAAGGCAACGAGCTGTGGAATGCCAGAAAGAACTTGAGTTATACCCCTGATAGCGGGAGTGGCTCAGGAAGCGCGATGGCGATGTTAATATCAGCGGCGATTACCGCAGCGGCTGAAAGGGCTGCGCCTAACTAGTGCCCGTCCAGAAAGGGCGATTTTTCAGAAAGATGCCAACGTCCTCCATTGGTCGTCGGATCCGCTTGGTGGTAA
>NZ_AUIH01000086.1 GCF_000423605.1 Saccharospirillum impatiens DSM 12546
CTAAGGTCCTAAGCAATTTATTGATGAGCTTCGAACATCAAGGAAAAGAAGAGCACACCGAAACAATCAAGCGAGCGTCACCGGTCGCTTGGCAAAACATAAATCTGAAAGGTAAATATATGTTCGCAGGAAGCGGTGAGGCTCCGGATATTGAGGATTTGATGGCTTCAATTGATGGCTATTTACCAGTTCCCGAAAAGTACTAAAGCTCTACAGGCTAGAAATGGTAGGCTTTAACAGAGCTTTTGTCTTTTTTGGAGGGAAAATCCCCAGAACCCCGCTAAGGCGGAGTTCCCGGGCGAGGGCGGTCTGGTAAGCTGGCCAGTATTTGTTGACGGTCGCCTTGGCCGTGCTCTTGCCACCCGGTACACGCAGTGCGGCCACCACCTCGTCCTGCGTAGGCAGGCGCCCCAAACTTTTCAGCAGCAGAAAGCCAGCCTGGATGACCCTGTCTTGTGGGGGTAGGGCGGTGGCGTCGGATCAGCTGTTGCAGGCCCTGCGTCAGTTGGACACCGCGGCCGAGCCGGTAGGCGTACCGACCGATCACCCCACACTGATCGAGGCAACCTCCGACGCCGAAGCGCTGCAGGCCTACCTGGCGGGCTGCAGGCCTACCTGGCGGTTCGCTGCGCCAAGTCGACGACGCGCCAGACGGTGTTGCGTGATCTGCGCAAGTTCCTGGTGTTCCTGGCTCTGGAGGGGCTGGAGCGATTGGCGGAGGTCAAGGTGCATCACTGCCAGGCGTTTCAGCAATGGCTGGTCAATCCCGATCCCGCGCTGTGCTCGGGTAGAGCCGGCCGGCCGCCAGCATTCACCCGCTCAGACGGCCGCCTGAACCCGGATTGGAAACCCTTTCGCGCGCCACTCAGCCGTGTCTCGGCCAACCAGACGGTCAACAAGATCCAGGCCATTCTGCACTACCTTGACCACGGTACCGGTTTTGAGGGCGTGTCTGACCGGCGCCGCGCCCAGTGGCGCTGGTTCTTTTATTTCTACCTCTACACGGCCGCGCGTATCCGCTCCGGCTGCACCGCAACCCTTGACGATCTGTATATTGACCGTAAGGGGTTCGAGCGGCTGACACTCACCGTCAAGGGCGCGGGCGTGCGGCGCAAGGACGTGCCTTGGATCCCGGAGCTGGAGGCGGAATACCACCGGTACCGCGCCGCGCTCGGCCTACCGCCGATTCGGCTCGGCAAGCCCCATCGGCGCCGGCATCCGGAAGCGCCGCTGCCATTGGACCAAGGTCCGCGATATTTGTTGCTGCCGTTGACCGTGACACCGGATACACGTTTTGCTGAGGCGCTGAGCTATCAGTCCGTGCACGGCCACCTGGTGGCGCTCGCACAAGGGACTGAGAATGAAGTCTCCTTGGGAGTATCGGGCAGACCTGGTATCAAATAAGTGAAGTGGTGTCCGGTTTAACGGGGGCAACTACAACTACACTTCATCACCAATAGCGAATACAGTCTGTTATAAATCGTCAAAAGACACTGCGGAGGGATTCGTGCAACTTCACTCATACCGTCTAAGGAATTTTCGACGTCTGAAGGCTGCTCATATTGAGCTGGCTGATGACATATCCATATTTGTAGGATCCAATAACAGCGGGAAAACGTCAGCAACTCAAGCCATCCAGGCGTTTGTCACGGGTGGGAGAGATCGCTTCAGCCTTTATGACTTTAGCTCTTCGTGCTGGAAGGCCTTCAATGAAGCGGAAAGCATCAATGTGGACGATCCTATTCCCGATGGCTTGCTACCAAGCATAGACCTTGATCTCTGGTTTGAGGTTGCAGTACCGGATCTCTATCTTGTATTTCCCTTACTTCCGAGCGCTGCATGGGAGGGAAGCAAGGTCGGAATCCGGGTTTCTTTTACCGCACGTAGCCCCTTAAACCTAATTCAGAATTACCGAGCAGCTAAAGCTAAAGGTGCCGCGCAGGCAGCAGAGTTATCGCCGGGATCGGAATATGTTCCTTGGCCTCGCTCCATGACGGACTATCTTCAGCGCGAACTCAAGAACGAATATGAGTTGCGTTACTTCGTCTTAGATCACACGCAATTTGATAAGAATTTCCTCGAAATAGGGGACTACGTTCCAGAAGAGTTGCGTAAAGAGCAGGGTGGCGGAGCGATTTTGAAGTCACTCATCCATATCGACAATTTGGGGGCTCAACGACATCTCGCTGACCCTAATCCGGAAGCTGGAGGACGATCAGAAGACCTGTCAAAGCGTTTGAGCCGCTTCTACAAGCGTAACCTTGATCAAAGGCAAGACGATCATGCTGCCCTTAGGGCACTGTTCGAATCCGAGCAAGCGCTCAACAGTCACTTAGATGGCGTGTTCAAGCCGATGCTTGATCGGCTCTCGAAGCTTGGTTATCCGGGTGTTAATAACCCGCGCCTGAAAATCATGTCAGCGTTAGACCCCGCCCATGTCATGAGTCAGGACGCCCGAGTTCACTATCAAATCGGAGAAGGCGAAGACACTGCGACCCTTCCTGATAGTTACAACGGGCTTGGATTCAAGAATTTGATATACATGGTTGTGGAGATACTTGATGCGCAAGCCAAATGGGTGGCAATGGAAAATCGCCCTCCTTTGCATCTTATTTTCGTCGAGGAACCAGAGGCCCATCTGCACGCCCAACTCCAGCAGGTCTTCATCCGCAATGTTCTTGAACTCTTGAACATAAAAGACGACGTCGGTAGTATTTTTAGCAGTCAAATGGTCATCACGACCCACTCGCCACACATCCTTTACGAACGAGGATTCAAGCCGATCCGCTACTTCCGACGAACGAAGATCGGCAGGGAACAGTTGACGGAAGTTCTAAATCTATCAGCGTTCTATCAAGCTCAATCAGATGATCGCGATTTTCTAGAACGATATCTGAAACTAACGCACTGCGACCTCTTCTTTTCAGATGCTGCTATTCTTGTTGAAGGCAATGTTGAACGATTGCTCCTGCCCGTCATGATCCGCAAGGTTGCGAGGCCCCTCCGATCTGCTTGCTTGTGTATTTTGGAAGTAGGTGGTGCATTTGGGCACCGCTTCCAGTCTCTCATCGAGTTTCTCGGTTTAACGACACTGATCATTACAGATATTGATAGTGTCGCCCTTGTAGTTCCTGAAGCCGACGCTGACATTGATGATGAGGAAGTAGAGGAGTTCGAGGTTCCTGCCGATGAAGAAGAAGACGTCGCTAGGCAGGTCCAGGATGGTGGTCAAAATCCGGCTTCCAAGCCGGTAGAGTCGCCACCTAAAAGGAAATACGGTAAGGCTTGTCTGCCCAATGAACCAGGCGCTGCAACCTCGAATCAGACCCTGATAAAATGGCTTCCTGGCAAGCGAACCATTGAGGAGTTACGTAACACCTCGGAAACCGACAAAACTCACGAACTTAAAGATAACACCAAGGTTCGCGTGGCCTATCAGACTGAACGGCCTATCACTTGGAATGGCGCTACTGAAAACCTCTGCGGGCGAACCCTTGAGGAAGACTTTGGCCTTGAGAACCCAGGATGGTCTCAATCTGTTGAGAAGAAGCCTCTTGGCCTGATTGTAAAGGGTGAAATTGCGGATCCCAGTGCTCTTGCTAAAGGTCTTCACAAGAGAGTTTCGCGAAAGAGCTTCGATAAGACAAAGTTTGCACTCGCCTTACTCACCGAGGACGAAGATGCTTGGGATGTCCCGACGTACATCCGTGAAGGGCTGGTCTGGCTTAATGAAGAAGTGCGGATAGAACTCGAAACCGTAATTCCCGACGTCGATCCAATGGCTGAAACTGGTGGGATAGGGGAAGCCGATGAGTAGTCGAGCGAACAAGCCTGACACCCAGGCAGACATCGACTTGCGAAACTGCCTTCAAGCTGTTCAACCGCGCAGTTTCATAATGAAGGCTGGCGCCGGCTCCGGCAAAACCACGTCTCTCATTAAGGGGCTGTCTTCAGCCATTCAAATACACGGCGAACAGCTGAGGAAACTCCGTCAGCGCATCGCCTGCATTACCTACACGGAGATTGCTGCCGGAGAGATATGGCGAGATGTCGGCAGTGATCCACTGGTTCACGTTTCGACAATCCACAGTTTCTTCTGGCTGCTAGCTAAACCGTTTCAGAACGACATTCAGACCTGGGTCTCCGAGCGCATCACGGAGAAAATTGAGGTGCTTGAACAGAAACAGGCATCCTACGGCCCTAGGGTCCAACAGCGTACAAAGGACAAAGACACCCGAGACCTTGAGCGGCTTCGCAGCCAGTTAGGCGGGATCGCCGAAGTTAAAGGCTTCCGATACGGAAAAGGTAGCGACTACCTAAAAGGGACCTTAGGACACGATGACATTTTGAAGATGGTTACGTACCTCATAATGCAGCGCCCTCTCTTTCGAACTCTTCTCGCGCGCCAATTTCCTTTCGTATTTGTCGACGAGAGCCAGGATACGACCACTGAAGTCATAGAAGCATTGAAAACTGTTGGGCGCGAACCAGGCGTTAGGTGTTGTCTCGGCTTTTTTGGCGACCCAATGCAACAGATTTATGCCACGGGTGCCGGTTTGGTTGAAGCGGAGCCACATTGGGCCGATATTCCTAAGCCAGAGAATTTTCGGTGCTCCATCCAGGTACTAAATCTGGCAAACGCCATTCGGCGCGATGGTGATGACCTTGTTCAGGTTCCTGGCCAGCGTCTTGGCCCCGACGGCATCATTCCAACGCCAGAAGGAGCGGCTCATCTTTTTGTACTATCTGCGGACGATACGCGAGATGCCAACTTGGTTCGGGTGCGCGAATGGATGGCTGCCCGAACCGGTGATGATCGCTGGCGATCGGATGATGATGACCATGAGCGCGTAAAGCTTCTGGTCATCGTTCACCAGATGGCCGCAAAGCGCCTAGGGTTCGGTGAACTTTACACGGCGCTCAATTCAAGAGCGCCGTCATCATTCAAAGACGGGTTTCTGGACGGCACTGCATGGCCTCTTTCACCGTGTGTGAAATTTCTGATTCCGATAGCGATTGCCCATACAGGAAACCGGCAGCTCGAAGTAATGCGACTGATCCGGGAATATTCGCCCCTTCTTGAAAAAGGCGACCTCGCCGGAGTGACCGTCGCAGAGCGATTAAAGACAATAAATGAGCTTGTAATCTCAATTTCAGAAGGCATAGCAGGGGATTCAAATGTAACAATCGGCGACCTTCTGAGGCAGGTGAACGACGCAGGGTTACTTATCTTCGATCCACGGCTTGCATCCTATTTGAATCCAGACGCTGCTCTATCTGGTCAACCCGCAGAGGGGGCGGGCAGTGATGACACTCAAGGTGAGGATGGATCCGATAGGGAAATGGCTTCAATGGATGCTTTCTTAGCGTGCCCCGCTAAGCAGCTTCTGGCGTACCAGACCTACATTTCAGAGCGCTCACCTTTTGGAACTCAACAAGGCATCAAGGGGGCTGAATTTGAAAGGGTTCTCGTCGTCTTAGACGATGCGGAGAGTACCCATTTCCAGTTTTCTTACGAAAAATACCTGCGTCTCAAAGCGCCCTCAGACACAGATCAAAAACACATCGAAGCAGGCGAAGAAACAGTTGTGGATCGAACTCGCCGTCTTTTCTATGTGAGCTGCACAAGGGCACTAAAAGAACTGGCGGTCGTCCTTTTCACCGCTGACCCTGAACAGGCTGAGGCGCATCTGCGCCAACTTGATCTTTTTGAAGGTGACTCCATCCATACGCATAATGTTTTTGAGGCAGGATAAATCGCATTTCCATGGAAATATCAGTTCGCGAGCAGAGCTTGCCAGGGGTTAAGATCGGATGTCCTTAACTCGGCCCAAGGGCCTCGCTAAATGCGCTGTTTTACTTTGCTAGCAGTCACACTATTCACGCCTGGCGGTTGAATCAGAGCCAGCTCGGTTTACAAGCAATCAGGATCTGATGGCAGGTGGGAAACAACCCTTAAATTAAACATATGTTTGCTTCTAAATTTTGAACTTAGCTTGAAAAAAATCACATCTTTGCTTGAACAGGGAATTGGACAGGAGGCGCACCATGATCCGCCCCTACTATGTCCAATACTGTTTAGTATTGGACATAGGGGAGTGATCGCGTTTAAACTTGGATTCTTGCTGAAACCTGGGGATCAGACCAAATGGCCATACCGAAACCCATTCCACTATTTCCTTCATACGAGGAATTGAAGGAGTTCAGTTGGCAATCCTATCCGTATCTCAAAGTTCACTTAGATCAGTTGCCTGATTGGTGTGCAGTGCAATGGCGCTGGGCTGCTGATTTCCTGCTCTATGTCGGCCGAAATAAGTCAGAGCACACATTTATTCGATTTAGGTCCGAAGTTGAGAAATTTCTTCTCTGGGTAAATGTAGTGGCTGAAAAGCGGTTGGACTCACTGCGTAAATCAGATGTACTGGAATATGCCGAGTTCTTTTATAAGCCTCCTCAAACCTGGATCGGCTTGGTTAACGTTGAAAAATTCAAGTTGATCAGTGGTGAATTCCGTGAAAACGCCGAATGGCGGCCCTTTAGGTATATTTCCGATACTGACATGCCCGATAAGAAGCAGTATCGACCATCTCAGCAGTCAATGCAGTCCATGTTCACGGCAGTTACCGCATTTTATAAGTATTTAATGGATGAAGAGCTCTGTCTGGGGAATCCCGCGCAGATTGCCAAGAAAGATTGCAAACGCCTTATAAAAGACACACAAATCAGGAAGACCAAGCGCCTAGATAAAGAGGAATGGGCTTTCCTGTTGGATGTAGCAACCCAAATGGCGGATGAGGATATAGTGGACCCCATGATTTAGACCACGGGCATAGGTAGAATGCCACGACCAAGCAGGAGTAGTAACGTGGCGAGAAAACGGTTCAGTAGTGAGTTCAAGGCCAAGGTCGCAATGGAGGCTATCCGAGGCGACAAGACAGTCGCTCAATTATCTTCGCAGTGCGGCGTACATGCCTCTCAGATCAACACCTGGAAGAAAATCGCCCAGGAGCGACTGGTGGAAGCCTTCGAACGCGGCAGTAGCCAACCCGACCCGAAAAAGCTGGAAGCTCGGGAAGACCATCTATATCAACAAATTGGCAAGCTGCAGGTCGAGGTCGAGTGGCTTAGAAAAAAATCGAAGG
>NZ_AUIH01000087.1:0-757 GCF_000423605.1 Saccharospirillum impatiens DSM 12546
GCCGAGACCGTTTTAACACCATGGCCCTTACACTTGACCCTTGGCAACCGAGCGTGCAGGTAAGTAGCAAACTGCATGGTATCCAGATGGCGCCAGGTCCGGGATTCACGTTCATCGTGTTTTGGACATAATGTTCCGCACTCAGGACACGCGCCAGTGGAGTCGACATACTCAATCTCGATATCGACTCGGCTATTGGCCATGTTGAGGTCTACCGAGCTTGTCTCCCAGGGCGAATGAATACCCAGAAGCAGTGCATAATGCTCTTCGATTTCCACAGAAAGACTCCCCGTAAATTCGGTATGATCAAGTCCTGATTATACTGGATTTCCACAGGAAACTACGAAGAGCCATAAACATAAAATACCGGTGCGTAACAATTTCATCGTACATCTCCTTGCTCTAAATGAATTTATGCTTGCCGATAGTTGGCTACTCATCACAACGTTAGTCACTTCAACGGTCGGCTTTTTTGTTGCGCACTGCCGTGGCTGTGCAATTAGGCTCTATAAAACGGCCGTGCCACCTTCCAACCTACCAACCTACCAACCTAACCTACCAAGAGAAATCGAATACGTCGCCATTAGTCACCAGCGGGCCGGATACTTTGACATTGTCGCCACCTGCCGCTAACGAGCTGTAGAGTTCGTTTACACCATCTGTATCCTGGTCTGCTCTATA
The DNA here is from genome assembly GCF_000423605.1 of Saccharospirillum impatiens DSM 12546. Taxonomy (GTDB): domain Bacteria; phylum Pseudomonadota; class Gammaproteobacteria; order Pseudomonadales; family Natronospirillaceae; genus Saccharospirillum; species Saccharospirillum impatiens. Next base: position 682 of record NZ_AUIH01000087.1, read on the forward strand.
AGCCAAGCGACTGCTATCCGGTGACCATTGGAAATCGACAACATCACTATTGGCCGACACCAGCGGGCCAGATACT
>NZ_AUIH01000087.1:767-7179 GCF_000423605.1 Saccharospirillum impatiens DSM 12546
TGGTCTGCTCTATAAGCCAAGCGACTGCTATCCGGTGACCATTGGAAATCGACAACATCACTATTGGCCGACACCAGCGGGCCAGATACTGCGACATTGTCGCTAGCATTCGGCAAAACACTATAAAGCTCTCGTACACCAGCTGTGTCTTGGTCTGCTCTATAAGCCAAGCGACTGCTATCCGGTGACCATTGGAAATCGACAACATCACTATTGGCCGACACCAGCGGGCCAGATACTGCGACATTGTCGCTAGCATTCGGCAAAACACTATAAAGCTCTCGTACACCAGCTGTGTCTTGGTCTGCTCTATAAGCCAAGCGACTGCTATCCGGTGACCATTGGAAATCGACAACATCACTATTGGCCGACACCAGCGGGCCAGATACTGCGACATTGTCGCTAGCATTCGGCAAAACACTATAAAGCTCTCGTACACCAGCTGTGTCTTGGTCTGCTCTATAAGCCAAGCGACTGCTATCCGGTGACCATTGGAAATCGACAACATCACTATTGGCCGACACCAGCGGGCCAGATACTTTTACCTTACCCGCACCATCTGCCAACGAACTGTAGAGTTCGTCTACCTTATTTGTTGTCTGGTCTGCTCGATAAGCCAGCCGACTGCTATCCGGTGACCATTGGAAATCAGATTGAACATTACCACCGGCCACCAGCGTGCCAGATACTGTGACATTGTCGCCCCCTGCCGCCAACGAGCTGTAGAGTTCGAATACACCAACTGCATCCTGGTCTGCTCTATAAGCCAATCGACTACTATCCGGTGACCATTGGAAATCAGGTAGAACATCACCACCGGCCACCAGCGGGCCAGATACTTTGATATTGTCGCTAGCATCCGGCAAAACACTATAGAGTTCGTCTACACCATCTGTATCCTGGATTGCTCGATAAGCCAGCCGACTGCTATCCGGTGACCATTGGAAATCAGATAGAACTGCACCACCGGCCACCAGCGGGCCAGATACTTTGACATTGTCGCTAGCATCCGGCAAAACACTATAGAGTTCGTCTACACCATCTGTCTCCTGGTCTGCTCTATAAGCCAGCCGACTGCTATCCGGTGACCATTGGAAATCAGTTTGAACATTACCACCGGCCACCAGCGTGCCAGATACTGTGACATTGTCGCCCCCTGCCGCCAACGAGCTGTAGAGTTCGAATACACCATCTGCATCCTGGTCTGCTCGATAAGCCAGCCGACTGCTATCCGGTGACCATTGGAAATTAAATAGAACATCACCACCGGCCACTAGCGGGCCAGATACTTTTGCATTACCGGTACCATCCGCCAGTACACTGTAGAGTTCGATTACACCATCTGTATCCTGGTCTGCTCTATAAGCCAAGCGACTGCTATCCGGTGACCATTGGAAATCAGATAGAACTGCACCACCGGCCACCAGCGGGCCAGATACTTTAACGGGCGCACTCCCGTCAACCAGGCTAATGACAAACAACTCCTCTTCACCCTGCGTTTCTAAATCCCCCCACACGGCCACTCTGGTTTTATCGGGTGAGACTGCAAACCCCTCAACATCGCCTGAACTCGACCTGGGCCCAATCAATTTACTGACCGTGGCCGAGTCTTTCGATGTCATGAATAGCTCACGCATGCCGTCCACATTGGCGTCGGCGCTGTAGACCAGCCCATCGAAGGCGGATAATGACAGTCCGCACAAAAATTCAGTCGATGTGACTTCCACTGTTTGCAGTACAGAATCATCGTTATTATCAATACCCGATTGAATGCGTGTGCCGCCAAACTGGCAATTAGTTCCGACGGGTTCCACACTGGTCTCTATCAAACTGATTAATCCGTTAGTACCGTTAGTACCGTTAGTACCGTTAGTACCGTTAGTACCGTTAGTACCATCAGAACCACCCCCACCACATGCCACCAGGCCCAAAGTTACCAGCCCGATCAGACCAAAACGGGCGAGGGTGACGGGGCGGGAAAATGGGCCGAACAGATTAAAAGGGCTGACGGGTTGGGACGACAAACTGACGGGCAACTGATTCATGACGCAGGGTCCTTTCGGTTGATAGCGGAGTATCTATATTTCACCTTAATTGATCGGGCTCTTCTCCGGTCCTATGAGTGAAAAAAAGATGCCGACCCCCAATTACCTGCTGAAATATAAGGCTTCTAACAACTTTATATAGAGCAGGTATATGGGCATCGGAATCCCGAGTCATATTTTGGGCCTCAAAGGCCAGCGCGTCAATAAGATGAAACTGGACGAGGAGGCCCAACAGCTTGTCATTCACTGCAGCCGGGACAGGCGTAGAAACGCCATAGACTCGGTTACCGGCAAGCAGGTGGCGACGGGTAATCGCATCCACAGCGCTGAACGGCTCGTCCATCAGCAGCAGATGCGGATGAACCGCCAGTGCTCTGGCGATGCCGACGCGCTGCACCTGACCGCCAGATAACTGGTGCGGCCAGCGATCAGCCAGATCCTCCATGCGCGTCAGTTCCAACACTTCATCAACACGCGCCCTTTTCTCCTGTGCGCTCAGCTTTAACCCCTTGAGTCCATATGCCACATTGCCACGCAAACGACGCCAGGGCATCAGTCGACCATCTTGGAATACGATACCTCGGCGCCGACGGGCGTCATCGTGCGGCACATACAGTACGATTTCACCATCACTGGGTTCTGTAAGGCTGGCCACACAACGCATTAGTGTTGATTTGCCGACGCCGGAGCCCCCCACTACGGCGATAAACTCGCCTGACCTCACCTCCAGATCAATCTCGGCAAATACGGGTTGATCGCTGTTGTCATAGTGGTAGCTGAGGTTCTCTATCTTTAGGATGGGCGCCATTGAAGGACTCGCTTCTCGACCTGCGCAAAAAAGGTATCGCTGAGGGTGTAAACCAGCGAAATGATCAACATGTACACCACAACCGCCTCATAGGCACCAATCCCGGCAGCGGAGTTCATCTCTTGTCCCATGCCGGGTACTCCAAGCAATTCAGCTGCGATCAACGTCATCCAGGCTTGACCAATGCCAGTACGAATGCCGGAGAAAATTCCCGGAGCGGCTGCCGGTAACGTAACCTGCAACGCCTGACGCAGAAATCCATTCTGACCGAAGGCACGGGACAGTTCGTAGTATTTCGGGTCGACATTACGGACGGCAGAATAGCTGGCGAAGTAGTTCACCCAGAACACGCCGATGGCGATAACAAATGCAGCACCGGCATGGCTGACCTTGAACCAGGCGATAGCGAATACCACCCAGGCCAGCGGCGGAATGGGTCTCAGGATACGCGCCAGCCAGCCGTGCAGAGCATCCATCAGTGACGAGGATGCGGCCACTGTGCCAACCAGGAAACCAAGCAGCGTACCCAGCGCGAGGCCCCATACATAATGGATCAGACTAGATAGGAGCGCTGGCAGTAAACGATCGGAGGTCCACTCGTCTGCAAGTGCACCGGCCAACATGAATGGATCGGGTATGGTACCAGCAGCAGCCCAACCAGAGACTTGCGCATACTTCCAAAAGCCAACGAAAGCCAACACACCTCCCAGCCCAAGAAGTCCTCGCCCCCAGCTGGAGCGAGTCAGCGGATGCACCTGTTGTGACATCGGTCCGGTTTACTCCTGCATCAGTTCGTCGTAAAAACTGGTGTCGAAAAGACTGCTCAGATCCACCTCAACGTCTAAGCCGAGCTCGGTCTGAAAATCGCGCATGGTACGGGTACCGTCGATGATTGAATTGGGATCAGCTTGGAACTGGGCGCTGGAACGTTCCAGTGCCTGAAGCACAATTGCCGCTGGCAATCGTCCACCGCCAACGTATTTGCCCACAGCAGCTGCCACATCGGATGGTGTTTCACGTAACTGTCCGGTGGACTCGATATGGGCTTTGACCAGCGTTCTGACCAGCGCCGGCCGATCGGTGATCAAGCTCTCACGCACTACCAACACCGCACCCGGTTGATTCGGAAACATGTCCGAGCCCGATACAATCACCCGGGCCTCTCTATTTCGGTCCAGCACGATGCTGACAATCGGCTCAAGAATTGCGGCGCCATCGACTGCGTCAGTCATCAGCGACTGCTGCACCTGAGCCGCCCCCTGATAGATAATATCGATATTGTCCGCAATTTCCTGCGCGCTCAGTCCCAACTGCTTGCGTAGCCAGTACTGAAGCACTGTTTCAGGGACAGAACCCTGAGGGAAGGTCGAGATGACCGACTTGCGACCTTTATCGGCCTTGAATCGTTCGAATGCGGTGGCAGCGTCTCCGTTGGCGAAATAGGGCGTCAGCTCTCCCAGCGTGACCATGCTGATCTGTTCAACTATGTTGGCGGCAACTACCTTGATATCGGCTCCCTTAGCTCGGGCCACCATTGCCGGCCCTATGCCCAGGTAGGCCACGTCCAGCTGACCGGCCAGCAGTGCCTGCACTATGGCAGGACCGTTTTGGAATTTGATCAAATCCGGGTCAGTGATCCCTGCTTTGGCGAGGCTGTCGCTTTCCAGCAGTACAAAAGCCTGAGACACAGGGATAATAGGCATGTAGCCGATCTCCAGGGACTCATTCGCTAAGGTGAAACCGCTCCAACTGAGCAGTACAGCAAAGATCGGAGTAAGGACGCGTCGCATAGTCGGACTCTAAAGGCATTAGGAATAGAAGCCCAATGGTATATAAATAAAACAAAGTAAAAAGGTCGAATTAATACTATTTTGGAATATGGATAGTGATGGATGTACGCCTTGAGGAGCCTCCAGACGATGTACCGGCAACGCGCTGACATTGCAGACGTTGCCTTATTGACTCCGGGTAAACCGAGGTAACCTACCCCTAACACCCCGGCGACATAGGCGATGATGGCTACAGCAAGACCTTCTGCGATGCGGGCCCCAGTGGAGGCGCTCGTAGCTTGGCGGCTGAAGCGTCTGGCCTGCCTAAGCTCTATGCACGGTTGATACTCAATCACAGCGATGGCGAAAGAGATGTGACTGGTGAAGTCTATGTTCAGTATTCCTATGATTTCGAAAAGAAGCGTGCTGCTGAGGTTTGGGTATTCATACTTGATCAACAGATTGTTTCCTGTGAATCGCCGAAAGACATTCCAAGTCTTGATGAGCTTAGGGAGCGAGTGAAACAATCAGGGCTGATTTAAAATGACTATAATAATGACCTTTAGATATACTAACGACTATCAAAATATACTTTTATCTTGACTAGAAGTGCCTGCACTGCTAGTTTTGATTAGTATTATGGTCATTAGATTTTTAATGGCTAGTGAAATAGACTTTTGGAGCCTTATTCGCCATGACTAAACAGCGCACTTATTCAAAATACGCTCAAGAGGCCGCCCTTTTGATGGGGGAGCAGATCAAGCTCGGGCGCAAACAGCGCAAATGGACAGAGCAAAATCTAGCTGACCGCACAGGTATATCCAGAGCCACACTTCAAAAAATAGAAAATGGCGATATGAGCTGTGCGATAGGTCTTGTCTTCGAAGTGGCAACATTGGTCGGCATCAATTTGTTTGAGCAAGATAAGCTTTCACTGACAAAACAGATCGAGCATATAAAAGACAAAGTAGCCCTGCTCCCTCAACGGATCAAAACGAAGACGAAGGTAATCGACGATGACTTCTAATGAAAATTACTCTGAAGCCTTTGTTTGGATATGGCTTCCTGATGAAACGCAGCCTGTTGTCGCAGGTAAGTTAGAGGTTGATGATGGCGGCGGCATACAGTTTAACTACGGTAAAAGCTACTTGGAGAGGGTGAATGATGTAAATCCCGCAATCCCTATCTATGAGCCAGAGTTACCGCTTAAAGCCGGAGTGGCCCCTTTGCAGGAGGGGTTAAGCATGTATGGCTGCATTCGTGATGCTGCGCCAGATGCGTGGGGGCGGCGCGTTATCATCAATAAAAAATTAGGGCTTAAAGGTGTCGGCACCGATACCGCTGATTTAAGCGAGCTTGCCTATCTTTTGGAGTCAGGCTCGGATCGTATTGGTGCATTGGATTTCCAGCATTCGCGATCTGAATATATCCTTCGTTCAGTTAATAATGTGGGCTCTTCGTAAAACTCTGTGGAACCCTATGGCAGCATATCCAGCTTCCCACAGTGAAACAGTATGCTCGTTCTAAAGCCTTCGAAAGAACGATAACCTCGAGCATTGGACTTTACCGTCTGAATCTTTGAGTTTAATCCCTCGGCGACGGCATTGCTGATCCGGTGATCGAAGTAATTCAACAAGCCATTTTTATGCGCTTTTAGCATTCTGGCCACTTTCTTGATGGGCTCCAAACGGCAACGAATAGCCCAGCTGTACCACTTCTCAAAATAGCGTTTCGCCCAACCTTTACTGTGGTAGTCCCAAAAGGGTCGGAAATGTTCTTTGATAGCCCAT
>NZ_AUIH01000088.1 GCF_000423605.1 Saccharospirillum impatiens DSM 12546
AAGGCTAACGAAATAAAGATCAGCATGGATGGCAAGGGCCGGGCACTGGACAATATATTTGTCGAGCGGCTCTGGCGTTCCGTCAAGTACGAGGAAGTGTATCTAAAGCAATATCAGACGATGCAGGAAGCACGGGACGGCCTGAGTGCCTACTTCCGGTTTTACAACCATGAGCGGCCGCATCAATCGCTCAACAACAGGACACCGGCAGAAGAACATGGCACTGCTGTGCAATGGCTGCAAGCCGCGTAAGAATACAATTTAACCCATAGGGCATTTTATCTTAATTTAATGCATTAGTGGTCTTGACGGTGGGGTCCACAATACAAAAACAGGACCCTGCAGAAAGCACGCGAACAGGGGCCTATGGCATATTTAGCTGAACTGCGAGACGGGCGACCCTTGCCGAACGACTTAGCCTCGCTAGGAGATCGAATTCAAAGCGTGATCACCGCGACGGGAAGCGACCAAGAAAAAGGGGCGATCGTAAGTAAGGAGGCGCTAGGAGGTGTATTCGGCGAGCAGTTCGACGCGCGCCTGACCCAAAAGCAGCGACATACCCTGGCCCGAGCTTTGAACACACTCGGCTATTGCCTGGTTCCAGATCCAGAGCACAAGAACCCGGTACCGGCCGCTAACGAGGGTTATGGCGTATTCAGGGGGAGCCGGGTACCGCAGTTGTCTGCCGGTGGACAAATCGCCTATGTCGGTATTCGCCTGGGGTATATGGTAGCCAGTGCTGACGGCGTGGATGAAGATGAAGTAACTATTATCGATAAACTCGCTGGAACGCTATCTGACGACGATGAAAGGCGTTTCATGGAGGTCTTCGCCAAGTGGGTTAAGGCGTCCGGTTCGGGATCCAAGGCTGGCCTCAAGGACCAAATTGACAAACTTCCCCTAATACCGCGAAAGGCAATATTTGATGGTCTGGCAGACGTGGCGCTAGCCGACGGGGAACTTTCGAAGAAAGAGCTCACCCAGCTAACCAGTATGCACAAGACGCTCGGTTTAGGTGATTTCAATATTGAAGAGCACCGAGGTTTGGCCGAGGCGCCCACCGCAAGCACCAAAAAAGCGAAGTCGACAGCCAAATCCGATGGTGTCGAGCAGAAAGCACCTCCGGCCCGCGTGGTATTGGATGCGGAGAAACTGGCAGCAATAAAAGAGTCGACAAAGGGCACACATACGCTTTTAGGCGAGATATTCAATGACGACGAAGACAATGATGCGGTTGCAGGAACGAATCCAGCCACGGTTGACGATGAAAGGACCCCGGCTAGTGACGTTGGGGGAGGCCTGGTCCCGTGGCATCATGGGGCTCTAAACGCGGCTCAAGAAGCTATTTTCGACACACTTGTACAGCATGAAGAGTGGGAAATGGCCGCTGTAGAGAAGCTGATAAAAGATTCAGGGCTTATGGTCGCTGGCACGATAGAAGCGATTAACGACGCGGCGATTGATCAGTATGGCGAAGCAGTACTGGAAGAAGCCGAGTCCACCTTGTTCGTATACAGCGATATCGTGGAAAGCGCATGGTAGGTGCTTCATAGTGAAGAGCTGCTTACCAGTGAGCATCACCCGAACCGATAACTTTAGGACGTAAACATGACCCAAAATACCAAGATTCGAGCGCGCCAGCGAGACGCAGTTGTGCAGGCTCTGCGAGCTGGCGTAGCCCCGGCCCAGGGTATCCAGTTTTTACAAGTGGCCCGGGAAAAGGAGCTTGAAGCAATTATTCGGGATATGGAGCGGATCGAACAGGGTGGTGCGTCCTTCCGATTGGTATCTGGAGAGTATGGCGCCGGCAAGACATTCCTGTTGCACCTTGCCCGTCAAATAGCATTAAAGAAGAAAATCGTCACTATGCATGCTGATTTGAGCCCTAACCGCCGGTTGGTTGCATCAGCTGGCCAGGCAAGGGCGCTCTATAGCGAGCTGGTCAGCAATATGTCCACGCAATCAAAGCCAGAGGGTGGGGCACTGGCGAACGTGATAGAGCGGTTCGTTGGTGAGGTCATGCATCAGGCAGAGCAAGAGGGCGGGTCAGCCGAAGCCATCATTCAGAAGAAACTCGCACCCTTACACGGATATGTTGGAGGGTTCGAGATTACTAATGTGCTTCAAAAGTACTGCACTGCTCACGAACAAGGGGATGACGAACAAAAAGAGGCAGCTATGCGGTGGCTGCGTGGAGAGTATGGGACCAAGACAGAGGCCCGTCAGGCGTTGGGTGTTCGCTCCATCATTGATGACTCGATGCTCTTCGATGCTTTGAAGCTATTAGCACACTTCATGTCGATAGCCGGCTATGGTGGCATTCTCGTGATAGCTGATGAAGCCGTTAATTTGTACAAGATAACCAATACGACATCGAGACAGGCAAACTACGAAAAAGTCCTTCAAATGCTTAATGCCACTCTCCAGGGGGAGGTAAGAAACATTGGCATCATGTTCGGGATAACTCCGCGAGCGGTCGACGATCCCCGTCGAGGGTTGTTTTCTTATGAGGCACTGGCAAGTCGCCTGCGTCCCAATGAGTTTGCCAAGCAAGCTGGCGTCACAGACTTCAACCATCCCGTTATTACATTGCCATCCCTTACCCAAGAAGAGCTCTATGTTTTGCTCTCGAACATTCGGAACATCTTTGCTGGCGGGGATGAAAGCAAGTATCTGTTACCAGATGAAGCTTTGAGCGCGTTCATGGCACATTGCCAACAGAAAATCGGGAGCGCTTATTTCAAAACTCCACGCGAAACCGCCCGTCAGTTTGTCAACTTGCTGAGCATCCTGGAACAGCACCCAGAAATGAAATGGCACTCGCTGATCGACGAAATTGAAATTGAACCCGATACCGACCCCCAGGATGAAATTGCTGTTGAGCTATACGGTGATGGCGATACCGATACCAATACGCCAGCCAATGGCAGCGATGATGACGACCTGAAGAGCTTCAAAATGTAAGGTATAGCCCAATGGCAGATCCATTTGAGTTACTCAGTAGGGGCGTACAGAACTGGGTCTACAGGCAGGAATGGCCGTCGCTCAGGCCTGTCCAGGCTCAATCTATCCCGGTTATCCTGGATGGACTGGAAGATATAATGATCATGGCACCGACGGCTGGCGGAAAGACTGAGGCAGCCTTTTTACCGGTGGTCAGCTGGATAGAGAATAGTGAGCCCGAGGGGTACGGTGCACTGACCATCAGTCCCCTCAAAGCGTTGATCAATAACCAGTACGACCGACTGGACTTGCTCTGTGAGAGTGCCGGCACAAGCATTACGCCATGGCACGGCGACGTTCCCCGAGGCATTAAAAACCGATCATGGAAGAAGCCTGAAGGGCTTTTGATGATTACGCCTGAATCACTTGAAGCGATGATGGTCAAACGACCACTTGAACTAAAAGAACGGATAAAGAATATCGGCTACGTCGTAATCGACGAATACCACGCGTTCATCGGTGGCGTTCGAGGCCAACAGCTACTTAGCCTTCTGGCGCGAATAGAGGTCATGCTGAATAGGGAAATACCCCGTATAGCCTTGTCTGCAACAATTGGAGATCCTGCGCAAGCACTGGTCTTCCTGCGCCCAGGTAAAGAACTGCCCGGCCGGATTGTTGAGCCAGAGGGAGAGAAATCGGAATTAGTCCTGGTTGTTAGGCACATTGAAGCCAATGCCGGTAAAGGTGAAAATTTCGGCTATCTTACGGCCCTGGACCTCTTTCGTCGCATTCGGGGTGTCAATAACCTTGTTTTTGCCAACTCGCGTCGAGACGTTGAATCCCTCTCGGACACACTCGCTCGGTTAAGTGAAACCCAGGGAGTGCCTAATGAATTCCTACCCCACCACGGGTCTCTATCGGCAGATCTGCGCCATGAAGTGGAAGAACGCTTAAAGGAGGGGCGATTCCCGACCACAGCGATCGCTACAAGCACGCTTGAACTCGGGCTCGACGTGGGCTCTGTTGATTCAGTTGCTCAAATTGAAGCGCCCTCGAATGTCGCCAGCTTACGGCAAAGGCTCGGTCGCTCAGGTCGCCGGGGTTCGCCATCCAAGCTGAGGATATACGTGCCTGGAGAGGGGCATGAACCTGACGCAACGGTCGCTGACCAATTAGAGCTAGACTTGGTGCAAACCATTGCGGTTGTAACACTCATGCTGGAGCAGTGGATAGAACCCCCACGATCTGACCTATTGCATACCTCTACAATGGTGCAGCAAGTCTTATCGATGATTGCTTATACCGGTGGTGTTAAGGTCCCGATGGTTCACAAGGTCCTTGTCGAAAAGGGCCCATGGCGGGGCATGTCGAATGAAGACTTCTTGCGTGTAATAAGGGGGATGGGCAAAACAGAGCTCATCGGTCAAGAAGCCACCGGGGGACTCATCATTGGCCGAGAAGGTGAGAGACTTTTGGGCACCTATGATTTCTATGCAGCATTCAAAACACCGGAAGAGTTCAGGCTACAATCAAACGGCCGTGTACTTGGTCAGATTCCTATCGATAGCGTATTGATGCCTGGAATGCTTATCCTCTTTGGTGGCAAGCGGTGGGAAGTGGTCAGCATCGAATACGAACCAAACATCATCGAGCTGAACCACGCCGCTGGCGGTGACCCGGTAAAATTCGGCGGGGAAGCTGCGCCGGTGCACAGCAAAGTTCGGGAAATGATGAGGGCTATCTATAACGGATATGGCGAACACTGGTTTCTGGATGATAGTGGTGCATCTGCGCTTGCCCGGTCGCGTGAGGTCTACCAGAAACGCGACTTGGACCAGAAGCCGTATATACCGGTGAATGGAGCCGTTCTATTGTTGATCTTCGCGGATGATCGAGTGAGAGATACACTGGCTGTATCCTTGGCTGTCATGGGCCTGGCGCCGTGTGCAATCGGAGCAACCCTGGAGATCCGATGCGCTGAAAGGGACCTCCTGGCTACGTTGGTAGACTTACAAGAGTTGATATCCAGTTCTGCTGCTGAAGAGATAGTTAGCAGACTACCCGCAGAGCCTCTCGGGAAGTTTGATGAATATCTGCCAGAGGATATCCAGAGATGGGGCTCAGCCCAGGCAAGGATGGATATACCAGCAACAATTGACTACTTGAATCAGTTGATCGAAGACTTGTCCGAGTGATCTATATGGTTTTATTCATATGGTAGCCCTCGCTTATTGATGAGGTCGAATATTAGTGCTAATCAGTTTGAGGTGTAAGTAAACATACCTAAGAAGAGTTCTTAATTGTAAAGCTTTTGCGGGTCTAGATAGTCGAATTGAAAGGAATAGAGGCCATTACATAGGACTTCAGCAGCTCTTATTTCCCGGTGAGAGACCTGATTGCCCATTAGCTGTTGTATGAATTGAACAATGCCTATGTACTGAGTCAACTCTGGATGAGGGGGAAGTAATTCTCTTAGCTCATCTAAAATAGACCAATCGGACTGATAGGTGCAGTTTTGAGCCATCTCACTTTCGTTTACCAAAGCCAACATTTCAGATAAAGGCATCAATGGTGCACCTTTTTTCAACACTAACTCTGTTTTACCTGCATGTGATCGAACACCCACTACCGAAGGGGCTAGCTCTAAAAACCTATCATTATGGCTGACCGTAGAATTGGTAGAGGGATATCCAGACGTATCAATTAGATTAAGTTGACAAGCGAGCAGCCATTTCAGTAGCCGCCAAAGTTCTAATTCTAACAGTTGCTCGGAGTCTTGCTTACTTAGCGTATAGTAGATTCCGGTGTCAGTTCTAATTAAACAGGGGTCGAGCCAGAGAGTGTAAAGCCTTGTATAACCATCCAGTTTATTACTACCCCGCCAGTAGTCTTTGAATATTAGCAATAAGTAATTATATACCGCCTGACAAATAGGGCAGTTAGTGTGTTCATATGCATGGCAGTCGTCTATAAAATGGGCGTGTGCAGGTATATGAGCTCTAACAAGTTCTTGGAATTCCGCCAAAACACGCAATTTTGACGATGTAAACGAGCAAAAACGTTCGTAAACAGATAACAATGAACTAGGTCCATCATTTGGCTTAAGCTCTGTCTTTTTTAGGTTTAAAGCGATAAAACGGTCGCCTTCACCACCCTTAAAAATTTCATGGCCTATCGACTGATGTGAAGGCAAGTACGTTAGTACCGCTTCATTGTCACTTATGGGTTTTAATTGTTGTCTGCAGGGACGGACGTGACCAGACAAGAATTGGCAGAGACTAGCCTCCCTCAGATCATTTTCTACCTGTATTAAAGGTTTGAGCCCATCGAGTAATGACTGATTAAATTCTTGTCTACTATTCGGATCGAGCTTAGTGGGGTAGGGACTACTATTGTGGACCCCACTGTCAAGACCACTAATGCATTAAATTAAGGTAAAATGCCCTATGGGTTAAATTGTATTCTTACGCGGCTTGCAGCCATTGCACAGCAGTGCCATGTACTTCTGCCGGTGTCCTGTTGTTGAGCGATTGATGCGGCCGCTCATGGTTGTAAAACCGGAAGTAGGCACTCAAGCCGTCCCGTGCTTCCTGCATCGTCTGATATTGCTTTAGATACACTTCCTCGTACTTGACGGAACGCCAGAGCCGCTCGACAAATATATTGTCCA
>NZ_AUIH01000089.1 GCF_000423605.1 Saccharospirillum impatiens DSM 12546
TCCGACCCTTTTGGGACTACCACAGTAAAGGTTGGGCGAAACGCTATTTTGAGAAGTGGTACAGCTGGGCTATTCGTTGCCGTTTGGAGCCCATCAAGAAAGTGGCCAGAATGCTAAAAGCGCATAAAAATGGCTTGTTGAATTACTTCGATCACCGGATCAGCAATGCCGTCGCCGAGGGATTAAACTCAAAGATTCAGACGGTAAAGTCCAATGCTCGAGGTTATCGTTCTTTCGAAGGCTTTAGAACGAGCATACTGTTTCACTGTGGGAAGCTGGATATGCTGCCATAGGGTTCCACAGAGTTTTACGAAGAGCCCAAAATTTGATATGATCTGGTTGTACGGAAGTCCCGAAGCCATCAATTCTTTCAAAAAAATGATGGCAGCTTATGGTGAAAATAATAACAGTCAGTATAGAGAGTGTCTGGAGGCTTTCATTGTATTTGCAAGAGAAGATGTTTTGAAGCTTTACGGCCAAAAAAAATCAGCCAAAATTGAATACCAATTTTTAACGTACAATATAGATAACTCAAAATTTATGAACGGGTTCAATAGGCTTTCGTCATGGCATAACAAGTCAATCCAGTCGACCGCTGACGCGGCGGCTGATTGAGGCGTTAGCAGTAAGGCAGAATCGTCATTAAAGGTAGTCTGATAAATGGGAACAATAGCTAGTCTCTGTTTAGGTGAACTGGAAGTAGCTTGGAGTAAGAACGAATTTTTATTGAGCCACAACGACCTTTTCCAAGCAGATTGTCTTAAGTCAAAATTGGTTGATGGTGATGAAGGAGGTCGGCCGGAAGAGTGGTATGAGCTTTCCCTTGGGCTGATCAAAGATAGACTTGAACTTATGGGGTACACCCTTGAGCTCGCAGAGAACGAACATAGTAACCCTTCTCCGTTCTCAGATGATGACCCTCTACCTCTGAGCTTTCACGAAGTATTAAATATTTTAAGAAACGCAGATGTTAGTAAAGTATCAAATGAATATAGGGAAAATCCTAGACCTGGAGTATTCGCACCAGAACACATTCAGGAGATAGTGCGCTCGACGAGAGACTTGAGGTTTTCAATTAATCATTGGGATTTGAGCGCTCTATTAGAAAATTTTAGTCCATATTCACAATTGAGGGTATTGGCTGAAAATCCAGCAAATATAGAGTTGCCAGTGATATGGGATTTTGATGGAGTAGTAAGAAACGGCTGGATTGAACGAGATCATATTACCCATGGAACTAGCAGAAGGTTTCTGATAGTTACTGAGGGAAGCTCTGATTCTAAAATTCTCAGAAAAGCAATTGATTTACTTAAACCACATATAAAAGATTTTTTCTACTTCGTCGACATGGAAGACGGTTATCCTTTTACTGGGACTGGTAACCTATTTAATTTTGTAAAGGGCCTTAGCAGTATAGGTATTGAAAATGACATTTTAGTGATTTTTGATAACGACGTTGAGGGAGTACAAGCAATGAGTCGATGTTTAACCCTTAACCTGCCAAAGAACATGCAAATAATGAAACTTCCAGATCTCGCTCAGTTTCAAGAGTTTCCGACTATAGGTCCGCATGGAGAAGCCCTTGCAAACATAAACGGGAGCGCAGCATCGATTGAGTGCTATTTAGATCTAGGGGAGGCAGCGAAAGTTAGATGGACAAACTATCGAGAAGATACATCGAAATATCAGGGATCACTTGTGGCAAAAGATCGGTACAAAAAACAATTTTTGAAGCAGTCTGAGAAAAAAGCTGACTACGACTATAGAAAGCTGCTAGAAATCCTTGATCAGATTGTTTTGGAATGCACTCAAATTTCTGCTAACAAAGCGTTGCACCGGACAAGCCGGTGAACGCGGCGTTAACTGCTAGGGGAAGCATATGGAAATTATTATCGGAATCGTTGTAGTCGTTGTGATCATCATGTTTTTCGGAGGTATTGATAACAATCGCCCAGTCACAAGTTGGTCTAATGACAAGCTTGAGCGAATGCACGGGAAGTTACTTTATGCTGCTTCGGCACAAGCTAAAGCCGGGAACTTTCAAAAGTCCGAAGAACATAGCAGAAAAGCGCAAGAGGTTGAGCAGGAAATCGAACGTCGAAAGCAAGCGAGAATAAAGGAGCTTGGAGAAAAGACGTTTGATCCGAACAACACAAGTGATTTCGCAGAGCTTACAAAAATTATGGCAGAAAAAAGCCTTCAATTGCTTAATAAAACTATGAGTGAAAATTCATGCACAGAGGATGAAGCTAAAGAAATCGTATCTCAGCGTATCGAAACGCTTGCGAGTGAATATGTAATGGAAGGAATGAATGATGAAGATGCTAAGCAAAAAGCTATTTCCAAGATACTTGGAATCAACAGTTAACAAGTACAGGCACAGCGACTCGTAAACTCGCGCATGCTGTAAACGTTAGGCAATCATAAATCTAAACATGGAGAGGAATAGTTTGAGCAAGTTCGAAAATATGACGGTTAACGGTGGCAATAACCAGTTTGGCAACAATAACACTCAGAATAATGTCACCAATAATCATCATAACCATAACAATAATGTCCAGGGCTCGAATGGAGATGAAATTATTCCTCTGGGGTTTGGTGCTGTAGCTGGCTTAGCAGCCCTGATCTGGTGGTTTTTTAGTCATATTGATCAAGTCTACTATTATCTCAACATCCTAACTATTTCGTCAGCTGCTTTGTCTGCGACAGCTTTAGTATTACTTATTTTTCGGGGAGAGACGGCAAAGAAAGATGTGTTACGTTTTTTTGGTAGTGTCTTTATTGCTCTCGGCTTATTTGGGTTGTCAATGTTGTCTCGAGAGCATGCTCCCAGTGATGTTATTCAGCTATCCCAACAGACCACATTCACGGACTTTTGGCGTGGTTTGAATGGTTATGGGAAAGATCTTGTTCTGCATAACTTCACTGCAGCTATCGCCATTGCTCTGGCAGCGTTTTTCGCCCATTTGGCCTCGTTACGGCAATTTTCGTATTCGGCGGCTAGCCCAAATGGAGTTGGATTTTGGTTCAGACTTTATAACGCTATGAGTATTTTCAAAATGAGGGTTTGTCTGGTGGTTAGCTCCATATTGAGTGGCTTAGTTTGGGCCGCTTTGACTGGTAAGTTACCCGGCATCAATGCCTAACAAGGCCATTAAGGTTGTTCCGGGCCGATGGCCCTCCACCGGACGCCCTTTCAAGGGCGCCGCTTATGGCTGGCGTTAGGCAATATGGAGTAATGAGTGGAAGGTTTAGTTGTTCTGATCATTGTCGTGGTTCTGGTGTTCGTACTGATATGGTCGTTCAAATCGAAGGCTGGCAGCTCTCAAACAGTTACCAAGCCGCGCTCCGCCCACGAACCTCAGCTCGATGTAACCCAACAGATAGCTGCTTCGTCTGCCCAGCGGCTAGTTGAAATCATCAACGAGTCTCTCCAAATCGCCAATGACTCAAAAAATGCTGATACCAAGATTTCACGCTTAGATTTGGCCAAAGAAAGGTTGGATGAGTTAAAGGGCCTAGTAAAAGAAAACCCTTGGATCAAAATCGATCAGCTTTCGGACGTTGAACAGACTATCAGCACGTTGGAGCGGGAATTCAAACAAGCCAATTATCGGGAAGCGGCAGATGGCAATATGCGTGGCCAAGCCCTGGAAAAGGAGGGGAAAGTCGAGGAAGCCCTTCTGGAATATGAAAAGCTTCTGGAACAGGGAGTAGATACTCCCTTTACATACCGTAGGCTGGCTATTCTGTATTCAAAGCGGAAAGACCAGGAAAATGAGCTGCGTGTTCTGAGGGCGGCACTGAAAAATGTACCTGTTGAAAACTCAAAACACTATCAATGGTTTGCGGAGCGTCTCGCCAAGAAGTCGGAATAAATCCACTGCAGTCGGTTGATGCCTAACAAATTGTTGCAGTTCGTTCCGGGCCTGACGGCCCTCCACCGGACGCCCTTTTCGCCGCTTCGCTGCAAAAAGGGCGCCGCTGAACAAAAGCGTTAGGCTAGATTGATGATCACCATTGACCGTGTTCAACAGCTCTATGATAAGTATCTGGAGCTTGTTCATCTTGAAATCATGGAGTTCGGCGTGAAGCCAACAGAAGTTCGCCACCTGATCGGTCGTCTTGGTGAGTTCTATTGCGCGCTTCAGGTTGAAGGGACACTAGCTCATCTTGCCAACCAACACGGTTTCGATGTCATCTGCCGCAATGGCCGGAAGATTAGTGTCAAGACTACGGCACAGGCCGCAGGATTTGTCCCCATTGGCAAGGCAACGATCGACAAGGTTGATGACTTAATGATTATCCAGTATCGAAGTGGAGAGCTTTCTGTCGTCTACTACGGTCCAGTTGGACCAGCGGTCGATGCTGCACGTTACTATGATCACGTAGGCAAGTACGAGTTGGATATTTCAAAGGCCCGTCGACTTATGGCTGCTTCTGCGAAGCAGAATCAAGCCTAACTATCACAGTCATGGCGACGTCTTTTCCATTGCGGCTAAGCCTCCATTACAAAGCCGCCCATGCTGTGTGGCGTTAGGAGAAAATAGATATGAAAGAGCAGTCTGAAGAGTTAGTAGTTGCCGAGAAATACTTGAAAGAAATGCTTAAGGCAGATGATACAGCCAATTTCGACCTGTATATAAAACGCTTTGAAGAAAAGTACCTTTCTGGGTTTACACAAGATGTGTTTAGGAATGACATAAAGAATATGCATGAAGAGAATGGTAAGCATACTGGCTACGAATTCTTAGGGTCATTGCGAAATCAAAAAATTGATGATTTGGATGTGCATAGGACCGTATGGAAAGGAGTTTATGAGAAAAGGGATGCAGTGATAGAAATGGGTGTCTATAAGAAAAACGGTGTTTGGCACGTAATTCGATCTGCGGTGTATTAATTTCATGATATGGTTTTATGTTGAGTATCCTAACAATTTGTTGCTAGTGACTCGTTTTCGCTTGCACCAGCACACTATGTTAGTTGCCACAATTTTAAAGATCATGAGGTAGATATGAAAATCAGCATTGAAACAGAAGTAAAAGCCCCACTAACGGTAGTCTGGAATGCATGGGTAACGCCTGAAGATATCGCATGCTGGAATTTTGCTACAGATGAGTGGTGCTGCCCTAGAGCAAAGGTCGACCTGGAAGTAGGTGGGAAGTTTAGTTACCGAATGGAAGAAAAAATCGGTTCTATGGGCTTCGATTTTGAAGGCACATTTACCAGGGTTGAGCCATTTGAAAACATTCACTTCAAGCTAGACGATAACCGAATAGTAATAATCGAGTTCGTTGAAACTGCCAATAGTGTTCGGGTCATCGAAACGTTCGATGTAGAAGATGAAAATTCTGCGGAACAACAAAAACAAGGCTGGCAAAGTATTCTCAATAATTTCAAACAGCATGTTGAAAAAAAATGAGTTAATGGAACACTTCTGTTTGGCAAATCGTCATCTGTATTCCAGTTAGCCGCAGTGCGCGACGTTAGTTGTTGGTCAGCATTGAGTTATCTATCCGTCATCATCGTGAGAGAGTGCTCATTTGTATGTATTAGATTTTTTTCTGATAGCAGTTACATTGGTTATTGGTACTTCTATCGTTTGGAGCACGTTTAGAGTCGGCATATCACCTATGCCGAGTTCCACGAAAGCCCGAAACGCCATTATGAAAATGATAGACGATTCCTGGAGTGGCCCTTTCTATGACCTCGGCAGTGGCTGGGGAGGCCTTGTTATACCATTGGCTAAAAAATACCCTCATTGTAAGATAGTTGGGTACGAGATTTCGTTTGTTCCATGGCTAGTGTCGGTCATAGTTAAGACTGTATTTAGGCTAGACAATTTGGCTATTTATCGAAAGAATTTTTTGCAGGCAGATCTAACCAGTGCAGAAGTACTGGTATGTTATTTACATACAGAGGGCATGTGTGAAGTTAAAAGAAAGCTAACCGAGGAACCAAACAACGATGGCTATTTAATAAGCAATAATTTTGCATTGCCGTCTTGCCAGCCAGAGATGATTGTGAAGATTGATGATCTTTACAGGTCTCCAATTTATCGTTACCGATTAAGGGAGTGCATTAACAAGTCGTGAAAAGTGGGCACGTGAGAGCCGATTTTTCGTTCAACATTTGCAGGGATGTCGTAAAACCCGAAGCCAGCCCTGTTTGGCTGTGGGAGGCTCGGGGAGGGCAGCTCAACTCTACAGGACAGGGTTTGGCCAGCCAAAGTACGACTTTTACGGTGGCATAATACCTTTTTAGCCTGGAAGGAAACTCGTTAGCACTCTACCCTCATGAGGAGTTGGCTAAGGACATTGGATTAGCCAACACCAGCCAGGTCGGCTGGTCTGGCATTGCGCTGGGGCACAATGCTGGAAGCAAGTCAGAGGCCGATACTGTACTTGATCAGGAAGTGGCTGCTGGAACTCAACTTATCAAGCCAGTAGTTGTAGCGCGTCAACTATCTTGGCCGGTTCAGCGACAATTAACTTGGCCGGTTGCGCTGAACCTATGACGCCTGCTTTTTGGCAGACTGTTTCCT
>NZ_AUIH01000090.1 GCF_000423605.1 Saccharospirillum impatiens DSM 12546
CACCGGTACGAACGCCACAGCTTGATCATTACCTCCAATCAATCCTTCGAGGACTGGGACCAGTTGTTCGACGATACCGTCATGACGGTCGCCGCCATCGATCGACTAGTGCACCACGCCACAATCATCCAGTGCGAGGGTGACAGCTATCGAAGGAAACAGTCTGCCAAAAAGCAGGCGTCATAGGTTCAGCGCAACCGGCCAAGTTAATTGTCGCTGAACCGGCCAAGATAGTTGACGCGCTACACAAAGCGGCGTAAACAGATATTCTTGCAAGACTGGCAGGCAAAGCTGGATGAATTTTTGCGGTTTAACGACCGAAATGTGCTGTCCGGTACGGGTTCAGTCAGCAAACAGGCCGCCGACAGCAAAGCCTCCCAAGAGTACGACACCTTCTCTGAGACCCGCCGTAACGCTTTGGAGCAAAAAGGCGCCGAAGAGACCATTCGAACGCTGGAGGCAATCACAAAACTCGATTCCGGTACCGGCACAAAAAAGTCTTAGCCCGGGAGATAGCCGCTATTCAACCCGGTCGCACCTTGCGAGATCAGAAGGTTTCGGGGTACTTTGCCTACAAGCCGGTTAATCGTTTTGAACCAGACACTGGTGAAGACGGAGTCACCTCGTAAACGTCCGGTACCAGGCAGTAGGATAAGGATGCACAATGGGCAAGTTCACTGAGGATAAGCTGGAGCAGGCGATTATCGCCTTGCTGGAAGACCAAGGTTATCCTCATAGCCCCGGCCACCTGCTGGCTCGTGGGCCAGAAGACGCAATGTTAAGAGACGACTTGCGCACCTTTCTGACGGCCCGGTATGGCAAAGAAGGCATCACCGATGCTGAGATAGCCGCAGTGGTAAGCCGCCTGAATAACCTTTCCTCCGCCGACCTTTACGACAGTAACAAAACCGTTCAAAAGCTGGTGGCCGATGGTTTTCTGCTAAAGCGTGAAGATCACCAGAAAAAAGACCTCTACATTCAACTGATTGATTACGCAGGCCTGCCCGAGCAGCGGGAGCCTGGGCCGAACGAAGTGGAAACCGTTGTCACGGAAAAACCGGTTGGCTACACGCCAGACCGCAATATCTATCGGCTGGTCAGTCAAATGGAGATCGTTGGCAGCGAAAAACGCATCCCGGATGCGATTTTGTACATCAATGGCCTGCCTTTGGTGGTGTTTGAGTTCAAAAGCGCGATCCGTGAGGACGCCACCATTCACGATGCCTACGTGCAGCTGACGACCCGGTATAGCCGAGATATCCCCGAGCTGATGAAGTACAACGCCCTGTGCGTGATAAGCGATGGGGTCAATTCCCGCCTGGGCTCACTGTTTGCGCCTTACGAGTATTTTTACACCTGGCGCAAAGTGACGGGTAACGAAACCATCGAGCAGGATGGCATTAACGCCCTGCACACTATGTTGCAGGGGCTGTTCGACAAGGCACGGTTGCGGGAAGTCATCCGGCATTTCATCTACTTCCCCGATGTATCCCGCAGGGAAGAGAAGATTCTGTGTCGCTACCCCCAGTTTTATGCCGCCACCAAACTGTATGACAGCATTAAAAAACACCGCAAGCCAGACGGCGACGGCAAAGGCGGCACCTATTTTGGTGCGACGGGCTGCGGCAAGAGCTTTACCATGCTGTTTCTCAGCCGGTTGCTGATGAAAAGCGTGGAATTCGAAAGCCCAACCATCGTGCTGATTACCGACCGAACGGACCTCGACAATCAGCTCTCGGTTCAATTCACCAATGCCAAAGATTACATTGGCGACCAGACGGTGCTGAGTGTGGAAAGCCGCACCGAACTGCGCCAACTGCTCAAAGGGCGCACCAGCGGCGGGGTGTTCCTGACCACCATTCACAAATTTACCGAAGACACCGAATTACTGACCGATCGTTACAACGTGATCTGCATTTCCGATGAAGCGCACCGCAGCCAGGTTAACCTGGACCAGAAAATACGCATTACCGAACAAGGCGTGAAACGCAGCTATGGCTTCGCCAAATATCTGCACGACTCCCTGCCCAATGCCACCTACGTGGGTTTTACCGGCACGCCCATCGATGCCACTCTGGATGCGTTCGGCGACGTAGTAGACAGCTACACCATGACTGAGTCGGTCAAAGACGAGATCACCGTACGCATTGTTTATGAAGGCCGAGCCGCCCGAGTCATGCTCGACAACGACAAGCTCTCAGACATAGAGGCCTATTACGCCCAGTGCGCCGAAGAAGGCGCAAGCGACTACCAGATAGAAGAGAGCAAAAAAGCCAGCGCAAACATGAACGCGATTCTGGGTGATCCTGACCGCATCCGGGCACTGGCCAGCGATTTTGTCCAACATTACGAACGGCGTGTCACGGAAGGTGCCAGCGTGAAGGGCAAAGCCATGTTTGTGTGCAGCAACCGGCAAATCGCCCACGCGTTCTGGCAAAAGGTGGTTCACTTGCGGCCCGAATGGAACCAGCCCATGGCCTGTGAGCCGGGGTCGGAGTTATCGGCCAGGGAGCAAAAAGACATCAAGTCCATGGAGCGGATCAAAATGATCATGACCCGGGGTAAGGATGACTCAAAAGCGCTCTACCAGATGCTGGGTACCCCAGAGCACCGCAAGGAACTGGACCGTCAGTTCAAGGTCGCCAAATCGAACTTCAAGATCGCCATTGTTGTCGATATGTGGCTAACGGGCTTCGATGTCCCGTTTTTGGATACGATCTACATCGACAAACCGATTCAACGCCACAACCTGATTCAGACCATCTCCCGGGTAAACCGCAAATATGAAGGCAAAGAAAAAGGCCTGGTGGTGGATTACATCGGCATTAAATCCCAGATGAACCGCGCACTGGCTCACTACAACAAGTCGGACCAGCAAAACATTGAGGAGATTAATCAGTCGATCGTCGTGGTGAAAGACCATCTCGATTTGCTAAACAAGCTCATGCATCGCTTTGACGACCAGCCGTATTTTACCGGCAGCCCGCTGGAGCAGCTCAATTGCCTGAACCTGGCTGCGGAGTACGTACAGGTCACGGACAAAATCGAGAAGCGCTTTATGGGGCTGGTTAAACGCCTGAAAGCCGCTTATGACATTTGCAGCGGTTCGGAAGGCATCAGCCAGGGCGAACGCGACCGGATTCATTTCTACCTGGCTATCCGCTCGATCGTATTCAAGCTCACCAAGGGCAATGCCCCCGACACCGCCCAGATGAACGCGCGCGTTCGCACCATGATCACCGACGCGCTAAAGGCAGACGGGGTCGAAGAAATTTTCAAAATGGGGGATGAGTCAACCGGTGAAGCGGATATCTTTGACCCGGACTATCTGGCCAAGATCGAAAAGATCAAACTCCCCAACACCAGAATAAAGCTGCTGCAGCAACTGCTGGCCAGAGCCATCGAAGATTTCAAAAAGGTCAACAAAACCAAAGGAGTCGATTTCTCCAAGCAGTTTAAAGCACTGGTTGAAAAGTATAATGAACGCAAAGAAGACGATGTACTGGTCAGCAACGTGCTCGAGGACTTCTCAGATGAAATCATCGACCTGATTCAGGCGTTAAAGCAGGAAAAAGCCTCCTATGCTGACCTTGGCATCGATCTGGAAGAAAAAGCCTTTTACGACATCCTGAAGAATCTGGCCACAAAGTACGACTTCAGCTATCCCGATGACAAGCTGCTGGAGCTCGCCAAAGCCGTAAAAGGCGTGGTTGATGACAAAGTCAAATACACCGACTGGAGCCAGCGAGAAGACATAAAAGCTGAGCTAAAAGTCGACCTGATACTGGTACTGGCCAAATACGGCTACCCACCGGTAGACAGGGATGAAGTCTATAAAGAAATTTTTGAGCAGGCGGAGAATTTCAAGAAGTATCGAACGAGATAAAGATAATTAATTAAGCTCAAAGCGGGGCATGAGATAAGGTCGAATTCGACCGTCTAAATTTGAGGCAATGCGCAGTTCCACTTTTTTGGGAAACCATACTCAATATTATTCTGAGATGGTCTGTAGAGCTGCTTTATTCTTTTATTGCCTACTACTAAATCCGGCTTCAGTACACGCAGATATTTATCAATTTCACAAAATAGATTTTGGCAATCTATCAGCTGTAACTTTCTATTCTGCAGATGATTAAACGGCAGTCCAAGCCTCTCAAACTCTTCATCTTGAACGCTAGCCATATGTTTTATGACATCTTGGTACGTCATATTACCAATATCTGTAAAACACTTTTTAATCCCTCTAATTGCGCCTGGACCTGCCACTACAAAATCTGACTCTTCAGCACTACTGTATTCAGAGTAGGCGACATCCACTGAGAATTGATACGCTAAGAAGGGGCCTAAGGTAGGGAGTTCAATGAGTTCACAATATATTCCATCCAATGTTTTATTCAGCCAGATTTTTTCTTGTAAATTATTTTTCAATACTAAGTCTAATAGGGCAAAGTTGTTTCGATGCTTTCTTTCAAAACCAAATTCTTTTTTGCCCGATGGCATTATATAGGCTCCAGAATAAGGCTTACCCTTTAAAGCAATATACTGATCGATGAGAGCTGCGTAATCGTTATTTTTATAGGTTGAAATTGAGATTTCCCCTAACTTGCTACTCAGAAACTCCCATGTATCTATTTTATTAAACAGTTTAAAGCACAGTATTCGAAAAAAAGTATCTTGTGGGGAATATTCACTCGAATTAATTATATTCTTTATCAAATACTGGCTAACTCGATCACAACTTCTATAGCAGTTAGTGAACTTATATTTAGAAATGATTGGATCTAATGTCAAATTGACATCTGTCGGACTAATCCTATGTAGAAATACCTGTTGCCTCTTGTACGCAAATGACCAGTAAAAATCCAATAGCTCACTTTTTTTCAGCATCATTCCCTACAGCTTAACTTCCCATTTCATTCGTATGCTCCTCCGTACCATCAAAGATTGCGTCAAAAAATTCAGCAATTGGCTCTCTTGCTGCAATACTAAAGACAATCAAAATGAAAGCAAAGAAGATACCTAATGCAGCTATGCCAATATGAAATCTGAATTTAATGTGACTTGTTTCGATCTCCCTGACTTTGTCATCTAGCTTTTTTTCTAAAGCATCAATATCTGCCTTTAGTCTTGGAGGAGAAACAACCCCTCCAGATATATTGTTGATCAATCCACTGCTTATAGACTCTTGTTTTTGCTTTGACTTTTTTTGAAACTCATCAGACGAGTATCTATCTAAATCAGAGTACCAAATAAGAGCGAAATTATCATGCAGCTTCAATGTAATGTCACTTGGGCCTGCATTGTATACTGAAAATATCAATCGCCCTTCCCATCCGGGATCAACATGAAACCCAGAAACGTTAATTAAACCTCGAAACTTATAGGAAGCTTTAAATGAAATAAATGCTATCGGGTCACCAGGAACTTTAACAAATTCATTTGTTAGAATAAACCCAAACTGACCCCGTGGAATCAAAATATAGGGTTCAAGGTCAGAGAGTATCTTAGGTGCCTCGCTTCCCTTTTCGTTTCATCCGAATAAGGTGCCTCGCTTCCCTTTTTCGTTTCATCCGAATAAGGGGTAGCATAAACCTCTCGGCCGACAGTTAGCTCTATGGCAGCACAATCTATTGACGGCCCAGAAATTCCGGGGGAATCCTTCCCATACCATGCCAATTCGGAAAGCTTGGCATTTAGTTTATCCCCGCTCCAAAACAATTGTAACCATCCCTATAGTTGCCTAAGAACTGAAAATGTATATTCTTTTGCTCAACATTATAAAGTCGATCTTCGATCTCTGATTCAATGTCGAGAAAATCTAAATTTGTCAGCTCAGCGAGTGCAATTTGCGCAATGTTTTTGTACGCGCTAAGTATTACTTCACGACTGTTCTTTGTATATATTTCGAAGTGATCTGTAGACTCAATCGCCTTACAAAGCGCAGCCGTTTCTTTTGCTATTGCAATTGGCGCCGAATGTGCAATTGGTTCTTTGAAAGCAGCACCTACACCATTCAGATCTTTAGCATCTAGGCCAAGCTCATCGATTATGTATGTTGAAAGCGAAGTATTTAGAATATTCAAACTAGCAACGGAGATAATAAATGAGTCCACTAGAGAGCGCGTAACGCCGGTTACATCACCTTCAGCGTTAGAAACTACTATTTTTGAACTGTATTTAGCAATATGGAGTATCATATGCTTTATAGTGGACCCCATGATTTAGACCACGGGCATAGGTAGAATGCCACGACCAAGCAGGAGTAGTAACGTGGCGAGAAAACGGTTCAGTAGTGAGTTCAAGGCCAAGGTCGCAATGGAGGCTATCCGAGGCGACAAGACAGTCGCTCAATTATCTTCGCAGTGCGGCGTACATGCCTCTCAGATCAACACCTGGAAGAAAATCGCCCAGGAGCGACTGGTGGAAGCCTTCGAACGCGGCAGTAGCCAACCCGACCCGAAAAAGCTGGAAGCTCGGGAAGACCATCTATATCAACAAATTGGCAAGCTGCAGGTCGAGGTCGAGTG
>NZ_AUIH01000091.1 GCF_000423605.1 Saccharospirillum impatiens DSM 12546
TACAGGAACCCATCTAACAACACCGACGCGGCCGTAGCGTTAACTTCGCTACAGCCCAGTGCACATGCGGCTTTCAGATCGAGGAAGGCGGTCATTCGGCCACTGTACCAAGTTACAGACCCCAAGGCACTTTTTCGCTTAGCTCCGGCTCAGCGCCGTGACGCGCGCGGCCGCGCTTGCACTGTGTAAGCTGCTGTTTTCACTGGGGTTTGTACTTATCCCAACCCTATGGTGGGGCTGGCAGCGCTCGCCCCCAGGGCTTTTTCTTTTAGCCGCTGCTTTGAAGCCTCGCTCCCCCGCCGGTCAGCTTGCGCGTCTTTTCGCGCAAGGTGTCCGGGCCGTAGTGCGGCCGGTACCAGTGATGGTCGTCGCCGTCGGCCACCAGGCCCATATGTTCTAGCAGGCTCCGTTCCCAGCTTCCCGGCCGACGCGACCCGTCGGCGATGCTGGCCAGGACGGTGTCGACCAGATCCTGGACGTTGTTCATGGGATTGACCGCCCCGTGCCGCTTGTGCAGTTCGACGATGTAAGCCAGCTCCTTCAGGACTTCGGGGTGAACGGTGACCGTGATGGCGTTTTGCATACCTGGGCTCCTTGAGTGGTGGTGGGTTGCCGCTTCCAACCAGCAGCGCGCGCAGGCCCGTCAAGGCTGCGCAGCACCGCGCTTGCGCGGCTTGGCCTTGACGGGTTGAGCACGCTGCTACCCTGACCGGCAACCCAGCGCCACGTTTTATACGGTGGCACCGTACCGTCCCCCAGCGGGGGGTTGGGGGGAGAGGTGTGTTTTTAAGCGCGGCTTGCCGCCACCCTGTTGGGGTTGAAGCCCCCTTGGGGGTTTGGGGGTAAAAACAGGCCATGCGGCCAGCCCGACCTGACCGCCCGTTAACCGCTGCAACGCCCTGGGGGCACCGCTGGATGGCTAACCCCATTGATGCCGCCAGGGGTACCCGACGCGGCGGGCAGGGGTTTTCGGGCGGGGAGGCGAGCTTGCGAGCCGGGGGGAGGCATGGCTGGAGAGCGGCCGCTCAGGTGGGCGTGGCGCTTGCCAGACTGCGTGATGACACTGCTTTGGATGATGTTGCTTTGTGAACCGAAGCCCCGCGCTCGGCCTTACCTGCAAGCGCCATGACCGCCTGTGCAGCCACCTTTTTTCCTGTGCCGTGCATCGCACGGCCGGGGCCGAAGGGCCCGCCTGGTAGGAGAACCGACCTCCCCGGACCGCCATCAGCACGAGCCTGGCGCCTTGGCTTGCGGGGTTTATTGCAAGCCATGTGACAGGCGGACTGTCTTAACCACGGTCTTGGTGGTCCGGGGCAAGGAACCGCCCCTTGGCCGGGGATTATCCGTGCAGGGCTTTAACAGCGTGCTCCGGGTCCGCCGCCAGGATGCGCAACAACGCCTTGGCCGGGCCGGTCGGGTGTCGCCGTCCCTGCTCCCAGTTCTCCAGCGTCCGTTGGCTGACGCCGATCAGCACGGCGAAGCGCCGTTGGCTCAACCCGGTATGTTCCCGAATGGCTTTCACCTCCGGTTCCGGGTATTCGGTAATACGCGCTGCCGGCCGTTGTCCCTGGACGATCTCGTCCATCTCTTGCACGCTGACCAGCAGTTCGTCGAACAGGGCGTTATCCATCTGACCACCTCTCTACGATCTGTCTCAGGGCTGTTTTCTGGTCCGGCGTCAGGTCTTCCCGTTCATTCTTGGGGTAGACGTACAGCATGTATAGATGCTCGTCCGCCGTCATCCAGTAGTAGATGACCCTGACACCACCGCTCTTACCCCGACCCTCCTGTTTCCAGCGCATTTTCCGCAGGCCGCCGGTTCCCTGGATCACCGGGCCCAGGTCGGGACGGTTCACCAGGGCTTCCTGCAGCGCCTTGTACTCGTCGTCGCTCATCAGTTCGACGATGCGCCGGGTGAAGATCGGGGTTTCTATGAGGACCATGAGGTAAAGTATACGCCATTGGCGTAGCCAGTCCAGTCGATCATTTCAAGTCTCCTGTGTCCGTGCCGTATGTTCGCCCGTCGCTCGGACTCTCCTCGTCTTCGCTTTGCGCGTCCAGCGCCGCCAACAACGCCATCCGCTCCTGCCCGTCCCGGCCCTTGACCGTCCGCAGCTTCGCCGGGTGCGTCGCGGCGTGGATCTCGCTCAGCTTGTCGATACTCACCCGGGTGTAGATCTGAGTGGTGTTCAACTCGGCGTGCCCCAACAGCGCCTGGATGTAGCGGATGTCCGCTCCGTTCTCCAGCATGTGCGTGGCGCAGGCGTGCCGGAACAGGTGGCAGCCGCCCTGCTTTTGGATGCCGGCGGCGTCCAGCAGCTTGCGCACTTGGTAACCCATCAGGCCCCGGTTGAACGGCTCGCCGAAGTCGGTCAGGAACAGGTGGTTGGCGTGTTTCGGGCCGACCAGCTCGGAGTAGGCTTCGTCCAGGTATTTGACGATCCAGGCGTGCGCCCGTTCACCCAGCGGGACCACCCGGTCCTTGTTACCCTTGCCGGACCGGATCGTCACGGTCCGGCGGCGGTGCTCAAGGTCGTAGATCGACAGATTGCACAGTTCCATGCGCCGCATCCCGGTGGCGTACAGCACTTCCAGCATGGCCCGGTCGCGCAGCCCTTCGGGCCGCCCCAGGTCCGGCTGGCCGAACACCCGGACGATCTCGTCCGGTTCCAGGATGGCGGCGGGCAGCCGCTGCGGCCGCCTCGGGATCTCCATTTCGCTCGCCGGGTTGCCGGGCAGGTAGCGCTCCCGCGTCAGCCACTTGAAGAACCCCTTCAGCGAGACCAGCAGCGACTCCTGGGCGGTGATGCCCAGGGCCTGGCCGTTGCGCTTGCGGTAGTGGAACAGGTGGCGCTGGTAGCGCTCCAGGATCGGCAAGGTGATCTCTCTGGGGTCGTCCAGCCCGCGTTCGTCGCACCAGTCGATGAACCGCCGGATGCTGGCGTCCCGCGTCTTGGTGGTGTCCTGGGAGACGCCCTTGATCGCCCGGCCCCATTCCAGGTAGCGCGCCAGGTACGGGTAAATCCCGTTGTGCTCGACCCGGCGCTTGCGGTCGATCTCGGGCATGCGTTGCTTGCGTCTCAGGGCCATGCTTATTGCCTCCGGTCGGCGGCTGTCGCGACTAAGGGCGCGGCTAAAGAAGAAGGGGTGGCGGTTTCATGCAGGTACGATGGATCGCTTGAGTGACACGCCTTATAAGTGTTTGCCACGAAGTCGAACTGCTGTTCGCCGCAACCCGCCTGGGCACTGGCTTTCCCGTCATTTTCCGAACCCGACACCCCGCCGACCTGGGGCCGACTTGGCCCCGACTGGCTCTTTCCAGACCCCGACCGGTTGGCGTCGTAGTCGTGTTTTTCGCCAGTGCTGCCCCTTTGGCGCAGGCGTTCCGGGTCGATCAGGCCCATCAGGTGCTGTTGCCCGCCGTCCTCGTCGGTGTCGGGTGCGTCATAGAGCAGTTCATAGTCGAACGATTGCCCGCGACCACCTCGATGCACCAACAGGTACTCCATGTCTTCCAGCCGCTTGCAGTGGATTTTGAGCTGGGTGTTGCCCCACCCGGTCGCCTCCCGGATCCGCTTGCGGCTAAAGCGATAGTCCCGTTGCTCGATGCCGTCGCGCTGGCACGCCTCGGCGACCATCCTTTGTATCTCCCGCAACAAGCGCCGCGTCTGCGGCGGCAACTCGTCCAGGGTCTTGCCCAGCACCTCGTGCGCCAGGCGGTTGGCCGTGGCGATGTCGTCCAGTGTGACCTCGATGTAGTCCAGGCCCGGCTCAGTCGGGTCCGACGATGGTAAGTGTTTTGTGTCACGCTGGTACTGGTGCAGCAGCGCAATGCTGTCGATCAGCGTCAGGTACTTTTCGTGGTCGCGTCGCGTGCGGGTTTTGTCGTCCAGGAACGTCAACTGGTCGGCGTAGGGGTTGATCACGGCCAAGGGTTTTAGCAGGCGTTGAACGTTGTGGTGCACTTTAAGGACGTGTTGCTTTTGCTGCTTGAGCTGTAGACCTTCCAGGGTTCTTCGAGCCCTCTGCGCCCGGTGGATCGCCTGCGTCTGCTCCCGGCTCTCGTTCACGGTCAGCACCACGCAGCGGTTCAACAGCTCCTCGTCGATGTCGATGGCCGTGGTGGTCAGGAACAGCATCACCGGGCCTTCGACCTTGTATTCTCGGGTGACCAGCTGGCCCGTGTTGTCGTCCTTGCCGGTACTGGCGATGGTCACCTCGCCTTCCGATTGCAGCAGTTTTAACGCATAGCTGGCGTTGTGCGCCCCCTCCTCCTCGCTGATCGCGAGGATTTTGTGTTTCAGGTTGGTCTCGCCCATATAAAACAGGCTTTGGCCGGTCATGGCGCTGTATTGCACCCGGTCTTCCTCGGGCATCAGCGCCAGGATGGCATCCATCAAGCTGCTTTTACCGGCGGCGCTGCTGCTCTGGATGATCACGGCCAGCGGTCGCTCCATCCGGCGACTGGTACACGCCAGGTAACCGGTCAGCTTGTTGATGTCTTCGCCCACCACGCCGGCGCGCTCGAAGTCCACCAACACCCGGTCGAGCAGGTCCGGGGCTTGCAACAGGTCCAGCGCGGTCTGGCGTTCCTCGGTGCTCAACTCGTCCGGCCGGGCCGCTTTGTCGGTGGCGTCCTCGTCCCGTTTCGCCAACTGGTCTTCCAGCGTCAGTAGCACCTTGGCCAGGTCTTTTTTGATGACCTCGTCGGCCACGCCCAGTTCGCCGCTCGCCTGGTTGATGAACACCTGGCGCTGCTTGCTGCTGTACAGGTCCAGCTTGTCCATGTGGAACAGGTCGCTCTCGGTCGAAGTGACCATGAGCTGTATTTTCAACTGGTCGTAGCGGCCGCTCGGGTTTTGCTCCAACCCGCGCACCCGATAGATCCGCGTGCCTCGGGTGATGAACAGCTCGTGGTCTTTGACTTCCACCTCGATGTCGGCTTGCGGCGACGGCGGCACCGGGCTGGCTTGGGTGTCGATCTCGGGCAACAGCGGTTCAGTCTCTGGAGACGGTTCCGGCGGGGTCGGCTCGGCGACCTGTTCAGGTTGGGGTTCCGGGGCTGGTTCAGCCTCAAGAGAAGCGACTAAAGAAGGAAGGGGTTTGGCGGTGATCGGGGCCGTTTCCGGCTCGGTCGTCAGCCCCGGGGCCTGTCCATTACCCAACCACTCCGCCTTTCTCAACACCAGGCCCAGCGCTTTCTGCGGCGGAGTCATCTGCGTTGCATACTGGTTCGCGTCCATGCCCTTGGGGAACAACACCCTAAAGCAGTCCAACCCCTGCTCCATCAGTTTTCCGGCCAGCGTCGAAGCCGCCTTGTTCCCCGCCTCGTCCCGGTCGTAAGCGATCAGGACCCGTTTGATGCCGTGATCGAGCAAGGCTTGCATCAGATCATCAGTGAAGCCATTCACGCCATAGCTGCAAGTCACGTGACGGAAGCCCCAGCGCCAGAACGTCAGGGCGTCGATCAGGGACTCGCACAAGATTACTTCCTCGGTGTCAGCCAGGCCCTCGACGTTGAACACGCCCCGGTGCGGTCCGGGCAGGTAGGTGTGCAGCGGCGAGGCCTTGTTCAGGTTGTCCCGGACCTTGCGGCCATAGGCTTCGGTGATATTGCCCTGCGCGTCCGTCACCGGGATGACCAAGGAGCCGGTAAAGTGCTCGTGCCCGGACTCGCGGAACACGCCCAGCCTCTGCAACCGCGACCGGATCGCCGCCCCGGCCTTGCGGTTCTTATGCGGCAGCCGCAGGCCCAACGTGCGGTTGGCGTAGCCCAGCCTGAAGCGCTCGATCAGCGCCGCATCGTCCAGGCCGCGCTTTTGCAGGTAGGCCAACACCTCCGAGTCTTCTTTCAGGGTCTGGTGGTAGTAGTCGATCACCTGGTGCAGCAGGGCCTGGTCGTCGGCGTCCACACTGACCGGGGCATCGAGCTTGGGGGTGCTGGATCGTTTCAGGGGCTTGGCCGTGGCTTCCATGGCGGCTGAACCGGCGACTAAAGAAGGAATGTCGTTTTTCAGCAACTCGACCGCGTGTCTAAAACTCACGCCCTGGATTTTCATCACCCAGTCGATCACGCTGCCGCCAATGCCGCACGCGCCCAGGCAGTGCCAGAGGTTCTTCTGGGGGCTGATCACCAGGCTCGGCGTCTTGTCGTTGTGGAAGGGGCAGTGGCCCACGTAGTCCGCGCCCTGCTTCTTCAAGGCCACGCCCGAGCCCTCGACCAGGCGGACCAGGGACACCTGCGCCTTGATGCGGTTGATCGTCTCGTCGCTGTAGCGTGCCATGGCCTTTTCTCCCAAAACCCTGTCAACCCGATATACAAAAAATGTATCATTTATTTATCGGACAGAAGCATATACACTATATGTATATATCGTCAAGCACCGGAGCGGAGTGATGGAAAACCGGGGTTACACTGGAGGGCATTGTCATCGATGGGAACAACCAGCAATGCCGAAGCAAGACATTGATCAGCTGAC
>NZ_AUIH01000092.1 GCF_000423605.1 Saccharospirillum impatiens DSM 12546
GCTCGAAGCTACCACCCCGATCGCGAGGCGTATCCAGCTCAAACTGGCCAGCCTCGGTCTGGAGGGTTTTACTGGAATGGCCGTTGCGGCTGTTGCCCGTGTCGGATTGCTCATGCCTGGCAAAGCCCAGATGATCATCCAGCTCAGCATTCAGGGCCGTCTCGACCGTTATCTTGGTCAGCATCTGCCTGAACTCGTTGAGGTCATCCTCTGTCTTGATATTCTTGGCTGCCGCCTGAGCGATTGCCTGTAGCTCTTTCTTGTTCATAGTCTGCCCATCCTCACCCAACCATTGGGTTAATAATAGGCAGTTACACAGATTTAGTTACAGTCTCTGTCACGACTGCCCTGATAACCACCCTATATTCTGAGAGCACAACATACTTTATGTGGTACACAGAGCTACACTATTTCGTCGGAGCCCCGGGTTTATTGATATTCATTGCCGCAGTATTGCAGTCTGCTGCTTATCTCTTCACCAATCAGCTGGGACTGAGAATCCTGCTGTTGTGCGGTACGCTTCTGTATCTAACTTACTATTTCGTAGCTTCCGAAACGCCTTTATGGTCACCAATTATCGCAAGTTCGGCAGTTTGCATGACCAGTATTTATGGTTTGATCCGGGTTTTATTAGACCAGTCACGGCTGTTCATACGTGCTGAGGACATCGCCATTCTGGAACGCTTTCCAGGGCTTGAACCCGGTGTATTCCGTCGACTGCTTAAGCTTGGCCAAATCAGATACCTGCGCCAGGACGAAGAACTGGCGGTGTCAGGAATCGTCCCGGACACGCTTTCTTATATCCTCTCTGGTAATGTTAAGGTCAGCAAAAGCATGGTTGATTTTGAAGTTGGTGAAGGCACGTTCATCGGTGAGGTGTCGATGATTCAAGGCGTCGGTGCAACGGCTACCGTTACCGGAAACACGCATACAAGGATCATTGAGTGGGATCGACAAAATCTATCGAACAAGATGGTCAAAGACGAACGTCTGCGCCTTGCTGTAGAAGCACTATTAACCCGGGATATTGCCAAAAAACTGGCCCAGGCCGCCAAAATTGACTAGGCCCGATGGCAGATAAGTCCACTTGCGAACACTAATGCGACAGTCACATTAACCAACGCTCAGGCATTTACTTGAGCAGGCTTGTGCACTGCCATAAAGCCAGTTGCTTCCCCGGCCCAATCTAACCTGGCCCGTTATTCAAACCGGTTAGCCATTATGTTGTCGCGAATTCCGTCGGAGTGCCGCCACACAACCAGTGCGTTGCCGCTGGCATCAAAGGCGACTTGGGGGTCTATGGACCTACCCGCGTTGTCGGTTTCGACCAGAGTGGCCGCACCCCAACCTGAACTCGCAGTGTAGCGATTGGCCAGAATGTTATGTCGGGTACCATCGGATTGATACCAGACGGCCATGGCGTTACCGCTGGAATCGAAAGCGATTTGAGGGCTCCTGGCGCTACCCAGGTTATCGGTTTCGATCAGGGTAGCCGTTCCCCAGCCTGAGCCAGGGGTGTAGCGATTGGCGTGGATGTTGAATTGGCTATCGTCGTATTGCTCCCACACAGCCAGTGCGTAACCACTAGTATCGAAAACAACTTGAGGGATGTAGGCGTTACTCGCGTTGTCAATTTGGATCAGAGTGGCCGACCCCCAGCCTGAGCCCGGGGTATAGCGATTGGCGTGAATGTTGTATCGGGTATCATCCAATTGGGACCATACAGCCAGTGCGTTACCCTCTGCATCTACGGCAATCTGAGGGTAATCGGCGTTCCCCGAGTTGTCGATTTGGATCAGAGTGGCCGTTCCCCAGCCTGAACCCGCAGTGTAGCGATTAGCATGGATGTTGAATCGGGCACCGCTACCGTCGGTTTGCTTCCACACGGCCAGGGCGTTACCGCTGGCATCGAAAGCGATTTGAGGGCTCCTGGCATTACCCGCGTTATCAGTTTCGATCAGAGTGGTCGAGCCCCAGCCTGAGCCTGGGGTATAGCGATTGGCGTAGATGCTGAACTGGTTACCGTCGCTTTGCTCCCACACGGCCAATACATTACCGCTGGTATCGACGGCGACTTGGGGGTGGATCGCGTCGCCCGCGTCCTCGGTCTCAATCAGAGTGGCCGTTCCCCATCCGGAACCCGTGGTGTAGCGATTGGAGTAGATGTTGAATCGGATACCATCGGCCTGGTACCACACAGCCACTGCGTTACCCTCTGCATCAAAGGCGATCTGGGGGGCGCCTACGCGGCCCGCGTTGTTTGTTTCGATCAGCGTGGCCGCTCCCCAGCCTAAACCCGCAGTGTAGCGATTAGCATAGGTGTTGGATCCGGTAACATCGATTTGGGCCCATATAGCCAGTGCGTTACCCTCTGCATCGATGGCTATTTGGGGGTCGCGGGCGTCACCCGCGTTGTCGGTTTCGATCAAAGTGGGGACTTTCCAGGTTCCATCGGCGGTGGTGAAACTCCAGGTATGCGCACTGCCCAGTGCATTGCCGGCCAAATCCGTAATGTCAGTACTGAGAGTGGTGGTGTAAGTTGTCAGCATCGACAATGTGTTGTCGGGTAAGAAGCTTACTTCGTTGTTGGTAGGATCAAAGTTCACCTTACCCGCAACCGAGACACTTCCATCGGTAACAGTGACGGTATTGCTGCCAATGGTTTTGGTGAACAGGTCTTCACTGAAGGTCGCGATTACGTCAGTGCCCCGGGCGACGCCAGTCGCAGAATCACCCGGGCTCACACTACTGACGGTCGGTGTGGTCTGATCGTCAGAGGTTTGCGTTGAGCTCGAATCCCCGCTACTGCAGGCTGACAGCACGAACGGAAAAGCCAGCAAAAAAGCGGCCAAGCGCGATGTTTCACTGAGTAGAGTCATATCCAACACTCCCTTTTCGGCGATACACTGTGCGCCGGTAAAACAAGATAGCGCTCAACAACGCCAGGCTCCATCCGGGCATGCTTCCACCACCACCGCTACTGGGTGAAGTTGCGGGCTGCTCATTGACGCGCTCGAAAGCGCCAATGTCGCAGTCGACGTCATTTTGCATTCGGGCCGTTCCACGCTGGTCGGTCAGCGGGCAGTAGTCGTTATCGGCGGCGTTATCCGCCGGGCTACCGGAGCGCAAGGCATGAGTGGGTGTCGGGCCGCCATTGTCGGCCAGTGGCGAGAGCAGGCTGGTGGTGACGGCGCTGCTGGCGATACTCAGGTCGGTCGTTTCGGAGACGCAACCGGTGTCGTCACCCAGCACATTGACTCCGCGGGACAAGGCCGCGCTGTCGAGGTAACAATCGTCGCCATCGCTGGCGCGGTTACCGGCGATGATGCTGGCATGATAGGCCAGTTTGGCATTGGAGCTGGTGTGAATGCCCCCGCCTTCACTGCCGGCTTCGTTATCAGTAATGGTGCTGTGGGTGATTTCAAGTGAAGTATCGCTGTAGAGATAGATGCCACCACCGGAGCCTGTGGTAGCCTCATTACCGCTTAAGGTGGCATTGCGTACGAAAATGCCTGCGTAATCCTCGATATACAAACCGCCGCCATTGCTCTGGGCGGTGTTGTTGATCACCGCAATGCGCTCCAGGTGTGTTGGATTGCCTTCCAGGTAAAACCCGCCACCGCTACTGTCGGAAGAGTTATCGGCTATTTGACCGTCGCGCATGAACAGTTGCCCGTAATAAGCGTAACCTGCACCTCCGCCGCTGTTAGCATGATTGGCAACCAGGTCAGTATTGTTTAGCCAGATGGCACCCGGATAGTCCAGGTAAAAGCCGCCGCCTCGGGAGCTTGCTGTGTTGGTGTCCAGGCTACTGTTCTCGATGGTGGCCATGCCATCTTCAATGTACAGGCCACCGCCGTCGCTGCTGGCCGAGTTGCCGGCTATGGTCACGCTCTCCATCTCAACGCTGGAATAGTATGAATAGAGGCCACCGCCATTGTTGCCCGAGTTATTGTTAATGCTTCCTTCATTGATGCGCAACAATGCGTAGTCGTACAGATAAATGCCACCGCCATTGCCGCTGGCGGTATTATTGTCGATGGTCACATCGTCCAGTTGAGCGCTGCTGCTGTAATCAACATAGAGTGCCCCACCATTGTTGGCTGAGTTGTTTGAAAACTTGGATGAGCGAACGGTCAGATTGCCAATGTAGAGAAAAAGTGCGCCGCCACCGCTGCTGGCTGAGTTGCTGGCCAGGGTGGCGCCGGTGAGTGACACAACACCGTAGTCGGAATAAATGGCACCGCCGCTGCTGGCATCGTTGTTGGTGAACGTGCTGCTGAAAACGTCCAGAAAGGCTTCATCATCCACGTAAATCGCACCACCGCTACCTGTAGCCGAGTTGGCACTGAACCGGCTGTTTTCAACGCGCGCAAAGCTCCCGGTATCCATATAAAGGCCAGCCCCGCTGCCGCTGATGCTGCCACCAAAAATGCGAACGCCGTTGAGCGTGAGCCGATACCCGCCGTTCAGGTAGAGCACCCGTACACTGTTGCCGCCGTCGATCAGGGTCTCGTTCATGCCGGCCCCGTTGAGGCTGACATCACTGCCGAGTGTGAGCGAACTGCTCAGGTTGAAGGTGCCCGCCGGTACATTGATGGTGTTCAGGTCATCGCTCCCGGCAGCGCATTCACCCTGAGTATCACCTGATGCCGTTTGATCGTTTGAAGCGGTGACGGCCTCTCGCAACGAGCATTGCCCATCGTTGGCGGTGGTGTCACTGGTAGTGGTTACGGTTATGGTCGCGGCCTGGGCCCAGGCCGCGGTAAGGAGCAAGGCGCAAAACAAACGCCGAATCGTAGAGATACCCATACTGAACTGCCTCCATGCTAAGATGGTTTCATCTGGGGAGACAGGACATCGAACCACTCAGGAAGAGGAACCTCCATTTCCAAATGCCAGTGTAAACACGGCATACAATTCTACTGTTATATTTTGTATCCCTACAATGCGGCGATCAGCCCCAATCGTTCTGATGTTGTTGACTGTGATTGCTACCGGGCATGCACAATAATAGTCCGGCAATGGGTTCGAAATAAAAAGGCACCGAATCATGACATCCACACCACGCGAAAACGTTCAGTCGTACCCACGCCCGCCTGCATTGGAGCCCGTGCCACAGAAAATCAGGGTCTTCCTTGGTGGCCTGCTGGTAGCCGAATCGACCCGGGCATTGCGGGTTCTGGAAACGCACCATGCACCTACTTACTACTTACCGCCAGACGATATATGCGCTTCGCTTAAAGCAGCTGCAGTCACCAGTTTTTGCGAGTGGAAAGGCAACGCACACTATTTCGACGTGATCGCCGGGGAAACCATCGCCAAGCGGGCAGCCTGGACTTATGAAAGCCCCACAGAACGCTTTGCACCGCTGGCGGGCTATATCGCGTTTTATGCCGGGCAGATGGACGAAGCGTGGGTCGGCGATAGGCGCGTTATCCCACAACCGGGCGACTTTTATGGCGGCTGGGTAACACCTAACCTGGATGGCCAGATCAAGGGTGCCCCGGGAACGCGAAAACCAATGAAGACACCCACCGTTACAGTTTGTAAATGAGCTTGGTGTCCCGATAATATTTAGCAGGCAAAGGACATTAAATGGCAGAGTCAACGCTAGAGTTACATCTGTACTTCAAAGTACCATCAATATGCAATGAAGCTTACTCGCTTGTAAAACGGAAGAAAGCCGATAGAAATTCCGACTTTCATGGGGTCGAAAGCCTACGAAAAGGTGAAAACGACATATTTTTGACAGCTATTGTCAGCCCTGTACTAAGTGATGTTGAGTCTATAATTGAGGAATCTGGTGCTGACGCGATTGCTGCATCTATCAATCATGACCATGGTGGCAAAGAAAGTTATGGTTATATAATGAAGGCAAAAACCACTCATTCAAAAGCGCTCAGCTGGATAGACAATCAAGACTCAGCCCGAAAAGTATAGTGGACCCCATGATTTAGACCACGGGCATAGGTAGAATGCCACGACCAAGCAGGAGTAGTAACGTGGCGAGAAAACGGTTCAGTAGTGAGTTCAAGGCCAAGGTCGCAATGGAGGCTATCCGAGGCGACAAGACAGTCGCTCAATTATCTTCGCAGTGCGGCGTACATGCCTCTCAGATCAACACCTGGAAGAAAATCGCCCAGGAGCGACTGGTGGAAGCCTTCGAACGCGGCAGTAGCCAACCCGACCCGAAAAAGCTGGAAGCTCGGGAAGACCATCTATATCAACAAATTGGCAAGCTGCAGGTCGAGGTCGAGTGGCTTAGAAAAAAATCGAAGGCG
>NZ_AUIH01000093.1 GCF_000423605.1 Saccharospirillum impatiens DSM 12546
ATGCCAGTATCCGGTACCGGACCCATTGACGTTGCGGTTGGCACCGTGACAAAGGACGAGTTCGTGCTTGCCTGGCGACGTGTAGAATGCTCGACCGGTGCAAGCCATCCCTTTTTGCGCAGGGTATACCGGTAGTTGTAAAGCGCTTCGATACGGATGCTCAATTGTTCGGCCAGTGCTTTGATGGACTGACCATTGGTCTCGGCGTCTTGGAGCTGTTTCAGGTAATACGCTTGCTTGGGGGTCAGAGTGCTTTTACTCATGATAGTCTCCGTTGAATGAACGAAGGCTACGCTATCGCATTAGGCTGAGCTTTTTCAGATGTGGTTTGTGGATCGCTTACCAAAATGCCGTGCAAAGCTTCTAGTAGAAATCGCCCAAACTCGCTACCGCCCAGCCGGTTAAAAGGCACACCAATTCAAAAATAAGTTGTCCATCCACCATGTCACTCTGTGACGAAATTGGCAAGTACTTCTCCATTGGAGGTGTCGTTTGCGCCCCCCCTGTGCCGATGTTGGGATTCCCAGGTTTGTTTTTATTCCTGTCACCCAAGGGACTGGCCCCCTACAGAGCACGGTGGTTGCTGGATTTACTGGGGTACTTTTGGTGGGCTGAGGTTTGGCGATTACTTACTATCCAACCCCTCCAAAGCAACAGAAACCTGCATAGCAAACCTAGAAGTAGCCACCGGCAACACCCGCCCCTTCAACTGCCCCAACAACAAATGCCCCACCGGCACATCCCGTGGTGAAAGCTCTCGAAACATCAACCCATCATCCAGCGCTGGCTGCAAGCCAATGGGTATCTGAAACCCCACCACCTGTTCGTGCCTTACATAATGTCGAATCAACTCGAACGATTCGGTTTCAATCACCGGCGTTATCGCCCGGCCCTGTGTTTTTGCGGCCCGGTCGAGAATGTTGCGTACGCCGTATTCGGTGGCGGGCAGGATGTGGGGGTGTTCCAGGCAGTCGCGCAGGCGCAGGTCGGTTTTTTGGGCCAGGGGGTGGTCGGCGGCGAATACGGCCAGCTCGCGCTCTACCTGGCGCCAAAGATATGTCGGAACTGGGTAACTGGCGGGTGTTTTTGCAATCGGCTTGAGTGTGTATAAGATAAAAAACTAGAAGAGGGCTCACCCCAGCCCTCTCATGGGTGCTTCAGCACCAGAAAGTGAATATCAGGTTATTAGTTAGTCTAAGCTGCCTCGAAATCCATAGGATGAATGTCATCAAGATTGAGTGAGTTTCTTGCTACCCAGAGATCATACATATCTTGCATTATCAGCCAGCTCTCGGGCGTGCGGCCTAGAACTTTCGAAAGCCGCAATGCCATTTCAGGGCTAATACCACTTTCACCTTTTAACAAACGAGACAGCGTAGAAGGCGAAACGCCAAGACTGGAAGCTAGCTGGCGAGCGCTGATGCTGAAAGGCTCCAGGTACAGATCCCGGATAAACTCGCCCGGGTGCGGCGGATTGTGCATAGCCATTAGTGATAATCCTCATAATCCAGTACGTAGGCGTTGCCATCCCGAAATTCGAACGTCATTCGCCAATTGCCATTAACCCATATTGACCATCGTCCTTTGTCCTTACCTTTCAATCAGTGGAGCCTAAAACCAGGGATGTCCATGTCATCCTCTGATGTGGCGGTATCAAGAGCGGCCAGCTGCATACGCAGCTTTTTGGCATGGTCGGCTTGTATTCCAGCCGCACTGCCTGTCGAGTAGAACCGCTTCAGTCCCTTGTGCCGGAAAGATTTGATCATGAGCAGTAAAGTAGCATGTTGCGCATCACGCAACAAGGATATATATGTCCTATTAACCCACTATTAACCCGCACCCGGGGAAAACTCCGAACCATTAACGCCAGGGACGGCGACAGCTTTGGTTATTAGAACGTGCTGGTGCGCTTAATGCCCAAACACCGACCAGCCGGTTTCCTGTGCCAGCATCTCCAGCGCACGGGTTCCCAGCAAACTGTTGCCGGTACCGTCGAGCCCCGGCGACCAAACCGCGATGGAAGCCCGCCCGGGTGCAACGGCCAGAATGCCACCACCAACGCCACTTTTACCCGGCAAACCAACGCGGTAAGCAAACTCACCCGAGCCGTCGTAATGCCCGCACATCATCATCAGGGAATTGATACGCCGCGCACGCTGGGCCGAGACCACTCGCGTACCGGTCGCTTTATTCACCCCATCCGATACCAGAAACAACCCGGCGTGAGCCAACTGAGTGCAGCTCATGGCCAGCGCACACTGGTGAAAATACGTGCCTAACACTTTGTCGACGTCATGCTCCAGGCGACCGAAGGCTTTCATGAAGTGGGCCAGCGACGCATTGCGATGCTTGTGCGCAAGTTCCGAAGCCGCCACTTCATGGTCGAAGCAGATGCTCTCGTCATTCGCCACAAAGCGCACAAAGCTCAACAGCTCCGCCAACACTTCTTTGGGTTCGTGGCGCATCATGATGGCATCGACCACGGCAATGGCCCCGGCATTGATGAACGGATTACGCGGTTTACCGGACTCATGCTCCAGCTGCACAATCGAATTGAACGGATCTCCCGAAGGCTCCCGCCCAACGTAGCTCCATAACCCGTCACCCCGCTTACCCAGCGCAAGCGTCAGCGAAAACACCTTGGAAATACTCTGAATGGAAAACGGTTCGCTGGCATCGCCTGCGGTAAACAACTGGCCATCCGGCAGAGCAACGGCAATGCCAAAACGTTGCGGGTCGACATGGGCGAGCTGGGGAATGTAGTCCGCGACCTTACCGCGCTCGTTCTCTTGCTGCATCGTGCTGGCAATGTCGGTCAATAGCTTTTGCATGGGAAGGCTGGAGCCGCACAGTTATTGTTTCAGGGCGTGCAGTGTACAGGGCGCTGAAGGGGATTCACATTACTGGCAAGCGGGTGTTCACAGCCCCTGCCAGTCGCCGCGAAAGTCCTGTCTGGCTGGTTTTATATACATACCGCCAGTTGATCATCCGGATGGACACACCGAAGTTCGAGCGAGTTCGAGGGACACCCACCGCAACACCTCTGTGAAATTCCTCCAACAAACAGCTGACCCGGGCGCCCTGACTTCCCTGAATTTCTTGTAATCGCCGGCTCAAATTCCACAATGCGAAACCAAATACCGAAATACTAGACACATCAAACCTCTTTAGGTATACCTGTGCCGGAACCGATTTCGAAGAAATTCGAACTCAATAACTACAAAAACGAAGACCAGGAACCTGCTATGTCACTAACACTAAGAACGGCCCTGCTCGGTATTGTGCTGATACTGCTGGGCGGCTTTCTCGCCAATCGCATTCAAACCGTCTCCGGTGAAGTGGATGTCAGCACCGTCCGGTTTGCCGGTAACAACGGGGTGATCACCCATGCCCGGCTTTATGTGCCCAACGGGGTAACCAATGACAACCCGGCCCCCGGCATTGTGGCCATTCACGGCTACATAAACAGCAACGAAACCCAATCGGGCTTTGCCATTGAGTTTGCCCGCCGCGGTTACGTGGTGCTGGCGCCCGACCAGACCGGCCACGGGTATTCAGACGCACCGGCCTTCGCCAATGGCTTTGGCGGTATGGATGCGCTCGCTTACATGCAAACCTTGCCGTTTGTGGATACCGACAACATTGGCCTGGAAGGCCATTCAATGGGCGGCTGGTCTTCATTGATCGCCGCGTCGGTCATGCCGGATGCGTACAAATCGGTCGTGATTGAAGGGTCGTCTCCCGGTACCTTCGGCGCACCCGATGGAACCGCGACCTGGCCCCGTAACCTGGCGGTGGTGTTTTCGGCGTACGATGAGTTCTCGCAGCTGATGTGGGGCGTGGAAGTGCCAACCGACATCCGCTCGACCGAGAAGTTAAAAACGCTGTTTAATACCGATGAAACCATCGAACCCGGCAAACTGTATGGCGATATCGAAGCCGGTACGGCGCGCGTTCTGTACCAGCCGCCGGTTACGCACCCGGGTAATCACCTCTCAACCGAAGCCATTGGCTACGCGATAGACTGGTTCGATCGTACCTTGGAAGGCGGGCAATCCATTCCGTCATCAGACCAGATCTGGATGTGGAAAGAACTCGGCACCTTGCTGGCGCTGATTGGCATGGTATTACTGATTCCCGCGGTCATTCCTGGTTTGGCGAAAACCGCGCCGTTCCAATCACTGCAGGGCACACCTGCCGAGCCGAAGCCCATTGTTGGCGGTGGCTGGTGGTTTGGCGCGCTGGTGTTCATGGCGCTGCCGGTTGTCACGTTGTTTCCGTTCAAGGGCTTCAGTGAAGCCTGGGGCTGGCAAGCCAGTGCCTGGTTGCCGCAAAACATCACCACCCAGGTAATGGTGTGGGCCTTGGGCGTTGGCATTATCTCGCTGGCGTTGTTCGTTGCCTGGCATGCGTTGTTGAACCGCACCACCGGCGCTACAGCACGGCATTATGGCCTGGCCACCAGCCAGGGGTTCTCGTGGATGGTCGTCGTCCGGTCGCTGGGCCTGGCGTTGGCTGTGGTGGGCGTGTTGTATGCGTCGTTGATCGCCACTGCGTATGTGTTTGATACCGACTACCGCTTCTGGGTATTTGCCATCAAACCGCTGAGCGCGTTGCAGTTGCGCATCGCACTGGTTTACGCCGTGCCCTTTTGCCTGTTCTTTACTGTGGTCGGTATTCTGCTGCATGGCCAGTTGCGCAAAGGTGACTGGACTTTCCGGCGGGAATTGCTCGTTAACTGGGTACTGCTGATGGGCGGCTACGCTGTGTTGCTGATCGTTCAGTACACACCGTTGTTCCTCGGCGGCAGCATGACCATTGCCTCTGAACCGCTGTGGACCATCATCGCGTTCCAGTTCCTCCCGCTGATGACGATTGCCGCCCTGGTGTTTACCGTGGCCTATCGGACCACGGGTACGATCTATACCGGCGCGTTCATTAACGGCTTGCTGGTAACCGGTGTGGTTGTGGCCAGCCAGGCGACGCACTTCGCGTTCTGATCGACAATGCAATAGAAAGTAGCCGGCTCCCTGATTTTGGGTAGCCGGCTTGAGTGCCATCCGGGGAACCCGCTCTTTAACAAAGGATCACCGGCCATTTTCTTTGAGTTTAGCAACCAATGCTCAACATCAGAGCCCGGCATCTACTCAAACGATGCAAAACTAGACATCCGATACGGTAGAGAAAGATGGCATCGCCGACCAGCGACACCGGTTTCTGTAGTAGATGATGGGCTGTGAACGATAGTGCTGATCGAAAAGCACACCGTCACGGAGTGACTGACGTTACACCACGCTGATTCCTGTCTGCAGCGGCTGGTTTTACTCAGGCAATGCCTCAAAGGCCTTTCTTTTTGATTCGAACCAGGCATTCATCTCTGCAGGGTCTTTCATCAAAGACTGCATTTCCTGCATCGCCTGAAGATGGGCCGGGTCTTGTTGCCGGTGCATTTCCATCCCGTGCTGCTGGCTGAGCTCGGCCATTTCCTCAAAGGTGTTCGCCTGGAATGCCAAATCACAGGCGCCGCCCAGTTCCTTGCAGGTCATTGTTTTCATTGTCACCCTCCGGGGTCGGGCACCTGGTCCACATCTCCCTACCCAATTGTTGTTGCCCTGTTAGGTATTAATCCAGGCAGCTGCTGCGCCTTCATCTTCGAAAAACTCAGCCTCGCCTGACATACACTTTCCAGTGCATCATTACCCTAGGGCCTGTTAACACTAATCAGCTTGTCCGCTATCAGTGAGAAAT
The DNA here is from genome assembly GCF_000423605.1 of Saccharospirillum impatiens DSM 12546. GTDB lineage: Bacteria > Pseudomonadota > Gammaproteobacteria > Pseudomonadales > Natronospirillaceae > Saccharospirillum > Saccharospirillum impatiens. The sequence goes on from NZ_AUIH01000093.1 coordinate 5,749, forward strand.
TTATAAAGAACCTAAAAAGCACATCCAATTTGTCGAATCGACTGAAGATTCTGCGAAACCCTTTGAGCCGCCGGAATAGACGCTCAACCTCATTGCGCTTTTTATACATCTCCCGATCATATTCCCAGGGATTCAATCGATTGATCTTGGGAGGAACCACGGGCTCCATACCTAATTCCAATACCAGCTGTCTTGTTTCGTCACCCTCGTAGGCCTTGTCCATCAACATCTTAGCGCCTTCCCACCCGCAGTTTTTCAGGCTCTCCAGAAGCATTCGTCCTTCTGGAGCATCCCCTGCAT
>NZ_AUIH01000094.1 GCF_000423605.1 Saccharospirillum impatiens DSM 12546
GGCTAAAGCTGTGTAAGGTGGCGGCCATCGTCATACACAATACGCGCCGAATTCGCTTCCTGCTGCCCAGTCATTACCCATATCAAGGACTGTTTGAAACCGCACTGAACAACCTGAACTCGACATAGCCATAACCAGTGCTGACCCGGCACACTTTAAACAACGGGGTAAGGGGAAGTGTGCCTGAAAATCGGGAATCCGGGTCAAAATCGACCTGTAGCTGTGGAGCTGCTCGAAAACATTCAACAAATTCTATGCAGTGCTACTTTAGGCTGTTTGGTGAAATATCCGGGCTAGCCAGGTGGTCGGTTGGTCGTGAATCTGCGGCACACAAATATAACCAACAAAATTATAGGGATTAATAATAATGAACATACGTTCACTAAAAACCATGGCGGCCCTGTCTGCGCTCTGGTTTTCAGCTCACTCTTACGGCCACAGCGGGATGTTCCCGGATGGCTTCGAATACGATGACTCCAACGAAGGCGCGCCAGCCGAATCGTTCCAGACGCTGATGTCGAACGATTCCCAAAGCCTGGTGTCGAGCGCTACCTGCGTCGATGGCAGTGCCGCAGGCTACCCCTGTAAATCGGTCGACCTGATGTCCTTCATGGCCAAGGGTGATCTGGGTGGCGGCAGCGCCAACCTGACCGACATATGGGGTTGGACAGACCCTCAAACCGGCGCGGAAATCGCTATTGTCGCCCGTACCAACGGCACCTCTTTTGTCGATGTGACCGATGCCGCTAATCCGGTATTGCTCGGCTTCCTGCCATCGCACAATAATGGCAGCGACTCCTGGCGCGATGTTAAAACCTACAATAATCACGCCTATATCGTGGGCGATGGCAGCGGTAACAGCACCCACGGTCTGCAGGTGTTCGATCTGACGACCCTGAGCAGCGTGACCCCGGGCTCAACGCTGACCGAAACGGCGCACATGGGCGGCTTCGGCAATGCCCACAACATCGCCATTAACGAAGACACAGGCTATGCCTATGTTGTCGGCAGCAACCAGTGCAGTGGCGGGCTTTATATGGTGGATTTATCCAATCCCACCTCGCCAACATACGCCGGTTGTTTCTCGTCCGATGGTTATACGCACGACGCCCAGTGCGTGGTATATAACGGACCGGACACCGACTACAGCGGCAGCGAAATTTGCGTCGCCTATAACGAAGACACCATTACCATTGTCGACGTGACCACCAAGACCAACCCGATGCAGATCTCCCGGTCGCTCTACCAGGGTTCTCAATACACCCATCAGGGTTGGTTTATGGACGATACTCAATCCACGCTGATCATGAACGATGAGCTGGATGAGCAAAACAACGGTCACAACACCACCACCTACATCTGGGACGTCAGCGATCTGGATTACCCACAGGAAATCGGCCGTTACGTTGGACCGACCCAAGCCATCGACCACAACCTCTATACCCAAAACGGCTATGTGTTCGAGTCTAACTACCGTGCCGGTCTGCGCATTCTCGATGGTTCAGACATCACCAACGGTAACCTGACCGAAGTGGCGTACTTCGACACGATTCCGAATTCCAACTCGGCTCAGTTCTCCGGTACCTGGAGTAACTACATTTATTTCGCCAGCGGCAACATCATCATGAGTGACATCGGCAATGGCCTGTTCACCGTGAAACCGGATTGGGATGCGATAAACAACCCAGATCCGGACCCCATCGCTTATTGCGATGCCGCCAGCAATAATGCCGGCGAAGAGTGGATCAGCCAGGTGCAGATCGGCGACTTCAGCAACAGCTCCGGCAGCACTACCTACAGCGACTTTACCGACCAGACCATCGCTTTGCCGACCGGCGGCAGCGCGGTTAGCCTGACGCCCGACTTCAGCGGCTCCAGCTACAGCGAATACTGGAAGATCTGGATCGACTTGAACGGTGATGGCGATTTCACCGACAGCGGTGAAGAAGTGTTCAGCTCCGGCGGAACCTCGTCCTCCACGGTTAATGGCACGCTGACCATTCCGTCCAGCGCCAACACCGGGCCGACGCGTTTGCGCATCGCCATGCGTTACAACGCGGCTCCGACTCCGTGCGGCACCTTTAACTACGGCGAAGTCGAAGACTACACGGTCGATATCGGTGGTGACGGCGGCGGTGATCCCGATCCGCAAAGCTACGAGAACGATACCAGCTACTCGATTCCGGACAATAACAGCACCGGCATCAGTAGCCCGATTTCGGTCACCCACACTGGTGACGCCGGTACGGTTAGTGTGACGGTCGATATAACCCACACCTACATTGGTGACCTGGTCGTCGACCTGGTGCATCCGGATGGCTCTGTGTTCAACCTCCATAACCGTTCTGGCGGCTCGGCCAACGACCTGATGGAAACGTATAGCGTCTCTGTCGGAAGTAAAGACGCAGCCGGTCAGTGGCAGTTGAAGGTCAAAGACCTGGCCGGAAGGGATATTGGCACCTTGAACCGCTGGCAGCTGGATTTTTAACCGCACCCGTTGAGCAGTAACCGGCCGGTGGCAAGAGGAGAGAGCCGGCCGGTACACACATCACTGCTCCGGCGTGAACCTTCCTGAACAATGGATTTGGCAGAACCGCGTACCCACGACCTCAGGGTGCGCGGCTCTATTACCGATGGATATGGGGAATGCCCCCTGAAGAGAACATCTATGAAATGCATCCGATCAGCGGTGACCATCACCTTAATATTCCTCCTTGCATCGGCTTCGGCACACAGCCAGAGCCATTCCCATCCTGCAAGTGAGGATAATCTGATAAAAACAGCCAGCGGTATTTTGCGACAAGCGAAAGCGCTGGAAAATAATGCCACCCAGGTCCTGCACGATGCCAACCAATTGCGCCAGACCCTGAACCAACTGCGCGCCAATCAGCGCCAGATGAGCAATAGCGAGCACCAGGCCGATGTCGACCAGTCCCTGACGTTATTGAGCGACCAACTCAGCCGCTGGCAGACCGAAGGCGGAACCCTTCGCCGGCACAGCGATGAATTGCAACAGCTAGGCATGAAGGTAATGGAAGCTGGCTTTCTGAATACCTGGAGCGACGTCATTAAGCTAACGGGCCCGATTCCGCTCGAGAAAGGCGAGCACGTTTCGATGGCTCACAATACGGGTGTGCGCAGCGTACACCCCAGCCTGGATGGGCGCATGACAGCCGGAGCGGAAACCGAACAACACCAGGGCATGTCGCTGTCGGTACCGAGCATGAGTGGCCAGCAAGCTCCACCAAACCTGAATACCGGCACCTTTCAGGCGAGCCGTCAGCTGCATTATTTTGCCCATATCGAACCGGCAACACCGGCTGAGCCATTGCCCGGCGTACCGCTTAATAAAATTCACCAATGGCATTTGCTGATTGCGGACGCGGAAGGTGAGCCTGTCAGTGGCGCGTCCATAGAAGTGACTGGGCATATGCCTGGCCATGTGCACGGGTTACCGACCCAGCCTCGCGTAACGGATGAGATCGAACCCGGGGTATACCGGGTCGAGGGCATGAAATTTCAAATGCCGGGCTGGTGGGTCATGCAGTTCGATGTCGCCGGACAATCCCATGTCGACACCCTGATATTCAACCTGGTGCTGTAGAGGAATCAATGCTTAACACTCACCTAAAACCATTCTTGCTGGGAGCTTTGTTGTCGCTCTCCTGGCCGGTACTGGCAGACCCTTACGACTTTACTGAAGCCGATATCAATTTTCTGGCGGGTTTTTCCCTGGAAGCCCTACCGCCTCTACCCGAGGCTAAGAGCAATAGAGTGGCCGACGAGACCGAGGCGGGAGAGCTGGGCCAGAAGCTGTTTTTCGATCCGCGATTGAGTGGTAACGGCCAGGTATCCTGTGCCACTTGTCACCAACCAGAGCAATACTTTACCGATGGCTTGCCTCGATCACAGGCCCTGGGCACCACAAGGCGCAATGCGCCTTCCATCCCCAATTCATTACACGGGCCCTGGCAATTCTGGGACGGCCGGGCCGACAGCCTTTGGGCTCAGGCATTGAGCCCGCTCGAAGACCAGGCCGAACATGGTATCGACCGCACTTCCGCCGCCCGCCTATTGGTGACCGAATACACCGAGGCGTACGAACAGGTGTTTGGCCAAACCCAGGAGGCAGGGCAGGTGGCGGCGATCAATGTCAAAGCCAGCCCGCTGACCACTCAAACGGAGCAAGAGAGCTGGCAGGCGCTGAGCGAAGCCGAACAACAGGCAGTCAACCGGGTATTCAGCCAGATGGGTAAGTTGATCATGGCTTACGAGCGCAAGCTGGCCTTGCAACCGTCCCGCTTTGACCAATTCATCAGCCAATTGCAACCGGACGCCGACAGAGCTACATTGACTGACCTGATGAGCGAAGATGAAGTGCGGGGGATGCGGCTATTCATGGGCCCGGCCGATTGCGCCAGTTGCCACAACGGCCCACTGTTCACCAACTTCGAGTTTCATAACATCGGAGCGCCCGAGCCGGATGAAACCCAGGTGGATATGGGTCGTTATAGCGGTATCGAAGAATTACAGCGGAACGAATTCAGCTGCATTTCGCAGTGGAGCGATCTCGAACCCGAGCAGTGTCTGGAAATGGCCTTTCTCAAAACCCAGGGCCCGGAACTGGTAGGCGCCTTCAAGACCCCAAGCCTGCGCAACGTAGCCGAAACCGCACCCTACATGCAGGCCGGACAAGTGAAAACGCTCGAGGAAGTGGTGCGGCACTACAACATACCGACACCGCCTTTCTACGACCGGGAGCAGCACCCAAGCCGCCCGCACTTCGACATTGTTCCGTTGCAACTAACGGAAACTGAACTGCAACAATTGGTGGCTTTTTTGGGTACTCTCACCTCCCCATTGCCGGAAGATGATCCCTGGTGGTGGGCGCCCGAAAACGAGAGCCCTTGATGAGCGATGGCCGTTGCTCCAAAGTTTAACCAACCCCTTATTCCTGCGGTGTTTGGCTGGTCCGACACCTTGGGAATCTCCTACTCTGTCACCCTGGTCGAAAGCTGTTGAAATGATGGGGCAACTAGTGGGGGCGGAGTCATTGATCCTGACTTATTTCAATGACTCCGCCCCCATTGATTAGGCAGCCATTGCAAAAGCGTCTACTATCAATCACTCAACCAAGGAGGTTAGATGAAGGGGCTTTATTTATTGGCCGTCAGCCTGATCGCATCGACCGCCCTGGCCGATGGCTTAAGCATCGCGATAACGGACACCCGTCAGGGAATGGTTGGCTATGAGGACGGCGTATTTAGTGGCCCAATGGCGTCACGGTACCAATGCGCTATCGATGGATTGAACCAGGCCTATACCGTCACCACCTTCCCGCGAACCCGAGCGCTGCGCCTGCTGAAACACCATCAGGTTGACCTGGGCTTGCCGTTGGCCAGAACCCCGATTCGAGATACCTATGCCAGTTTTTCTGGCGCGCTATTTGAGATCGAATTTCACCTGTTCACGCAGGCAGCAGAGACCGATACACCACCGGATACCGAACAGGTTGCCGTTGTTTGGACCAGTGGTGTGCTACCGCTGATCGAAGAACTGGGGCACGAGGTCATTCCCGTCGATAACCATCAGGTCGGTGTGGCGATGGTCAAGCGGGGGCGAACCCAGGGCGTCGTAATTCCAGGGCCCTTGGTGCAAGTGATGAGTCCAGACCTTGAAGGCCTGGTTGGGCACCGATTCACGACCATGGAGCTCGGGCTGTACGTTGACCAAAACCAACCGGAACTGTTGGAACGGTTGGTTTTGGCCATAATATAGTGGACCCCATGATTTAGACCACGGGCATAGGTAGAATGCCACGACCAAGCAGGAGTAGTAACGTGGCGAGAAAACGGTTCAGTAGTGA
>NZ_AUIH01000095.1 GCF_000423605.1 Saccharospirillum impatiens DSM 12546
GCTCGAGGTTATCGTTCTTTCGAAGGCTTTAGAACGAGCATACTGTTTCACTGTGGGAAGCTGGATATGCTGCCATAGGGTTCCACAGAGTTTTACGAAGAGCCTAAAAAAGAGAGGCCCATTCTGGTTCGACAAGCAACTGGCAAAGTGCTGGAGGTGGGCGTGGGGACAGGTAAAAACCTGCCTTACTACAGCCATGATTCAGACGTTTGTGGTATCGACTTTAGCCCTCGCATGCTGGCTAAAGCCAAAGGTCGCGCAGCGGATTCAGGTGCACATATTCAGTTGATGGAAATGGATGTGCAAGCCCTCGATTTCGCCGACAACAGCTTCGACAGCGTGCTTACCAGCTGTGTATTTTGTTCCGTTCCCGATCCGGTCCAGGGCTTGAAAGAGATTCGCCGTGTGCTAAAACCCGGTGGGCAGCTCTTTATGTTGGAGCATATGCGCAGCGAGCGGCCGCTTATCGGTAAATTGATGGATTGGCTTAACTTCATGCCGGTTCACTTATATGGTGCTAACATCAATCGTCGCACCCTTGATAATATAAGGGAGGCTGGTTTTACTGACGTTGAGAGCACCAACGCCTGGTCTGATATCGTTAAACGCATTCGGGTTGTTAACGATTAAACGCGGGGCCAATGTGAATGTGGTCTGAACCTCTCTATTGCCTTTGTCAGTGCGATGGGTGTCCCGATAATACGCTTTCTGAGAATTCTCTCGATTAGTCTGTAATATTGATTTTAGGCGTTAGATAGAGTGTAAGTTAACAATGTTTAAGCGATTTCGTAACTGGCTCGACAGCAGGCGTGTTAAAGACATGGGTTTTACGTCGGCTCAATGGGAATCTGCTATTGCCGACTGGCCGGTTATGCATCGCTATCAGGGCGTGGAGCGCGACGCACTTCGAGATATGACCTTTCGATTTCTTGTACGAAAAAGCCTTACCTCCGGAGGTGAGTTTCAATTTACCGATGCTATGCGTCTGAAAATTGCCACCATGGCCTGCGTTCCGATCCTGCATCTTGGCCTGGACTGGTACGACCATTGGTACACGATCATTATCTATGAGGGCGATTTTATACCGAACCGCCCGTATCGCACTGATGATGGCGTCGTGCATTCCGAAAGTCCTGGTTTGAGTGGTGAAGCCTGGGTTCGAGGTCCGGTTGTTTTGTCGTGGCAATCGATTCTGGAAACCGGCGCCCATGTCCGCCACGGTAAGGCCAGTAATGTGGTCATTCATGAGTTGGCGCATAAGCTCGATATGCTGCGTGATGGTGCTAACGGCGCACCTCCGATGCACCCTGATATGCGCCCGGGCGAATGGCATGATATTTTTTCGGCTGCATGGGAGCGACTGCAGAAAGACTTGCACCGGCACCGGCCATTGCCGCTCAATGACTATGCGCTGACCAGTCCGGCGGAATTCTTTGCGGTGTGCAGTGAGACTTTTTTTGAGGCGCCACACGCTATGCAAAAACATATGCCGGAGGTCTATCGGTTGCTGTGCCAGTTATATCGCCAACAGCCGCTACCGCTTACGAATTCCGACAGGGCTTAGTTGGACATTCATCTTTACCTGCTATCGATTTTGTTGTGCTAATAGCAATTGGCAGCAGGAGCAACTGAGCGCGACGTAAACACAGGGCGGATTGTGGGCGTTTGCTTCGGCAAGACTGAAGTGATTGATCAGAAGCAAGGCCCTGTAATCAGTGGTGCCTGATGAGTCAGGCTGGGGCCATGATCACGCCAGCCCGGCGCGAAATCTGCCTTAATGCCATTTGTGAGCGACAAACCAAGACGAGTGAGGGCAAAGGCTGGATAATGGCGGTAATTTAAGGCCATGACGCGCCAAATTCTACAGACCGGGTACCCTCGTAATGGAAATCAACGTTAATTTTCTCGACAATCTCAGACTTGAAGCAAAGTTTGACGATTTTTCCGTCATTACCGACCAACCGATACGCTACAAAGGTGATGGCTCTGCGCCCAGTCCGTTCGATTATTTTCTGGCGTCATCGGCGCTGTGTGCGGCCTATTTTGTCCGCGTTTACTGTTTGGCCCGCAACATTCCGACCCATAATATCCGCCTGTCGCAGAACAATATTGTTGATCCCAATAATCGCTATAACCAGATTTTCAAAATTCAGGTCGAGTTGCCAGAAGACCTTTCAGAAAAACACCGTACAGGTATTCTGCGCTCAATCGATCGCTGTACGGTCAAAAAGGTGGTGCAAACTGGCCCCATGTTCGAGATTGAAACGCTAGAAAACCTGGATCAGGACGCGCAGGCCTTGCTGATGACACAGCCCGTGGACGCGACCAGCACCTACATTGTCGGTAAAGACTTGCCGCTGGAGCAGACCATCGCAAACATGACCGCCATTCTGGCGCGGCTGGGCATGAAGATCGAAATTTCTTCCTGGCGCAATATTGTACCCCACGTGTGGTCGCTGCATATTCGTGATGCCGCCTCGCCCATGTGCTTTACCAATGGCAAGGGCGCCACGAAAGAGAGCGCTCTGTGTTCGGCGCTGGGTGAGTTCATTGAGCGGCTGAGCTGCAACTTCTTCTATAACGACCAGTTTTTTGGTGAAGGCATCGCCAATAGCGAATTTGTCCATTACCCGAACGAGCAATGGTTCAAACCGGGGCCCGAAGATGAGCTGCCCAGGGGTATTCTGGATGACCACTGCCTGGCCATCTATAACCCGGACGGTGAGCTGGGCGGTTCCAATCTGATCGATACCAACTCGGGTAAGACTGAGCGGGGTATTTGCTCCCTGCCGTTTGTGCGGCAGTCAGACGGGGAGGTGGTCTATTTCCCCTCGAATCTGATCGAAAACCTGTTTCTCAGCAATGGCATGAGTGCCGGTAACACTCTGGAGGAAGCGAAAGTACAGTGTTTGTCGGAAATTTTTGAGCGCGCGGTGAAAAGACAAATCATCGAAGAAGAAATTGCGCTACCAGACGTTCCCCGGCAGGTGCTGGAAAAATACCCCAATATTCTTGACGGCATCCTGGGGCTGGAAGCGCAGGGTTTTCCGGTGCTGGTCAAGGATGCCTCTCTGGGTGGCCGCTTCCCGGTGGCGTGCGTCACCCTGATGAACCCGAGAACCGGTGGCGTCTTCGCCTCTTTTGGCGCGCATCCGAGCCTGGAAGTAGCACTGGAACGCAGCCTCACCGAGTTGCTGCAAGGCCGCAGTTTTGAGGGCCTGAACGATGTGCCACCGCCTACGTTTAACAGCCTCGCCGTGTCTGAGCCCAACAACTTTGTGGAGCATTTCATCGATTCGACCGGAGTGGTTTCCTGGCGCTTCTTCAGTGCGAAACAGGATTACGACTTCCAGGAATGGGATTTCGCGGGGTCGAACGAAGCAAAAGTGGCCGGTTTGTTCACTATCCTTAAAGACATGGGCAAAGAAGTGTACACGGCAGAATATAACGACCTGGGTGCCCCGGTCTGCCGCATCCTGGTGCCGGGCTATTCTGAAGTGTACCCCGCAGAGGACCTGGTTTGGGACAACACCAACAAGGCCCTCGACTACCGTGAAGACATACTCAATCTCCATTCACTGACTGATTCGCAGTTATCTGACCTGGCAGAGCGCCTGGAAGAAAGCCAGATCGATGATTACGCAGACATCGTTACCCTGATCGGCATTGAGTTCGATGAAAACACGGTGTGGGGGCAGCTCACCATTCTTGAGTTGAAGCTGTTGATCAATCTGGCTCTGCAACAGTATGAAGAAGCCCTGGAGCGGGTCGAAACCTTCCTGCAGTTCAATGACAACACTGTGGAGCGCGGACTGTTCTACCGGGCCGTTCAGGCGGTATTGGAAATTACCCTGGATGATGAGTTGGAACTTAGCGACTACCTGGTCAACCTCAAACGCATGTTTGGTGAGCAGACCATGGAGGCGGTGGTTGGCTCGGTGAATGGCAGTCTGCGCTTCTACGGCCTTACCCCAACCAATATGCAACTGGAGGGTCTGGATAAACACCTGCGTCTGATCGACAGTTATAAAAAGTTGCATGCAGCGCGAGCTGAGAGTCAGGGGGTAAATTGACGAGGATGCTATACTGATAAAAGGTGTATTACGAAGCAGCCTAAAAAGTCGCTCAATCAGTAAGAGCGAGAGCGCCAAGACGCTATAAACCAAAAGCAGTTCGATTATTTTCTGGAGTTCACTATGCGAGTTTTTTCAAATCCAGTCGGTTCAGGCTCACTTTGGTTTGACAACCTGGCAACCGCCGAAGGAACGCCCGTCGCTTATGACCCACAGGCTCGGGCGTTCCTGCCGATGCCGCCGTTCTGCGCCAACCGCGAGGTGATTGGCTGCAACTGGATTGCTCCTGAACCAGGCGCTTTCTGTCGATCATGCGCCATGACCGCTCTGGCGCCAGACACCTCCATCCCTGACGCCATGCCACTTTGGGCAAAGACCGAAGCCGCCAAACGCTGGGCGCTCGACAATCTAGGCCGCTGGAACTGGTTCCGGCCGGAAGATCCAGGAGCGCCCCCGGTTTTTCACATGCTCGCCGAGGGTCCTACCCCGGTGCTTATGGGGCACGTTGAGGGTGTAGTGACGATCAGTGTGGCCGAGGCGGACCCGGTTCTGAGCATAACCCGCCGCCAGGCGCTGGATGAGCCATATCGTACTATGATTGGCCACATGCGCCATGAAATCTCGCATATGCTCTGGTGGCGGCTAAGCCTGCGCGAGGATTTCCTGGATGCCTTCCGGGCGATGTTTGGCGATGAACGGGCAGATTACACTGCTGCCCTCCAGCGTCACTACAACGAAGGCCCCGGGGAATTTTGGCAACTGCACTATCTGACCACCTATGCCTCGGCACACCCCCATGAAGATTGGGCCGAAACCTGCGCCCATTTGCTGCACCTGACTGATATCACCGACAGCTTTGTCGCGGCGGGGTTGACGTCATCAGAGATGCCAGGCCGGGGTTGGGAGCCATACTCGGAACCGGATGCCGACCGGCTGATTAATATTGCGGCCTCCCTCGCTGTGGGGGTGAACCATATCAACCGGTCCATGGGGTTGTCTGATCTATATCCATTCGTCCTGTCAGACACTGCACGCCGCAAGCTGGCGTTCGTGCATGACTGGCTACGCAGGGGCGCGCTGGGGCTTTGACTGCGGTGGTCGAAGACGCCGCGTGCCCTCCACTTGCTTAATATAAAGTGCGATTAATAGGTAACCGGTCATTCTACGGAGTGGTTGCAGGCCATATAAAGATCTGATTGCCTCGGATCAGCAGCGAAGCGTTCTTTCCAAAGTCTTGGTGTCAGATCCTGAACCTCTTTCGCCGGGTGATCACCAACACGCAGTAGCACATCAGTCAGATAGACGTAGGGGTTGATATCGTGCAGCTTGCAGGTAGTGATCAGGCTCTGGATCACACCCACGTGCTCGGCGCCCAGTTCTGACCAACAGAAGAGCCAGTTTTTACGGCCCATCGGTATCGGCCTTAGAGCACGCTCCAGATGATTGGTATCCATTGGCACATCCGGCTCTTCCAGGAACACGCGCAGTTCGTGTTCACGCCGAC
>NZ_AUIH01000096.1 GCF_000423605.1 Saccharospirillum impatiens DSM 12546
CAATTCTACAAAGTATTAGGGCCTTTTTAACCCTCTGATCGAGATTTTTCTTTTATTTTCAGAAGCTTAGCCGTTTATGGACGGGCACTAGCTACGCAATGCCTAGTCAACCGATGGCCTGAACACCAACATCCGGTTATTCGCTGGCATGGTCGCGTCTTTTGCCAATACCAGGCCTACTGAACTGGCCAGTGTATTGAGGTCGTCCATGTCCCGAATGCCCATGTGTGAGCCCCGGGTTCTTAAGTGCTGGTCGAACTGTTTGTTGCTGTCACTGGAGAACTGCCCCTGGCTGTTGAACGGCCCGTAAAGACAAAACGCCCCGCCCACAGTTAGCCGCTCTGCGATACCGTGGAACATCTGTTCAACTTCTTTCCAGGCCATGATGTGGGCCGTGTTCGCGGAGAACGCCCAGCGAAATGAGTCAATAGGCCAGGGCGGTGTGCCGACATCCAGCTCGATAACAGGAAGGGTATTGGACAGCGCAGCCTGATCCAGCCGCAGCCGACTCAGTTCGGCCGCGTCAGGGTGGTCGGTCGGTTGCCACTTCAAATGAGGCATCGCCTGAGCTAAATGCACGGCATGCTGCCCGGTGCCAGTGCCGATTTCCAAGACCCGGCCGGGTTCATCAAACACCTCACGCAATATTGCCAATATAGGCGCCTTGTTGTTTTCACAAGCCTGTGAAAACGGCAGTTCAATAGGCATGGGATTCCGCACTCCGTTTTTCTCTACACTAATTGTCTTACGCTCACGCGCGCGAACAGCACCCGTAACGACATTAACGACTCGTTGCCAGGACGTTTTAGCACGCGCAGAGCCCTGGGGGGAGTTGCTTAGAGGCTCCCTAGTTCTGCATGGGAATACCTTCTTCCCATCTGAAACCAATGCCGCCGCCTTTCCAGACACCTTCGCCGAACGGGCTTGGTCCGTCAATGTTCAAATACTGAGGCAGGTCAAAACCAGGCGACAGATCCTGAACTCCGCGAACGGTACTGCGGTGCATGATGCGCAGACCTTGTTCATCGACCGGCAGATGCGCTTGCGGTGAGGCCCGGTGAGCTACCGTTAGATTATCGATAAACAGACAATCATTTTCCTGATACTCGTAGCCAATGGCGTAACCGTCTTCCAGCCCAGCATTAAGGATATCGTTGTATTCATGACACAACTGCGTCAGTTCGTCAGCGTCTAAAAGCCGATACCCATCCGCATCTTTCAATTTTTCAACCACACCACCCGTCATACCCAGGTGCAGCCAGATGCACCTGCGCCCGGAGATGGGATGGACATGCACGATCGGGTGCACGACGCCTGAAGCAGAGTTCACCGAAGAAAGACGACACCAGAATTCCTGACGGTCTTCCGGCAACGCATCGTAAGCAGCACCCTGGTGCGCGAAATAGGTACCGCCGCCGTTTTCCGCTGGTCTGATTATGTGATAGCCCGAGTGCGAAAAGGTAGCCGGTATGAAACTGCCGTCGTTGTGCCACTGTGGCCCTACGCCGGGAATGCCGATACGGCGATCGTTCGACAAGCGAAAGATGTGCTGGTTTCCGCCTGGCGTCGCCGGATGCACACCATGCGTGCTGTGCAGTGCCTTGCCACCCCACAGACAACTTGCGCGCAGGAAATCGTCGACATCGAGCGGCTTTTCGTTCTTAAACACGACAAAGCCGCGGTTGGCCATTTCGAGTTCGAGGGCTTCGACAACGTCGGGCGGCGGCGGAGTGTCTGACGTCAGATTAATGCCGTGCACTTCGGCACCTATTGGCTCCAGAGGTAAGATTCTTCCTCCATTTTTTTCGATAAGTGCTGCCCGTGCCGGATCGAGTGGCGCAATGCTCAGTTCATCGGTTTTCAAAGCCTGTGTCCTGTTGCCAATGTTACAGCGTTGACTTACAACAATGTCGAGTAAGAAGTGCCGTTAGGTTTCGGCGCCAGAGCGTGACTGACTCTGGCCTGTCACTGATTTAGGTTTTTCCAATACGGTATGTTTGAAGGCAAGCTTGTCGAAAATAAACCGTCCAACTGATCAATCATTGTTATCTATGGGCAACAGTTGTTAAGTTTTGTATCGATACGGGGCAAACCACCGGCCTGGGTAAATGAGAGATTCACAGGTGATGCCTGAATACGCTAGCGAACGTTGCCTTGAACGCCCAATCGATTCAATGCCTGGTAGAGCTCCGTCTCACTCATCTGCACATGCTCCAAAACACGTCCGTAAAGCATGGCCGTGGGTACATTGCGGTTCTGGCATTCTTGCTGAGTGTACCGGAGTACATACAGAACAATGCGATCGGCGTGAGTCAGACCATCCCGGCTGTCGGGGAGCGTATCCCGGCTGGCTTGGCATTGCTCCGCGCTCATAAGAATACCTTTACGCTACTTCCCAGCGCGAGCTCACCGCCTTCTATCACCCGGGCAGTGATCCCTCCGTGCCCGCGCATCGCATTGTAGGCGCCCGGCCCAAGGGCTTTCTCCATTTTGCTGCACGGGTGGCACAGTCCCGTGTATTCAAAGACGGCATCACCGATTCGAAACCGCTTGCCTTTCAGCGCCAGCAAATTCAGGCCAGACACGACAAGGTTGCGTCGGAATACTTCGGGCCCTATCGATTCACGCTGTAAGCATGAGGCTATGACATGAAGGTGTTCCTGCTGAATCACAGTGACCTGCCGCTTGCTGGTCTCACGGCCATTGAATCGGTCACCTTCCAGACCTTTTCCGGGGCGGGCGACCGCACGATCGAGTATCTGCATGGCCTGATCACGACCCGGTCGGACACCAATCCACTCAACCCGGCCAGATTGCGGCAGGGTATCGAGCAACGTTTGCAGTGGGGTAGATTCAGGCACAAATACTCACTCTCTAACCAGGCAGTTATGGTCAGTTTGCCATGGCACCTTGGACCAACGCCAGGCTCCGGGCTCCGGCTCGTTCAGTGGGGCTGGTTCTATTGAGCGGTTCAACGTACTCTTGAGGTCATCTTCTGATTCCACGGTTTTGCAGTCCAATAGAGGCCCGATATGAGTACATCTCCATGAAAGCAGCACTTAGAAATCTGTTTCAGCCCCTCCTCCGGGTATTTGAATCGGGGGAGGGAGAATACCGGTATGAGCAATCGCATCGGAAAATTTTGCTGGCGGTAGGAGTCTTGTTCCTGTTTTTGTCGGCGGTATCTGCCGCACTCGCCTTGGCCTCGTCACAGTGGGGCGGGCTTGCTCCGGTGCTGGTCTTCTTTCTAATCGGGCTGGTTTGCGAGGTGATTGGCTTGCTGGGGAACGATAGGGCTGTCGCCAAAATATGGGGCAATAAGTAGAGCTTACGGCCCGGCAGCGAGCAGCTTGTCGTGCGGCACAACCGTGCCGCAGACGTCAATTCCTTTAAACGAGAGACTCAGTCACAACTGATTGAGGTTGGTCACCATAGTGACTGGGTAAACACTGGATTTCTGCAACGAAGGGTTCAGGGCGCGCATTTCATTACTCAGCGACTGCAGCCTCTCCATCCTGTTCGCCGGCGAAGGGTGGGTGCTTAGAAACTCTGGCTGACCGCCACCCGCTTTAGCCATTTTACCCCACAATGTCGCCGCAGCATCGGGGTTGTAGCCTGCCCGGGCGGCCAATTCAACGCCTATACGATCGGCCTCGGTCTCGGCTGTCCGGCTGTTAGGCAATTGCAGCGCAAGCTGTGCCGCTACAGCTGTACCACTCAAAACATAGCCGTTACGGTCGGTTACCGATGACGCCACAGACAAACCCGTATTGATCAGAATCGCCCGGGACATTTTCTCAGCCGTATGATTCGCCAGTGCGTGGGATATCTCGTGACCCATAATCTGGGCAATTTCGTCATCCGTCAGGTCTAGCTGCGTCACAATGCCACTGTAAATGGCCATGCGACCACCGGCCATGCACCAGGCATTTAACGTTTCCGGGTCGTCGATGATGGCCACACTCCACTGCCAGTCGGCGCTGGAGGGGTTCATCTTGATTGCTTCGGTCACCAGCCGCCCGGTGATCGTTGAAATGCGATTCACCCAGACCGGGTCGGTAATCAACTGATGCTCACGGGTCACTTCTGAAACCGTACTGACATAGGCTTGCCTGGATTCACTGATCGCCTGCTCGGGCGACATGAGCATCACCTGTGAACGACCCGTGGGGCTGGTAGCGCAGGCACTGAGCAGAAAAACAGTCAGCACGGTGAGGATCATATTGTTCATATCAGGTCCTTTCGAATAGGGTAAGCCAGGCCAGCACGCCAAGGGTGCCAGAAAAACAGACTATATACCCGAACCCCGGCACATATCACCTAAATGCCACAACAGTGTTGAACCGGCAGTGTATCCGGGTCGTATAAAGCGAGAAGCGCCTCACCGCAGTGCTCCGCCGGCTACAAGCGCCTTCTCAAAAGGCCAGGGCCAGTTTGCTACACGAACTTAATCAGGATGACCTCTTGAATACCATTAATCCAAGAAAGTTGTTGCACAGTAAATGGACCGCCGTTCACCCTGTTAACAAAGAAAAGCACTTTCTGGTAACCGAGGTTGAGTTCGATGAAGACGGGAGTGTGTGTCATTGCCTACTGGAGGCCGTCATTTCCAGCCGGTCGGAACCAATTGACTGGACCGTATTAACCGACGCTAACGTCTGGCATCAAGGTTGGACATGACAGCACCGGCATGCCTTTGCGGGTGCTGTGGATATACCAGATAAACCGAGTCAGCCTTACAAAAAAGACTAGGCCTCGTTGGCCTTCAGCATGTGATAGAGCTTGTCTTTCAGGCTCAGCCGCAGTTTCTTGCGCTCTTCCAGATACTCATCATTAACATATTCGCTACCGGTCTCAATGCCACGAACTTCATGTTCTACCTCTGTGTATTCTTCAAAAAGCTTGGCAAAGTGCCGATCATTCATTTTTAGATCATGAATCTGATCGCGGTATTCTGGAAACTCATGCAATAGATCGTGTTTTTCAACCATGTATTGCTCCTTTACTATTGGGAAGTGAGATATCTGCGGTGCTTCGCATACTTTGCACCGTTTGAGCCGAACGTACTGTGTTAACCATTAGTTGAACTATAAAAGAACAGCGTTAAACACCGCATAAACGAGTGAAAAGCAATCTGTGTTCACAACTACTGAATGGCCACGAGTGTAGAAGACTGACAATTCATGTCAAAAGGTTGAGGTGTAAGTTAGGTGTATGGCTATAGGGCAATGAAAAGGTCGCAGTAGGAATGCCCATATAGTGGACCCCATGATTTAGACCACGGGCATAGGTAGAATGCCACGACCAAGCAGGAGTAGTAACGTGGCGAGAAAACGGTTCAGTAGTGAGTTCAAGGCCAAGGTCGCAATGGAGGCTATCCGAGGCGACAAGACAGTCGCTCAATTATCTTCGCAGTGCGGCGTACATGCCTCTCAGATCAACACCTGGAAGAAAATCGCCCAGGAGCGACTGGTGGAAGCCTTCGAACGCGGCAGTAGCCAACCCGACCCGAAAAAGCTGGAAGCTCGGGAAGACCATCTATATCAACAAATTGGCAAGCTGCAGGTC
>NZ_AUIH01000097.1 GCF_000423605.1 Saccharospirillum impatiens DSM 12546
TCTATCGGCTCGGCACTGACTGCGAAGGGCTCTTCCCGGAACCCGGTGTCAAACTGGCTGGTCATCCCTATGGCCCGCTGTTGTGTGAACAGGGGGTGACTGTAGAGAACTGAACGCAAGGGTCCAGTGGCAAACTGAAACCTTGTGATCCATATCGCAACGGCGATGAGTTTTGAGCTTTAAGCTTCGAGCTCACAGCCCGCATTGAGCACCTTGAGCAATTGAAGAAAGAGGAATGATCACATGGCCAGGAAATTCGACCAACTGAAAGCCGAGCTCTCCCCAGAGGCCCAAGATAAAGCCACTGCCATCACAAAAGCGATGATGGCTGAGATGCCTCTTAACGAACTGCGTCAAGCCCGGGGGCTATCCCAAAAAATGCTGGCGGAGGTCTTACACGTGCAACAACCCGCCATAGCCAAGCTAGAGAAGAGAACAGACATGTACATCTCAACCCTACGCAGCCACATAGAAGCCATGGGAGGCGAGCTCGAGGTAACAGCAAAGTTCCCAGACGGAATAGTAAAAATTACCAACTTTTCAGACCTGCAAGACAGTGCGAGCTAGGCAGGGATATGAGGCTTGAAAGGACGCAGGATATGAACTGACGCGAAACAAGAAGGGACGCAGGACACTAGCTGACGCAAGAGCGTCTTTTAATGTCCTGCGTCAGTCAATGTCCCGCGTCCCTTAATGTCCTGCGTCTTTCGGTGTTCTACGTCATTTAGTGTTTTACGTCCCCTAATGTTCTGCGTCAGTCAATGTCCCACGTCTTTTACTGTCCCACGTCCCTTCATTGCATGAATGTAGTTAATAAACTACAATCCAAACAATGCTTGATTTCAAACAAACGGAAACCTATCGGAAATGGGAGCGCAAACTGCGTGATCAACGTGCTAAAGCATTGATCGCAGCGCGAGTGTTTCGGGTGGCCAATGGCCTTACTGGGGATGTAAAGCCAGTTGGGCAGGGCGTCAGTGAATTGCGTATTCACCATGGGCCTGGCTACCGCGTTTATTTCAAGCAGCGGGGTAGTGAAATCCTCATACTATTGTGCGGTGGCGATAAAAGCACTCAGCAAAGTGACATAGCCACAGCTTACCGACTAGCGGCAGAGTGGGAGGCAGTATGATAGACAAAATATACGACTACGACCCGGCAGCGGCTTTGGAGAGTGAGGAAGCTATCGCCATTTTTCTAGCCGACGCACTGGAAACCGGAGATTCGGCTTATATCGCAAAGGCCTTGGGAGTAGTGGCGCGAGCCAAAGGCATGACTCAATTGGCCCGTGAGACAGGGCTTTCAAGGGAGCAACTGTATCGCTCCTTTAGTGAGCAAGGCAATCCAACATTGAAGACAATGCTGACAGTGATGCGTGCTCTGGGCGTTGACTTGACAGCACGCCCTCATGAGCCGGCGGCATGAAATGACGTAGGACACGGACAGACGCAGGACACGAACTGACGTGGAACATGAAGAGAAGCAAGACATGGACTGACGCAGGACTCGAACTGACACAAGAGCGTCTTTCAATGTTTAGCGTCTTTCGGTGTCCTACGACTTTTACTGTTCCACGTCTTTCAATACCCTACGTCCCATCAACATAACAAAATTGAAATACGATGAACCAACTCACCCAACACAATCTGGAATCCCTCGCGCCAGCGCTGGCCGACTTGTTTATCCATGAAAACCTGGAAACCTTTAAAACCAGCGCCAAGCCCCTTTTAATGGGCGATGCGACCAATCCTGGCCTCGACGAAACAGAAGCCAGCCGCCTGGCCACCGCCATTTATTACGCCATGCCGTTACCGGCCAGGGGCTTCAGCAGCGGTTCGGCCCCAACGCCGGGGCGCAACGACCCTTGCGACTGTGGGTCCGGCAAAAAATACAAACACTGTTGCGCCAGAGCGGGAGAGATACCGCCGCCACCGGTCGATGCCCTGGTCATGCTGGCCATGGCCGCGTTTGGCCCCAACCACTGGAACGCCCTGGCCACCCGCCCCGATATACCCAACCCGTTGCGTGAAAGCATGCTGTTGCATTGCATGCAGCGCGGGCTCTATACCGAAGCCAACGCCCTGGCTCAGCCGCTTTATGACTCTGTAGCCACCCTGAAAAACCGCGATCAGGTCTGCCTGGCTTATGGGCTCGACGCCCTGGCCGAAACCGTAACCGGTACCGAACGCCGGCAACGGCTGGAACACCTGGCCAGCAAGGCAAAAGCACCGAGCATCCGGTCTTTATTGTTCCAACGCCTGGCCATGCGATGCATGGATTCCAACGAACCCGAGGCGTCCCGACACTACCTAACCAAAGCCATGCGGGAAGACCCAAACCAGGAAGAAATGCCGCTGACCGAGCTGAGCATACTGGCCTTCACCGGCACCGATGCCGAACTCAAAGCCCGGGCCCGCTGGTGGCAGGTGAAGCTTGAAAAGCGCTACGGGCCAGACCACCACTGGGCCAACTTTCTGCAGGCCCTGGTAACACAGGGCAAAGCGGCGGTTCCCGACTGGCAAGATGACCCCCAGGCAAGCAGCGAGGGTGGGGCAGTTATGCTCGACCGGGAAGCACAGCTACATGATGTGCTGGTGCAGGCACCGCCCGAGGTATCGGATACGTTCTCAAAACTGAAAAACAGCGAAAGCTCCATCAAAACGCGCGCTAACCTAACCAAAGCTGCTCGGCAGTTCCTGAATGAAATATACCTCCCCGAAACAGCCCCGCCCGGCGGCAAAGTAAACCGCCTGCACCTGATGGTTGAACTGCCCGATATCGAACGCACCTGGACAGACCCCGAAGCCAACTGGCTGCACCTACTTCAGGCCTACCCCGGCTTGCTGGGCAACGCCACCGTACTGTGGACACTGTACCGCCTGCTACAGGAACGCCCGCTCCTGGCCGGTGAGCCAGTGGCTTCAACCGATGCGTTGCCTGCGCTCATCGCCCAAATCAACCTATACCTCAACACCCTGGTTCAAACCCTGAACGGCAAAGCCACCCTAAACCGGCGCACCCTCAATGCCGATGCCGCCGCTTTGCTGACCCGCGAGCACCTGTTTGATCTGCGCAGTATGGGGCAGGGCGACATGGCCATGAACCTGGGCAAAGGGTTTCTGGCCATCAACCCCGGTGACCAGACCGCCGTGCGCATCCAGCTCGCCAGCCTTTACGCCGAACACAACAAACCGAAAGAACTAAAGGCGCTGATAAAACGGTACCGGATAGAAAGCACCCCGGAACTCTCCCTCAGCCTAATGCAACTGCACGCCACCCAGGGCGACTTCACCAAAGCCTTCGAGATACTGCACAAACTGAACCAAACCAACCCCAAAGCCCTGCATGACCTGAGGCTAGACGTTAACGCCCCGCTACTGCCCGAAGAAGACGAATTCCAGGACATCGAAACCTACTGGGAGCTAAACCGGCGCCACTGGCGAAGCAACCCGCAAGCACTGGAATGGCTAAAGCGGAACCTGCCGAACGAGACGCAGGACAGGAACTGACGCGGAACACGGGATGACGCGAAACATGAAGGGACGCAGGACAGGAAATGACGTGGAACAAGAAGAGACGCGAAACATCAACTGACGCAAGAGCGTCTTTCGGTGTTCAACGTCTTTTAGTGTTTTACGTCCCTTCATGTCCTGCGTCAGTGCATGTTCCACGTCTTTAACTGTTTTGCGTCTTTTAATACCCTACGTCAGTCAATGTTTTGCTAAACTCACACCAAACCGCAAAAGACAAAGCCAATGCGCCTAACACCGCTCCAGAAACAGTCAATCCACCGAATCGTAGAAGAGAATCTGGGCTCTGACGCGAGGGTGCTGTTGTTCGGCTCGCGGTTGGATGACAACGCCAGGGGCGGGGACGTAGACCTGCTGATTGAACTTATCTACCCGCTAGCCAACCCCGCAGAAACCGCCGCAACCGTCAGTGTGGCCGTGATGCGCGCCTTAGGTGGTCGTAAGGTCGATGTTGTCCTTAGTGCCCCCAACCTGCCAGACCAACCCATTCATCGGATAGCCAGAGAACAGGGGGCCTTGTTGTGAACAACCCGCACAATGAAGCCCTTTTACAGCGCTTGAGCTTCCTGGCCCGAGTAGTCAATAAAGAGATACAGCACTTAACCTACTCGGAACAGCGCGCCTTTGCCGAACCTATTACCGTCGACAAAGTACGCAGTATGGCCACCGACGAACCTTTTGCAGAAAGGGTAGAGGCCTACACCAGCCGTTTTTGCCGCCTACAGGACACCGTTGGCGACAAATTGCTACCCAACTGGCTTATAGCCCTGGGCGAGCAACCGGGCGCTGCCATAGACAACCTCGACAGAGCCGAAAGGCTCGGCATACTGGAATCTGCCGATCAATGGCTGATGATCCGCCAACTCCGCAACCAAATGGTACATGAGTATATTGAGGTTCCAGAAATACTGGCCAACGCGCTAGAAGCAGCGCACACATACCAGCCAAGCTTAATTGCTTGCGCAAGAGCCGTACTAGCTGACTTGGAAAGAAGGAGCGTGTTAGAGACGCAGGACAGGAAATGACGTGGAACACGAACTGACGCAGGACATGGACTGACGCAAGAACGTCTTACGGTGTTCCACGTCTTTTATTGTTTCTCGTCTTTTAATGTCCTGCGTCAGTCCATGTCCCGCGTGTATTAATGTCCCGCGTCTTCCCGTGTTTCGCGTCAGTCCACATCCCGCTACACTAACCACAAACCCAACCGGCCTAGACTCCATGCCTTTATCCGACACGATCAAACAAATTCAAACAGCGTTAACCGATTGGCCGGAAATAAGCATCGCCGTGCTGTTTGGCTCACTGGCGGAAGGTGCGGATCACCCTGACAGTGACTTGGACTTGGACTTGGGTGTACAACTGCCTGCAATCATCACCGCCACACAGAAAATGAAGCTGATCGCAGACCTGGCAATCCAAACGGGCCGCCCGATAGATCTGATAGACCTGCGGGACGTTGGGCATCCCTTGCTGGGTGAGATTGTCGAAAAAGGCATCATGGTACGTGGCGGCACCGAAGCAAAAGGAGACCTTCTGTTTAAAAGCATCATGCTTCAGGAAGATTTTGCCGGTTACCAGCAACGCATTCTTCAAGAGCGCCGAAAAGCATGGATAGAGCCGTAGTCGACCAGAAAGTTGAATCCCTACGTCGTTGCCTGGACCGCGTCCGTACCCGACTGCCCTCTACGGTTGAGGCATTACAAAACGACCCCGATTCCCAGGACATCGTCTCTTTGAATCTCACCCGAGCCGTGCAACTCTGTATCGACCTCGCGGCACACTGGCTAGCCGAGCACGGCGATTACCCGGTGCCCAAGACCATAGGCCAAACCTTTGACGTCCTCGCCAGCGGCGGGCTAATCGATTCTGAACTGGCCAGCCGGATGAAGAAAGCCGTAGGGTTTCGAAACATCATGGTCCACAGCTACGATGAAATAGACTGGGCTATCGTTCACAC
>NZ_AUIH01000098.1 GCF_000423605.1 Saccharospirillum impatiens DSM 12546
CTCGACCTGCAGCTTGCCAATTTGTTGATATAGATGGTCTTCCCGAGCTTCCAGCTTTTTCGGGTCGGGTTGGCTACTGCCGCGTTCGAAGGCTTCCACCAGTCGCTCCTGGGCGATTTTCTTCCAGGTGTTGATCTGAGAGGCATGTACGCCGCACTGCGAAGATAATTGAGCGACTGTCTTGTCGCCTCGGATAGCCTCCATTGCGACCTTGGCCTTGAACTCACTACTGAACCGTTTTCTCGCCACGTTACTACTCCTGCTTGGTCGTGGCATTCTACCTATGCCCGTGGTCTAAATCATGGGGTCCACTATATAATCTACATAATGACCTTCAAATCATTCGCCCAGGTTTAGAGAAGAAATTGGTTGAAATTCCGATCTTTTCAGCAACAATACCGGTGGAAGAACGTCAGGAACTGATTCGTATCTGGAATGAAGGACGTGTAGCAATAAGAGGTAAAAAGGAAACACTATTGCTGCAAAAATATAACGTTATTGTTCAATGATGAATTCCTTTTAGCGGACTAAGAGTAACGGACTAAGAGGACGCCGAAGGTAGTGAGTTTTGGAAGACTTTCGCGACCGGACGCATTGATTCGTTTTGAGTTCAAAGGTAAGTAAGGAACTTGATTGGAAAACTCGGTTTATTGGCCCAAAAAATCGATTTTCAGGTACAGTTAAACCTCAGGTAGCCTTTTGCGTCCGTCGAATTCTAGATATCACTACCACAGGCATCCCTGCCTACTGCGAAACCCGGCACCGGCCGGTGCCTGAGCCGTGTAACAGGTCAGGCTGTCGAAAGCGGCTGCCGACGCAGTTCCAGCCAAAACCGAACAGCCAGCAACACAGTCGCTACAATCCCCACCAACCGAATGGCTACAATCACAGGGTCCAGGTTCGCCACGTTGGTGGGCCAGGCAACCATTAACGCGGCGATGATAAACACCCAGCGCTCCCAGCCCGCCATTCCTCTTCCCAGCCAGCCAGCGAGACCAATTGAAAGCGCCGTGGTTGCAATGGTCGCCAGCACAATGGCGCCGGTAATTTCCCAGGCGTTCCCAATTAAGAGCAGGCCCGGCATGGTGACGAACAGGAAGGGCACCAGCAGTTTCACGAAACCGAGCCGCATGGATTCGATAGCGGTTTCATTGGGGGAGGAGCCGGCAATACTGGCGGCCGCATATGCGGCCAGAGCAACCGGCGGGGTGATCGCACTCACTAGCCCGAAGTAGAAAATAAACATGTGTGCCGACAAGGGCGGCATGCCCAGTCGCGTTAGCGCGGGTGCAACCAGTACTGCCAGCAGCAAATAGGCAGCTGAGGTCGGCAGGCCCATGCCGAGCACAAAAGACGCCAGCGCAGTTAGCAGCAGCACGGCCCACAAGCTGCCGCCTCCCACATCCACAATTAGACCGGACACCATTAAGCCCATGCCAGTGAGGTTGAGCACGCCGATGACGATGCCAGCGGCGGCAACGGCGGCGACAATCGGTAGCGTTGCGAGTAGGGTATCCTGGCAGACTTGCAACAGTTCTGTCAGTTTCAGTCGGGTGTTGGCCCGAAATGGGCTGATCAGCAAGCCAGCGACAATGGCTAGCACCGCTGCGCGGGTAGGGGACTCCCCGGCGACCATAAACCCGATCAAAATGAACAGCGGAATCAGTAAATAACCGCGGGTTTTCAAGGTTTCTGTCAGGAAGGCCAGGCCACCGGCTGCGTCACGCTCAAGGTTCAGTCGACCCGCTTCGAGTCGCACCGCGATCATCAGCGCCAGAATATACAACAGTGCTGGGGCGAGGGCAGCGAGGGCGATCTGGCCGTAAGGAATGCCGATGATCTCCGCCATCAGGAAGGCTGCAGCCCCCATTACCGGTGGCATGATTTGTCCGGCGGAAGACGCGGCTGCTTCAATGGCCGCCGCCAGTTTCGGGGTGTAGCCAACTTTCTTCATCAGCGGGATTGTAAAAGTACCGGTGGTGACCACATTGGCTACAGCGCTGCCGTTCAGCGACCCGAGCATGGCGCTCGATAAGGCGGCGGAGAGACCGGGGCCACCCTGAACCCGACCCGTTAAACCACGCGCCAGATCCACAAATACTTCACCGGTACCGATGCGGGTCAGTAGCGAGCCGAACAGGGCAAACAGAAAAATGTATTCCACCGCCACACCCATGGGGACGCCATACACCCCTTCGGTAGAGAGCATCAGCGTGGAGGTCAGGCGGGACAAGTCGTAACCGCCGTGCCCGTATTTGCCGGGAATCAGATAACCCCAGGTAGCGTACGCCAGGGCGAGTGCCATCAGAATCACCAGGGCCCAGCCAACCCGAACCCGAACCAGGGTTACAACGACTAACAACAGGCCGACAAATATCCATTGATCGAGCGGAATCGACATGGCGCCGCGCATGATGATGTCCATGTAGGATTGCCACAGATGCGGGCCGGGAATCCAGGCGATCAGCGCCAGTGCATACAGCAGCAATCGTACGGGCAGTCGCCGAAAATTCAATGCCGAGGCCATCAACCCCGCCGAGGCAACCGCCGAGAAAAACAGGGCGCGCAACAACAAGGCGGTGATGCCACCAAAATAGGCGCCATAGACAACCAGGCCAGCGGTGAATACCGCCATGGCCACAAACAACAGGGAGACCACTCGGGTCTCCCAGAAGGACTGCGGGCTGTTCGGTAGATCCAGCCGAGTCAGTGAAATGAACAAGATGATCTGCCTCTTTAGCGGTTAACCAACCGGGTTACTCGAAATACCGTGCCGCACCGGGGTGCAGGGCAATGGGCACCTGGGTCGCCGTATCCGCTGAGATCGCAGCCGCTTGCGGGTGTACTTCTGCTAGTTGATCCAGGTTATCGAACAGAGCGCGGGTCAGGTTGTATATTAGGTCGTCACTGGCATTGGCGGCGGTAAACAGGGTCGCCGGGTCGTTGATCATCGTGACCGGTGAAGTTTGGTCCGGGTAGGTGTCGGCCGGAACGTCGTACAGTTGATAGAAGGGGTAGTCTTCAATCATCTGAGCCACTGTATCGGCATCCACGGATAACAGCACCATGTCTTCCTGAGCATCCAGGTCGATCAGCGAGGCGGTTGGCGCGCCCGCCAAGACAACGGCGGCTTCTACCTGGCCATTTTTCAACGCGCTGATGCCTTCGTTGTACGACAGGAACTGCTGTTCAACCTCGCCAAGCACCCCGTAAGCCGTTAGCAGACGCTGCGCCAATACGGCGGCATTGCTGCCCGGAGGACCCATGCTGACGCTCTTGCCTGCCAGTTGGCTGATGTCGGTAATGCCGGTGCCATCAATAGTCGCGACCTGCAAAACAGCCGGGTACAGATACGCCATGGCCGCCATGTCCAGTGGTTGGCCGTTGAACGGGCCTTCACCCACAGTGGCTTCGTACAGGGTGGAGGAGGATGAGAAGCCGAAGGTCATTTGCCCGGCGGCGACGCGGCGAATGTTTTCGACCGAGGCGCCAGTCACTTCTGCCCGGGCTGTGGTGCCATCGAGGTTGCGGTTGATCACATCGGCCATGCCCGCACCGATCACATAAAACAGGCCGCCGGTGCCGCCTGTGCCAATGGATACCCGATCTTCGGCCATGGCCATACCGCTGCTCAGTAGTGCCGCGGTAGCAAGCGTGGTGAGCGTTTTTTTCAACATGGTGCGTCTCCTTATCATTGTTATGGGTCGACTGCGAGAGTCTGGCGCACACGGCAAGCCGCCGGTTTTGGTGGAGTATAGTCTATCAACAATGGCTTGCCTGTTACCCCCAGAATACCCAGGGTATGCATACGCGTGTGTGGATCATACCTGTGCTGGAACTAACAAAAGTGGGATGGTGCGTTCAGACGTTTGGGGTGATGGTAACGACCCGGCGCATGGGATTAACGGCTCACCTCGCGGCAAAATAGAGGCGTTTTCGGTCCCGTTGTTTGGCCGGCGAGAACTGGCCGAGACACCCACATTGGGCAGCCATCAAAAACTAGCCCTCGATAGCTCACGCTAGCGGGTTAGGTGGGGTGTCCCGATAGCTTGGTTGCGCAAACAGAGCCAGAACCCGCAGCTAATCAGGTCTTTGCAAAAACTCCGTCTACCGCTAAGCCACTGCCGTGGCTGCAACTTGCCAGTACAGCCGGTTACCCGTTCTCTGAAAGTACTCATTGCAGCAAGCGACAAGCTTGATTTTATGGTCATCGAGACTGTCGCAGGCGTGCTGGATAATCTTGTCCCAGCCTTGGTCAGGGTTGTTCATGGGTGTCTCTGGCTCCCGCCACCGAAGCCCCTGTGATAGCCAGGTAACGACCAAAGCCTGCCAGGCGAATGGCAACAAGACGTCGGGGCGAGATAGGTGTTCACCCAGTCGACGCACCGCCTGGGTGCCGGTGACGCCATGGAGCAGTGCAAAATTGTTGTAGGTCCAATGCAACTGGATGGCCGCCTGTTCGATGTCAGCCAGAGATAGCTGATTCCGGCGCGGTTTAAACACCAGTGTTGCATAAGCCGGATGCTGAATGACGTTTAGGAAGGACTCGGAAAATGTTGCGCCGCCGAGCCGTTGTTCCGGCCAATCTGTTCCCGTTAGCAGGTGGCGCAAAACGCCGGGTAAGTCAGCTTGTTTATTTTCCGAAGTTGAAGGCCAGGGCAGCCGCTGATAGGCCCAAACCCAGTAGGCCAACCCTGCTGCTATTTCTGACCGGTTGTCGTCTGCCAGGCCATGGCCGAGCCTGATAACCGGATGATAGGCGGCGGTCGATAAGGCCGGTGCCAATATCGGCACCCAGTGTTCCAATACCTGGGATACCGGTTGCTGTGACAACGCTGTATCAAAATAGGTAAAGATCGCAGCATAGCGACGTTTTTGCCCCCTTAGTGCCAGAGCGTCAGCCTGGGACAAGGGTTTGCTATCCAGTTCGGCGTACTGCACCTTTTTCTGCACCCGAGTCTCATACTGTGCCTGAACGGAGCCCGATGCCTGGAGTTGCCGCAAAGCACTGACGACCATTGGATGATGGTTGCTTAAACCGTTTACGGTTTCCGGGTGTTCTAGCAGGCTGTTGAAATAGACCGATATTTTTCCATCAATCCGCTCGGGTAAGGCAATTTCAAGGGGATTTCAGCATTTGGGTCGGGTTCAATCGTCCCTTTTTACCCGAGATCCGGGATTTCCCGGGCTGTCGGGCACCCATCAGGCGCACCTCCCCTGTATATTGACCATTCGCCTCAGATTCCAGCCTATGAAGGTGAGGTTCAGTACCTGATTGGCCTTATCCAACCCTCGAACCATGATCTGGCGAATTGGACCGACGGTCTTGCCCCAACCGAAGGGTTCTTCGACTCGTTTCCTGACCTTCATGCTTGCCTGATAGCCTGTGTGTCGTGTCGTGCGCTTA
>NZ_AUIH01000099.1 GCF_000423605.1 Saccharospirillum impatiens DSM 12546
ACCTCGACCTGCAGCTTGCCAATTTGTTGATATAGATGGTCTTCCCGAGCTTCCAGCTTTTTCGGGTCGGGTTGGCTACTGCCGCGTTCGAAGGCTTCCACCAGTCGCTCCTGGGCGATTTTCTTCCAGGTGTTGATCTGAGAGGCATGTACGCCGCACTGCGAAGATAATTGAGCGACTGTCTTGTCGCCTCGGATAGCCTCCATTGCGACCTTGGCCTTGAACTCACTACTGAACCGTTTTCTCGCCACGTTACTACTCCTGCTTGGTCGTGGCATTCTACCTATGCCCGTGGTCTAAATCATGGGGTCCACTATAGCGTAACCTGCTCGACCGCCTCGATCACCGCTTGCTGGAATTCAAGCTGTGGGCTCTCGCTGTCATCGACCACATAAAAGCCATCGGGAATCTCGCCGGGCTCGAATGGCACGCCGTCACGCGATGCCAGCGCCGGACGAAACTCGGTCTCATCGGTATCGGTGGTTTCGTGCAGATCGATATGCATTAACACGCGATCGCGAATGGGCGCTACCAATCGCATCAGCGCCGCCGATTCTTCAGCGGGGCTGTCGTCGCGGAACGACCGGTTCGGGTCGATCGCGTTCGCATTCCAGCGGTGAATGCGCTCATACGCCCAGGGGCTGACACAAGGCGCGACCAACAGATTAACGCGACCCGCGTAATCTGCGGCATGCTGATCGACAAACTGCAGTGCGCCGTGTACACCGCTGGTTTCATAGCCGTGCACGCCGCCAGTGACCAGCACAACGGGCAAGTCATCACGCCAGTCGCGACTGCGGAAGGCCATTAGCGCAAAGCGCTCAGTGCCATACGTCAGCTCGCCATACGTCTCAACATCGAAGCGCGCACGCAGGCCTTCGATCACGCTCAACACCTCGGTTTCATAGCTGCGTTGCCGGGTTTGAGCGGCCAACCACTCAGCGCGCTTAGTGTCGCCCCAGGGCGTGCCAGGTGTACCGATTGGGTAGGGTGTGAGAGCCGTATTCATGAGGGTTTGTTCTCCAGTAATGGTCAAAGCAGGCTGGCATTCTATCAGCCGCCTGCCTTCCGGGTAAGTTCAGTGTGTATCCGAACCCCCGCTTTCACAGCCGCCAGGTCACATTCTGGCACAATAGAGCCCGCTAAAATCGACATGGGCATAACGCTGCACTTAATCCGTGGAATACGCCCTTCAGCGAGTCGGCTACAGGCAGTCGCTGTTCATTATTTCAACCTCTCTAATCGCCCTCTGCGTTTGGCTACATTCTTGTAATCCCACTGGATCTCTCTCGCTTTCATGATCCATCGTTTCAGATCAAGCTCATTCACTTCTGATGCGGTATTAAAGAACACAGAAACATCTTTGAACGTCTTGCCCAATACTTTTAATCCAGATTCTTCAAAGTCTGCCCCGCTCCAGAACATCAGGCGAATACCGCGCTTTTGCTTGCTGTAACCAACCGTTGGATTGTCATCCAAAAACCAGACAGGGTGCGCGTGCCATAGCTTGTTGTTAGCCTGAGGAAGATGTTTGTCGATCTCGTTGGCGAGCAAGTCACACAGCTCTTTGTGTTCTGTATTTTGCCTCTCGTTGTAAGCTAATGTGTCAGCATGCATCGTAATTCTCCTGTCGCATAACGCCAATATTCAGCGGCGATTTAAGGCCGCCCGATGAAAGCCCTTAAGGTCGACAAAACCGTGACTTGGAAGCACGCTCAGTGCGGGTGTCGACATGACCATCACCCAAATAACCTACTGGTATAACGATTAGACCAGCCACTAAGACATGACATGAGGACCATTCTTCAAGAAGCCAGTTACCTTCGATCCATCGCCATGAATGAACCGCATTCTGGTGACGTCACTCTGTCTCACGTCTCACAAAGTTCTCATACCGCCCATCAGTAAGTATAGCTCGTCACCCAATACCTTCTCCTGGATAGGGGCCTGTCGTGGCTAGCTCAACAGCGCCCTGCCAAGCTCTTGCGTTTGATTTCCAGAATATCGTACCAATAGTTGTTGTGGAATCCGGTTCATGCCCGATCGAGGGCCAAACCGGTCACAAATATCGCTCAAGCGGAGGTAATTCACATGACTGAAGGCATCGCGAACAAAGTGGTCGTTATTACGGGGGCCAGCAGCGGCCTCGGCGCGGAAACGGCCCGCCACCTGGCCAAGGCCGGTGCCAAACTGGTACTCGGCGCCCGTCGTATGGACCGTATGACGGCGTTGGCCAAAGAGATCGGCCTCAGCGAAGATGCCCTGGTAAAGACCGACGTCACCGATCGCACCCAGGTTCAGGCCCTGGTCGACCGCGCTATCTCCTTGCATGGCCGGGTGGATGTCATGCTCAACAACGCAGGCCTGATGCCCCTGTCGCCGCTGGAAATGCTCCGGTACGACGAATGGGACCAGATGATCGACGTTAACATCAAAGGCGTTCTGTATGGCATCGGCGCTGTACTGCCGCACATGAAAGAACAGCAAAGCGGCCAGATCATTAACGTCTCTTCCGTGGCAGGCCACTCTGTCGGACCCGGCAGTGCGGTCTATTCAGGCACCAAGTTTGCCGTGCGGGCGATCTCAGAAGGCCTGCGCAAGGAAGTGAAGCCTTATGGTCTGCGCACCACCATACTGTCACCCGGCGCCGTTGATACGGAGCTGCCTGCGTCGGTGGGTGCCGAAGGCGTGTCTGAACGGGTTGCCGGTTTCTACGAGCAGCATGCGATCTCGGCAGACAGTTTTGCTCGATGCGTCGTGTTTGCGATGAGCCAGCCTGAAGATGTCGATATCAACGAGATATTGTATCGTCCTACGCGTCAGGAGTGATCGGTAAAACTCTCTCGGGAGGGCTTCGAAGCGAAGCTCACCCGAGGTTTCCTGTCGCGAATCAACACAGACACTCACCCAAATACATAGCAAAAACCTATAATAATGGCTCTTTCAATATTCGACTAATGTGCATGCCCTTATTTGATGAGTAGTGGATGCGTATTTGATGAGTAGTGGAGACAACGCCGCAACAGAAAACCCGTTACCTGGCCAGGCACTGTTATGTTTTTTTACTGAAAGAATCGCCTACCTTTCGTTGCGACCACCCAATGCGAAATGAATCAATAACTGCGACAACCCAAAGGGTTACCAATACCAGAGAAGATAGGTTGACAATGCGACCACCACTACCAGCCAACGACTGAGATACCAGCTCACTAATTTTGACAATATCAAGAGAAACCTCGCCACTTTGGATTTTTGCACTCACTTCTTGTGCCATATCAACGACACCTGTCAGCAAGAAATAGAGACATAAAATCGCTAAACCCGACAGTATCGAACCTTGCAGCGGTTTCTTCAAAAAGAAATGCCCTAGCCCTGGAAATACCAAGGCTGATAAAAGAGCTGCTTTCGTCGATTTTCTCATAATCTATATAAACGCCTATTGATGATAGGGCTGTCTGAAACATAACGATTTCAGAGGACTAGCACGGATACTCACCCGGTTAGCAATTCAAGGAAAGTCTGATTTCTACTGCTTCTCTAAGGTACCTGTCCAATGTGGTTGTGCTTCTCTAAGGTGCCTGTCCAATGTGGTTGCGAGGAAGGCGGCCCGCTTTTATGTGGTGCTCTATGCCGCAACAAGCCTCCTGACCTTAAGCTCCTTACGATGTTGCTCGGCATGCCAGAGCTCATACTGAGATTGCTGATTCAGCCAACTGTCCGCCGAGGTATCAAACGCAATAGAAAGCCGAATAGCCATTTCAGGGCTGATACCAGCCTTACCATTCAGTATGGCGCTCAAGGTTTCACGGCTCACTCCCAATGCGTCTGCAGCGGCCGTCACAGAGAGACCAAGGGGCTCCAGACAATGCTCTCACAATACTTCACCAGTATGGGGGGGATTGTGCATCAACATCGGCGGCACCTCAGTGGTAGTCTTCGCAATTCACTATCTCAGCATCTCCGTCATCAAACCGGAACGTCAACCGACAGTTAATGTTACACCAGTATTGTACAGCCACTAAGAACAGCCAATAGCAAGGATCTATTAACATTATTGATCTGATAGTCGACTATTTTGCATGTCCCAAGAGGTTACCCACTCCAAACTCATCAATCCAAGCTATCACAAACCGAACTATGATAGGCACCTAAAGTGGGCGTCTCAAGTACCTACGTCGGGCCCGACATTACCCCACGCTTCGCCTACTGAGTGACTGCCTGTTTGCCAATCAACCCCCCGGCCTCCTGACGCTCGTGCAGGGCCGCTATATTACCAGCCGTCAGGCCCGCCATAGTGTTGGTCAGAGTGGTTTTGACGTCACCGGCTGCCACCAACCGCGCCAGCTCAGTCAGAATGTCGCCCTGGCGTGCGATGTCGGCTGTCTGATGCTGGCTGCGGGTGAACATGTATTCCCAGACGAAGCCGGCACTCTTGTTCATCAGCGGCTGAAGGTCGTGCTTTTCCCGAGTACCGGCCAGCGCACAGACCAGCCCCTGGGGCGCGACCAGACGGGACATGAGGTTGAAATAGGCATCGGTGTCATGGCAACACAGAATGCGCGCGAATCGGTTGTCCGGCAGATCGACCAGGGCAGCGCGGTCAATGACCTCGGTGGCACCCATCTGCCTGCACCAAGCCTGACTTTCCGGCCGGCTGGCAGTGGCCGTGACCGGAATACCGGCCCAGCGACACAACTGCAGAGCGATGGAGCCGACACCACCGGCCCCATTGATGATCAGTAGCGGTTTAGTGGCATTACCCTCCCTCGCGTCGGGCTCGTAACCGAGCCGCTCGAAAAGAGCCTCCCAGGCGGTCAGGCCCGTCAGCGGGAGAGCGGCCGCTTCAGCCGGGTTCAGCGACGCTGGTGCCTTGGCCACCAAACGGGCATCAACGGCCTGATACTCGGCATTGCAGCCATGCCGGTCAGTCTGACCCGCGTAATAGACCCAGTCGCCGACCGCGAAGCCGGTAACCCCCTCACCCAGAGCCTCAACCTGACCACAGGCGTCCCAGCCCAACACCCGGAAACCGGTGCGTATTTTTGCCCCACGTGAACACTGATTTTCACCACTCGTGAACACCTGTTTTTATCACACATGAACACCCTTTTTGCGGCAACGTGAACACTTTGGGCCTTTGGCAAAAACCCTGTTCACGACCGTAAAATCGGTGTTCACGTGTCGTAAAATTCCCCCTCCCATCCTCTTGTTGGTCTCCGATTGACCCGTATCCTGCGTCTCTTTTGCTTCATGAGGCGCAGCATGACCAAGAGGATCAACATGATCAAAGTTCGAGAAATCCTTCGCTTGCGCTTCAGCGCCGAGCT
>NZ_AUIH01000100.1 GCF_000423605.1 Saccharospirillum impatiens DSM 12546
GCGGCACCCAAGTTTATTCCATATGTTGAGACTATCAGAGTATCCAGGTTGATAGCTGCCTAGTGTGGGTGTCACGACAGCGCCTTTTGTGTTGTGTGTGTCCTACTAGCCTTGCCTGTCCACTTTGGCTTCCCGGCGCACTGCCTGACCCATTTCCGCCCTGCTAACCTACAACCCGATCCAAACATTCAATTACCTTGCGTGCATCTGAATAGTATTTAGAAACATCTCCAATTGAAATCTTAGGGCTTCCCCCATGAGCAAATTCGTTTCTAGCATCTACAAGCGATTGCAATGAAGTCTTCAAAGAACCAGATTGTGGATGCGCATCAATAGCCGCCTTGAAACCATCCTTCCAAGTGCCATCGAAATCTTTCAGCAAATTACACATATTACTGTAAGATGGATTTGATGAACTGTTCCTTACTTTCTGTGTTAAGAAGTTTTTAATCTGTTTCTTTGCCCTATATGAGCACTTGTCAGAAATTATAGATTTAAACGCTTGTTCTATCGTTCCACATGCCTTAACTAAACCGTACTTACTCAAATACGGCACTATTGAACTGCCAATCCCTAATCCATGAACTAAACTTTCCAGTGAGGCAATCTCATTATCACAGGAGTCAAGCAAATGGCGAACAGAATCATTGTTCATAGCCATCACCGAAGAGATAAGAATATGCTAAAGAAATACGTGTTTCAATGGAGTCCTTTCTCATAGTCTCTTTGCTGATCGCTGATCGATAACTATCATCTCGGATTAGACGACGACGGTTTGTTTCGGCGTCACCTGGTGCTAGTGTAAGCCCGGTTTCTATCGCCATTGCTGCTGCGTTCGAAATAGAATCAAATATTGTAGGACTGAACTTCCTAACTAAGCGGTTTGGATCGGATGGTGAGAGATTGTGAAAGGCTGATTCCCCCCATGTATTCAGGATTAAATCTATAGATTCTATAAACGTATTTTTTAGATTTTCATATTCCACTCCATCAATATCCTGATGACGTTTCATAAACTGATTAAGGTGCTTCTTTAGCGAAATTCTCTCCTTGTCAATAGCATTGACTTCATCAGGATGAAGTGCAAAGAAACGTAATATAAATTCCATATCCCTCATTCGATTGTCTTCTTCGGTCCCAAAAAGAATCCTCCAATTGGGATATCGATTCAAATCAAACAAAAGCTCATTAAAGCTTCCCTGATTTACACAATTTCGAATTTCCTGTGGCATTAATGTTCTGCCACTGGTGTTTATGCGCTCAAACACTTGATACAGGCTCGTATCATCTCTAGAAGGATGTTCTTGGATAAAAATAATTGCATGAATCGTTGTATTTCTTATCCTTCTCTGCTCTGCGTCGCCAAGCTCTGAGAATGCCTTACCTCTCCAGCGTGAGTTAATCTTTTCAGAGCGAGATAGTTTAAAAACTCTATTGTCACCTGAGAATATACCCCGCACATAATCATAAACGGTCATGACCCGTTGATAACCATCTATAATTAACATCTTCTCATCACTTGTCTTCGCCAAGAATATACTTGGCACTGGAAGCCCGAGCAATAGCGAATCAATGAAACGAGAAGCTTCAGTCTTGTCCCATACATAGTTTCTTTGGAGCTCTGGCTTGATTAGCTCCTCATCTCTGTATCGATCAATTAACTCTCTAAATGAGAGGTCTGCACCCCATGAAGATATTTTGAATAAATCATCGTCTGAATAGAAGTCATTTTCTTCTTCTTTTAGATGCTGGACATTGTCTCTCATTTTGAATCACTCTCCATTCTACAAAATATTGAAGTATTTTTAGTATAGCACCCATTAAAGCACAGCATTGGAGCAAAGCACTAAGATGCCTGTCCATAGCACTTGTCTCCTACAACTTATCTTAAATACATTTCTATGAGCGAGGTCTTTCAAGAAATTCTTGCTACTGTGTCTGTCCACTTAGACGCTACAGATTCCTTAGTCCCGAGTATAGGTAAAGCTGTAACCACTAGACTGAGTAAAGTAATATACTTTGTTAGTATTTTCCTCGATACCAGCGCAGTTCTTTGCTCCACAGCCAAGGTAGCGAAGTTCCTTTTCGCTCTTATTAATCAAGACAGCAATCATGCTGCCGGGACTGTTATTGCTAGCCATATGCTTATAAATAACTTCATTTGCTTGTTGATAACCTTTATACTCGAAATATGCAAGACTAAGAACGAACCCCACGCCAGCCAATGAGCAAAGTGCAACACGATTGAATCTAAATTTTTCTTGCTTCTCTATGCTTGGAGCTGTCCTCTTTCCTATCCAGTATCGGCGGATCTTTATAACTCGACGTTTAGATTTTACACTACCTCTAACCCAGTCGATGTATGAGGGCAAAACAGCATGAGACCAGAAAAACAATGAAAGCGAAACTACGAGAAGCATTAATAGAATTGGACCAAACGATATAACTAGGCCACCGTAGATAACTTGATGGAAGCTTCGCTCCATCATGTCAGAATCCAAGCTCGCTGCTTTAAGAAACCCATGGTAGTTCGCAGTACTCCACGAATATAAGATAGCTGTGCAGGCACCCAAAAAAATTGCGCTATCTATCGGCTTCCTCATTATCTCTCCTTTTAATGTAACATCGCGCTATACAGCAAATTTAAAGCGCAGCGGAAAATATTTTCGACAGCAGCGCATTTTTATACGGCACTTTAATCTGCCTTCAACCGCTCGAATAAGATCAAAAGCAGAGGTGGAAATTACAATAATGAGAACTGTAGAGACATCCACCCCTATTCCATAAATCTAAGCTATCAAAGTACTCACACCGATAGCCGCCTAATGTGAGTGTCTCGACAATACTTTCCCGCTGTACAAACTCAGTAAAGCGAGTAATTTTTCCGAGTGCAGTAATTTGTTATGGAACACTTACCACTGCACCAAACTCTTTACGATTTATGTCCCAATAGTCCAACAAACATCCAATAACACCGCGGAGCTCTATTGTTGAGCTGGTATGACTTTTGAAGTCCCGATTCATCGAAATGCTTTCAAATTCTTTTGCCACTGAAAAAACCACCTTCCCAACTTCGCTTTTAGCAAAATACTCACCAATTATACTTGTTGGTAATGACTCAAAATCGGCATTCACTCTAGACCGCACCTGGGAGGATAAAGCTTTACCTTCTGGGGCAAACTGCTCTATTAGAGAAAGAGATGTGGACAACATTTGGGTCACGCCACTCCTACCTTTAGACCCATACGTAAACCCATCTATCAGCCTATTCATTCTCTCATCATGATCCAAGAAAGATAGCTCTTTAAGAATAAGATCTATACCGATAGAAAATAGAGACAAAGAAAAGTAGAAACATCTCAACGCTGGCTCAATTTGGCTAGGCTTTGTCAATACTTGTTCTGCGAAGAATTTTGCAACCTCGAGCCACTGATTGCATGAGTCGAAGCCAATATTCTTAGCGAGCAAACCCTTAGATTTTAAGACTTGTCCTTTCCAATCACCATCCAGTTTACCAAGACTGTAACTGTCGATTACGTCCAAAAACTCCTCATCAGAAAGCCTACTTTTTAAAAAACTATCAGATTTTGACAACTTAGAGATAAAAACACCATCTAATACTAAAACGTCTAAGTCACGGCCGAACTCCTTCACTTCGCGTCGC
The DNA here is from genome assembly GCF_000423605.1 of Saccharospirillum impatiens DSM 12546. GTDB lineage: Bacteria > Pseudomonadota > Gammaproteobacteria > Pseudomonadales > Natronospirillaceae > Saccharospirillum > Saccharospirillum impatiens. The sequence goes on from NZ_AUIH01000100.1 coordinate 3,665, forward strand.
CTTTCCGTCGTTGCCACTATAGCACTGTTGGCATTCACAGCTTTTGCAAGGCCTTTTGCCCAGAAAATTCGTTCAATTGCCTGAGGAGTTTTCTTATTTTTCACATCGACAATAGTGATATTTCGAGCTAAAGATGATTCTCGGCTGTATAGCCAGAGGTCAATATCAGTTACATCAAAACCTCTATAAGAAAAAGGAACTCCTCGAACAACATAGTATCCAGACTGTAGGAAATAATTCCTAAGTTTTTCTTCCATCTCGAAACCTTTGGAGATTTTCTTAACCATTAAAATCCACCTCCAGTTCTCAAGGCATTTATCATATCATTAGTTTCAAAGGGGCTTCTCTGTATTTGCTCTCTTCTAACTATTTCTCTATTCATTTCAGGCCCTCTGAACTTAGTGATTGCAGCTCCAGGTAGAGCAGTAATTGATTGCTCACTTACATCGCCTTGTCTAATAGCTTGCAACGCCAACTCACCTACCTCTTTCTTTAAAAGTCTCATAAGGGGACCGCTACGCCCTCCCTTAGAGCCATGCCTTATTGAGACGACACCTTTCAGCTCCAAAATCTTATAATCTTGGCCAATAGCACTTACTGGACCAACCTCTCTTCCGTCAATTAACGCTCCTAACAGCCTATCAATCATACTAATCTGCCCCCTCGAATGCGTACTTTTGGTCATTCCATAGGTTAACGAAGCGACGAATGCCTTAGCCAGATCAAATGCATCATCGACCATAGAGCTGCTAAACTTCGAGAATGCCGATGGCAGGGTAAGATAACCAACTTCTTCCTGGCTATTGCTGACCACATTAATATCAAATAAACCAATGGAATTTACTTTTTTGAAAAGCTGCTCGCCCAAGATGGTAATTGCATCCGAATACGGAACACATGCTTTCTTTTTTAGCCTCTCCGTTAATTCGATTAGAGAAGCCTGCTCTCCAGGCTTTAGCGAATCTAGAACAGATTTAGTCTTGACCGCTGAATCCCTGCGAAATAAGTTTCCGTTGAAAAGTAATTTTTCAGTTTTCCCGATAGCTTCTACGTCAACAAAACCAATATTTTCAGAGTCATAAAACAGCTGTCTAATTTCCTTTTTTCCGAGCTTGTAATCGTCAGAAAGGCGCTCCTCTAACTCTGAGCTTCGCACAGGCTTTATTGAAGCATACTCTGCGAGCTCTATTGCAGAAATCTCTATGCCTTTTGGATCAAGGGATTCGAAAATACTAGACGTGTGCTGTAAAGCGGAAGAAGTCGTCACACCGAGAACGCCAACACCCGTATCACTAACGTCGATCAATTCTTGTTCTTCGAGAACATCAAGCAGCCGAGGTAATTCAAAACCTATGTTGATATTAGGTAACTATTCAGCGTCCAAACCAGTTTCTCGCAGCTTCACCTGAATAAACTCAGGCCACGTACCTGTAAACAAGCACTCTAAAGCCTCACCGACGCCCACCGAGTGCTTTCTGCAGGTTGATAGATAGCTGCGAATACGGCAATAGATTTCAGCGCCCCTCATTGAACGGAAGCAACCCGATACTTTTTGCTGCACCTTAACCATGCGCAGGTCACGCTCTCCCTGGTTGTTAGTGTAGGGGGCCAATGGATCATCCATAAATCGCAGCACATCATCCTCGTAATCACGCAGCCGCTCTAATAAATTCCTCGACTTGCTGC
>NZ_AUIH01000101.1 GCF_000423605.1 Saccharospirillum impatiens DSM 12546
GGGACGATTGAACCCGACCCAAATGCTGAAATCCCCTTGAAATTGCCTTACCCGAGCGGATTGATGGAAAAATATCGGTCTATTTCAACAGCCTGCTAGTATACAGACTGAATATTTATGGTTACATGGAGTTTTTATGAGAATACGTTACATAGCCGTTTCACTGTTGGTGCCTTTGTTATTGGCCGGCTGCGCAACAGTGACTGCAACACCGAACGGCGAACCGAAAGTTGCATCGGTACCGCAATTCGAGCAAACCCAGCCGTTTTACTTTTGGGGGCTAACACCAGACAAGCAAAGCATAAATGTGAGTGACGTTTGTGGTGAGAGCAGCGTTAGGCAAATTCAGACACAATCCACTTTCGAGAACGGGTTTCTGAGCGTCATTACACTGGGCATATACAGCCCGCGGACTTCCAGAGTCTGGTGCGAATAAAGGAGAATTCCCGGATGAAAAGTTTGAATAAAGCTCTGCTAGGGTTTGCGGTTGCTGTTGTGCTTACGGGCTGTAGCACTATTGAATACACGCAAAACAACACGGGGTCGGTGGGCATGGAAGTCTATAAATCCATGCATCACAACTTCGCTTTTTCGTTGTATGAATACTCTCAACCGGTCAATTTGGCTGATTGCGGCAATGACTGGTCTTCCCTGGTAGTGGAGAAAGACGTTGTCACTGCGCTTGCCGGGAGCATCGACGACGCGATCGTTTTTGTCGATGTATGGGACCCTTGGGCCGTTACGCTTAACTGCTCACAGTGATCCCTTCAAAGAGCCCTTGATGTTTAGGGCTCTGCTTTAACTATCGCGCATTTTATCTCTTACACAATGTACCCCAATGGCAACTCGGTTTTATCCACCACACGCCGCAGCACAAAACTCGAATGCACACCGGAAACACCCGGTATTCGTGTAATACGGTTCAGTAGCAGCTCCTGAAAGACATCCATGTCCGGTACCACCGCCTTCAGCATGTAATCGGCGTCGTGCCCGGTGATCAGATAGCATTCCTGGATTTCCGGGCAAGCTTCGATCTGGCGCTGGAACTCATCGAACCGCTCGGGAATGTGCCGGTCCATACTGATCATGATCACCGCCGTTAACGACAACCCCAGTGCTTTACGCTCCAGCAACGTTACCCGCTTTAGAATGACGCCCGCGTCTTCCAGTGCCCGCACCCGGCGCAGACAGGGCGAGGGCGACAAGCCGACCCGCTCGGCCAGTTCCTGATTGGTGAGACCGCCATCCTGTTGCAGGCAGTCGAGAATACGGCGGTCTGTCTTATCGATTCTGACCAGTTTTTCGTTCATTTCGGCTTCTTCTCTCAATAAAACTTAATAATGAGCAATATACTGCTCAAATTTATCGAAATAAGATTAAATTAGCAAACACATTGCCGGGCGGCCCCCGTATCATAAGGTCATTGCTCGGGAGAGGTGCGGTTACCGCTGCAACAGACCCCTACTGCCTGGCTCACAAGGCCAGTCAGTGCCAGCGACGACCCCGTTGCCGGCCCAGCAGGTGCCAGACCCATCATCATTGGGCTGAGTTCCCTGAAGTGGTTTATGCGTGAAGTTATGTCACTAAGGAACGAAGTCAGGAAGTTCAGAGCGAGGCGGAAAGCCGCGGGAATAGCACCGCTATTTCAAGGTTTGACAACGAAGCTCTGGGCTTGCTGACAAAGTGAACAGTGACATAACTTTGCGTATAGACCACTTGGCGGTTCAGGCCGCCTGTCAACTTTCGAGTCGTTTCACGCAAGAAAGTTGCTGATTGCGCAATGAGCGATGTGAGTGCAATACGACAGAGTACAAACAGCCTAACGACACAGTAACCCATAACAGCCTGACAACAGGACACCATCATGAGCTTCGACCACCGCAAATACCCGGCCTTTGCCCCCATTCGCAAAACCGACCGTCGCTGGCCCGATCAACTGATCGAGCAAGCCCCGATCTGGTGCGCGGTGGACCTACGGGACGGGAATCAGGCGCTGGTTAAGCCGATGAACCTGGTGCAGAAGCAACAGATGTTCGACCTGTTGGTAGACTGTGGCTTCAAGGAAATCGAAATCGGTTTCCCATCAGCCAGCCAGCCGGATTTTGACTTCTGTCGGCAGTTGATTGAGCAAAACCGCATACCGGACGACGTGACCATTCAGGTGCTCACCCAGGCACGCCCGGAACTGATCGCCCGTACCTACGAGGCCCTGGCCGGTGTGCCACGCGCCATTGTGCATGTGTACAACTCCACCTCGACCGTGCAGCGCGAGCAGGTCTTCGAGCAGGATCGGGAAGGCATTAAAGCCATCGCCGTCAATGGCGCCAAAGAAGTCATGCGCCATGCAGCCTTGCATCCGGAAACCGACTGGACGTTCCAGTACTCGCCCGAAAGCTTCACCGGCACCGAGATGGACTATGCGGTAGACGTGATTGATGCCGTCTCCGCCGTCTGGCACCCCGAGCAGGGCCAGAAAATGATCATCAATCTGCCGGCCACGGTAGAAATGTCGACCCCCAATATCTTCGCCGACCAGATCGAATGGGTGTGCGACCACATTCAACACCGCGAACACATCATCATCAGCCTGCACACCCACAACGACCGTGGATGTGGCGTCGCCGCCGCTGAACTCGGCCTGATGGCCGGTGCCGACCGCATCGAAGGCACCTTGCTCGGCAACGGCGAACGCACCGGCAACATGGATCTGGTCACCGCCGCCATGAACCTCTATTCGCAAGGCGTTGACCCGACACTCGACTTATCCGACATGGCGCGCATCATTCGCACCGTCGAATACTGCACTGAAATTCAGGTTCACCCGCGCCACCCCTATGCGGGTGAGTTAGTGTTCACGGCATTCTCCGGCAGCCATCAGGATGCCATTCGCAAATGCCTGAATCGCCGCACTGCAGACGACGAGATCTGGCAAGTGGCCTATTTGCCCATCGACCCGTCAGACCTCGGCCGCCGCTATGAAGAAGTCGTGCGCATCAACAGCCAGTCCGGCAAAGGCGGCGTGGCTTATGTGCTTGAACGCGATTACGACATTACCTTGCCACGCTGGTTGCAGATCGACTTTGCCAAGGTCGTGCAGCGTGCTGCGGAAGTCAGCGGAGATGAAATTAATTCAGACACCATTCACGAACTGTTCAATCGTGATTACCTCACCACACCAGAAGGCTGGCGCTTACACACCTACGATCTGCACCGAACCGATGAAGGCGTGGAAGCCCAGGTTGATTTTGGTAACGACAGTGACCGGGTGTTGTTGCAAGGCTATGGGCAAGGGGCCGTCGAAGCACTGGCCCAGGCGCTGGAAAAACGCTACGACGTCACCTTGCAGGTTGATGCTTATGATGAGTTTGCGTTGTCGGAAGGTACGCAAGCCAATGCACTGGCTTGCTTGAAGGTCAGCGTTAGCGGTACGCCGGTTACTGCGGCATCATTGGCAGGTGACACCACCACCGCTACTCTGCAGGCGCTGCTGAATGCTGTAGGGCGTTATCAGTTGGCCAGTGCGGATGACAAGCGTCAGGCGGGCAGTGAGACAGCGGCGTTGTAAGTGGTAGGCACAGAGCCCTCATCCAGGGCTTTGTGCTTGAAAACAAAACCAACTTTTCAGCGAGTTGGTTTAGTGGGCTAAAACTCCTATTCTTTGTCTTCAATCTACCATTTTGTTCCATGTCTGGTTAAGATCGAAACCCTGCCTTCAGGTGCTTGCCTCTTTGCAACTATTGAAATTTCCCTATTGGTTCAGTGTAATACCTTTCTGTGTTTACCAGAAGGATACTCCCTGTTGAATGGTTTCAGCATATAAGTGAAAAGTAATATTAATAGGAGGAGGTATATTGAGTAGCAGGCATGTAGGGCTGCTGTTTATATTGAGTACTATGGCACTACCCTATGTGAAAACTAAATTAGTTTTCTACTGAGAGCTGGTTTTTGATTGGTTTGGGTGGGTGTCTCGATAGCTCAGTGCAGAGTTGAACACTTTACTAACGACCCTGAAATTGAACGACTGGAAAATATATTGGATATGATCGAATTGGTTGATATTCTCCCCGATTTTGAGACGTTGGAAGCGATGGAAGATCTGATGATTGGAACTCTGGCATCGGGGGTGCTGGAATGCGACTTATAACCGACAATTCAGCGTGGCAGTCGGACAATCCGGAGTGGATGGCGGAGCGGAAGAAAGAATGGAAAGAGGTATCCGCCAGGCTCAAAGCTGGGAAGCCGGTTTTGGTGCGTGGCAACTACGTGAAACACCATAAAGAGCTTTTCTTTAAAGGAACTATTAGCGATTTAGAAGTGCTTAAGTATGCTGGTGGCTATGAGTTCGGTTTTGCCTACCCTTTCTTCTTGATGTGGTACCACCCAAATCCATCTCTGGAGTTGTTTGAGCAGATCGTTTCTAGAGTTGAGAATTTAACTACGCTGCATAGATGTAGAGAGACTTTTCTCGATTTTGGTGCCAGCCTAAGAATAGCTAATACCCCGGCCGACAGATTTGACAGAGATTACGGTGTCTTTGGTGGTCGTGAGGAGTTAATGGCAAAGGTTCTTATTCGCTCTTCATCGCCTGACGATAGATGGGAAAAGGCTCCGGGGAACTACTTTGAGCTTGGCATACCGCTAGATACATTGGTTGCGAGAACTGGAGCGCTTAGAAGGCTGTTGGTAGGAAAGAAAACGACTAATCCGTTCGCACCAGCCCGTTATCTTTGGAAGTGGGTGGACAAAGAATTATCGAATGTGGAAAGTGAAAAAAGACTTCAGCAAATAAGAGAGATAATCAGGTTGGCGCTAACTTTCTATGATAGAGAAGGCCCTCACCAAATCGACCAGTACTCATTGATTGTTCGCGATGAACTGTCTAACAGGCTGTTGAAATAGACCGATATTTTTCCATCAATCCGCTCGGGTAAGGCAATTTCAAGGGGATTTCAGCATTTGGGTCGGGTTCAATCGTCCCTTTTTACCCGAGATCCGGGATTTCCCGGGCTGTCGGGCACCCATCAGGCGCACCTCCCCTGTATATTGACCATTCGCCTCAGATTCCAGCCTATGAAGGTGAGGTTCAGTACCTGATTGGCCTTATCCAACCCTCGAACCATGATCTGGCGAATTGGACCGACGGTCTTGCCCCAACCGAAGGGTTCTTCGACTCGTTTCCTGACCTTCATGCTTGCCTGATAGCCTGTGTGTCGTGTCGTG
>NZ_AUIH01000102.1 GCF_000423605.1 Saccharospirillum impatiens DSM 12546
GGCTATACACAGGTGGAACTGGCGACCGAGCTGGGCGTCACCCAGCGGATGATTTCCTACTACGAAGGCCACAGCGAATACCCGCCCTCGAACCTGCTGCCAACCCTGGCAAAGGTGTTGGGCGTGAGCGCGGATGAGCTACTGGGGATGAAGCCGCTGAAGAAGAACCGGCTGCCGGATACGCGGTTGCTGAGACGGTTGCAACACCTTGAGAAGCTGGACCCGGCTACCCGGCGGCAGGTCATCCAGATCATCGATACCTACCTGGAGGCGGCGCAACTCAAGAAGCAGGCGTGAACCAAGCGCAAGACGATGAACGGCAGTCAGGCGGAGGCGCCCTGGTTGCCGTTGAAGGGCCAATGGCTGGGCCGAGGCCGACTTGGCGGTACCGTGAGCGTGATGGCGGATGTTTGGTCGTGACCTTGGCGTGAGGCAGGAAGGGCAAGCCCGCCGCTTGGCCGGGCTTCTTCAATTTTTAATATGAGTCAGGGTAAAAGGTAGGCACTTCTTCTTGGTCAGCGCCTTTCACCGCGCCAACATTTTTTTCAACAGTTATTTTCCCATCTTCATGCAAGACAAGGTTAACCGATATTCGAGTACTAATGCCCAGCAATTTCTTAAATGTAAAAAACTCACTTCTTGGTTGCTTTAAGTCATACACCCAGGCCCCAGCTTCGTGATGGACGGTCAATCGAGTAAAATCAATACTTCCAACATCAAAGCTCTCTGATTCTCCCACAGCTATCGGCTTCTTTACCCCTCCTGCTTTATTTATCTCAGCCACAATACTCTGCCCAGAGTAATTATGCAGCAGCACTTCAAAAGGTAACGTACATCCCTGTAAGAGCAGCAAGCTTAGAATAGCCGCTATTCTCATCACCATATTAATACGTTGTATAACTTGGACAAAAATCATCACCTATCGCACTCCGGTCACGAGCTTCATCATATATATCCTGATGTTCAAAAGGCCGACTGATCATATCCCACCGAGGCCTAGTTCTGTGAATAGACTCATGAGTGATGAGTTCTTCTAACTTCAATAAATCCTCATAGGATAGATCTTCTTTCAAGTAATAACTGTCAATAGTTATCTGTTTGGTTACGGGGTTGGTAATTGCTCGATAACCGTCGCCAGACATCGGCATAGTGCCTACATTCAAGTCCACATTTAAATCAGGGTTGTTCAACGCAACATATGCCGCCACTCTATCAATGTCTTCCCTGCTAAGGCCATCAATATCGATCCAGTTTACAGGATCGTTAGCGACGTAAGCGTAGTGATTAAGGCTACCATTGAACCCAATAGAACCAATGGGGTCAGAGTCATTGATATTAACCTTCAGAAGCGCCACTGTTTTTCTATAGTCCCCGAACGAAACAGAATGTCGACCAACCATGGCTTCACGTTGAATAGTGGCACAGAATCAATGACTCTGACCCCATTGATTGGGCGCATAGCGCGCTAGAAGATCAAGGAGGTTTCATTCCAAGGAGTAGCGGCGAAGCGGGCGGTCAATACCAGGGCGGTGGCGCCCCGGGTTCTGGATCAACTTGGCGGTATCGTGAGAGGGATAGAGGGAGTGTTTGGTGGTGATCTTAGCGTGAGGCAGGAAGGGCAAGCCCGGCGCTTGGCCGGGCTTTGATTCACTTTGCTAAGGAAGGAAGGCGATTAGAAACCCCAAGAAAGCAATAAGAATAAGTTGAATACCAAACAACCAAGCTGCCAACTTGGCTTTTGGAATGCTGCTGAGCTTGCCAGCCTCTTTGAACATAATATACCTATAAATCTGCTCCCCAATAAAAATCCCAAGGAGAACTGACACTAGCCACCAACCATCAATAAATTGCGAACTAAATACAGCGACCAATAAAAAAAAGGTTCTTCGTAGAACTCTGTAGAGCCCTACGGCTGCATTTTCAACTTCCCGCAATAAAACAGTATGCTCGTTCTGAACCCTTCGAAGGAACGATAACCTCGGGCGTTGGACTTCACCGTTTGTATTTTGGAGTTTAAACCTTCAGCCGCCGCATTGCTGATCCGGTGGTCAAAGTAGTTTAGCAAACCCTCTATATGCGTCTTGAGCATTCTGGCCACTTTCTTCACCGGCTCCAAGCGGCAGCGGATTGCCCAACTGTACCAGCGTTCAAAGTAGCGCTTCGCCCAGCCTTTGGATCGGTAGTCCCAGAAGGGCCGGAAGTGTTCCTTTAGGGCCCAGGCCCGTGCCACCTTGAGATTGCTACCTTTGAGTCGATCAAATTGGTCGTGGTGGCTCGCCTTGACGTTTTCAGCATTGTATAGCCAGAAGTGCTTGGTTCCTTTAAGCCGGTTGTCACCTTCGCTGGCGAGCTGTTTGTTCTCTGCACGGCGAACCTGATCCACGGCCTGATTGAGGTGCTGACTGATGTGGAACCTGTCATGCACGATAACCGCTTGAGGCAAGAGGCCCTCAACGGCATTGGCATAGGCTTTCCACATATCCAGCGCCACGGCCGTAACCTGTTCACGCTGATCGGGAGTCAGCGCCTGCAAAAACAATGTATTGCAGGCTTCTTCCTTACGTTCTTCCACGACATCCAAAACACGACCTTGCTTGAGGTCTACCAGGTTAGTAATGTATTGATGACCCGAGCGGAATTGTTTCTCATCAATACCCAGATATTCAATCGCCGTGCTGTCACGACGGGCAAGTCCTCGCTCAACAGCACGCCGCTTGATCGCTTCAACTTGGTGCCAGTTTAACCTGAGCAGTTTACGTGCTTCCTCTATGCTACGAGAGGCCTGTATAACCTGGATGGCAAAGGACTCAAACAACAGCGTGAAGCGACTATTCTTGGTGGCCCATGGCGCCGAGGCGGTTTTGACTCCGTGTTTTTTACACTTGACCCTTGGAAGCTGAGCGTGCAAGTAGGTTGAAAACTGCATGGTATCCAAGTGACGCCAAGTTCTGCGTTCGCGATCATCGTGCTTTGGGCATACGGTCCCACATTCAGGACATATACCCGAGCCATCAGCGTAATCGATTTCAATATCAACACGATTACCAGGCATGTTGAGGTTTACTGAGCTGATTTCCCAGGGGGAACTAATCCCGAGAAGTAACGCATAATGATCTTCAATTTCCACAGAATCGGCCCCTTTACAATCTGGTACAGTCAGGCCTAGATTATACTGGATTTCCACAAGAATTTACGAAGAGCCAAAAAAAAAGGCAACATTACCAGTGCTTCTACCCACCTTTTACTCCAAAAAAGCTCTACTCTAATATCGCTCATTAATTTTGCCCTGGCAACGAATGGGGTCAGAGTCATTGATTTTAACCTTCAGAAGCGCCATCGTTTTTCTATCGTCCCCGAACCAAACTGAATGTCGTCCAACTTGGGTTTCAACTTGAATAGTGACACAGAATCAATGACTCTGACCCCATTGATCGCTCCTTAGGACATAAGGAGAAGTCTAAATCGCACACCATGTAAAACCAATGACTCTGACCCCATTGATTTTATGCAGGCAGACTTCGGGAGGCCTAACTTCCATCTTCAGCGCAGTTCCAAAGCTCCTGAGTGCTTTGTTCGTGGCACACATGACTCTGACTCCATTGATTGACTCTGACCCATTGATTGGGTGTCTCGATTAATGTGGTAATTACAATCTGTTACGGTGGGTGTCTGCATTGCCTTGCGAATCGATCTTCCACATAAAAACCGGATATCCGTCATGCGCATGAAACAATAGAGTTTTCTCGAAATCAAAAACACTAGAAAATTCTATAACATAATCAACTATCGATTCTTCAATTGGTAAAGAATATGGCTCTGAATAAAACTCAGAAACAAAATAGCCAGGAAAACCATCTATATACATAGACTTAACAACTTCCACTTCCTGATCACAGATAGTGCATGATAAAAACCCCTTCATCGAACTTCTAAGTAGCAATAAACGATCTCGGTGATAGCTAAGCTTGGTAGTCAATCTCGGCCTATGATCATTTCTAATTTTACTTGTAACCGAAAGATTAAAATCCAATGCCAAGCAAAAAGTTGATTCATTAAAAAGCCAATCAATAACCTGAGCATTAGCTTTCAGAGGATTCACTCCACTACTCGGCTCTAAATCAATCTCTACTATCTGATGCATTGTACCTCCCTATCGGCAGTCATCCAGCGCTCCCGAGCCTAGGTTTCCTAGACCATATCCAGCCACACCAAAGCCATACCCAGAAAACAAAGTACTTAAAATATCACTCCATGCTGTTCCATTTTTATATGCTGATTTAAAATTCTGCGACCAATTCAAAAATTGATACGGTAAATGGTGCTTTGTCAAGCCAGGAGCTGTTCCATAGTGGAAGTGCCATTTCTTTTGGCCTTTGCCCGCCACCCATTGTCCTGCTTGCTTCCAGTTACCTCGTTCAATTCTCAACCCTGCCCGGGCTAACCCTGCTCCACCCGCGGCAAATCCATAAACAACACCCGCCACCTCTCCGGCGTTGTAAGCTGTGGAGTCTTTGTTAACCACACTATTCGTCCCCATCCAGTCCCTAACCTTATCTGTCATACCGAATGTAATCGTATCACCAAAGGCAGCAGCTCCATCCACAGCCCATTGTGGAAAGCTTGGTAGATTTCCTTCGGAATCTATCAAATTAACAGGATCATTTTCAACATACCCATAATGATTCAACCCACCTGCAAATCCAATTGGATCCTTTGTGGTCCAACGTCCGATCTCCGGATCATAATCCCGAGCTCCGAACCGAACGAGCCCAGTATCGCGGTCGTAGATCCCGCCCGCATAACCGAACGGCTGGAACCCAGGGTTGGTATCGTTCGTGACGTTGCCCCAAGCGTCATAGTCCATCCGCTGGGCTACTTCTCCGGTGCTGGCATTGACGACCAGCCGCACACTCCCCAAGTGATCGCTGACAATTCGGTAGTTGATACCGTCCTTGATCATGTAACTCGGAACGTGGCCTTTGTCAGCGTACACGAACCGCGCTACGACATTGCTGTTTCCGTCTAGCTCCGCCACCGGATTCAACTGCCCTTGATACAGGAACCCATCTAACAACACCGACGCGGCCGTAGCGTTAACTTCGCTACAGCCCAGTGCACATGCGGCTTTCAGATCGAGGAAGGCGGTCAT
>NZ_AUIH01000103.1 GCF_000423605.1 Saccharospirillum impatiens DSM 12546
GTCGGCGTGAACACGAACTGCGCGTGTTCCTGGAAGAGCCGGATGTGCCAATGGATACCAATCATCTGGAGCGTGCTCTAAGGCCGATACCGATGGGCCGTAAAAACTGGCTCTTCTGTTGGTCAGAACTGGGCGCCGAGCACGTGGGTGTGATCCAGAGCCTGATCACTACCTGCAAGCTGCACGATATCAACCCCTACGTCTATCTGACTGATGTGCTACTGCGTGTTGGTGATCACCCGGCGAAAGAGGTTCAGGATCTGACACCAAGACTTTGGAAAGAACGCTTCGCTGCTGATCCGAGGCAATCAGATCTTTATATGGCCTGCAACCACTCCGTAGAATGACCGGTTACCTTACAGCTGCTGAAAAATTATAGAACATACCCATCACGATCAATAGCTTTAAGCTATGAAAGACACGACTATGATAGTCGACTATTGTGCATGTCCTATTAACCCTTCTCCATAAGCACATTGATTGGCTTCGGCCAGAATTTTCAGTTTGTACTCAGTTGAGAAGCGACGACGTGTCTTCTTCTCTAACTGGACATCGGGTGTCACTTGGCTTTCCGGCAGTTGCGATTCTGGTTTTGGCATTGCGTTAGCTCCTCAATCCACGCCCTGAAATCTATGTTAACTCATAGACCGGTTGTATGGGATGAGGTTGACATATAGGGCCTTGAGGTTCCAACTATCTTGACAGACGTCGTTAATCCCGCGTTTCTGGATGGGCACTTGTTAATCCCCTTCTTTTGTTGATACCAAACATAATACTAAAGATATCCTTGCTGTATGTAGCGAGTACAATTAGTAAAAACACCCAGCCCAGTGATATATATCCGAACGTCTCGATTAAGTAACCAAATAGGGGGAAAGAGACAAATAGCATAGCCCGAGTTGCCGTGGACAAAAAGGACTCGTATGTAGCACGAAATTGGTCTTCAAGCGCCTCGTGGAGGTCAATTTCTACAATGAGCAAAAGAAGACGAATTGAAAAAAAGGATAGGCATGTGAGTGCGATTGCGGTGTATTTATCATGTTCGGTTTCAACTATCATCAATCCAAAAGCAAGAAAGAATAATATAGAAGCGATGAAGTAGTTAGTGCTTTTTGAGAATCTATTAACTGCATTGCTTGCAAAACTTTGGAAAAGTAGCAGTAGTGAAAATGTGATACCTAGTTCAATTTTTAAGACTTCTATTCCTTTATTCTCAAATATAACCTGCCAATACTGAGAAGCCAGGTTAAAAAGTAATGCAATCGAAACAAAAAGGAAGGATATATATTTATTCTTAATCAATATACTTATGAAATTACCAAAGTCCTTTTTGATTTGATATTCCTTGCTCTTATTTTCAGATACTAAAGATGAGTCCTTGGGTAGGATAATAAGGCCATAGAATGCTGTTGCAGCCATTAGCACTCCAGCAACATACCAAACTAATACTCCAATCACATCAGCTAGCAATGCCCCTACCAAGCTGAAAGCGAACATTCCTATGTAATTCCATTTGTGACTAATGCTTAGTGCATTTTTAGGTTCAGATCCACTCAATCTTGAATGAGATATAAGTAATGCGTTATATGCTCCACCCATAAGCGTCATAGAAAGTGAGTTAAAAAACTCCGCTACAATGAATCCAAAAAATGAGCTTGCTGACCCCATGCAAAATAGCCAAATGGCCGAGCATATAGATGCTAAAACAATAGAGAGCTTCCTGCTCTTCTTGTCAGCTATGTATCCTAGAGGGACATCTAAAAAGAAAATGATAAATGCTTGGAAAGCCTTGATAAAACCTACGTCTGTCACTGAAAGTCCACTTTCAAGCATATAAACTATAGCAAATGCCCCTGTAAACAACCTGAAACCGTTAAACAGTACACCGTAGACTATTATATTATTCATTGTCTTTCCTTATAAAGGCGAAGATTAGTCATAATAAATATACGCCTTTCAATAACATAGGCGCTAATAAAAGGTTAAAAGGACTGCATGTCCACTTAACTATATAAAAGGCCTACTTCCTAAAACTCAATATCTTGAATCAGAGTACCTGAATAAGACATGCTATGTAGACACTGTTCGTGAATTATCAATCATCCCTTGCTAGTACTACGGGCTACAAATTGCACAGCGACCAGAGTAAACATTGCTATCTTTATCAACTTCATAGTTTGAGAAGTCAAAGAACATTGTACTTTCTATTATTTGACACTCATCGAATTCAGTTAAGAACTTAATGGCTTCTAACGCTGCTAAAGAGCCAGAAACAGCATTGTAAGGATCAATCAGTGTCGTGAAGTACTCCCGTTGTATATTTTTTACGAAGTCAAATTGTTCAGTCGGTTCTACATAGTTAATGCACTTATAGCAACGTGTAGAACCCGGAATCACTAGGGGGCCAACTACAGCGTTTGTCGTGCTCGATCCAGCGTACAGAAGTGGAGTGTCAGTCATATATGCTGCCTTATTCATAAGCTCGAAGAACGCTGGTCTAGGGTTGTCGGCAGAACAGATGACTAGCTCAACGTCCTCAAATACGTCCACTGCATCTTCAATTGACAAGATCATTTTGTTTACGAATATAAAGTCAGTCGTTGGACTAATCTTCTTGCCTTTTTCTTCAGCGACTTCCGCTTTAGGACGCCCGATATCATCGTGCGTATATAAGACTTGTCGTGATAGATTTGATCGCTCTACATTATCAAATTCATATGACTTAATGGAACCTATACCCATAGCAGATAGCGTATAGAATACATAACTTCCACAACCGCCCAACCCCACAATTGCGACCTTACATGAGTCGAGACGATTCTGAACGTCGATTGCTTGATCAAAGCTACCTAACGCATGTTTAAACAAGTTTATTTGTCGATCAAATCTTTCGTAATCAACTGACTGTATTTGTTTTGCGCTTTTGGCTTTCTCTTTCTCGTCAAATAGCTCTACAACATTATTGTCAATGAACAACGAAACCAATCCCACGAATTCACTCACATCATCATCTGAAAGTCCGGATGAAGCGATGATGTCCGCCAAACTCGCCTTTCCATCAATCATTGAAAGAGCATCTATAACCGTCTTTGAAGTCAGATCAAAACTGAACGATACCGTTCTGGCTAAATTTGATCCAATCAGTACGTCATTGCCTTCCTGCATAGCACTCTGCGTATAGCTAAATCTATATACGTTTCCTAAGTTCATATCACATTCCCAATTATCCGTTTTTTAGCTAGCGAAAAATCGATTGTGTTTATTAGTTGATGCAGTGGTTCCTTGAAGTCTAGGTCCATTTGATCTAAGAAAAAATCCTTAATGCCATGAAAATTTGCTAAATTTTCGAAGTGGCTCTCAACTGCCTGCCTCTTTTCACTTTCAGTCAATTCGGCTAACTCAATGCTGTGAAATCTACGAACAAATGCTGGGTCTGATGAGAATAGATCTTTTTCATCATCGGTGGTTGCTAATATAAATTTGGTGTTGGCATTAAGAAGCACGGGTTTGAGTAGATCCATCATTCCAATACCACCGTCACTTGCAGTGAGCCGCATCATATGAGCTTCATCACAAAAAACTACAATGTTTTCGTATTCTGAAATCAATGAAATCGCATCACCAACTTTTTTTTCAAAATCGCCACGCATGCCAGTGCCTGACAATATTGAGCCGATACTCACTTCAATCACATAGTAGCTGCAAGCTGAACTAATTGGCGACTCTAGTAAGGTGTTTGCAACTTCTTTAACGAAAGACGTCTTGCCAATGCCCGCTCTACCCGTCAACAATATATTGCTCTGGTAGGCGCAAAATAAACGAATGATCGCTTCAGTAATTATACCCTTTTGACCAACGTAAGGTTCTGGGCGACCATTGGAAAGCAATTTCGCATGCACTCCTTTTTCACCTAGGTTTTTAATAAGCTTTAGAATTTCATGTCTGTTGATAAACAATTTGAAGTTCTTCTTGTAAGAAAAATCGGAAAACGAGAGCAAGAGAACCTGCTCTCTAGTAGAAGTTTCAATTCACTTAATTAGGAAGTGACAGCTCGTGCAACCAAGTTTTTAACTGCTGTTTGGCTGGCTACTTTTACTTTAACCTTAGTTTTAACAGTCATAATCTCACTCCTTCTAGATTTCAATTAAAGTTTAGTTAAGCTGCATAATTACAGCGGCAGCTATTGTTCGAAAGTTATAGTTTACTGTCAACCCGCGCCTGTATTTTTAATCAATACAAAAGTGATCACTATGACCGCACAAGAAATTTTGGTGTACGGTACGCGAGGGGCAATGGTAGTAGGATATCGCCTTTAGGGACCTCTGACTTTTCCTTGAATGCTGCATGGTGACTAGCCATTACGATTAATTAAGATTTATGTTGTATAAAATGCTGTGTTGTTCTGACTGGGTCTAGTCCTCAGAAGAATGCTGTCACAGATCGGGAGATGCCAGTTAAGGCAATTCCAAAACTTGTGATCCATTTATCATTTATGAGCGGACTAAATTGAGCCACAAGAGCCACAAAGCAAGAGCCACAAAGGACATGCACCGCAGTAGGGAAACGGAAAGCTGCCCCTAGATTGAGTCACTATGTAGTGGTCAAGTAATACTGGACACGGTTTAAGAACTTTTAAGCAACGCTCAGCTCATAGGCTGTCGGCGTCAAATATCCATTGCTGCTGTGTGGTCTGTTGTAATTGAGGGGCTAGCCGGGGACACCCACCTCAACACGCTGTTAGGTCCCTGTCTCCTTTTCATGGCCCAGTGAACAGCAATGCCACGCCAATCGCTGCAAACAGTCCCCCGCAACCCTGATCAAAACGTTTACCGACCCGTG
>NZ_AUIH01000104.1 GCF_000423605.1 Saccharospirillum impatiens DSM 12546
CCAAAGCCGTTTTGCTATCCGAATACCCAGTTTGGTGAAATATCCGGGCTAGCTGATCATAGTGTTGCTAAAGAAAAGATGAGCCAATTGATCGGTGATGCTACTCCGGATGAGATCAGAGAATTTAGTAACCAGAAAATCTCTGAGATAGATAATTTAGAACGCCAAGCAATGGCTCTTGAATCCAATGTTCTAGAGGCAAACCAAGAATTATTTCAGGTGAGACGTCAGCAAGCTATAACCAACCAAGCTTTGAATAAGATTGGTGAGCGTCTGGACGCAATGCAGGCACGCCCCAATAACCTGTTGAGCAGTGCACGCTTTAATGCCAATGCTCCGGTTGTCGCCTTGTACTCACTGGTAGCAGGAGACCATCTTCAGGCGGTTTCCCTCACACCTGATGACATGCTGAATGGTCGCTACCCCGAAGGCCTGGTACCTTTCTCAGGCCCAGGTAGAATAGAGCGTTTGAAAAAGGTAGTGGCGGTAGCCAATGAATTGCGAACCAGCACCTCGCCCCGTGTGCAATTCAATGGCCCGACCGGGCGAACGCTTCAGGTTCCAGCAGACTTGGCCGTGAACCGGGTAGAGGACCTGCACCTGTTCCTCTCTCACTTTCAACGCAGAATGTTGGATGATGCGGTAGAGTCGGCGAGTAACCGGATAAATCATATATTCATCTCTCTGAATAAAGTGACTGAACAGAGGTCTCGTGCTGAAGTCCTTCGTGTTGATTCAGACTCTCGTCTGCTCTCAGCTCAAAAGCTTGACCAAGCAGCGAATAGCGCCTTGGAAAGAGCAAACACCCTTCAGAACGGCTCCGTAGAACTCGACGGAAAAATATACGCGACAGAGGCCGAACTTCGAAATACAACTGCCTTGCTGAGCAGTGCAGAAGATACCGTTGAGAAATTAGGTTCTGAGATAGATAGGTTAGATGCATCGGCCCATTTTGATGCATTTGAGAGAACGAAGTTAAGGTCCTTGTTGCTGGGTACCCCATGTGCTGCACTTGAATCCTTCAATTTGATTAGTTCGCTTTCAAAATTACACTCACCAGATCTAAGATTGACCTTAGACGCTATAGTCAGCATTGCTGATATGATGGCTACAATATCTACCTTCAGTAAGAACCATCACAGTGCTAGATATGGAACAATAAAGAGTATTAAATCGAGGTTAGCAAACCCTGAAAGCTATAAGTATGTTAAGACATACGCGGTATCACCAAAAGTACTTCGGCAAGCGGTAAACCTGAACAGAATTATGGTAGCTTCGAATGCTGTTTCCGGTATTTTCGGGGCTGGGATTTCGCTTCTGGATGCCTTCAACCGAGCGAGGTTAGGTGATCATGACGCTGCTTTTGGGTACGGAGTTATGGCTGCCGGATTTATGGCTACGATATTTGCCTCTTCTATGGTCTTCGGTATAGTCGGGTTTGCTGTTGTAGCGCTGGGTTTTGTACTGGTATGGCTGTTTACAGATTCTAAATTGGAAACTTTGCTGAAGAACTGCCAGTTTGGCATGGCAATTGGAGATCGCTTTGGAGGAGATGCAGGATATTTCTCAAATAACAGTCTTGGATCAGGTCAGTCCTACGGTAGTTGGCAGCATTCCCGTCACTATGCTTTCCATGAAGTTGCTTCATATTTCCATAGCCCGGGTATCTTAATAGAAGATACCTGGTTGACTCAAGGTGAATCCTTAGAGATCGACGTGATCACCCCTCAGATGACAGGTTCGGGTAACAAAGAAATTAGCCTTTTTGTTAAAGGCTATGGGTCAGAATGGACAGAACTGTCTATGACTTCGCTATCTACAGAGTATGCCAATGGAAATCGCGCGCTGGTGTCGTCGTCGGGATCACGACATAGGATAGTGATATCGAGAGATCTGGTTGTATCAGGTGGCACCAGAGCAATGGGAGGCATGGTGCCCATGGGTGTAGAAGCTAGTGTTAAGGTAGAAGTACGTTACTATCCTTACGGTAAAGATAGAACGCTATTCAGTGGAACAGAGGTTATCCATTACTACCCATCGCCAAGTAGAGATGAGCAAGGTAACGCAATCTTTGAAGGTAAAGTTGTCTCTGAGGTGAGGGCGCAAGAGCGGTCTATAGTAAGTAGAACAGAAACAGTTGGTAAATCAATTCGTGGTTACTAGATACGGGAGAAATTGATATAATGATTGGGTTTCTCAAGAGAACCGCTCTGACAATTTACCACATTTTTGTGCCTCACTATCGAGACATATGGCCAGATATTGACTGTGCAAAGGAGCCAACCCATAAAGTCAGTAAGGGAGGAAAGTTAAGATCAAAAGGAAAGCCCGTTACACCCATTGAAAACTATATATTTCATTCCGATTTCGATACTCTGACAGATGGTGATATTTGGATCATTAAAACAGATAGTCGATTTATTGACTATATTGTTGGAGTTCAATTAATCGGTGCAATGCTGCTAATTTTACTGCCAGTTTTTTGGTTCTACAAAGTACCCTTTGAGCTCACTAACGTATTTATCCTACCAATGCTCTTTGGGCTGGTCTTCTTCTCTCTATTAGCGCGATGGGAAAAAGGCGATAATAAGTGGATTGTCTTTGACCGAAGCAGTGGCAACGTGTGTTTCTGGCATAAGAGCAAACGCAAGTCGCTGACTGTTCCATTTGAAATAGTTAATTGCTATTGGCACCGGAAAGCCTATCGCGGTGGTGTCAGCCGGAACTTCATGTTGATGCCAGAGGTCAGCTTGCGAGGTGAATGGAACCGCTGGTGGAATACGTATTTTGGTAGTACGGAGATCTATTCGCAGGCACAGTACCTGTGGCGAGTGCTCTCTGATTTCATGGACAATAGCAAACCGATACCCGAACTCCCTGGGCTGACCCACCAGATTCGTAGTTGTCAAAAGCTTGGCTACACGATTGAAGATCTGACGCACGGTGGTAAGGAGATCCCAATAGAGGTGTGGATGGCAGTAGATAAGGAAATCCAGGAAGAAATCGAAGCAGTAGCAAATAAGGCCGATCAATTGCTGGAACCCGAGAATTTTTCTGCCAATGTGATTCTTGAATACTCTAAAACAATACCACCGCTAGCAAGACGGGAACTCCTTATCCACGTTAAAATGGCGGTTGGGTATTGGTCGAGATGGACCAGAGATCATGGTGGACTCTTCCCTGGTATGAGTAAGCGCTATACACCGCAAGAACTTGGAGCTGAAATTGATCAACTTATCGAACTGGTGCGAGGTGGTCTTAGTTCAGCCGGTGAGGAGTGGGAAGCTGATATTCGTAACGGATATGATCGTCGAAAGTAGGCTATT
Organism: Saccharospirillum impatiens DSM 12546; assembly: GCF_000423605.1. Taxonomy (GTDB): domain Bacteria; phylum Pseudomonadota; class Gammaproteobacteria; order Pseudomonadales; family Natronospirillaceae; genus Saccharospirillum; species Saccharospirillum impatiens. The sequence continues at coordinate 3,327 of NZ_AUIH01000104.1, forward strand.
TAAAATAGGGGTTGTTATATGATTTGCATCCAAGGTTATAATATAACTTTCGTAATTTTTAAGCGATAGCATGGGCGAATTCTTCGGTTTAGGTGTAAAGCTAATTGGTTTAACTTTACGTCATTTGAAGTCACTGACAGTTTGCCTTTTTCACATCGTAGTGCCTCGCGACTATGATATCTGGCCGGATATCGATTGTGCATCTGAGTTGACGAAGGTCGTTAGTAAGGGGCGAAAGCTAAGATCAAAAGGGCAGCCTGTTACGCCTACTGAGGATTACGTATTTCACTCCGACTTTGCCACTATGACAGATGGCAATATCTGGATAATCAGAACAGATAGCAATTTCGTGAACTACAGTGTCGCCGCGGGCATGTTCGGTGCCTTGGCCTTGTTTATATTGGCCATATTCCTGTATCACGGTGCTGACTCATTTCAATACAAGTTTTTCTTCCTTCCTCCTTTTGTAGGTATGACAATCACCTCAATTCTAGCGCATTGGGAAAAAGGCCATAACAGGTGGATTGTCTTTGATCGAAGCAGCAGAAGCGTGTGTTTCTGGCATAAGAACAAAAGAAAGTCATTGACCGTTCCGTTCGATCAGGTGCATTGCTATTGGCACCGGAAAGCCTATCGCGGTGGTGCAAGCCGAAATTTCATGCTAATGCCTGAGGTCAGCTTGAGGGGGGAGTGGAACCGCTGGTGGAATACCTATTTTGGCAGTACGGAGATCTATTCGCAGGCACAGTACCTGTGGCGTGTGCTCTCGGATTTCATGGACAATAGCAAACCGATACCTGAGCTCCCTGGGCTGACCCACCAGATTCGTAGTTGCCAAAAGCTTGGCTACACGATAGAAGACCTTACGCACGGTGGTAAGGAAATCCCGATAGGTGTGTGGATGGAAGTAGACAAAGACATTGAGAATGAAATTGAAGCATTAGACCTTGAGGTACAGTCACTGCTTAAGCCTGAAAGATTTTCTGCTAGTGAGATACTTGAATATTCTAAGACGGTTCCACCACTTGCAAGGCGCTCTTTTCTAAGTCTAGTCATGATAGCCATAGAAGATTGGTCAATGTGGACCAGAAAACATGGTGGGCTTTATCCGGGTATGGAGAAACGGTTTACTCAACGTGGTCTTGCAGGAGAGATTGATCAAATTTTAGGTCTTGTCCGAAGTGGGCTTAGAACTGCCGATGAAGAATGGGAACAGCAGGTTAGAAAGGACTATAGGTCAACTGAATAGCTTTCGTTTCAATACAGCACCCAATGTACAGTATCATTTTCTATTTGGAGTACTTTGTTGTCTGAAAAAAGGGAAACTATACGGAACGCCCCTAGTATGGCTATGGAAAGTCGATTCAAGGTAGCTAGTGCCCGTCCATAAACGGCTAAGCTTCTGAAAATAAAAGAAAAATCTCGATCAGAGGGTTAAAAAGGCCCTAATACTTTGTAGAATTG
>NZ_AUIH01000105.1 GCF_000423605.1 Saccharospirillum impatiens DSM 12546
CATCGCTCTTAGCCAGAAGATGCTCGACATCCTGAACTGTTTTATTAATATCGATGGGGTTGTGAGCCATTAAATAATGCTGCCGCCGTTAATTGATGCGAGTATTATCGCATGCTTTTTTATGGGCGATTTTTTCCTCCTGTGTGGCGTTCTGAAGCGTTTTATAATGTTGGAGGCGGCTCGCTATAGATGATAGATGAGACCACCCCTGACGTGCAATTCCGGGCCAATTTGGCGGACTGTCAGGGAGTTGGTGAAAAATCTGTGCAATCAGGAAAAGTCAAAAAAAACCTGTCAAGCCTTTTTTGATATTATTTCGCTGAATAGTTACCTTTATTCTTGAATTGCACCCTTCGTTTTATACCATTAAGTGAAATCCCTTCAATACTCGCAGTTATTACCAGGAATGGTTACAACTACACTTCAGGACCAATTATTTTTGGTGAATAACAATTACATACCTATTCTAGTGAATTTGTACACCATATTTTTAAATGGCTTGCGCATAAAAACCTATACAAAATCAATAATATGGCCCACACACTGTGCGATTTTGCTAAACGCACAAAATATTCTTGAAAAAAGTAGTCAGGCCAAGCTTGTAGGCAGCGGTACTCGGTCTACACAGGCTATTTCCTCCCGCACGAGACACTCCATGAGATCTGACCGAATTGATGAGTAGCTAGGGTTGTCCCACAAATTATGAAACTCACCGGGGTCATTCTTTAGGTCATATAGTTCTCCCCACTGCGCATTGTGAAATACGCTTAACCGCCAATTATCGGTGATCAGACTGTGTACCCGAGGAGGTCCGCTTAACCCTGGGTGACTTCGTTGATGGTCAAACTGAACGAATAATGCGTTACGATCGAAACCTTTACGCCCCTCTATAACCGGAAGCAGCGACTGGCCTTGAATACCAGAGTAAGGCTCCAATCCAGCGCGATCGAGAATGCTCGCAGCAATGTCCAGAGTTGATCCCAAGGCTTTGCTTGTGCGAGCGGATGCTGAAGGCTCAGACCAAATGAAAGGTACCCTGGTAATGTCCCGATATTGTTCCGCACCTTTCAGCAACAACCGGTGTTCACCTAGATGATCACCGTGATCGGCGGTAAACATTGTCACCGTTTCTTCTGCTAGCCCGGCTTCCTCCAGCGCCGCCATAACCTGACCCACAGCATCATCAACGAGCGCTATCATACCGCACGTTAGAGCCCGGGCCTCGCACGCCTCGCGTTCGCTAATTCCAAGGCTGTTCATTCCATTGAGTAAAGCTCTACCATCGGTTCGCGAATCGAATACAGCCTGGACATGCGGTGGCGGAGTCCAGTCATTGCGGCGGAATGCTTCTGGAACCGGCATATCTTCTGGACTGTAAAGGTTCCAGTAATCCCCTGGCGGATTGAATGGATGATGCGGGTCCGGAAAGGAAACCATTAGAAAAAATGGGGTCTCATCATCGTGCTCACTAATAAAAGCTCTGGCGCGCTCGGCAATGTAAGAGGTCGGATAGAGTTCAGTGGGCAAGGCTGTGCGGACAGCTTGTGGACACTGATAGTCGTGTGGTAATTGATTCTCAGAACCTATCAGCGTCGAGGCGTTGGGTGCTCGCTCGGAAAGCCAACTGACGTAATCCCCTCCAACACCGTCGCCGTGCCCGGTGACGATGTCAACTCGGTTAAAACCATAAAATGGCAGATCAATCTGAGGCCTATCCTGTGACCAGAAACCCGGTTGTTCATAGCCGTACTCGGATCCGTCCAACTTATCTCGAACCGCTTGAGCCAAGTGAGAAGGTGGTGCCTTTAGATTAGGATCACTCTCCCTTTTCTCAAGTACTGGAGGACTGCTCACAAAGTTTTGTAGATGGCTTTTCCCGACCAGGGCAGTCTCGTAACCAGCCTCTCGAAGCAACTCAACAAAGGTCACCTGGTTGGAGCTCAAAGGAATGCCATTGTGCCTGACGCCGTGTAATGATGGCATCCGTCCAGTCATTAAACTTGCACGGTTCGGCATGCACACAGGGCTAGCTACCTGGAAGTTCTCAAACCGAGTCCCGTGCTTGGCTAACGCGTCAATATTCGGCGTTTTGAGCACGGGATGACCATAGCATCCCAAGTAATCGGCATGGTGCTGATCAGTCATGAAGAGAATAAAATTGGGTCGTTTGGCAGTCATGAAAGAAGGTGTCCTTGCTCGGAATACGCTGGAATGGATCTACTAATTTTTGCAAGAGGAAATCTGATTCTGAATTTCTTAGGCGCACCACTGGACAAAGGGAATTGTCATCCAGATAAACGACCGCTTCGAAGCAGAGTACCCTCTATATATTAATGCTGACCACTAAGTGAGTACCTTTTATAGACACTCAACTCAGTTATCATTCACCGCAGTGACTAATCTTCATGTTGGCGCTTAGCGCGAGTTTTGAACGCGGTCACTGGTGGCATCAAATAGCGTCGAAGGTCGGCCACATCAACTGGTTCAACATCGTCACAAGGCCGATCGCCAGCAATGGTAACTCTTTCCATCAAACGGCGTTGAGGGTAGTAGTCATGAACTGCTGAATGCTGCACAGAACGATTGTCCCAAAAGACCACCATATTCGGCTCCCAGTGATGACGATACTGGAACTCATTACGCAACGTTTTACGGTATATCATGTCCAGGATGGTTCGACTTTCGTCCTCCTCCATTCCTTTGATAGCCAATGTAAACTGAGGGTTGACGAAAATTGACTTTTTACCGGTAACAGGATGAATTCGTACAACGGGATGTTCAACTGGCGGAAATCGGTCTTCAAACTGGCGAAGTTTACGGATGCCATCTGCAGTCTGATCGAACAACATCCGAAACGGTTTGAAATCATGAATCGCTACCAAACCAGACAGGAATCGCTGCATACGGTCAGACAACCCTTCGTAAACAGCTTCCATACTTGCAAAGTTTGTGTCACCACCCAACTCTGGAATGATCTTTGAGCAGAGAACTGTTCCCATTGGCGGGCAATCCCGGAACGTCTCGTCCGTATGCCATATGTCAGTTGGGGCCGGAGGGTTTCCCTCCTTGTTATCGTAGACAATCAACTCCGGAGCTTCTTTCGCACTGGTAGAGAAAGGGTGAACTGTCAACTCACCAAAGTAACGACCAAATCGACGCAGGTCCTCCGAAGAAATGTTCTGGTCGGGAAAGGCAAGCACTCCATGGCGAGCGTGGGCTATCCTGATAGCCTCAGCGGTAGCATCATCAAGTGGCCGTGATAAGTCGACCCCTCGTACTTCCGCACCAATAAAGACACCATTGCGCTTTATGCTTAGACTGGCAACTTTATCATTGTTCTTGGCAGTGGTTGATTGAGTCATGTAGAGATCCTCCCGGTAGGGTAGACACTTCATATATTTGGGTCAATGACCCGTCCATGTCCCTATTCTTGATGAAGCTTAAACTCCATGAAAGTGATATACCCGGCAGTAACATGAGTAGTTTTCCGCCTAACAGTCTGTTGAATTTCCATGAATTTCAGCCAACTGCTTCCGAAACACAGAAGTTCCGGAAAAAATCATCTTTTTTGCTTAAACGGTTGTTGAAAAAGGCAGGACGCGCTTTTCAACAACCGTCTAAATCTCAGTCCGGTAACGAGTCAACAGTCGCCATGAAGCAGCGAGCACGTCTGATCCAACCCGACTCGCCTCAAGCCCGTTGCGACTCTGATCACGATCAAATATTGGAGCGTCTGTGCCGAACAACAGCCGATCAACGCCAAATACTTCCGCAGCCATGTCGATGGCGCGCGGTCCGAACGTAGCGGTATCAACACACACTCGACCCAACTGTTCGCCGGGAGGCAGTGAGTCGGGGGCCCGTAGCTGCTGAAGGTGATCCATACGCTCTACGAGCCAGGCAAGATTGCCCCCCAAGTTGGCTACCTGGACTGTCAGGTCTGGGTAGGGGGAGAGGCAATCGGTTAGACAGAGTGTCAACATGGCTTCGGAAACTGCAGCTTGCACGCTCAGCACTGAATGACGAAGTGCGGTATTCAGAGGGCTGGATACATCCTCTATGGCTGCTGGGTAAGTCCGTCCAGGCCATGGGCCGGGATGCAAAAAAAGATGGGCACCGAGTCGGTTAAGGCAAGCAAGCAATGGGTGTAAAATGGCCACGTCCGTTGGACTTCGAAAAGCATCGATTGGCAAAATTGCGCCAATCAAACCACTGGCGATCGCCGTTTCCAACTCGTGTTTTGCTTGATCGAGATCCTGCAAAGGCAGCGCTGCCAGACCGCTGAAACGTTTGGGATATGTTCGACATAGCTCAGCAAGATCGCGGTTGTAACCGGTCAATAACGGTACCGCTTCGCTTGCTGGCAGAGTGTCCACTCCAAATAGTCCAGCCAGTGACAGCACTCCATGATCAATCCCGGCCGCGTCCATCTGAGCAAGCATGAGCCTAGCCCGGATATTTCACCAAACTGGGTATTCGGATAGCAAAACGGCTTTGGAAAGTTGATAATAAGGTTGCGACACCATTTATTTTCAACCACCAAAGCCGTAACGGAATGCTACCACATGACTTTGTCCCTTTCTCCTCTAAAACGCCGTAAGGTTGAAGTCGACTTTACCGGTGGTGATCTAACGTCAGACGCCGGACTGGTGCTCTTTCGCGAAGTCGACAAAAAGCTCGGCCTGTCACGCCAACTGGATAAGGTCTTGGACGATCCTCGTTGTACCGGGCGGGTTCTGCACCCCCAGATTGACCTGCTGCGTCAGCGCCTGTT
>NZ_AUIH01000106.1 GCF_000423605.1 Saccharospirillum impatiens DSM 12546
TAAGCGCACGACACGACACACAGGCTATCAGGCAAGCATGAAGGTCAGGAAACGAGTCGAAGAACCCTTCGGTTGGGGCAAGACCGTCGGTCCAATTCGCCAGATCATGGTTCGAGGGTTGGATAAGGCCAATCAGGTACTGAACCTCACCTTCATAGGCTGGAATCTGAGGCGAATGGTCAATATACAGGGGAGGTGCGCCTGATGGGTGCCCGACAGCCCGGGAAATCCCGGATCTCGGGTAAAAAGGGACGATTGAACCCGACCCAAATGCTGAAATCCCCTTGAAATTGCCTTACCCGAGCGGATTGATGGAAAAATATCGGTCTATTTCAACAGCCTGCTAGACACTCCCTTGCAGCCACATCATAAAGAGTGTTTGCCGCTGGTCCCGTTAATGTATCTGTCATGCCAAAATGTTCGGATACAGAATTGAGTACTCTGGCCGCTACCGCACCGATATTTCGCACGTCGATAAAGGCTACCTTCCCTCAGCCTGCCAGAACATAGAGGCGGCCATCATGGACGATATCGTCCCGGTAACTCCCCGCATGACATGCCCGCTGGTTCACCTTTTAGGGTACAACACTCTCTGAAACTGGCTGGACGAGCAGGCAGGTTCGATCAGACAGACGTGGAAGTATTGCCCAGCAGACTCCACCCATTATTGAACGCCTAAACATCGACGCCGACCATTGGGTCTACAACACCCAGAATATCGAGAGTCAGTTTAACGGTTTGGTCGGTACAGTCCTTTCGATTGACGCACAATGTCGGATCACGATCCGTAGTCTACCCTGTGTAATCAAAGTCTAGGTTGAAATATCCAAAAGTTGCCCACAGAGTATTACCAATGCATAAAGCTACCGAGAGACCCGCGACCCGTTACAGAGGCGCGCCAGGGGAGCTCTTGAAGCCACTTGACGCAGCCATAGACCGCCTTGCTGAACTCAATGCCATAGAGGGCGTCTCGCCCGTTTTCAACGTGATTGAGACGGCACAGGCCCTGATGTTCAACCCCGAAGGGTTGGATGCGCTCTACGAGCGCGTGTCAATCATAGAGGCGGCAGGATTCTTTGGTGGCAGCGACTGGGACTTCCCCCAGACGCTGGTGCCCTCCTTGGCTGTGCGTACAGTACGCCACGGAGAACCGACCGCAACACGAGTCGAAATTCTGAGTCAGATACGCCTGCTGGCCGTCGCCAAAGGCGACTACACTCATCCATCCATATCGGCGGAACACGCCCATCACTTTCTCGCCCAGGTACTGGCGATGAACCTCGACCTGGTGGTCAGCGACCTCCCGGAAAGCGACCGACTGCGCCCGGACGATCTCGGTTACGCCGTTCAGGGCTTATATCACTACCTGCTCCGGCACCTGGGCTACGAGAACTTTCTGGAACACCTGGTGGCCGAAGTCTGGCGCATTCTGGCGCAACGTCCGGTCCAGGTCGAAGGCGTTAAGCAGATGGTGACTCAGATTGCCGTCTGCCTGCAAAAACCGGATGCACTCGGTGGCGACGTCTCAGACGAAGCCCTTCATCTGATTCAGGCCGTATTTGGCCCCACCGAAGGGTGCCGTGAAGATCCCGGTTTCGATGTCTATTCCGAGCGACTGGCAGGGATGGACGACGCCACACTGCTGCAAGAGGCCATCGCTTTTGCTCAGGCCATGCACAGTACCGGCCTGGTCTCGGCCTATATGCCCGTTTTTATACGTTACCTGCGTACTCGCTGGAACGCGCTGATTCCCACGGCTCTGGGTTTAAGCCACACAGGTGCCGATGCATTTCATTGTTACCCGGCGCTGATTCACAAACTGATAGATGAGGCCCTGTACCCCGAGACCAGCCAGTGTGCCTATGGACTGGCCATGATGCTCGAGCGGGGCATTCTCTACGCACCACCGGTAGCGCCTTCCCTGTGGCGCCAAATACGACTGACGCTCTGTGACGCCGCCGTCGACAAGATTGTGGCCGTGTTTGGCCGCAGCCGATCCCCAGCATGCTTTCTGCTCGCTGATGTACTGAATGTGCTCGGGCGCCCCCTGGGCGTGGGCCAGGGCAACTACCCCACCTGTCAGTCGACCCGCGCTCTATCCATGTGGGCGTACAGTCAGCCGGTAGAGCTGCTGCGAATTCTAGCCTGGGCCGCACGCGATGATGAAGTGGTGATGCGCTTTGAAGGCAACAGCATTTCTTCCCGGGACCTGGGCGCTGGCCTCGCCAGTGAGCCTCCGGTGGATGTTGACGCTGTGTCATTACTGACCGTGCCGCATCTGGATCGCATCTACTTTGAAATGGGCCGGCGCAGTGTCGGGCGTGGTGAAGACCCCCACAAATGGGTCAATGCAGAATTCCACGGAGACCATGTCGGTCACGGCTTTCGCATAGCAGTCGATGTATTTACGGGCGGTCTGAAGGACTTCGAAGGCTTTATTCGCGATTTTTACGCCGCGTATCACCCTTTTTACAACGGCAACATCCCGGTCATAAGCCCACAACCGGCCGGTATCGCCGTGACCGACAGTGCCACGCGTTTTCTCGGCTGGCATGCCATTACCATCCAACGAATTACTCTGGATCCGAACGACACCATGCGGGTCTATTTCTTCAATCCCAACAACGACAGCGGACAAAACTGGGGGCAGGACATTGTTACCTCGACCCAGGGTAACGGCGAACGCTACGGTGAAGCCTCACTCCCGGTAGCCGAATTCGCCTCCCGGCTCTACGTATTTCACTTCGACCCACTCGAAATAGGAGAGCCGGACACCGTACCCGCCATTGAAGTCAATCGGGCCATGCGATTGGCCCAGGGCAGTTGGGCCTCGGGCCGCTAGCAAGCCCTCAAATACCCACCAGTCCATCGCTGGCGCTGCCACTGTGAGCGTCGGTTATTCGCACAATGCATAAGGAGAACAGGTATGACGAAAACATCAGAAAAACCAACCACGACGGATGTGTCAGGCTGGCTTGACCCCACACTCGATTCAGTGCAGGGGACAGAAACCCCGAAAGATCCAAACAAGGGCTATATCGCTCTGTTGGGGTGGAGCGTCAACGCCATTAAGGCCGCTCAAAAATTTGATCGTCGCTACGTAGTCGTCGCACCTGATTGGGCCGAAGACTTTTGCGAAGCAAACAAAATCCCTTACATAAAGTGGGACTTTGTGCGCTTGAATGATCGTTCCTTGCAAATAGCCGAAAGGCTCAAAGCCGAGGGCGTCGACGTCGCCATCCCCCTGTTTGAAGAAACCGTGGAATGGTCTGGTGCAATCAACTCGGTTCTGATGGACAACCCGCGAATGTACGGGCAATCGATCTTGTTCCGTGACAAAGCACTGATGAAGCGCCGAGCGCAACTCGGTGGCATACGGGTGGGAATTTTCGAGGAAGCCCATGAAAAGGAAGACATTGTCCGGTTTATGAAACGAGTCAACCAGACCCTGCTCAAACTCGACGGCGACCCTGATGACCCGATTCACGTTAAGGCTTTCGACAAAGCCGGCTGCCTCGGGCACCGCATGATCCGCACCGTCGAGGAGATTGATAACATACCGGATGAGGAGTATCCGCTGCTCATGGAAAGCCACCTCGATGGCTGGGAGTTCGCAGTCGAGGCCTGGATACACGACGGTAAAATCAAGTTTCTGAACATCTCGGAATATGTGACGCTGGGCTACTCCGTCTTTGTACCCGCCACCAAAGAACTGGAAAGTTGGCGCAATGCGATCACCAAACAGATTGAGAAACTGATCAAAACGTTTGATATTCAGTTCGGCCTCATTCACCCGGAGTATTTTGTTACCGCCGACGGTGAAATGTACTTCGGGGAAGTCGCCTACCGGCCTCCCGGCTTTAAGGCATTCGAACTGATCGAGCGGGCCTACGGCTTCAGCGCCTATCAGGCGTCCATGCTGGTGTTCGACCCCAAGAGCACCAAAGAGGAAGTGGATAGCTTCTTCCCCAAAGAAGTGGAAGGAGCCAAAGGCTACGCGGGGTGCTTCGGTGTTTATCCACGTCGTCGTGTCGTCAGCAAGCTCGAAATGCCCGAAGAGACCATCGGACATCCGTATTTCGAATCTCACGAGCTGGTCGCACCCACCGAGGAGACGGTACCAGACCGGTCTGCCTTCGGCACGCACTGGGGCCTGATATTCTTCTTTGGGGATGACCCCATCAAGATGCGGGACCTGCTCAAGGCACAGGAGGAACTGGACTTCTACGTCTAGAGCGCTTATCGCTTATAAGGCCCTTATTATTAAGGGTTCTTCGTAGAAATCTGTGGAGCCCTACGGCTGCATTTCCAGCTTCCCGCAGTAAAACAGTATGCTCGTTCTGAACCCTTCGAAGGAACGATAACCTCGGGCATTGGACTTCACCGTTTGTATCTTAGCAGGCTGTTGAAATTATTCCGCATGAACCGTGGGTTTGGTAACATACTCTCAGTCAAACTGATCCGGAGCCAATCAGATAATGCGCGGTCTCGACATCACTCAGGAAGCTTTATTTTCCACGGTCCACCTGGACTCCTTCGTCCCCAAAGATCACCCGTTGCGAGCGATCAAGGTTTTATTCGATACAGCGCTGACCCGCATTGACTGGCTCTTGGATGGCGCTTATTCCGAGCGTGGCAAGATGTCGATTCCACCAGAGCGGTTGCTCAGAGCACAGTTGTTACAGGTTCTTTATACGATCCGCAGCGAGCGACAGCTCATGGAACAGATTC
>NZ_AUIH01000107.1 GCF_000423605.1 Saccharospirillum impatiens DSM 12546
GATCGTGGATGACCTTGGGTACGTGCGCAAGACCGAACAGGAAAGCAGTGTACTGTTCGAGCTGATCGCCCACCGGTACGAACGCCACAGCTTGATCATTACCTCCAATCAATCCTTCGAGGACTGGGACCAGTTGTTCGACGATACCGTCATGACGGTCGCCGCCATCGATCGACTGGTGCACCACGCCACAATCATCCAGTGCGAGGGTGACAGCTATCGAAGGAAACAGTCTGCCAAAAAGCAGGCTTCATAGGTTCAGCGCAACCGGCCAAGTTAATTGTCGCTGAACCGGCCAAGATAGTTGACGCGCTACAGGTCCGGCTCAAATGGGCGCTGTCGGAGAAGCCAGCTCCATAGGCTGCTTCAGTGGCGGAGGCGCCCCGTGCCAGGGCGTTGACGGCACAGATCAAGCGCCGCCAAAGCAAGTAAGGGCGCCAGGGTATATGCATCTGTTCGCGAAACAGGTGCAGAAAACGTCCTTCCGACAATGACAGGGACCGTGCCACTTCGGCGGCTCGCCAGCTGGCGGGTTTAAGGCAGGCGCCGGAGAGGCACTCATCCAGGTTTCGTAGCAGTGTTCGCAATCGCTCATCCGCAACGGTTGACGCGGTATTGCCGGTGGACTGGGCCAGAAATTCCTGTTTCATGCCGAGAGCACCGAACAGGTCAACAAGGCGAGCGGCCGGATCGTCTTCGGCTCTGGGTATGAGTGGGCTGGCGGTCGGCAACTCTTGCAAGGCAAGCATGACCTGATTGCCGAGCATGTGCGACAGTCGCGCTCCCAGAGCGCTTTGCGGTTCGACCAGCATGACCCAGCCGCTATCCATCGTCAGTTGATGGGCCACCCGCGACTGCACAATCACCGCGCCATGCGCAATCAGATCGTTATGGCGACAAATCGACTTCTGACCGGTGGGCCATACCACCTGGATAGGGTGATGTTTATGGCTTTTCGCCTCTAACGTGGCTCCGAAAACTATCAATAGCCCGGGTTTTAGCCAAACAGTAGGGTGTCTTGGTTCTGCCGGTGAGTGTTCCATAGACATTCAGGTTACCTCTGAAGCATCGCACGATCTAGCAAGCCGTTGAAATTCGAAGAATTTTGGCGGCCTGCTACTGGAACATGTGGTCCGACAATTCGGACGTTCCGGCAAAATCAATGACTGTTAAGTCATTGATTTTGTGAGAGAAGCAAAAGTCGCAATTTTTGGATCTCGTGTTTTGAAAAAGGCAGGAAGCCTTTTTCAACAACCAGCTAGATGGCATTAATACCTCAAGTCTCGAAGTTCGTTTTCGCGGCGGGTGGATAGCGTTGGGCTTCTGAGGGCAGCAAGCACTGATCTTTCTTACCGGCGATGCGGTAGCGATTGCGAGCAATCAGGCGGTAGAGGCCATCGCGCAAAGGTCGAGGTATGTAGCGGCCCAGTGTCAGCCAGCGCCAGGGCCGCGGTAGTTCAGCAATCACGGCGAAAAAAGCATCGGAATGCAGGTATGCTTGGCCGTGGTCGATATAGGCCATGGTCTCAATGCGGGTGGGGTGCAGGCCGATATGGGTCAGCAGGGCCTGACCCTCGGCGGACTGCACCGAGCAAAAACGTAAACGGGCAGCTGGATCTCGGGCGATCAGAAACTGGACCCAGCCAGAGCACAAGTTACACAGACCATCAAAGAGGATGATTTGCGGGTTGGCCGCAAGGCATTTATCAATTGGCGAGGCTTTCATTGTTTAGCTCCACGTCGTCCATATTTTCAACGCTCATCTCACCCTGATAGCTCAATACCTTGCCGATCAAGGGGAGGCGCACATCAACACTGAAACAGTACTGGCGGGCCTCCTGCCACTCGAGTGCTAACACCTTGGGGCTTAAGAAAAGCGGTATCGGCAGGCCGAAGAGTTTGGTTTTGCACAGGCGGTAGCTCAGTTTTCCCTCGCTGACATCCAGCGCCATGGCCATGTGGATGGGACCTAAGCGCTCCACCAGTTGGCTGCCTGCTTTGTAGAAGTGGGAGTTCATGGCGAAGTCGTTGAAGTGGCGATTCCAGGTCATCACATCAGCACTGTGTTCACCGCGAACAGTGAGCCCGCTGTTGTCTCTGGCCGGTGGCATACTGAAGATATGGCAGACTAAACGCCCCAAGAGATTGCCGTGCTGCACGGAGGCACGGCCGCTGAGGTAGCTACTGCCGGTGTGTGCCTGTTTCACCAGGGTGGGCAGCTGGGAAAATTTCTCACCGAGACAATCCTGGAATAGATTACTCATCATTCACCTGCTTTTGCGCTATTTAAGACCGGGAATAAAGCGGGCGATCTTGGCGCCCATGTTCATCATTTTTACCAGTGTGCCCTTGGGCAGCTGACTGACCTGCTGATACCAATCCACCAGAGTGCCGACAAAGCGGCTCATCTCGCGAATCTTGTCTTTAACCGCCTCGGGGGTTTCAGTGTCGTCGACCATTTCCAGTTCACACTGGCGCAGCATACTGAGGATGGGGTCGATCTCGCGGCGCTTGCGGCCTTCGACAATCGTTAGCAGCATCTGCCAACAGTCGCCCTTGGTGTGAAAAAGGTCGCGGCGATCGCCGAGGATGTTGCTCACCTGCACTAGGTCCCAGCTCTGCAGTTCTTTCAAACTGGTGCTGACATTGGAGCGCGCCACCGATAATAGGTCCGCAATCTGTTCCGCATTGAGCGGTTCGGGCGACAAGTAGAGCAGGGCGTGAATCTGTGACACGGTGCGGTTTACTCCCCAGCGTGTGCCCATCTCGCCCCAGTGCAGAATATATTTTTCCATGAGTGCGGTGACTTGCATGTGTTTCGCTCCAACGTGTCGATTCTGTCTGTTACTTCTGTAGCTTCTGTCATTACAGAAATAAATGTATTACTCTTTTGGTGAGAGGTCAAATGCAGGAGCACGATAATGGATGATCGGGACACGCCTTACGTTGTGGTGGTACTGGGCGGCTATGGCAATTTCGGCAAGCGCATCAGTGCGGCGCTGGCCAAGCTTGCCGGTATACGTCTGGTGATTGCGGGGCGACATTTGGCTAAGGCCGAGGTGCTGTGCGCGTCGCTGAGCGCGCAGCAGGCCGTGGCTCAATTTCAGCCTGTGGCTATTGATATCAGCGCGGCCGACTTTGTTGAGCGTATAGCGGCTTGCGCCCCTGGCTTGGTGATTCACACCAGTGGCCCTTTCCAGGGGCAAGACTACCGCGTACCCGAGGCCTGCATTGCTCTGCGTTGCCACTACATTGATCTGGCCGATGACCGGCGCTTTGTCTGCGATATCACACGCCTTGAGACACAGGCCAGGCAGGCCGGTGTGCTCGTGGTTTCAGGGGCCAGTTCGGTACCGGGGCTGTCGTCCACGGTGGTCGATCACTTTGCCAGCCGTTTTACTCAGATAAGCAGTATCGACAGCGCCATTGCCCCGGGTAATCGCGCCGAGCGCGGCGAGGCCACCGTGGGTGCGATACTCTCCTATACCGGCCACAAACTGCCCGTATGGCGGGCAGGGCGCTGGCAAGCTATCTACGGCTGGATGTCACCACGCAAGCGGGATTTTGGCTCCATCGTGGGTAAGCGCTGGCTGGCCAACGTCGATGTGCCGGATCTGGAGCTGTTTGCCCGGCGTTATGACGGTGTCAAAAATGTCACGTTTCAGGCGGGGCTGGAACTGGGCTTCTTGCACTGGGGTATGGTGGCTATGGCGTGGTGCAGTAAGGTGGGGCTGGTCAAAGACTGGTCACGCTGGACCAAAGCCATTGTCGCGGCAAGCCGGTGGTTCATCGATTTGGGCAGTGCAACGGGCGGTATGCAGGTGACTGTTACTGGCCGTGATGCCTCTAATAAGCCCTTGGCAATTCAGTGGCGGCTGGCGGTCGAGCACGGTAGCGGTCCGTATATTCCCACCCTCTCGGCGCTGATTCTGGCGAAGAAATTAATCGCCGGTAGCTTGAGTGAGTGCGGTGCCAAGCCCTGTCTGGGTTTGTATTCGCTGGCTGAATTTAAAGCTGAGGCAGCGCCCTGGGGCCTTAAGTATGAGTGTGTCGTCAACGGGGAGGTCGTCGATGAGCCACTACTTTTTGCTTAAATTCTTACACATACCTGAATCCGTGATTTTATTGCATTAACTCATTTCTTCTCTGTAGACACTGTTAGTCATGCCAATAATACGATGTTAGTCTCCATTATTCTT
>NZ_AUIH01000108.1 GCF_000423605.1 Saccharospirillum impatiens DSM 12546
TCGTTCTTTCGAAGGCTTTAGAACGAGCATACTGTTTCACTGTGGGAAGCTGGATATGCTGCCATAGGGTTCCACAGAGTTTTACGAAGAGCCCAGAAAATAAACCGACAGCGAGACGACGACCACCACACCCCAGGCGAACAGCCAGTTGCGGTTGACAATAACATCGGATTCTTTGTTCACAATGGGGTCACTTTATCCTTTAATGGTGCATCCTTTGGGCCGATGCCAAAGCGCACCGGCACGGTAGTTTATCGTGCTCGTCGCCTAAGTTGAACGGACCGCGCTCCGCTTTACGCAAAACAACTCATACAGCCACTCACTACGAGCCCCAGGGCCCAACCAGATCCCTAACCCGGCCAACAGGAGACACCGAGCGAATGAAACCGCCTGCCGAACACCGCGAACCCGACGACGCGGCCTTGCGACGTGCCGCCCAGGCGGTCATCGCTTACCCGAACGATGGGCTCCCGACCTTCGATGCCACCTGGTATGCCCGGGCCAGATCTGAAATGTCACCCACTCACCAGATCAGGGTAGCACCCAGAGAAGCGGCCACCTTCGAAGTACCGGCCGGTCATTTCTTCCGCATCATCAGCACCGAGGGCGCGCAGGTCGGTGACCTTAACCTGTGGCACCGCCACAACCTGAATGAACGTTTTTACAGTGGTAAGACACGCGCCCTGCACGGCACGCACCTGAGCACCGGAGACCGCCTTTGGAGCACCTTCCCCTACCTCAGGCCCATGGCCACCATCACCAGAGACACCCTCGACTGGTACGGTTGGGATGACGACGGTGCCAGCGTACACGACGTGATTGGCACCCGATGTGACCCCTACACCGGCGCTCTGCTGAGCAATGAACACTATCACCACTGCTGCCATTCCAACCTGACTCGTGCACTGGCGAAGCAGTCAGGCCAACCCTTGGCAGCAGCCGAGCAAGAGGTTCATGACGTACTCAACGTCTTCATGTGCACCGGATTTACGCGCGATACCCACCAGTACTTCATGAAAGCCAGCCCGGTTCGGCCGGGAGACTACCTTGAGTTTTTTGCAGAAATAGACCTGTTAGGCGCGCTGTCAGCATGCCCGGGCGGGGATTGCAGTGCGAGCCACTCCAGCGATGCCGCAGCCTGTTACCCACTGACCGTAGAGATCTACAAGCCAGACCCCAAAACACTGACAGACTGGAAGCCGGCACAGCTTAACCGCTATGTAGGCGGGCACGGGGTACCACCAGCGGTTTGAACTCCCCGGGGGCCAAGGTGTCATCCAACACATAGGGTCCCACGGCAGTTCGATGCAGCGCCAGCACCGGATTGCGAAACCGGCCGAACATGCGCTTTACCTGGTGGTACTTGCCTTCCGTCAACACCAGCTCCGCCGTGGTAGCGGAGGTAAGCGTCAACGTTGCCGGGGCGGTGACAACGCCTTCTGTTTCAAAGTAAAACCCTTCGGCAAAGGCTTTTACATAACGCTCGTCCAGCGGAAATGTCACCCGAACCTGATACCGCTTGGGTACCTTGCCTTCCGGCGACGTCAACGCCCGTGACCAGCGCCCATCGTTAGTCAACAAGACCAGGCCCGACGTATTCAGATCCAGCCGCCCGACAATATGCAGGCTCTCTTTATCAGGGTGGTCGATCAGGTCCAGCACAGTAGTGTGCTGTGCATCCCGGGTGGCACTGACCACACCCACGGGCTTGTGTAACATGAAATACAATGGCGTGCGCTCTTGCAACACAACCCCGTCGCAGACAACAAGATCGAACTCATCAACGGCCCATTGTGCATCGTTCACCACCGTACCGTTGACACACACCAACCCACGCGCCAGCAGTGGCTTAACCGCTTTGAGAGGGACCTGACAGGTTCGGGCGATGAACCGGTCCAGCCGGCTGCGTTTGGAGTGCACGGGATTACCTGCGTTAAAAAGTGGATTCGGGTTGTGAATTTATCGAACCGGGTTAGATTAGCAAGTGATTGCATTTAGTCTTACGGATACAATAACAAGTGCATCCACGGTGAAGATTGTTTATTTTTATCGCTTTGTCACGATATAAAACAGCTCAATGCCAATGACTCATCAGATCACCAATGAACTACCTCCAAAGTGAAGTAGTACCCTATGAAACCTCTTGGCCAAAAAGACTTTCCGAGGAACGTCACAGCTTCTATCCCGGCTTCCAGTTTCAAGCATACATCTTATTGGCACCACGCCGGTAGATGGATTGGATACTCGTCCAATAGGTATTTTTAGCACCGTCACCTATGAAGTGGACGGTAGCCGCATGAACACGAAACTTCGCGCACCAAAGCAGATGGATTACCTAACCATGGCAACCTGGTTAAATGATGCAACGTCCTGCGCCCGCTGGGCTGGCCCTATGCTACCGTTTCCATTTCAATCAGATAAGCTTTCAAATTTACTCGCAGTCCCCGGTGGCCGCAGCTACTGTCTAGCGACAGACGAGAACCATTGCATAGGGTTTGGACAATTCTGAACTGAAGACCAGGGCGCTGTTCACCTCGGTCGAATCATCATTTCACCTCATGTACGAGGGGCCGGTGTCGGCCGTGCGTTGTGTGAAAGGCTGATTGATCAGGCGGTGAAACATACGGGCCATCCAACAATCACTCTACGCGTTTACCGCTACAACCGAGCCGCCAGATCACTGTATGCAAATCTCGGTTTTTCTGTAGATAAATCGAGATCCACCGAGGAACTGATGTTTATGAGCACAAAAACTGCAAAGCCGATTATAGAGTAGACTTGAAAGAGTGCTCTTTCTTGTTGGAGTATTGCCCGCTATGAATAAAGCAAAAGCTATCAGAAACCATCAGTCGAATTATCCCGACCCGATTTCTTTTAAGAGTGGGGATACGCTCGACATTGGTGAACTGGATACTGAATACGACGGCTGGGTTCGTGTTACAGATCCGAGAGGAAAGGAGGGTTGGGCACCACTTTCCCTGATCAACATCACTGCAGAAAACTCATCAGGCTTCGCAACTGGGGACTATTCAGCCAAGGAACTGGACATCAACCGGGAAGATCGGGTATTGGTTCACTACGAGCACTGCCAGTGGTCCTGGGTAGAGCACGCTGAGAAAGGCATGGGATGGGTCCCAAGTGACTGCCTGATAGAGGAATAGAGTGTACAAAGGAAGGAGAAAGAAGCATTGAAATGAAGAGAGAAACTCTGATTGCACAATGGATCACTGCAGACCCTATGCGGATGGAGGCCTTAACCCTCGCCAGTACGCTGGGCTTAAAAGATTGGTGCCTCGCCGCCGGATTTGTACGCAACCTGGTATGGGACAAAACCCATGGCTTTTCGAACGCTACCACACTGAACGATATCGACTTGATCTACTTCGATGCCGAAGACGTGAGCGAATCCAGAGAAAAAGCGTTAGAACGCCATCTGTATGCGATGGCGGCTCTGCCCTGGTCGGTTAAGAACCAGGCAAGAATGCATCACAGAAACTCAGACAGCCCTTATACGTCAACTGCAGATGCCATGAGCTATTGGGTGGAAGTGGAAACGGCCGTCGGTGCCAGGATAGATACAGAGGGTCACATCACCATCGTCGCACCCCTTGGTATAGACAGACTCTTCGACTATACGATCACACCGAATGTGAAAAGGCTAAAGCCAAATGCGTTCAAACAACGCATGCACGATAAAAACTGGTTGAAAACATGGCCAAAATTAGCCGTGAATAACTAGCTAGTGCCCGTCCAGAAAGGGCGATTTTTCAGAAAGATGCCAACGTCCTCCATTGGTCGTCGGATCCGCTTGGTGGTAA
>NZ_AUIH01000109.1 GCF_000423605.1 Saccharospirillum impatiens DSM 12546
TGACACCAAGACTTTGGAAAGAACGCTTCGCTGCTGATCCGAGGCAATCAGATCTTTATATGGCCTGCAACCACTCCGTAGAATGACCGGTTACACAACAACATGCAGGCGCAGTTGGAAGAAATATTTGGTGGCACTGCATCCGGAACTGAGGCTGAGGTCATTCAAGTCTCCTTCGGTCGTACCGTCCAGGTCGCCCGATTGAATGACCGGTGCGCCTGGTTTTACTTTTCCGAGTTGTGCTACCAACCGCTCGGCGCGGCCGATTATATTTCCCTCTGCGACCGATTCCCGGTCCTCATCGTGGACAGCGTCCCCCAACTGGACGCCAACCACCTCAACGAGGCGCGGCGATTCGTGACCCTCATTGACGCGTGTTATGAATCTCGCACCCGCTTGGTGCTAGCGGTACAAGTCCCGCTGGACGAATTATTTGTCGATTTTGAAGCGCAAGTCGAAAGCAGTGATGGAGATGAAGAATTGTTTGTCAGTGAGAAGGGGGGAAACTCGAGTTCCTTTGCGACGACCATGATTCGCACCAAAGAGGGGGAACATTTTGAGTGGTCGGCGACGGGTCTAATTGGCGTGTCACTGGCACAATTATCGTCCGCTAATGATCTCGCCTTTTCCTTTCGACGAGCCGCTTCTCGATTGGTAGAAATGGGTGGAAAGGAATGGGGACGGCAATGACGAAAGGTCTTTACCTTGCAAACCATTGAAACTATTGCAGAGCAAAGGTGGGCTAACAGGACAGTCATCTTAACAGGACTATCGGGACAGTCACATTAGTGTCCACCTTGGCTAAACAGGACACCACCGGAGTAATGACAGTCAGAGTGACTTCCACATGATTGTTATGGGTGTTCACATTGCCATATTTGAGGGACTTTGAAAGCCTGAGAGAAGTTAGAAAACAGGGGTCAAAGCCTATAAAATCTAGGGTGAAAGGAAACTGCCGAAATAAACCATGTCCTTGCGGGAATGGATGCTTATTTGGACAGGCACATTAGGCAGCTATCAAGAAGTTTCAACAGATAGTTTTGCTCTATGGTATTCCAGTGGGTGTGCTCGGTAGTAGTAACCTAAATTCTGACTCCCAAAACTACGATAGGGTACCTAAGCACCCTATCAATTTAGTCAGATCGTAAGACTATTTTAAACTGAGAATAATCACAAAAATATAAATGTACTATTGTATTAGATTCCTTAAATATGTAGATGCCGCAATATATCCCGAAAGATTAACTGAGTATGTATTTGCTTCACTATATGGCCAAGTATAACCCCGTATCATAATTCTGTTACCACGGCGAAGCTGTTCCTCTAAATCGCTAGTCAATGGAAAGCAACCTTTTTGATACCTATTTTCGATTGGGGGGTTATCATCAATTCTAATCATTGCTGACTTTCCAGGATAATCATGTCCAGCTACGCATAGCATTTGGTATTCATCGCTTGATAGACGTATGAAGAGGCTAATATCCACTGTCATAGGATATTCACCATACCTCTCATCATACCTAGATGCTGAACGTCTCAGTTCTACATGTCGACTATCCGTCATTTCGTCCACTTTAACTGAAAATTCCCATACGCTTCTTTCCAAAGGAAATACACTTGGAGATTCCCTCCTCAACATACATTCAGCGATTTTACAGTTTTGATGTATAGATGGATCGAATCTTCGGCCAATATCTCCCCAAACTCTCATTCTTCCGTTATGTTCATCTGTAATGACAACGGCAGTGTACTGACCAATATCGATAATTGATTTTTCTTGTGACCATACTAGGGGTGTATAAAAAATATACAAAATTACTAGTAGCACTACCGGTTTCATTTTCAGTTCCTTTTGCATGATTTTTAATCAACTCAAAATTATTTTATCCGTATGAGTTCATTATTCTATTAAGCGGCTAGGCCGTCTATAAATATCTCCTGTATACCAGGAGAAATACATTTTGGGCATTTCAAGTTTGGTTAGTATATTGGGGACCACAATGGACATACACCGTAGTAGGGAAACGGAAAGCCACATAGGACATGCACCACAGTAGGGAAACGGAAAGCGGACCCTAGATCAAGTCAGTAGTTTGAAAGGCAGGAGTACCGATTCACTTCAGCCTGGTAATTTAGGGAGAATTGGCTGATTTTTGTGATTTTCAGGCACGCAAGCGCCTCAGTTAGGCCCGAGAATTGAGAAGTGAGGAAGGTTCTGGCTAAGTAGGTTGCGCGCCTAGTGCTAATCCAGGTGCTCGTCTGTAACCGAACTGCTGACACTTTGCTTTAATCGAGATTGCAGTGCCAACCATCCCTTTAAACTGGCTTTCAAAGTGCTGAGTGTTATAGACCCAATGTTCAGCATCGATATTAAGGCGTTCGAGAATGGGTGGAAGGGACTGTGTGATGCTTCCGCGTTTGTCGCTACGGATCTGACGACCGGTCCAGTCGAGTAGTTCCAGGTAGTCTTGCAGCCGAAAGGGCAAGCCTTCTGGCATGTCTTGTCTAGGGTAGCCAACAAACGGAAATAACGGTATTGGCTGTTTGGGTTCGGTCGCTTCCGGTTCTTCTTTGGCGGTATCGATCCGCCGTTTAGCCGAGGTAAATTCTGACGCTTCCGGTGTGTCGGCCATACAGGCTCGGACTGGGTTCAGGTCCACATAGGCTAGGCAGGTTGTCAGTGCAGTTTCATCCAGCAATGCCTGGGATTTAAATCTTGCCTCCCAGAACCTACCGGTGCAGTTGTCTTCAACGTTGGCTTGCCGGGCAATGTCTTCATTCAGGGCTTTCATGAACCAGCTGATCGACATCAGTCGCTCACGCCACTCTGTTACCAGCTCAGAGATAACGTTGAGTTGCTCTTCATAGAGGTCTTTTCCTGCTAGGTACTCATGGCTGAGAAAGTTACCGGCATAAAGGCTGTGCCAGTGTTGGATGACTTCGGTATCCGACCAGGCTTTGGCTTTCTCAGCATTGATGTGAAGCACTATGTGGTAGTGATTAGACATGACGGCATAGGCGCATACATCGAGCGCATAAACCCTGGCTAACTCGATTATCCGGTTTTCGATCCAGCCACGACGGTGTTCGTAGTCGTTACCAGAATGCTCGTCACGTCCGCACAGGAAGGCGCGGCGCACGCACCGGGAGGTGCAGTGATAGTAGGGTGTCGCTTCCAGAGCGATCTGGTTTTTCCTTGAACGTGGCATAGTGTCTAACCCTGACGGCCCGTCGCTTGAATACTGTATAAAATACTGGATATACTTGAGTGATTCAAGCATTTAGAGTGATTTCTGGGCCGTGAAGATTCCAAGCGGATATTAAAAGGAGTTATTTAATATCTAATCGGTCTTTCGCTTGTCTGGTTATCATATATGATACCTTCAAGATCCAGGGACAGTAGCAATGAAATGGGAGATTGTCTTTTACGGAGACGTGCAGAGTGACATTCTGGGCATGCCACCGAAGATCCAAGCCCGGATGATCCGGCTGTTGGAAATGATGGAAAAGCATGGAGCCCACCTTGGTGAACCGCACACGAAGCCAATGGGTATTGGATTGTTTGAGGTTCGTGCCAAGGCAAAAGAAGGCATTGGCAGAGGGTTTTTCTGTTATGTGAAGGGCGAGTCCATTGTTGTGCTCCACGCCTTTGTGAAGAAAGATCAGAAAACACCCAAGAGAGAACTGGAGCTTGTGTAGCGCGTCAACTATCTTGGCCGGTTCAGCGACAATTAACTTGGCCGGTTGCGCTGAACCTATGA
>NZ_AUIH01000110.1 GCF_000423605.1 Saccharospirillum impatiens DSM 12546
GCACGCCTTAAGATGCTCTGCCCAAAAAGTGCGTCGTTCGTCCGGAGTTTGCATTGATGGATCCTGTTGAAGAAAACCACAGCCTGCGGGCTGATGGATTTAAACAACAGGTGGTGCGGTTGGACGCTTACTGTCCTGTTTAGCTTTGATCTGTTCTAGCGTAATTCTGCAAGTACACGCTCTACAATTACTCGATCTTTATCGTTAAGACCTTCCAAGTCATACTCTATTCGAGCAAGATATTCTTTAGCACCATGTGATTTAGCAACCCTCTTGAGTATTCTGGAAACGTCATTGCATCGAATTGCAGTCAATGCTAGATCTCCAGGCTTCCAAGAAGAGGTCATAAACGCCTTTACCAACTCCTTGCGTGCAATCTTGCATCGGTCCCAATCGAATATCGAAATATATTTTAGAAAATCAGGTACATCGCTAGCACTTGCAAGCTCTTTATAGATCTTCGGAAATAAGACAGCAATCAACTGGGATACAGGCCTCTGATATGCATAAAACAGTGATGGAACTAGCAATACAGATGCATCTACTAGAGCCTTACCGTATTCCTGTTCAGAATCTGCCATAAGCATAGCGCACGAGTTATATGCTTCTTCTGACAGGTCCATAGATTGTCGCGATTGAAGAGCACGCGCAATTTCTTTTACCGCACCTAAAATACGGTAACGAGCGGGTAAAGGTGCGATGTTAAATACAATAAGATTACGACTTGCAACCTCAGCATCGACTCCAGTGTCGAGTGCATATCTAACTACTCTTTCACCATCAAGTTTTGAACCAAGAAATCCGAGCAACATTAACAACAAGGCCGCTTCGTCTCCCGCAAACTGACTACATAGGCATCGCCCAATTACTCGGTCTGCAATTTCGAACTTCTGACGATCCATTACTTTCGGAATAACTACTTGGATAAGGCTTGTATGCGCATTAATCGGTAGAGTATCAAGCAGTACAGCTCGCACTTGCAAGTCAACAGCAGTCTCCGGGATGCGTTCAAGTAGTTGTCTACCGATAGTTTCTTCAGCGAGAAGATTTACAAACTGATTGTCATCGGCGTATCGCAATAAATAAACGAGCAAATTAGTACATGAAGATTCTGCCAAGCCATCCTCTTCAAGTAGCCATAAAATGTCTGTCACCGACGGCTCCAGAACTTGTCTGAATAGTGCGTCCCGCTCATCTGAAAAGCTCGAATAGAGTAGGACATCACGTACTGCTGATAACCCTTCAATTTCACGCGCTCGATCAATGAGCAGAGCACTAAGCTCCTTCGCATTAAAGTTGCCTACTTTTCCAAGCCAACGTAACTCATCTGCGACTTCTTGGGAGCTCAACTTTTGAAATATACTCCTAGCAGCAGGTAGTTGTCGGTCTTCAACTAAATAGGGAAGTAACTTTTTACCAGCTTTTTCCGAAAGTTCACTTTCAGCCTCAATTAGAACCACTTCTATTCTATTTATGAGTTTATCGTCAATAACGACTCGACGGATAAGTTCGTCACTTTGCGATATAAGCTGAGCAAATATGTTTGATGGCGCGTCTAATAGAAACTGCTCGACGTTTGGAGATCTCCCTCTCCCGAGACCTTTCGCGATAGCTGGAGTCAGATCGCCAAAAGCACTTTTAGGGTCGGGTTGCTGCAAAAATTTGATTGCACTTTCTGGGGCAACCTGGGTGAGATGCAATGCAAGTTCATTCAATGCAGCTCTACCCACTGGCATGTTTCGCCCTTGCATCTTCTGAGTAATCGCGCTGACAAATTCCCAAGCGTCATCAGGCATTAGATCATCTGCGATCTTCCGCATTGCATCTGATAACTTTGGTTGCAATATTTCCATCACCGCTACACTACTCACCTTCCCTGAATTGGCAATATCCAACAACCCTAGCGCTGCCGTAGGAGTCACATCGAGTTTATCGATCAACTCTTCCCATAAAAGCGTAATACGCAAGGCTGAAGTGCTGAACACATTTTTTTCTCCCAACAGATCGATCTCGCTTTCCGAAAGTAGCCTAGGAACAGGTTCCTCGAAGGCTCGACGAATGATCGACTTGGTCCATCTATGCCTGTCAGCACGAGGGGATCTACCGTCCACGCGCCGCCCACCCCAATCTGAAAATTTGGCCTTAGCATTTGATGGCGCGAAGACAAGATCAAGATCTCGTCCCCCTATCTTACGAGGCGAAAGGGAAAATGTTGAAAGCGCAAACTTACTACGAAGCTCAGGCCACAAGGCTGCGAGTAAACGCAAAGAAATTAACTCAGGATTGGGCGCGTCGAAAACAACTACCGGCTTTGCCTCTTCTAGAAACAATGCCTCTAGCATCTCGCTGGCATTAAAGTTAAGGATAGGAAGGAAAGCTTCTTCAAACTGCTCGTTAATTTCAATGGACGTCGCTTCATTCACGTCTGGGAGTTCATCTGACTCAAGAAGACTAAGAACAGAAGCTAGAGGTGGCTTGAAGGCCCAAGTCTGCGCATCGATAAGCACACTCTTAGTTCGAACGCACCCCGCACGCAAAACAGAAAAATCTTGCCAAGTCCTGGCAATAACATAATATGTTCCGCTTGGCAGCGGGTACGCAGAAATATAAGGAGCAAACTTCTCTTTTGGGCGTAGGGGTCCAGTTACATCAGAAAGGCGATCCACAGTCAACTGATCGTCCTTTGACAATACGACAGAGGAGGCTAGTAGTTGGTGCCCTTTGCGATAACCGTGGACTTGAGTCTGTGCTGTAATCACAGCTTCAAAGCCCTACAGCCCAGGCGATTGGAAGTGTTGTATCAGAAATCTTTTGCCACTCTCTTCCATTATAATCAAGGACCCAGCCTTGACCGTCCATTCCAGACTCTAGGAACGCCTTTCTATATTCTGGATCACGCTTTAAGTCACCGCCAACGGCACTGACGCCGAATATTTGAACTTCAAGCTTCTCTATATCTAATAGCCTACCAGCAAGGAGAGGGTACTCGCGTTCTAGATACACCAACGGGCCTCGCGCTGACATCTCTGCATCAATCAAGTCCCAAGCCGTGACTACAACTGATAGGCGTGGAAGACCTCCATCGTCTCTTTTGGCTAGTGAACTTTCAAGAAAGCGGATCAGTTCACATAGCATTACTTGTGTAGGAAGGTCTTGATCACCTTCTACACCAAGCTTCTCTAACATATTCCTTGAAGTCACCCAATCAAGCGGGCGGACGTCTTGGTCAGACTCAACCCTTACGAATAGAAGTGCGGCGTCTGCTCTCTGTAGCTCACGCATCCAATCCGATGAGATTTCGCTGTCAATAGCTGCCTGACGCCAAAGTTCGCCTGAGATGTCGGGTACAATTACCTTCGATTGTGGCCCACCCTGCGTAGCAGCGACAATAACTTCGAAGTCGCGGCGATCTTCACTGTATTCAGAACGCGGCGCAAAACCACCCTCGAACAGATGATCGGCGACCTCCAGCACGAATTTAATGTCATCTGGCTGCTCAACAGCATGGAGGGCACCTGTTCCTTCATCTAACGCTTGCCAGAGGCGACCAATATAATTAGTCTTACCCGAGTCGGGGCCACCAAGTAAAATTATGGCTCTTCGTAAAACTCTGTGGAACCCTATGGCAGCATATCCAGCTTCCCACAGTGAAACAGTATGCTCGTTCTAAAGCCTTCGAAAG
>NZ_AUIH01000111.1 GCF_000423605.1 Saccharospirillum impatiens DSM 12546
GTCCGGAGTTTGCATTGATGGATCCTGTTGAAGAAAACCACAGCCTGCGGGCTGATAGATTTAAACAACAGGTGGTGCGGTTGGACGCTTACGTTAGGTTAGGTTAGGTTAAGTGCTGAGCGGTGGTGAGCCCTGGTGTTCGCTGATATCCAAACCGCTGGCACTGGGCTTTAATCGAAAGGACCGTGCCCACTATACCTTTGAACTGGCTCTCGAAATGTCGAGTGTTGTAAATCCAGTGTTCGGTATTAATGTTGAGGCGTTCTAGAATCGGTGGAACTTTCTGGTCGATGCTTCCGCGCTTGTCTGTACGAATCTGTCTGCCTGTCCAGTCAACCAGTTCCAGGTAATCCTGTAGCCGAAAGGGAAGGCCTGCAGGCATGTCTTGGCGGGGGTACCCAACGAAAGGAAACATGGGTTTCGGCTGTTTTGGTTCGTGGCTTTCAGGTTCGCTTTGAGCCGTGCTAATGCGCTCTTTAACTGACGTAAAATCGGAAGTTTCAGGAGAGTCAGCCATTTGTGCACGAATAGGGTTTAAATCTACATAGGCCAGGCAAGTTACCAGAGCTTTTTCGTCCAGCAATGCCTGGGATTTGAACCTGCCCTCCCAGAAGCGCCCTGTGCAGCTATCTTCAGCATTGGCTTGTCGTGCAATATCTTCGTTCAAGGCTCGCATAAACCAACTGATCGACATTAGACGGTCACGCCATTCTGTTACCAACTCTGAAAGGACATGGAGTTGCTCTTCATACAGGTCTTTCCCAGCCAGATATTCATGGCTCAGGAAATTGCCGGCATATAGGCTGTGCCAGCGTTGAATGATTTCCGTATCCGACCAGGCTTTGGCTTTCTCGGCGTTGACGTGAAGCACAATGTGGTAATGATTGGACATAACGGCATAGGCGCAGATATCGAGCGCATACACTTTAGTCAACGCCATCATGCGTTGCTCAATCCAGCCACGGCGGTGTTCGTAGTCGTTGCCGGAGTGCTCATCACGGCCGCATAGGAAGGCGCGGCGCACGCACCGGGAGGTGCAGTGGTAGTAGGGGGTTGCCTCCAGGGCGATTTGGCTTTTCCTT
Organism: Saccharospirillum impatiens DSM 12546; assembly: GCF_000423605.1. Classification (GTDB taxonomy): domain Bacteria; phylum Pseudomonadota; class Gammaproteobacteria; order Pseudomonadales; family Natronospirillaceae; genus Saccharospirillum; species Saccharospirillum impatiens. The sequence continues at coordinate 1,083 of NZ_AUIH01000111.1, forward strand.
GAACGTGGCATAGTGTCTAACCCTGACGGCCCGCTTTGATAATGCTGTATAAAGTACTGGACGGTTGTTCCAGGGTCAAGTGCTACTATGGATGTCCAGATTTGCGCAGATTGGCGTTAGATTGGCGGTTTCCGCTGCTGCTGCAAATTAGCGGCTTATTAAAGACGTTAGGGCTGTCTATTCAAAGTGGTATTACAAGCGTATGGCTAATACTTGGATTGTTAATCTTCAGCATTACCTGAACCAGGATGGATATATCGGGATAGAATCGGGTCCTGGTCGACGTTTGGCATGGCACTTTGCGGCGATCGTACAAGAGACCAGCGGCGACATTGACGGAGAAGGACGTTTCCCAAATGTGCGATGCCGCAGGAGACCCGGTAGAAAACCGTGTGCCGGTGAGATTGAGAGCTATATCGATCCGGAAGATGATGCAATTGTGTGGCGTTGTCCCGTATGTGGAGACAACGGAGCTATATGGGGTTGGGCAGGCACGTTGTGGGATCTCTCAGAAGTTGCTACGAGACACTAAGTACGAAGCCCTAACAAGGCAATGAAATTCGTTCCGGCCTTCGGCCTCCACCGGACGCCCTTGTCATGGTGCCGTTTATTGCTGGCGTTAACAGTGCCTGACTCGGAACCCCTTGACAGTACGTACACTATAACTACAATGTAATGCATGAGCCATCTTACCTTTGACTGGGATCCTCACAAGGATGCCGCTAATCGCAAGAAGCATAACGTCTCGTTCCAAGAGGCCAAAACCGCCTTTACAGACGAGTTCGGCCGACTTATAGCGGATCCAGACCATTCTGATGAGGAGGATCGGTTCATACTCCTCGGTACGAGCATCCATTCTCGTTTGCTGGTGGTGTGCCACTGCGTTAGAGAGGGTGAGACCATTCGAATCATATCTGCGCGAAAGGCGGACAAGCGAGAACGAAAGACTTATGAAGGGTACAGACATGCGTGATCATTACGATTTTTCAGAGTCCGTTAAGAACCCATACGCCAAGAAGCTTAAGAAGCAGGTTACGATCCGGCTGGATGAAGATACCGTCGCATATTTCAAGAATCTGGCTGAGGAAAAAGACCTTCCGTATCAGAGCCTCATTAATCTCTATCTGCGCGACTGCGCACAGTCACATAAAGACCTCAAAATTGAGTGGCAATAAACTGTTAACAAACGGCTGCTGTCGGACAGGCAAAAGCTCCGGCCAAAAAACGGCCTCCACTTTTGCCTGCCGCAGAGCCGGGCGTTAAGCATCAAGGAGGATCAATTGAGAGAGCCTGAATACACTTGCCCAATTTGCTCTACTGAACTCACGTATTTTTCCCGATATCCAAATTACGTTTGCGACTCCTGCGTTGCCAAGGCAACTGACGAAAGTAGCCGTGCTCTGAAGTTTTTCAATACTGGTATGCATGGTGGTTTCAAAGCTGTCTACGCAGATACTAATGGGGAGCGTGAGGGCCACATCTGTTTCATCGAAGGCAACAAGTGCTATGCGGACGAGGCACGGATGGGCGGTATCGTGGTGGAGCTTTATGCTTAACAAGCCGCTTAAGTTTGTTCTCGGCCTGTCGGCCGTCCACCGGACACCACTGTCGTGGCGCCGCTTAGCTCAGCGTTAGCCTCGTCGGGTAGGCCTTAATGCACATAATTGAATGGACTAAATATGAAGTTTAAGGTGCTTACAGCCGGAAGTGCTTGCCCTTTAGAGCATGCAGGGCACGCATATCTGATCACCGACAACTGGGATGATTGGTTTGAGTTTTCAACAATGTATACCTTGGTCTATGTGGACTCAGAAAAGACGAGAAATGCAATCGGCTCTACTAAGATTGGTCAACTCGATATGGAAAAAGACCAAAGAAGACCGAAAATCCCTGATAGTTTTGAAACTTTAGACGAGAGGTTTTTCTCGGTCGGTCAAGATGATAGCTTTTATGAAGAATTGAATCAGCTTGGGGAACAAGTTCGAGATGAAATCTTATCTGCGCTCAACGACATTGCATTAAATGAGAATATATATAATAAAGCAATAAAGGAGCGAGTCACTAGCACATCACTTCTCCGGTCAGTCAGTCATACCTCAATCAAAGGGCAGTATCGCCGACTTGCGAAAGGTGGTGCAAGACTTTCAAAATATTCATTTTCGTACACTTCTCCAATAATGAAGGGTACCCCCTCTGAGCGAATCGATTTAGGTTTTAATGTAATTCCAGAGAGTAATCCGCCCACAAATATCCACGTGCTAATTGGTCGAAATGGCGTGGGTAAAACCCATTTGATGAATAATATGATTAGTTCTTTGATAGATGAGAACTCCACTTCAACAAAAGTTGGAGAATTTACGTCTTTAGATAAGTTAGAAGGAGAGCTTTTTTCTAATGTTGTCTCTGTTACGTTTAGCGCTTTTGACGAAACCGAGCCGTTGCCTGAGAAAAAAGATAAATCTGCTGGAATTCAGTTTTCTTATGTAGGCCTTAAAAGAATTGGCTCTTCGTAGTTTCCTGTGGAAATCCAGTATAATCAGGACTTGATCATACCGAATTTACGGGGAGTCTTTCTGTGGAAATCGAAGAGCATT
>NZ_AUIH01000112.1 GCF_000423605.1 Saccharospirillum impatiens DSM 12546
CTGGCTGACACGGGTCGGTAAACGTTTTGATCAGGGTTGCGGGGGACTGTTTGCAGCGATTGGCGTGGCATTGCTGTTCACTGGGCCATGAAAAGTAGACAGGGACCTAACAGCGTGTTGAGGTGGGTGTCCCCGTCTAGCCGTCTAGCCGTCTAGCCCCTCCGACAGTTCATGAGTCGTTCAAGTGGTCAGTTGCCCTTTTCTTCCGTCGCCTCAGGGTCAGCCTTTACCAATGACGGCAACACAAGTACCGAACAGGGTGCATTCACCGAAACATATTCCACCGTCGCACGGCGCAGGGGCCAGTATCCACCGCTGCCACGGGAAACCAGCATCATCAGGTCAGCTCCAAGCTGGCCTGCCAGGCCCACCAGCGTCTCGCCTGGGGTTCCAGCCACTACATGCAGGCTCACGCTGCGGTTTAAAGGCAAATACTTGCGGACAAGCAAGTCCAGTGTATTCCGAACCTGGGCCTCTTTCTGCTCCGGCCCCTCTGCGGTGACGTGCGGGAAGAACCCCCCACCCCCAGGGCTGTAAACGCTTGCAAGGTGGAGCTCACCGTCTTCGGCTAAATGGTTCATGGCCGTCTCCAGCGCGAACTGACCCTCGCCGTCGTCTTCCGGGTCAATGGCGATCAGCAGTTTTTTATACATGGTCGTTCTCCTGTTTGATTTCAGAAGTGGCCACCACTTCCGGGAACGCTCTTCCCTGGACCAGTTCATCCATACTGTAGCCGCGATAATCAGCCCGCACCGCCCGAAAAAGCGCGACAGCCATGATGACAAGCAAAATGCAGAAGGGCAGCCCAAGTGAGGTGATTATGTTTTGCAGCGCGTCCAATCCGCCTGCGAGCAACAGGGTAGCGGCGATTACACCCTGGGCTACCGCCCAAAAAACGCGTTGGCGCACCAGAGAGGGTTGATCATCGCGCCGGGTTAGCATATCGATAACCAGGGAAGCGGAATCGGATGACGTGGTAAAGAATACAACGATGATGACCACACTCAATGCCGATGACAGGCTCGCCAGCGGAAAAGCCTCCAGAAACGCGAAGATAGCCACTGAAGGATCTCGTTGTACCTGATCGGCCAGGGCGATCTGACCGGCCAGTTCCACCTGGATAGCGGATAGACCGAAGACGCCGAACCACACCAGAGTGAAGGCCGTAGGCGCGAACAGGACACCGATGACAAATTCACGAATTGTCCGCCCCCGGGAAATACGGGCGATGAAAATCCCGATATAAGGCGCCCAGGAAATGGTCCAGGCCCAATAAAACAGCGTCCACTGTTGTTGCCAGTCAGACTCATTGAAACTCTCGGTCCAGAACGACAACCAGGGCAGTGCATCCAAATAATCACCCACGCCCTGCACCATCCCTTTGGCTATAAAAACAGAGGGCCCCACAATGAGAACAAAGGCAAGCAATCCCATCGCCAACAGGATGTTGAGCTGGGACAGCCGCCGGACACCTTTGTCTAGCCCCAGCGCCACTGAGGTTGCTGCAACGCCGGTGATAACGGCAATCAGCAAGACATAAACCAAGCCAGTAGAGGGCACACCAAACAGGAAGTTCAAGCCACTGTTCAGTTGCAGGGTTCCAAGACCCAGCGACGTGGCCACCCCGAACAGGGTACCGAGCACGGCAACGACATCCACGGCCCAGCCCCAGGGTCCAAACGCTCGTTTTCCAAGAATCGGATAGAACACGCTGCTGATACGCATGGGCAGGTTGTGCCGGTAGGCGAAGTAACCGATCGCCAACCCCGGCATGGCAAAGATGGTCCAGGTGTGCAGACCAAAGTGGTAAAGCGCGACCGTCATGGCATCGCTGGCGGCCTGGTTCGAACCCGGCTGCACGCCTTCAAAGGGCGGTTGGGTGAAGTGGGAAATCGGTTCGGCTACGCCCCAGAACATCAGGATAGTGCCGATGCCGGCGGCGAACAGCATGGTAAACCAGGTCAGGTTGGAATAATCGGGTCTGCTGTTATCAGATCCCAGTCGAATGTTGCCATAGCGACTGACCGCCAAACCGAGCAGGAAGATTAACAAAGCGCTCACAGCGAAGATGTAAAACCAACCCAGGTTACGGGCCACCCAACCGGTAAGCAGCCCGAAACGGTTGGCAACGACGTCGCCAAACGGAACCGTCAGGGCTACGAAAAGTACGGCTATTCCCGCTGAGGGGAAAAACACCCCCGGTATAATCTGCAGTCCCAGTCGGCGTTGCAGTCGCTCCAGCACAAGAACCTCCGTTTTCTTCAAAAAGATCAGCAAAAGGCTTTACGCTACCATACACGCCATCCAGTCGCAGAACAGAGATCAATTCCGGTTCCATTACCGCTGGGGCCTCTCGCACTTGTTCCATCAAGAGCTCCTTTTGATGGTACAGCTCTGCCTCTCTGCAAGCGAGCTAATGACATAGAAGAACGGCCTGTCTTTCTTGCCCGCCTGTGCAGACACCCACATTAGGCACCTTTCAAGGAAAAGAACTTGATAGTTTGGAGCTACGCTATGCTGACGAGTGCACTGGGAGCGCTAACATGGAGGTGGGTGCCTCAGAAGCTTGCCTGCATTGTCATCGTGATGGGTGTCCTGAAGCGTTCTTTCTTTCGTGATTCAAGCTTTTAGGGCGGTATCTGGGCCGTAAACATTCCAAACAGGTATTAAACGGAGTTTTTTAATACCTAATTGGTTTCGCTTGTCAGGTTATCATATATGATACCTTCAAGATCCAGGATCAGTAGCAATGAGATGGGAGATTGTCTTTTACGAAGACGTACAGAACGACATTCTGAACTTGCCACCGAAGATTCAAGCCAGGATGATCCGGCTGTTGGAAATGATGGAAAAACACGGAGCACACCTTGGTGAGCCACACACAAAGCCGATGGGTAATGGGTTGTTTGAGGTTCGTGCCAAGGCAAAAGAAGGCATTGGTAGAGGTTTTGCTGTTATATGAAGGGCGAGTCCATTGTTGTGCTACACGCCTTTGTGAAGAAAGATCAGAAAACACCCAAGAGAGAACTGGAGCTTGCGAAAAACCGACTTCAGGAGGTGAAAAAGCATGAGTCTTAACAGGCTGTTGAAATTATTCCGCATGAACCGTGGGTTTGGTAACATACTCTCAGTCAAACTGATCCGGAGCCAATCAGATAATGCGCGGTCT
>NZ_AUIH01000113.1 GCF_000423605.1 Saccharospirillum impatiens DSM 12546
TTCTTTCGAAGGCTTTAGAACGAGCATACTGTTTCACTGTGGGAAGCTGGATATGCTGCCATAGGGTTCCACAGAGTTTTACGAAGAGCCCAAAAGGAAAGTCAATAAGGAGAAGTGAGTATGTCTAAGGTTTATCAGCAGATCAACTCTGTTACTGGTGTCGCTGGAGTTTCATTTGGTGGTGGCGGTGGAGGCGGGAGCAGGAAAAAGAAAAAGAAGAAAAGCAATACTAGTCACCTCGACCGCGTTGAAACGCAAATAAAATTGGGTGGAGGAGTTAGTCAGGTCGACAAAGCGTATCCTTACTCCTCATACAATGTCAGTCATAACAATGGAACACGAACACAGGATGATGGTAATAATGCCGACAAAAAACCTGGTCAACGGCTATTTTCCCAGTTCAATTCCGATATTCCTGGTGGCCACGCTGACAGAAACACAGGTAGAATTCAGGCTGAAACATTAAAGAACGGTTGGAACAACTCATCCCGAAGTGACAAGGTCATAATGGCTACCTCAACTCTGTCACACACAAATCCAGTTGGAATCTTGTATACGTCGGCTCAAGTTGCCGCTAAAGCAACTGATAAATAGTAATCTACTACGCGCCTCTCAAGAATTGAGAGGCGCAAAAAAAGTGAGTAATAGTATGTCTGAACTTGCTATGTACGCAATGGGTTTCTATATCACTCTAAGACCAGTTATTAGAAAACTCTACATCTTCTTTAACTCTGATCGCGGGCTCCAACTGACATCACCACTTCACGACGACATACAAGCAATTGAGATAATCATAAAAAACAAGCAAAGATATCTTAAAAAAATATTACTAGCAATACTGTGCTCTAAACTCCTACTGGCTTATTCATATGGTGTTTTTTTTATGCTAATCACTATATATATAAGTAATTTTTATTAAATTTCTGATCACTATATCCAATTAAATTCCACTTATGAATAATTGATATATTCATCACTACTAAAAGAGCATGCAGAATTCATAATATTTACTTAAAAAAGGAAATATTAGTAAGAACATACTACAGGGATCATAACCACTCGAATGAAAATTTCAAAGGCACCAACTAAGCTACAAGAGAATTGCTTAAACCAGTTCGAGCAGGCGATCGGAATCATTGGTCTACCATATCGAATTGGACTATCGTTGTCCCCGTTCATTAAAGAAGGACACTTAGCTACCGAACTAATTCTGGAAAAACTGAGTACTCTTTCGGGTCTGAAATGCAGCTGGCAACAGGTGGCTGATGATTCGAAACTTCTTATATCCGATAAACAGTGGATTTTAATATCAGACGAAGGAGACACCTATCTTGCTAGTAGGAGCGAGAAAGGTGAAGTTCGGTTATCAGTTTACAATCATAATAGTGAAGAAGTGGAAGGTTATGATGGGTGTTTTGAAACGCTTTCAAAAGCCCTAAGGCTGACCCGCTATGCCCTGGTAATTGAAAATACTAACCAAACAAGCACCTATAGAAGTCCGTCTGGGTTCAGGTCTTCTTATGTTTTTCAGCATTTCTCTCGCCAAAAAAATACAGCCAAAGTCATTATCGGGGTCGCCATGGTCATCGCTCTTTTAGGCGTCGCTACTCCGCTTGGATTTCAAACCTTTACTGACAAGATTCTCCCCTATTCCGCCCAGGGGTCTCTCATCGTAGTCGTAGTTCTACTTTTGTTAACTGCTGTTGCAACCAGTATTTTTCAGTGCTTTCACGACTATCAGGAAAGTGTGCTGTTTGCCAAATACCAAAACGGCTTGGGTAAGGAAGTATTCAGTCGCTTGCTTGACATGAACATCCCTTTTTTTGATGGCCAGAAAGTCGGCGATCTGACCAAGCTAGTTGATCAGATTGAAGAGGCCTCAAATTTCCTGGTTCGGCAATTGCTGGTTTCAGTCGTTTCTGTAATTTCATTGTTCGTCGTGCTGCCATTCCTGTTTTTCTATAGCCCGATGCTGTCCATGATGGTGCTTGGGATTGGCTTGGTGATGGCCCTGACCGTTGGACTTTCTCTGAAGCCCCTTCGCAATCGGGTACTGCAGGCCTATACCTATGACGCCTCCTACCAATCAACGTTGATCGAGATGGTTAAAGGTATGCGCACCATTAAGTCACTGGCGAATGAATCGCACTTTCGCCACCGCATTAATACCAGCCTGGAAACCAACCTCTATGGCGATTTCCACATTGCCAGGCTAGGCCATGTGGTGCGCGCCATGGTGAGTTTTCAAAGCCAGCTAATAACGATCGCCGTGATTTTCTTTGGTGCCCAAGCAGTTTTTGCAAATCAGATGACCATCGGCCAGTTGATTGCGTTTAACATGATGGCTGGCAACGTCGTCAACCCGTTGTTGTCTTTGGTGATGACAGCCAGTGGCTGGGAAACCTTCAAGCTCGCTAAAAAACGACTGGAAGAATTGCACCCCCCCGAGCCCATTGCTCTACCGGTCGACGGTAGTGACCTGGATTTAAACGGCCCAATCGAATTCCAAGATGTTTGGTTTCGGTATCCAACGAGCGAGACCGATGAAAACCAGAAGTCTGATGGTTACGTACTCAAGAACATCAACCTCACAATTCAGCCCAGAGAGATAGCAGGCATAGTGGGAGGAAGCGGCTCCGGCAAGTCAACGCTGGCCAATCTGTTATTGGGCTTTTATAAGCCCACTCGAGGCAGGATCAAAGTCAATGGCTACGACATTGAGCTGATACCGCCAGAGGTGCTGCGTGCGCGCATTTCATCTGTTCAGCAAACCAGTTTCCTGTTCAACACCTCGGTGCTGGAGAATGTTCATCTGGGCCGTCTTGATTCCAATGTCGATGATATTCAACAAGCTTTGAAGGACTCGGGTAGCAGTGTCTTTGTAGATGAGATGCCACACAAGTTCCTGACGGCGCTCAGTGAAGATGGTGGCAACCTTTCCGGTGGTCAGCGCCAGCGATTGGCCATTGCCCGTGCCCTGGTGCGCAACAGTGACATCCTCCTATTCGATGAAGCGACCAGCGCATTGGATAACCAAACCGAGGAAAAAATTAAGGCTCTTCGTAGTTTCCTGTGGAAATCCAGTATAATCAGGACTTGATCATACCGAATTTACGGGGAGTCTTTCTGTGGAAATCGAAGAGCA
>NZ_AUIH01000114.1 GCF_000423605.1 Saccharospirillum impatiens DSM 12546
GAAGCATCAAAGAAATGGACCATGCCGATCCGCAACTGGAAGCAGGCCCTAAATCGTTTTATGATCGAATTTGAAGACCGCTTGGCGGATTACCGGTGAATCTGGCAGTTACACAGAAATATTTACAGGCTCTCGTGACACCCAATACTATGCTTTTTAATAAAAGCTAGCGTAGACCAAACTTGGGTAGTTGTCGGATGTTGCTGTTCCTTTAGCCTGCCCCGGTTAGGGTTTTATCCTGAAACACCCATCTGAACAGCATTATTTCAGGCTATCAAGTTATATCCCTTGATAGTCGGCTATAGTGGCTGTCCTGTTAACCCTTGCTGTAAATCCGTTGATGACCGGCTCGTGTGCGCAATTCCTACTTCTCAAGCTGATTCAGCTCTCTCACTAATCCTTCAACCTCGTCGTCTTCGATGCCAAGAAGCCTGAATTGCCGCGCGATGTTTCTAAGATAGTCTGCACTGTAACCCAGAAAACCAGAACCATTCGCCAGGTAGTCAAGTTGCTCCGTTCGGCTCAGTTCAGGCTCGATTAGTTCTGCATCAAAATCGGCAACAAAGGTCAGCGCATTGACGGTGTCTTCACCGATTTGTGCAGGAACGAATACCGGAAAGTAGGCAGGTCCGATAAACTCACGGCGCCAGAGGATATCGGTTTCCCTCTCAATGGCTTCCATGTCGATGCGAAACGCCAGCCCCTCGCATTCACCGCCTGCATCTAGCGCGGCCATAAGGCCAGGGGCTTCACGCGTGCCTCGTGCCCCATGAATGTCTTTTAATATGAAACGGCGTTGATAGCCATCAACGAGGGCTCGCCTGACCTCAGTAAACCGAATGGCCGGGTCCCACATGAGCGATCCATACGCGAAGATCCAAAGATCCTCCGAGCGATGCTCGGTCAGTGCTTCTTCTCTGATCGAATTACGGTGTTCATCCGTGTGCCACCAGCCTGTGGGCAATCCTCTGTCGATCAGTATGTTTTCGAGCTTGTTGATCGAAAAATCCCGAAAAAAGGAGTCTTCTGGTCTCGTGATCAGCTCAGCGAGTTCCGGGTGATGAGAGAATGGGTCATTGGTCATTATGAAACCTTCGAAACGTGAAAAAGATACAAGACATCCAGGATGTGCGCCCTGGACACTGAAGTCTATTTCATTAATCAAAACAACGCATTGGCCAGGGTATCAAATACCAGATTAACCCCTGGGTTAGTGCGCAGTTCGCGATGACAAACCAGCCAGACCGGGATCTCCATCACCGGCTCGACTTCGGGTAATAAAGAGGTCAGTTCCGGTATTTTATAGCCAATATCCGTCGGAAGAAAAATAAGGCCCTGATCCAGCTTTGCCAGTTCGATGTGCAGCAATTGAAATTGACTGATAATCGGAAAGTGGTAGGTATCGCTCTCACCACCAAGCTTGCGAAGATGGTCTCTTACGCTGCTGCTGAGGTCGTAACCGATAAAGTCTGCATGGCGGATGTCCTTGAGTTGGCTGACGCCCGGAAACCTCTCGGCGTACAGCGGTGAGCAGTATAAGCCTATGGGTTCATCAGCAATTTTCCGGGTAATCAGATCACCCTGTTCTGGCCTGAAGTTGCGAATGGCAATATCGGCTTCCCGTCGCTTCAGGTCTGCTACGTCGTTGGACACGTCGATCCGAAGTTCAATGTCGGGTGCGATCTGGCGAATCGCTCGGACGACAGGCGGTATTCTAAAAACAGCGTCCAGCTGACTGACGGATACCGTGACCAGCCCCGATAATTCTGTTCTTTGCGCCAGCGCCATTAGCGACAGTTGATTGGCCGCTTCAGCCATTTGCTTCACATAACCAACCAGCTTCTGACCGCTTAGGGTCAGTACCTGACGCTTGCCCACCTGCTCGAACAGGGTGACATTAAGTTCCTGTTCCAGTGCCGTAATTTGTCGGCCAAGTGTGGGCTGGGTCATATTCAGCGATCGGGCGGCAGCCGACAGGGACCCCTCTTCGGCAACAATCAGAAACGCCCGTGTTCTGTTCCAGTCAAATTGGATTGAACCCCACTCCATACTAAAACGCATACCTCGCAGTACTATTTCGGTGATTAATCTGATTATTTGTATGGGTATACTGGCTCTCAATGGGTCTGCGGTCAACTTTCTTACCCGTAAACGACTTTCCGACCCCACGGATAATTGAGGAAGATGCATGAAATTTTTTATCGCCGGCTCAACCGGGGCAACCGGGCGGCACGTCACCAATCTGTTGTTGCAGCAGGGGCATCAGGTCGTCACCGTGGCGCGCAACACCGCAGCGCTCAATAAAGAAATTAGCCTGTACCCGCAACTTGAAGTAAAGGTCGGTAGTCTGCTAGAGCTGGCGGATGATGAGCTGGATAACTTGATTTCTGGCTGTGACGGCGTGATTTCCTGCTTGGGACATAACCTGACGTTCAAGGGTATCTATGGTGCACCCCGGCTATTGTGCCGTGAAGCAGTTGAAAGGATATCTCGCTCGATCATTCGCACCAGACGTCAGCATGCGGGGAAGCGGCCTCCAACCATGTTCCTGTTAATGAACACCAATGGCAACCGCAACCGCGATCTAGCCGAGAAACTGAGTGCGGGTGACCGACTGGTTATTGGCATTGTGCGGCTGCTATTGCCTCCCCACCGAGATAATGAGTTGGCCGCAGAATTTCTGAGAAAGGATATTGGTCAGAATCACCCGGACATCAGGTGGGTCGTTGTTAGGCCTGATGGTCTGGTGAACATTGATCAGGTGAGTGATTACCAGAGTTTTCCATCGCCGGTCCGGGGGGTGGTGTTCAATTCCGGCCAGGTGAGCCGTATCAATGTCGCCCATTTCATAACAACAATGGCGTGTGACGCGAGCGAATGGCAGAAGTGGGAGGGCAGAATGCCCGTTGTGTATAACGCGGAATAAATTGTGGCTGTTAACAGGCTGTTGAAATTATTCCGCATGAACCGTGGGTTTGGTAACATACTCTCAGTCAAACTGATCCGGAGCCAATCAGATAATGCGCGGTCT
>NZ_AUIH01000115.1 GCF_000423605.1 Saccharospirillum impatiens DSM 12546
TGGCTGCAAGCCGCGTAAGAATACAATTTAACCCATAGGGCATTTTACCTTAATTTAATGCATTAGTGGTCTTGACAGTGGGGTCCACAATAGTTAATGGCAGCGTTTCGATTAAAGACATTGGTAAGTAACTACGGCTTATAAAGAAGTTACAAAAACTCAACTCGAGACAAGAGTGCTTGAGTATCTCCAGCAGATTGAATCCTCCGGCGAAACGGTCTTGGTCACTGAAGATGGTCGGCCAACCGTTGAAATGCGCCGTTACTATTCAAATCGGCGCACTCCATTGGTAAAGCTCAGGGGCAGTGTGGTTGAGTTTGAATATCCAACCCAGACGATTGGTGTCGATCATTGGAAGATTTGACCAGATACCCAATTAAGGAAAACTCTAATCCGCAGTGCACTTTAGGCAGGGTAGGGTTACACCGCGTCGGCAGGGTCTACGTCGCACAATCCAAATGGGTCTAAAATGTCAGACAAGTTGAGAAACTCTCTGATTTTACGCATATCTGCCCGTTCTTTAAGGCAAACCATAAACGTAAGCGTTCATTCTGCAACGTAGTTATATTTAGCGACCCCGCGCGTTAACCTTAGCCTCACATCCTTATTTAACTGTGAGTCCCATGACCAACCCAAATAGTACTCGTCGCACACCCGAGCAATGGCATACCATTATTGATGATTTCTCAGCCTCACCGTTATCAGGGGCCGCGTTCTGCAAGCAGCATAAAATTCAATACGCCAGCTTTAGTAAATGGCGAATAAAACTATTGTCCTCGGCTAAGACCGTGCAACCGACTCGCCAAACCTCAAGCTCGTTTATCGATCTCGCCTCTCTCACCGATCAAAACACTCAGGATACCATGACTTGGCACATCACACTTAAACTCGGCAACGGTGTTGAACTCGTTTTGAGTCAAGCCTGATGTTTTTACCGGAACCGAATGTCCGTATTTGGTTGTACGCCCAACCCACGGACATGCGTAAATCATTTAATGGCTTATGTTCATTGGTGTCTGGTGTTTTAACTGAAAACCCAACCAGCGGTGCTTTGTTTGTATTTGTCAATCGCCGTAAAACTCACATCAAAATATTGTACTTTGATGGCAGTGGTTTTTGTATCTGGTTTAAGCGCTTAGAGCAAGGCCAATTTAATTACCGGGCTCAGAGCAACGATAAGCAATTGCTGGATTGGGCACAGTTAAAATTATTACTCGATGGATTGGAAGTTAAAAAAATACGCCAATATAAACGATATTCACATCCTAAATAGCAGCCAAACCCCTTAAAGTTTGGTATAATCCGCTCCATGCAAAAAACACTTTCTTCTGACAAAAAAACACTGGGACAAGCCATTAATAATGACTTGGCGGCTCTTCGTGATCTGCAAAAACTATCAGATGAAAACGGTCAATTGAAAGATGAAAATCAATCGCTTAAAAATCGCATCGCCTGGTTCGAAAACCAAATGTTCGGACAGAAATCTGAAAAGCGACAGATCGATAATCCCTATCAGGGTAATCTATTGGATGAGCCCACTCAGACCGCGATCGAAGTTGAACCAAAGCAAAAGAAAGACAATAACCATCAACGCGGAAAAGCGCCTAAAAGCAGACCGGATGATTGTGTTACCGACAGCGGTCTACGCTTTGGTAAAGAAGTTCCCGTTAAAATCATTGAAGTCACACCCGCGGAACTGCAAGGCAAGGATGCTGATCAATGGGAAGTGATTGGTACCAAAGTCAGCCGAAAGCTTGCCAAGTTACCCGCCAGCTATGTGGTACTGGAATATCACTTACCGGTATTGAAGAAAAAAGCAACCGATGAACTCAAGACGACGCTGATGCCTGAGCAAGTACTGGAAGGCAGCATCGCCGATGTAAGTTTGGTTGCTGGTTTACTGACAGATAAGTTTTTATATCACTTACCTTTGCATCGTCAACATCAAAAGATACAACAAGCGGGTATCACCTTAGCTCGACCGAGCCTCACCAACTGGACACAACGAGCCATAGAATTGCTCAGGCCCATCGTTGAAGCCCAGCTGGTGAATGTTTTACAAAGTAAAGTGTTGGCGATGGACGAGACACCCATTAAAGCAGGTCGCAAACAGAAAGGTAAAATGAAGTCTGCCTATTTTTGGCCAGTGTACGGTGATGACCACGAAGTGGTGTTTACCTACAGTGCAAGCCGAGGTAAGCAGCACATAATCGACACCTTGGAAAATGAGTTCAGCGGCACCCTCGTGACCGATGGTTATGCGGCCTATGCACGTTATGTTGAGAAAACCGAAGGTATCACCCATGCCCAATGATGGGTGCACAGTCGTCGTTACTTGGTTAATGCCCAAGACAGCAGCCCGACCGAAATAGAACAAGCCTTAGGCCTAATCGGCCAGCTCTATCAAGGTGAAAAAGTTATCCAAGAAACACAACTCACGGGCGAAAAGAAACGGGCTTATCGACTCGAACACAGCAAACCCAAAGTCGATGCTGTCTTTGAATGGTTAGATGAGCAGTGCCAGCGAACAGACTTAACGCCTAAGCATCCGTTAACCAAAGCGATCAAGTACATCAAAACAAGAGAAACCGAACTGCGTGTCTTTTTGGAAGATCCCGATGTGCCGATGGACACGAATCACCTTGAGCGTGAAATTCGCCCGATCCCCATGGGTAAAAAGAATTGGATGTTTTGTTGGACTGAGTTGGGCGCCGAACATGTTGGCTTAATCCAAAGCTTGATCAGCACTTGTAAACTGCATGACATAAACCCGCATACGTATTTGACGGATGTTCTGCAGCGCGTCAGTCATCACCCGATGAGCAGAGTAGAAGAGCTAACGCCAAGGCTTTGGAAAGAAAAGTTTGCGGATGATCCAATGCGATCTGTTTTATATAAGGCTGTCAATACCATCACTGAATGAACGCTGTAACTATTCAGCGAAATAATATCAAAAAAGGCTTGACAGGTTTTTTTTGACTTTTCCTGATTGCACAGATTTTTCACCAACTCCCTGACAGTC
>NZ_AUIH01000116.1 GCF_000423605.1 Saccharospirillum impatiens DSM 12546
TGCTCTTCGATTTCCACAGAAAGACTCCCCGTAAATTCGGTATGATCAAGTCCTGATTATACTGGATTTCCACAGGAAACTACGAAGAGCCAAAACAATTGAATTCAATGAATTATAAATTCTGGCATTAACCGTGCAGCCACCCGACCCCTGTAAGAACAGGCTCGCAACACAGGGAGTTCAAATATGAAGCTCATGGTGCGCTCAGTATTGGTTATTGGGGTTCTTGTTATCAGTGGTTGCGAAAGTTCAGGCAACGACAATGAAGATGAAGCCGGCAACAATGGTCCGAACTGCGACAATGCGTCAGATGTTGTCGACTGTACGTTACAGGCGCTTGGCGTCGATACCACGGTGACAGCCCGCGAAGTAGCCATCTCAGCAAACAACAATGAACCCCTGCCTGAATCCTATGCACCTTTGGGTGCCAGCAGGGCTATCGAAAAGTTTGACGAACTGTACTCGCTGAACATGACGCTCTCGAACTCAGACGACAACCCCTTTGATCTGACTGAAATAGTTCCCGGCCCAATGAGCTTCACCAACACCAACCTGTTCAGTCCGGATGCCGCAGACACCCCATGGACCGGTAATGGCTTCATTCAAACATCCGTGGCTGCAGACATCACTGGCGATGGCATGGATGAGTTGATTGTGGCCTACAAAGACACGACCCGATCGGATGTATCGGTGATGCTGGTCACCATCGGCCATTCGGAGAATAGCTACGCCATCTCAACACCGAAAATTGTGTCCAATTTGCAGCCGAGTGATCTTGTGATCAGCGCAGGCGACTTTAACGGCGATGGCCTATACGAACCCGTTATTGGCATGATGTTCAACGGCTCGGCCAGTTTTGTAACCATGAGCAACAACGAAGGCACGTTGAGTTCAACGGGCAGCCCGATTCAATACTCAAGCACGACATACAACACGGTTACCATCGCCTTCGCAGTGGGCAACCTGGATTACGACCGGGAGCATGAACTGGGCGTCATTATCAATGAATACGAGAGTAATTACTCCTTTAACAATAACGACGGTGTCAGCCGCTATTACCTCTATGACGATTCCAATACCAGCTTTGACTTGCTCGATGAGGGTATGGGCACTGTATCTTTATCCGACGGGGCCAGAAATCTCAAGGGTGCCGATATTGCCATCGGTGACGTTGATGGTGATGGCGTCGACGAGTTCATTATTGGCGGCCTGACCGACATAGGCAACGAGTGTGACATAGACGCTGAATACGCGCTTAAGGTATTGGACGATGCCCCCCGGGGCTTCGCTACCCTGAGAGCGCATGCGGAAGACTACCAGGCAGTCAGTGGTGCATGTGAGAGTGGTTCAAGTCGAAAGCTAACTTTTATGCATGTGAATACCGTTGATATCGACGGAGACGGCATACCCGAGATCCAGGCTAATGAACGCATCTATCACAGCCTGGTCGACAGCGGCAGCCTTACCGGGTTAACGGTTCGCGAGAACCTGAATAAAACCGACTTGTTCTGGGCCAGTTCAAGCAGCAGCAGTGGCACCTTCAGCTGGCGCTCCTCGTCTATGGTGGTTGCCGACCTGACCTCCGATAACCGGCAAAATATTGCTTTTGCCAGTGACAGTATTTTCCCGTCTGAGATACGGATTTGGGGGTTGAATGAGTCCGGTACCTGGGGAGAACGCCATACCATTCCCGTTGATGATGTCGAAGACCGCCTGCAACTGATGCCCGCCAACGTCGATAACGACAGCATCAAGGTGAGGTTCAAGGAGGGTACGCACAAGCTGGTCTTTACCGAACCCCTGGTCATTGCCGCCCTGGCTGCGGCACCCTGCAGCGCCGACTTCGGCCAAACCCTGGGAGATTGCCGGACAGCCTTTGGCAAGGCCTCCAGCTCGTCGGTCTCCAATGAAAAAGCCTGGAGCGTTTCGGCCAGCGCCAGTGTTGGCTTTGAAACAGAGTTCTCCGCTTTTGGGGTGAAGGTTTCAGGGTTTGAACTGGTGGCGACGGTGGAGACCGGGCTACGCTCCTTCACCGACAACACCTATACAGTAACCAAGCGTGTGGTACATACGACCGGCCCGGTAGAAGACTCTGTAATTTTCTTTACCGTACCGATGGATGTATACACCTACATCGTCACCTCCCACTGGGACCCTGAACTCATCGGCAGTGAAATACAGGTCCGCTTAACACGGGAACCCATTACCATTATGACGGATCGTGAGTTCTACAATAACAACCTGGACGAAGGTGGTTTCAAAATCGATGAGGCCGTGTTCAGCCATACGGCTGGCGATCCGTTCAGCTACCCGGGCACCGCGGAGCGAGACGGCTTGCTCAATCTGTACGACGGCATAGCCTCGAATGAAGTCGACGTCGGTCAGGGCACCGGTTTCGTTACCGCCGAAGTCAGCGTTTACGAAGAGGTAACGAATGGCAAGACTTACAGCATTGATACTACGGTTGAGATGCGTGCCACAGTGGGCGTGGTTGTGGTTGGTGTCAGTATCGGAGGCGGAACCGACAAGACCATCAGTTATGGCCAGGGTGAGGAGTCCAGCTATGAAGGCAGCGTGGCCCAGATCCCCTCTTCTTCATTTGCTGAAAACGCCTACCGGTTCGGATTGTTCAGCTACATATACGATGCACCCAGCAGTGATCAGATGTTCGAAATCATCAACTACTGGGTCAGGCCTCAAATCTGACAAAGCTAACAAGACACCCAATGCAATTACAAACTGTAGCGTTGGGTGTCTAGCAGGCTGTTGAAATTATTCCGCATGAACCGTGGGTTTGGTAACATACTCTCAGTCAAACTGATCCGGAGCCAATCAGATAATGCGCGGTCT
>NZ_AUIH01000117.1 GCF_000423605.1 Saccharospirillum impatiens DSM 12546
AAAAACTGCCTACCTGGCCCAACAGCCGCCTTGATGAGTTGCTGCCGCTACAGAGAAGAAACGCAGAGTAAACGTGGTTCGGTTGGACGCTTACTCGCCATGTTCGCTGGCTCGCTGCATTTGTAGAAAAAAGCGCCAGCGATCCCAATGCGTACAGTGGTACGCCTTTTACTTGCCTAGCTTTAGTAGAACGCCACCTGGATCCCTAAAAACGTTATCTGTTTATTAGTAGACTCATCGATCTTTATTGCCCTTGCTGGTACGCCTCTTGTCAGAGGTTTCAGCCTATCGGATTTACTGACTGCGCAGCTCATCTATTCCAGCCAAGGTATCAGACCGAAGTATTGAGTAAGCCTGGCATACTAGCTGTTGGGCTTCTTTGAACTGAAGCTTTTGAATGGCATCGGCGAAGCTAAGCCATTCTTTCTCTCGCCCTTCACGAGGCGCATTCTCCTTAACTGCTTCCATTAGAAAGAACAATCCCTTTACTGGCCCTCTTGGCGCTACATATTCAACTGTATCCAGAGCTTGCCACAAAGCTCCTAGTATGCCAGTTTCTTCAAGCACCTCTCTTCGAGCGGCTTGCTCCGGAGACTCGCCTTGTTTGATGTGCCCTTTTGGTAGAACCCATTCATTGGGTTTACCAAGCGCCTGGACAACCAGGAACTGCACGTTGCCATCCACCTTTCGGAATACAACGCTACCCGCATGGGTTGGTGAGCTGGAGTAGTATTCCCTATGTGTGTTCTTAAATGACTTTTTGGCTGAGTTATAGATACGGTCAGACAATGGCCTTGCCCGCTTTGCCAGGATAGAGAGATCCTTACCAATTTGATCCAGCTCTGCCAAACCCATTTCTCGTGTGACATCACCCGCTTCCAATCGCAACCTGAACATGTCTATTCGTCGACGCAAACCGCCATATTCCGCCGCAACAACTCGATGATCCTCAGCTCTTTCTTCAAGCCTCGAAGTTCGCTGCATAGCTCCCAGCGCGGCCGCGGTGATTGCTGCAAGGCCTAGCGGAACTGGATAGGCCATTGTCCACTCTGCAAAGATCGAGGTTCCGACCACGGCACTGAGAGCGACACTCAGCCAACTTACCCATCTGGAAAGGTATTCTACTTTCTCCGACGCACGTCGCTGACCTTCTTGAGTTTGACCAGCCCCTCGCGCATACTTCCTTGCCCGTACAATAAGGTCTTCCATGAATCTTCTCCCCATTTAATCGGCCTTGCCGTCGCCGCACCCGATACACCCAACGACCAGGATACCGGCCAACCGTTTTGCTGCCCTTACCCGGATCTAGGGCACAGGAACTAGCCGTCTTTCAGTCCATACTCTACGCCTGATATTCCTTCTCTTTAATTTCAGCTATTACAAACAGGGAATCTGACTGCTCAAACTCTTTATAGCTCAGCGTTGATAGTACGGTAAAACGCTTGGAGATAATCTCAAGAAGGTGTCTTTCGCGGTAGAATGTAAAGAGCAGCCCACTCATCTCCTGGCTATCTTCACCTATCCAAAAAGAATGAGCTATGATGCCATTTTGAGTTAGAGCGTTCGCTTGAGCATCCAGCGATTGGGACAGTTCGTCTACCGTCAAGTGATGGAGTACTTTATTCGAATAAATACAGTCATATTTACTCGTGACATTAACATCTTTTGCATCAAGTTGAAGAAACTCAATATCCGGGTGATTTTTTCTGCATCGACGCAGGAATTCTTCTGAAAGATCTGAACCCGTAACATGAAAATGGTTTGCCAAAAAGGGAATGTCGAAGCCAGGACCTGATCCAAGCTCCAGAACAGATTGTCCATTATCAAGATGATTCTTCACCATTTCATAGATATTACTTCCATCGTAGCCTTGGCACATTTCGATGTACTCATCTACGCTCTTTGAATCGTCATAGTAGCTCATTAGATTTCCCCAGGTCTCTCTATGGCCTATAGATCAAATACACACCTAACACCAAGCTAGGCATCGCCGAAGCAGAGATAACCAAAAGCGGCCAAACTATTGTCGGTCGGTTGACTGCCTGATTATGGAGTGTCCGGTCCGCGCTCATGATATTGAGTCCCCGTATCTGGCAGGACTTCCCACGCTGCCTTCGACCCCACAAAAATGTGCATGCCAATGTCAATTTCCGGATCACCATTCACGCAACCCAATGTCACACCATGAATGACGCCATCAAAAATACCACACAGTGTAGACCCGCATTTGCTACAAAACTGCAACCCAAAGCCATGACTGCCGACGTAAGACGTAAGCATTCCCTCACCGGACAGCCACCGAAAATCGGCTGGTTCAACCAATGCGTATGCTGACGCCTGGGAGCTGAATGCCTTGCGGCAGCGAGAGCAATGACAACACCTTGCATCTCGAAGCCGGCCCTCGATTTGGTACCTCACCTCACCGCAGAAACACTCACCGGTAACTGGCACTTCACTCTCCTTCGTTCATATCGCCACCAGCCCATTCGGCTAAGGAATGTAGGCGACGCCGCGATGCGGCAACCGTGCTCCTTTGGCCAGGAACTGCCGAAAGCCTCTCTGCTACGCTAAGTCCTGATAAGGGTTATAGTCTACTTCCCGGTAATAGCCTTCAAAATCCTGGAAATAACGGGGTATCCACCCCAGAAAGCACTACTACTTATAGAGCGACAATTAACTTGTCCGGTCCAGCGACAACTATCTTGGCCGGTTGATCTGATAAGGTTTGGCACAGCAGAACGGAGGGTTCGCTG
>NZ_AUIH01000118.1 GCF_000423605.1 Saccharospirillum impatiens DSM 12546
TGAACACCTAAGGTAAAAAGGAAAATCCAACAAGCGGCAGGGATGGGGTGTTCACGTAACGTAAAAATCGGTGTTCACGTTCGCAGTAATACGCAGGGAATTCATACGATTTTGAATGATGTCTATTGCGCTGGTTTTTCCTATTCGTGCGTCGCCAACTACCACACCTCCCGTGATTCCCGATTCGATCCAAAATTGCAAGTGGTCCGCAAGTGCCCTGACTGCGGGGGTCTCCAACCGAAAAAAGATGGGATGCAGCAAGTCATGTGGCTCTCGTGAGGACGTCATCTTTGGCTCCAATGGTCTATTTGGTTAATCGATATCATCTAGCCAGCTCCTTGTATTTCGCATTTTTGGAGACCACTCTGGAAAATGTTCCGATACATCGCTATCAGTGGACTGGTTAATATCCTCGGCCGGGAAAGTTTCGTCCAAAAAGTTCAGGTTTTGGCCTTTTTCTGGCTCATTTACGTGGTATGACAGCCATTTTGAAAGCGAAAGCGCCACTTTTGGGACTTTCCTGTTCTCGAGAAGGTATTCGAGGTAATTAAATAGCGATACTTTTTTCAGCTTGCGACCATCACGAGCAAGCCTGTTTAATTGAGACAGCATCGACCGCGAATAGGGCAGTTGCTGCCATGCAGCAGGGCTTTGAACCCACCCGAGATTTTTACCCTCCGGAGTGAAAATCTCAAACTTCCTCAAGTCGCGGTCGTTAACCATGGCGGTGACATAAGAACCTTTGAGTGCAGGGTTTCTGAGTCCGGGACCCTTCATTTTCTGATAATGGTAGTTTACGTAGCACATAGGACCGGACCCTTCCTGATGTTTGACTGGTAATTTGACAGGGCGGGTCTGCCTCAGAATAAGCGAGGCTCTCTCTTGAGGTAATGCGATGATCGGCTTGTGATCAAGTTGGTACCTCATTACGTCTAAAGGCGAGGCCGCATGGAGACGCGCTTGAGGCGTTCCATTGTAATTTGCGACCAAAAATCTGATGGTATCGATGAGTGCCTGCAGTGATACTACAGGTGGATGTTTGAGTTTGTTCCCAGTTTCGCGCCTTATATCCAATACGTCGGTACCGACAGTGTTTGGCAGCGTATGAATGTCTACTTCAAGGACTCCAAAAGCGCTTTCAACCATTTGACGGGCCAAAGGGAGGCCAGGTCTACTGGCGTGAAGTGTCGCCCCAAGTTCTTTTCGTATGAAATGACTGGACAAATTGGCTAGATGAACCATTGCATTATCTAAATGCACATACTGGATCATAGGTATTGCGTCCTGCTCGTAGCCAATAGTTGTCGGAAATCCAGCCCCTTCAATGTATCGAAGTCCAGGCGTTGCCAGAGACGGCAACTCATTCGTGGGCTTCAGAAAGTGCTGAATCGCCTGTCTGAATTCCTCTTGGTTAATATGTCCATCCAATACGATGTATGGAGAGAAAATCGCCGAAGATGCAACATCGCGAGCCAAAATGAGTGTAAAACGCGACAATCTGAGTGGATATGTGACACTCTCAGCCTCAATATC
Organism: Saccharospirillum impatiens DSM 12546; assembly: GCF_000423605.1. Lineage (GTDB taxonomy): Bacteria > Pseudomonadota > Gammaproteobacteria > Pseudomonadales > Natronospirillaceae > Saccharospirillum > Saccharospirillum impatiens. The sequence goes on from NZ_AUIH01000118.1 coordinate 1,534, forward strand.
ATATTCCAGATAAAAACTGCTTGAGCTGTCTACAGTGTGTTCATCGATCTCAATATCTCTAAATACAGTATTGTGGATGAGACTAGGTCGACTATGTCTTGCTTGATTCGACTGGTTCAGTTGGGAAAGGCTCTCTTTGAAAAATCGCCGACAGCTCTCTTCTGCGAGGTCAGCCGTAGTATAGGGGTATTTGTATGAGGGCCACTGATTGGTCTGCAGGTAACCCATGAATGCTTCATAGAACACCCTAGGTTTCAGATTTGGCTGAGCACGGGTCTTTTTGAGCGCCTTACTTAAAAAATCGTTCAGGTATTGCTTCAAACCCGGGCACTCTTCCAGTAATTGCTTAAAAGCGCCTGCGTGCCCAGAATTCTGGGACTGTGAGGGTAGAGGCCTAAGTCTTTTGTAAGGTTTGGAACGTTTATGGGGTATAAGTCCATTTGACAACGCTGGACCGTTACTGCTGTCTCCACCCAGGCATCGTTCAAGTAACTTGGAAACGGTGCTAGGCGCCACGTTTGCCCCTCTGGCGACCTCAGTAATCGCGTGTCCTTGGAGCACACGTTGAACGCAGCTCTGGCGCTTCAATATTGCTGCTCGATGACTTTTAGAGTGTTGTTGCCAATCGATTGGTGGCCAATTATCTAAATCAGCCAATTCGGGGTGATGCATCACAGTTGACTTCCAAGTCCTCATGCGAGTCCCAACCTAGTATTCCATCCGATCGGGTTGTTCCACTCACAACGCAATTTACCCGACAAAAGTCCGTCTAGGTAACTGGTTAACACCGGAATATCCTTCCGCTGATACGACTCCCACATTCCTTCACCAAAACGACTTCCTTCGCCTAGGAGGGATAGGTAGTCTTTAGATTCCAGTGCGTGAGTAGGCCACTCGCTATATTGATTTCTCCATCGAATGAGCCACCAAGCGTTTAAAGCTCGCTGCTCCTGGCTTGTGAAGGCCTCATTTGCCATGACATGAAAGTCTATGAACAGATCCTGGCAATACTGGCTCAGTGCCTCCCTGTAGCGCGTCAACTATCTTGGCCGGTTCAGCGACAATTAACTTGGCCGGTTGCGCTGAACCTATGACGCCTGCTTTTTGGCAGACTGTTTCC
>NZ_AUIH01000119.1 GCF_000423605.1 Saccharospirillum impatiens DSM 12546
TGAACACCTAAGGTAAAAAGGAAAATCCAACAAGCGGCAGGGATGGGGTGTTCACGTAACGTAAAAATCGGTGTTCACGTTCGCAGTAATACGCAACCGGACTCAGGCAAGGGCCGGCCAGCGCGAAACTTGGTGTCTACCGGGTTCATGGCGCAGGCCTGGATGCGAACCAGCAAATCACCGCGGCCTGCTTCGGGCATTGGCAGCTCGCGTTCTTCGAGGACATCACGAGCCGGGCCGTTAGCGGTCTGGACGATAGCTTTCATGGGGCGCTCCAAAGTGGGGTTAGGCTAAGCAGTGTATCGCATTGGCTCGCGCCACCAAAAACACTAAGGTGACTGTCCTATGTGCCCTTTGTGCCTGCAAAGATCTATTAACATTATTGGCCTGATAGTCGACTATTGTGCATGTCTCAAGATGTTGCTTAGGATGACCCGATGTCTGGCTTGCCGCCAATGGTGCACCACCCCGACTACAGTTTCCCGTTCCCGCCCAAACACCGGTTCCCGATGGCAAAGTTTGGTTTGCTGGCGGACTACCTGCGAGGTCAGGGCCTGCTGACCCCCGACAACACCTACCGGCCGGGCAAGTGCCGCGACCACTGGCTGAACCAGACGCACTCACCGGATTATCTGGCTCGGTTCGTTAACAACACCCTGTCGCGCGACGAACAACGCCAGATGAACCTGCCCTGGAGCGAAGGGCTGGTCAAGCGCACCTTACTGGCGCCTTCCGGTACGGTGCTTACCGCCCAGTTGGCACTGCATCAGGGCCTGGCCTGTCACCTGGCTGGCGGCACCCACCATGCGCACTATGACCACGCCTCCGGTTTCTGCATTCTGAACGACCTGGCCATTGCCACCCATGTGCTGCTCAAGCAATCCGATGTAAGGCAAGTGCTGATCTTTGACTGCGACGTGCATCAGGGCGACGCAACCGCAGCCTTGCTGAAGGATGATGAGGGTGCGTTTACCTGCTCCATTCATTGCGAAAACAATTTTCCCTTCACCAAGCAAACCAGTGATATGGACGTGGGCTTGCCCAACGGCATGGAGGACGATGACTACCTGGATGTCGTCGACACCACGCTGAACGAAGCACTGCGGCGTTGCTCACCGGACATCGTGTTGTACGACGCCGGTGTGGACGTTTTTTCCGGTGACCCGCTGGGGCGCCTGAACATTTCAGAAGCGGGTATCCGGCAGCGCGACCGGCTGGTGCTGAGCACCTTGCTGCGCCGGGGCATTCCCGTTGCAACGGTGATCGGGGGAGGCTACGACGACGACCGCCAGGCGCTAGCCAGGCGTCACGCCATTGTCGTTGAAGTGGCGGCCGAACTCAGGCGCTGAACCCGGCTTCAGCTGTGGCGGGTTATCTGTGAGGCTTCCAAAAACGTGCCGTCATTTGCGGAAGACGGCAACAGCTTGCTAGAAACCGATTAAAAGCAATAGCATCGAACTATGAACTTTTCAGCTCTGATAGTCAGCTATTTTGCATGTCCTGGTAGGCGCTCGCAGCGGGGCATTCCCGTTGCAACGGTCATCGGCGGTGGCTACGACGACGACCGCCAGGCCCTGGCCAGGCGTCACGCCACTATCGTTGAGGTGGCGGCCGAGCTCAGGCGCTGAACCCGGCCTCTGCATTGGAGGGTATCTGTGAGGCTTCAATAAACGCGCCATCATTTGCGGAAGAAGGAAACAGCTCGTTAGAAACCGATTAAAAGCAATAGCAGCGAACTATGAAGTTTTTAGCTCTGATAGTCGGCTATTGTGTATGTCCTGGTAGGCGCTTCCTATATCATCAACCAAAGTTATCGTTACTCAACCCTTGATAGCTACTGTCCTATGAGATGATGTTTGTCCTGTTGGTCTCTAGCAAACGATATCGTAGGTTACCGTGAAATCCCCGCCCGGAGCCCCATCCCTGTCGCCATCTATTGGCTTACCATATGTATCCTGGGGTGCTAACTCACCAGTACCCTGAATCGTGAAATTGAGGCCGCCAGAAAAGCATGGACTGATGGTTGTGAAGTTTTCAAGCGTGGTGAAAATCAATGTAGAAAAGTTATCGGACCAACTGATACTGCCACTGCCGATGCCGCCAGCTCCAGAAACGATAACATTCGTACCGGGATTGAATGTTTCTGGGTTTACCTGGACATTGAACTCAATGGTAAAAACACCTTTACCGCCTACTAATGCGTAATCGGCAAAATTGGGTCCGGCACCTCGTGGAAACACCGGCATTGCGACCGCTGTTGGTACTGCATTTTGCAGTAATTCCAGTTGTTCCAGCAAACTCTGGTTTTCCTCAACCAATGCATCAATTTCATCCTGCATCGCTTCAATTTTTTGATGATTATCATCAACAGCCGTCTCCAGTGAACTAAAATTTTCATTTACTTCCGACGCCACAGCGGCTGTACCTGCCGTAAAACTGTGTGGAACATCAACCTCGCTTGCGTTGACCGTGAGAGAACAGATGCACAAGAAAAATATTGTCAACAAGTCTACTTTTTTGGCTCTTCGTAAAACTCTGTGGAACCCTATGGCAGCATATCCAGCTTCCCACAGTGAAACAGTATGCTCGTTCTAAAGCCTTCGAAAGAA
>NZ_AUIH01000120.1 GCF_000423605.1 Saccharospirillum impatiens DSM 12546
TGCTCTTCGATTTCCACAGAAAGACTCCCCGTAAATTCGGTATGATCAAGTCCTGATTATACTGGATTTCCACAGGAAACTACGAAGAGCCAAAATTATAGAACGACTCATCGGCTTCTCCTATAGCTGAGGAACAATCGTCCGTCAGTGTCCGGCTCGCTAGATTGCCAGAAAGTCGGACGGTCGATTCTGTTCTCTGCAGTCATTTTCATAAGTTCCGATATACCAAACCCTGCTGGCACTGAATTAGGATTATCTGAGAAAGGAGCGATACTCACTACCTCTATATGCTCGCTATGTCTTTTAAGTGCACTCTTTAAACGAATGCTAACTCGATCGTCGATAACTTGAGAGTCACGATGAGTCACCACAACTATCAATCGTTGCGAATAGCCTTCTAGCATAGTTCTCAATCGACCTGCCAATTGACCAACTCTAGCCAAAAGGCCATTACGCTTTTCGACATCAACTAATGAGCGACCATCGAGGACGACCCAAATTGTTTCAGCTGATTTAATAAAGTTCAGGCGATCTGATTGGGCTGTACTCACTAACGCCTGCGTCCACTCCCCCGGCATATCGGGAAGCGCGAAATCTATGCGCCTTTGATCTGATTCCCTGACCAGCCTGAGGTGTAGAAAGCCAGGACTGTGGTCATCCGACAATTCTGTGTGGACGGTCATCTGTTCTGGGGCCTTGCCTTCGTTCCAATCTCGGGCGCCGCGTGCGATCTCCTCAAAGGCCGTCAAGCTCTTACTATCTGCAAAAGACCACCCCTCTAATTTCGCGTGTGAGACAAGCAAGTATAGGCTTGCCAGACAAGCCGTCTTGCCTGATTCGGGGTCTCCAAGGATTCCAACCACGTTAACGTATCTAGACCCCATCAATGCATTTAAATCTTTCAATCCGAGAGGTCGACTTGAAGGAAGATCGACATCGTAAATAGGTTGCTTGAGCACAGGGTTACCCGGCCCGTCAACAGACTGCAACTCTATTTCAACATCATCAGCGTCCTCAGGTGCTTCGTCGACTACCTTGTTAGCCACAAGATTGGCACAGAGTGAAGGGTCTCGTTCAAGTGCGCAGGCACCCGTATCATCAACGGTGCATCCATCATATGAACATGACCCGGTCATAACTTCCCTGCTCCATCCGACAACATTCTGACAAAGCAGGCCTCTAATAAGGTTCGCTCGCCCCACTCCGAGACTCGTCGTTTAACAGTTGCTCCAGCGCCCCGTGCCTCACCGGTAGCCAAGGCGTGGAGTAAAGGGAATACAAATGAATATTCAGCCACGTTGCCTTCCAAAAAAGGTTTACCAAGTGTTGCTCGGTCACTTCCTATTGCAGCAAGAAGTTCGGTTAGATCTAGCTCTGGATCTTGATCCAGAGTTCTAAGAACGATTTCGCGATGCACTTCACAAGGTAGGTGGCGAAGCAGCTTAGCACCTTCCACCCCTTCGGCAACAATACGTGTCGGTTCTTTAATTTCCAAAAGCTGCCTATCTAAAAGTCGACTACGCCCAAGCTGTGCCCACCACAAGAAGTCGAGCTCCTCTCGATCCAAGGTCGCATTATAGCGCAACGCGTCTACCGTGCTCATCATAGCTTCGTTGACATTGTTCTTCGCTTTTTCGTCCTCGCCAATAGTAATCTCTACCGTAGCAGGATCTGGAACGTCTATTCGCAACCTCTCTTTTTCGGCAGCACTCTTTGCCCAGTTAGAAGCTGCGGATATAACTTCACGACGGAGGCTCTCACGCCGTTCATCTTTGAGTGCGGGTTGATATCCAAGAGCAGACCACAGCGCAACAGCGTATACATCTGTTATTAGCCACTTACCACCGCTGTTTCTTTTGCGGTCAAACATTGAAATCATCGCAACTCCTGCGCAAATACCAATATCGAGCGGACGCTCCTCAAATAGGTATGAGGATGAAGTTTTCTGAATAACCGCTTCTACTTCTTCGCCTAGAGTCTGAGATGGAGATCCGTCGCCTCCTAGAGCTTCTGCAACCTCCTCCACCTTAGCCACTATAGCTGAGACATTTTTCACCTTGCCCCACTTGGTTGCAAGGCTGGTCGCAGCAGACTGTCGGGAGTCAACATCTTCATCGCTTACGGCGACATTCGATATTCGCATGTGACGTGCCATTGAATTCATTATCTTACTCCGTCTTTCCGCTCGCGAATTAATCTGTCTATCATATCTTCTACCGCATTCAGCTTTCCACTTCGCACAAGATAGTCTAGCAGCCTGCGCTCCAGATCTTGCGTCATACGTTCATCTGAATTTCCGGGAAGGGCGTCTAACTCGACGAGGATTCGCATACGCTCACTTTCATAAAGATCGCGAAAGAACCTCAATCGTGCTGTTTCATAACCTTCTAACTTGGGTTGCATAGCCTGTACCTCACCGTCCGAAGGCCCCAGCGGGGACACTTCGGTCTTTGGTTCAGCAGAACATTTTCCACCCTTATCATCTGGAACATCTATAATTTGGGCTCTTCGTAGTTTCCTGTGGAAATCCAGTATAATCAGGACTTGATCATACCGAATTTACGGGGAGTCTTTCTGTGGAAATCGAAGAGCATT
>NZ_AUIH01000121.1 GCF_000423605.1 Saccharospirillum impatiens DSM 12546
GTAAGCGTTCATTTTAGGGAGTCATTCTACTGAGCCTTCCCGCGCGATAATCTCAAGCCTCATTCATCGACGTCCGAGGCAATCATGGCCAAGCGTAGAACCCGATCACAATGGCAATCCCTGATCGAACAGCAACAACAATCCGGCTTGTCCGTCCCAACGTTCTGTTCCGAGCATTCAGTCAGTCCAGCCAGTTTTTACAAATGGCGTCAGCGCCTGGAGACTTCCGAACCCGGTCCAGAAACGAAGCCTGAACCGTCGTTCATTGATCTGAGCGCTCTTTCGCCGAATCCCGGCAACCCGAGTGATGCCGATAGACCCTGGCACATCGTGCTCAGCCTGGGCAATGGTGTTGAACTTCGACTGAGTCAGCCCTGATGTTCGCCCCTGGCAGCCAGGCCAGGATCTGGTTGTGCACTCAGCCCACCGACATGCGCAAGTCATTCAACGGGCTCAGCGCTCTGATCAAGAACCAGATGCAGCACAACCCGTTGAGCGGTGAATATTTTGTCTTCGTCAACCGGCGCAAGACGCAGATGAAGGTGCTGTATTTTGAACCATCTGGGTATTGCATCTGGAGCAAGCGCCTGGAGCAGGGGCAGTTCCAGGTGCGCCCCCATGCCCGTGGGCAAAAACCGCTGAGCTGGGCCGATTTACAACTGCTGATCGAAGGCATTGAAGTCCAGAAGTACAAACAGTTTAAGCGCTATCGACACGCTGCCTGAAGGTCGATCTGGTACAATGGCAGCCATGTCGAAACCTGCTACCAACACGGAAACTGTGCCCTCTGATCCGAGCGAAATAGCTCGGCAGAATGCCCGGTTGCAGCAGGAAAACAAGGAGCTGAAACGCCAGCTCGACTGGCTGAAGAATCAGGTCTTCGGTCAGAAGTCCGAAAAGCGCTCCCTGATTGGCCACCCGGATCAGATCTCGCTGTTGGCGGCAACCGCTACGGCCGAAAGCCCATCTAAAACCGATCAGAGCGAGGCCTCAAAGCAGTCTCGGGGCACTGCCAAAAAACAACGTCCAGAAGACTGCGTCAACGACACCGGTCTGCGCTTCGACGACAGCGTACCGGTCGAGGTCATCCAGTTGACGCCCTCGGAGCTGACCGGCCCTGAGGCCGATCAATACGAGATCATCGGCAGCAAGTCCACTTTCCGGGTGGCGCAACGCACGGCCAGCTACGTCATCATCGAATATCAACGTCCGGTGTTCAAACTCAAAGGGGCTGAACAACCCTTGCCAAGCCCAGCACCGGACAACGTACTGGATCGCAGTGTGGCCGATGTCAGCCTGCTCGTTGGACTGATGGTGGACAAGTTCCAGTACCACCTGCCGCTGTATCGCCAACATCAGCGTCTGACCGAGGCGGGTATCACCCTAAGTCGGGCGACCCTGACCAACCTGGTCAAGCGCGCCATTGATCTGCTCAAACCAATCGTCGCCGCGCAGTTACAGAACGTCTTGCTCAGCCGGGTGTTGGCGATGGACGAGACGCCGATCAAGGCCGGCAAAACCGGCAAAGGCAAGATGAACCAAGCCTGGTTCTGGCCACTTTACGGCGAACAGGATGAAGTGGTCTTTACCTTCTCCAAAAGCCGGGGCCGACAACACATTGAAACCGTACTGGGGAAAAGCTTCCAGGGCACGCTGCTGAGTGATGGTCACTCGGCCTATACCAGCTATGTTCAAAAGAACCAGAACCTCACGCAGGCCCAATGCTGGGTGCACAGCCGACGGCAGTTCATCGCCGCCGAAGAAAGTGAACCGGAAGCGGTGGCCCAGGCCCTGGACTATATCGGCAAACTGTATCAGTTGGACGATGAACTGAAACAACAGCCTGAACTGAGCTTGAAGAAGCGACGCGAATACCGCCTGACGTACTGCAAGCCGGTCGTTGATGCCTTCTTTGAATGGTGCCATGAGCAGTTGCATCGCCCAGACCTGCTGCCAAAAGATCCACTGGCTAAAGCGCTGGGCTATGTGCGTCGGCGTGAACACGAACTGCGCGTGTTCCTGGAAGAGCCGGATGTGCCAATGGATACCAATCATCTGGAGCGTGCTCTAAGGCCGATACCGATGGGCCGTAAAAACTGGCTCTTCTGTTGGTCAGAACTGGGCGCCGAGCACGTGGGTGTGATCCAGAGCCTGATCACTACCTGCAAGCTGCACGATATCAACCCCTACGTCTATCTGACTGATGTGCTACTGCGTGTTGGTGATCACCCGGCGAAAGAGGTTCAGGATCTGACACCAAGACTTTGGAAAGAACGCTTCGCTGCTGATCCGAGGCAATCAGATCTTTATATGGCCTGCAACCACTCCGTAGAATGACCGGTTAC
>NZ_AUIH01000122.1 GCF_000423605.1 Saccharospirillum impatiens DSM 12546
GCCGAGCTCTCTATCCGGCAGATTGCACGCAGCCAGCAGCTCTCGGTGGGCGTTGTCTCCAAATACGTCAAACGTGCCGAAGCCTTGAAGCTGGGCTGGCCATTGCCGGACAGCCTGAGCGATCAGGTGCTGCTTCAGCAGCTCCAGCCCGAGAAGCACGTGGTCGCTACACTGGCCTTTACCGAACCCGACTTCCAGCACATACACCAGGAGCTCAAACGCAAGGGCATGACGCTGCAGTTGCTCTGGGAGGAGTATGCCGAGGCGCATCCGGAGCATTACAGCTACTCCCGCTTCACGGTCTTGTACCGAGCCTGGCGCGGCACCCAGCAGCTCAGCATGCGACAGATCCATCACGCTGGGGAGAAGCTGTTCGTGGACTACTGCGGTCCCACCTTGCCGGTCGTGAACCCCAGCAGCGGGTTAATCCGCACGGCCCAGGTGTTTGTCGCGGTACTGGGTGCTAGTTCTTACACCTACGCCGAAGCCACCTGGAGCCAGAGCCTGCCGGACTGGTTAAACGCACACGCCCGAGCCTTCGCCTTCCTGGGGGGCGTGCCCAGGGTGGTTATCCCCGATAACCTCAAAAGCGCCGTCACCAAGGCGTGTCGCTACGAGCCTGAGCTAAACCCCAGCTACCAGCAACTGGCCGAGCACTATGGTGTGGCGATCATCCCGGCCCGGCCTTACAAGCCGAAGGACAAAGCCAAGGCCGAGGTTGGCGTGCAGGTGGTTGAGCGATGGATCATGATGCGCTTGCGCCACCAGACCTTCCACAGTCTGGCCTCACTGAACCAAGCCATCCGCCTGCTGTTGGACGACCTGAACCAACGTCCGTTCAAGCAACGCCCCGGCAGCCGGGCGTCGGTCTTTGCCCAGTTGGATCAGCCCGCGTTACGGCCGTTACCCGAACAGCCCTATGTCTATCGCGACATCAAACAGGCCCGGGTGCATCTGGACTATCACGTTGCCTACGATCAGCACTTCTACTCCGTCCCGTACCAGTTGGTAAAGCAAGTGGTCCGGGTCCAGGCCGACGAGCACCTGATCACCCTCTTCCATGGCCAGAAACAAGTGGCCCAGCATGCCAGGGTGTATGGCGGCGGTCATACGACCGACCCCGCGCATATGGCCAAGGCTCACCTGCGGCATCAGGAATGGTCGCCGAAGCGGTTCCTGAGCTGGGCCGCGGGCATTGGCGAACACACCACCTATGTGGTCGAACATCAGCTCAGTGCCCGACGGCATCCGGAGCATGGCTATCGCGCCTGCCTGGGGCTGCTGAGTCTGGCCAAGAAATACACGCCGGAACGGCTCGAACGGGCCTGCCAGCGTGCACGGTTGCATAAGGCCATGACCTACAAAAGCATCAATACCATGCTCAGCAAGGGGCTCGACAATACGCCCTTGCCGGAAGGCGACGCCCACACCCAATCAGAACTGCCCCTAGTGCATGATCATGTACGCGGGCCTGACTATTACCACTGAGACATTAAGGACTAACCCCCATGCAAACCCTCATTACCCAACTGAATAGCTTGCGTCTGACCGGTATGGTCGATGCCCTGCAACAGCAACAATCCCAGCCAACCACCTACAGTGAACTGGGCTTCATCGAGCGACTGAGCCTACTGGTCAACAGCGAACTGACGGTGCGCGATCAGCGCAAGATCACCCGGCTGTTGAAGCAGGCCCGGCTGCGTGTCAGCGCCCATGCCAGTGACCTGAACTACAGCGCTGGCCGGGGCCTGTCGAAAGACACCGTGGCGCAACTGCTCAGTTACGACTGGGTGCATCACCATCGCAACGTGCTCATTGAAGGCCCGACCGGGACGGGTAAAACCTACCTGGCTTGCGTACTGGGCCAGGCCGCGTGTGAGCGCGGTCTTAGCGTGCGGTACTTCCGCGCCTCACGGCTGTTCGAGATGCTCACCATCGCTCACGCCGACGGCAGCTATGGACAGTTGCTCACCCAACTGCAAAAAGCGGACATCCTGATCATCGACGACTGGGGCTTGGAAGTACTCAAACGAGCCCAGCGAACGGACCTGCTGGAAGTACTGGAGGATCGCCACGATCGCGGCAGTACGATCATTACCAGTCAACTGCCGGCTCAGCACTGGCATGAAGTGATCGGAGATCCAACCCTGGCGGATGCCATCCTGGACCGCCTGCTGCACAACGCACACAAGCTGGTACTGAAAGGAGAGTCGCTGCGGAAAAAAACGGTAAAAGTTGCCAGTACGTGAACACCTAAGGTAAAAAGGAAAATCCAACAAGCGGCAGGGATGGGGTGTTCACGTAACGTAAAAATCGGTGTTCACGTTCGCAGTAATACGCA
>NZ_AUIH01000123.1 GCF_000423605.1 Saccharospirillum impatiens DSM 12546
TTCGATTTCCACAGAAAGACTCCCCGTAAATTCGGTATGATCAAGTCCTGATTATACTGGATTTCCACAGGAAACTACGAAGAGCCAGAAAAACAAATGTATAACCAAACGCATCAGTACATGCCCTGCGGGCACCCCTTATCAGCGCGCCGCTTATGGCTGGCGTTAACACACAAAGGTAACGATGGAACGATTACACACAAAAATAGTTTGGGTTCTGCTTCTTTTATGTTTGGCTTACTCTTTCGTACAAATCAGTCTGAATTTGCAGCAACAAGAAGTATCGGCCGCAACTGATAAAATTTGGGCTTTTCATTCGCCATTTTTGTAGCCATATGGGCTTTGAAAGAACCAAAACAGTCGGAATTTGAAGCTCCCTTTGAATTCGGTGCATATCTATACTTTGTTTGGCCGGTAGTCTTACCTTACTATTTAGTCAAAACACGCGGTACTGAGGGTTTGGTACTATTTTTAGGGTTTGTTGCCATTTACGCAGCTCCTTTCACCAGTGGTCTAATAGCTTATGCGTACTATAGCTAGTAAAGTGATAACAAGTGCAGGCATGCTACGCGCAAAAACAGCGCGCACATGCTGCAAGCGTTATGGTTCTAGTGTAGATAATGAATACAGTTGAATTGGCAAACATGGGTAAAGCTTCTGTCTCGACAATTTATTTCGAGGGAACAAAAGCCATCCGCAAAACTGGTGTTAGTCCAACAGAGATGTACTTCTACAAATCGGTGATGCATCAGTCACATGCTTCTCAAATATCAGCACCACACTTGCTGGCCACAGAGGGTGAAAGCACATTAGTTATCGAGTACCTCCCAACACTGCTTGACTCCGAAGAGTGGAGCTCAGCGCATATAGTTAGGGCCTTAGTAAAGTTGCATACTGCACCGATTTCAGTTGAAGACAGTCGACTTTTTGAGCTTGCCTGGTCAGATGAGTGCACTGAAAAGGCACTTAGCAAGCTAAATAGGGAAGCTAGAGCTCGTTCGAAGCAGTACTTTCAACACTTTTTTGAACACCGCGAGACTATATTTCAACCCATCGGTCCAATCTCTGGTGACTCTAACATCGGAAACTGGGGCAAACGTAATTCTGGAGAGTTTGTGCTTTTTGACTGGGAACGGTTCTGTCTTGGCTCTCCAGCAATTGACCTAGCTCCTCTACTTCCAGGTATGTCTAATCCCGTGCAGGTTAAAAAGTTTTGCAAGCGTTACCTAGCTGCGAACGAAACTTGTACAATTGCATTAGCCGATATGGTTCAGCAGACGCTAGTGGCAAAGGTTTGGATTGCTGTTGAAGTTATCAATATTTTGCACGATAACAAGAATCAACGAACAGATGAATATATGGCTTGGTTTAACCAAGTGTTGCCAGAGTGGCTGAAGCAAACCAGCAGGGCTCTATAACAATCAAGTGTAGTGGGCCGTCCAGCAAGTTGGCCGCCCCTAATCTGAAACGTTAAGTAGTATGTCTCAAATATGAGTGATATTAACCGAAAAATCAGGCTACATATCCTAAAGGAGAACTCCTTGGCAATATTTTTTGCCATTGTGGTGCTCGTGATTCTTGGCTTTTTACCTTTGGTCAATAAGAACTTCGGCGAAATCTATGAAATTTCAGGGGTTGTAGAGTCAATCACTGGAGTGCCTTCAGATGAAGGTGATAGGCTTTTTCTCATGGTTAGATTGGATGACGGCCAATTGGTTAGGTCATATATACGTCGATCTACATTTTATAAACAGGGAGAAACCGTTAGAATGGCAGTAATTAAGCCTAGGTTTTTCGGAAGCAATAGATATCGGTTTAAAGGTTATGTGGAATAGCTACCTAGCAAGAGTGGGCTTGGAACTCGTTCCTAGCATCAGCAATAAACGTTAAGTGACAAGGAAAGCATGAATAAGACCACCTTCAGACTTATTGTTGGGGCGAGCCTATTGCTACTGGTGCTCCAAATAGTTGCGGTAAGCTACCTTTCTCCAGATATGTCGCCGGAACTGATGAAAGTGCTACAAGATGCGTCCTTTCATGGGTTTTGGCCGATCAGCGCAGGAATAGCTCTAGCTTCCCTTGTCGGGCAGATTGGCCTGCTATTCTTCCAAACTTGGGCTCGCGCTCTTTTCACCTTAAGCGTCCTGCTGCTACTTCCTTTTAGCCTGCTGGATGGACCGGTGGTAACGACTGCCGTTGTAGCTACTCTTGATACTTTAATGGTGCTACTAGGGCCTGTTAACACTATTTTTGATAGAATTTCAGCATGGAAATTACAACCGATCAATTCAAAATCATCAGTCAGCTGCTACCAAAACAGC
>NZ_AUIH01000124.1 GCF_000423605.1 Saccharospirillum impatiens DSM 12546
AATGATCTTCGATTTCCACAGACATGGCTCCTTAAGAATCTGGTGCGGTCAGGCCTCGATTATACTGGAATTCCACAAGAATTTACGAAGAGCCTTATTAAGGGCCTAAATGGACACACTCCCGAGTAGTAGCGAACTGCTCTTACTCTACACTGCGATCAGCTTGTTCTGGACACCCATCACAATTACAAACTGTAACGATGGGTGTCTACACAGTCCATTTTTGTCTTTCCCTAAACGCTCGCGGAGAGAGCCCAAACTGGTGTTTAAAACACTTGGTAAAGTGCGAGTGATCAGAAAACCAAACCGACAGAGCAATGCGGATGATCGACGCAGACTGCCACTCAGGCATCTGCAATCGGTCACAGGCACGCGCAAGCCGAGCTCGACGAATGACGCTCCGACAGGTCTCTCCGCGCTCCTGAAACACCCCTTGAAGGTAACGTAACGACACCCCCAATTGACGAGCAATGTCAGCCACCGTTAACTCGGGTTCAGCCAGTCGTTGCTCAATCAGCCGACGTGCGAGCTGATAATGCTCCAGGTGCATGGCATCGCTGAATCGCTCATGCCAATCTCGCGTGCCCCGGCTCAGGCATGCAGCTGCCAGCTCAAACACCTGCGCCGCAACCATGTCCTGCTCCAGGGTCTCCAGACATTGCATCAATGAGTCGTTGTTCAGCAATCCGGCGAGATACTGCGTTAGCAAGCAAAACAGAGGGGAGGTTTCCAACGCCACGACACCGGGCAATGGCGGCCGTGGCAACAAGCGCCATAATCGTTCTGTATCCAGGCTGAGGCAAACGAATTCAGAGGCTGGCATGACCGACCGGCTACGCACAGAAGAGGCCAGCAACATGGCCTGGCCTTTCTGTAAACGGGCCTGGCTGTCGTCGCACTCAATGTGTACCGGACCAACATTCCAGGACACCAATGCCATGGAATCGTGGCTTTGAATGGCCTGAGATCGAGTTCGATAAATTTCAGCGGCACTCATGGCAACTCGCTGCACATGCAAGCCGGGCAGCGCCAGCGCCAGGCACTGAAAGTCAATCTGTTCGGTAGCCGCGACCGCGACATCCATACCATTGCGCTTGAGCCAAATTTCTTCCCGAACATAATCGAAACGGTCTTTCGCCGGGATATCCGCCGAGTTTATCCACTCTAGTGTCGTCACTTTCATGCCTCCGTGCACGTTTACCCCAAACACGATGCCAGTTTTGACCAGCGCCATGACCCCCGTCGGGTCAGTATAGCTCAAGGCTCCGGTTAGCAAAGTTGCGGCTCCAGAGCCCACTCATTCAGATGAGAATCCGACTAAATCGACACAAGGAGCACGACATGAACCAGCTTGACCGATCCTTTCTACTCAGCGGGCTGTTGTACGGCACACTGGGAATGTGCCTCGGCCTGTATATGGCGGCCAGCCACATCCATGTGCAACACGTAACTCATGCGCACATCATGCTGGTCGGCTTTCTCCTGTCGGTCATCTACGCCATTGTCCATAAACTTTGGCTACCCAACGGCGCAACAGGTCTCAGCCAATGGCAGTTCGTGCTACACCACGTTGGAACGCTGGGCATGATCAGCGGTCTCTTCCTTATGTACCAGGGGCTGATTCCCCCAGACACATTGGAGCCGGTTCTGGCCATTTCGTCCATTGTTGTGCTTGCATCGTTGATCCTAATGGGAGTTCTGGTGATTTTATCCGGCAAGCAGTCCCGGGTGGCTATGAGCGAATCGGGAGCGTGACCTTTGGTGTGGGTGCCACGGCCAACTAGTTTTTTTCAAACCTCACTACGATGGGTGTGCTGTTAGTTGGTCGGGACAAAAACCTCAACGTCTAGTATCTTTGGCAATAAACCCGCCACCGCAGGAAGCTCAAGCATGATACCGGTTACCAGTCAGGGGCAATTCGACAAGGCATTGATTGAACACCCCGCCCTGTTAGTTCTATTTGGTGGTGAGCGCTGCGGCGTATGCCAGGTCGTTAAACCCCAACTTGAGCGAGCCATTGCAGACCGCTTCCCGGAAGTCGCTCTGCTTTACCTGGATTGCCAAAACGAAGCTGAATCCATTTGTGCTCAGCAACGCATTTTCTCCCTTCCGGTTGTGCAACTCTGGTTCAACGGCCAGAAGTTCGATGAATGGGTTCGCACCTTTTCCATCGGCCAGGTACTTACTGCGATTGAGCGACCTTACAGAATGATATTTTGTAACTATTCAGCGAAATAATATCAAAAAAGGCTTGACAGGTTTTTTTTGACTTTTCCTGATTGCACAGATTTTTCACCAACTCCCTGACAG
>NZ_AUIH01000125.1 GCF_000423605.1 Saccharospirillum impatiens DSM 12546
TCTTCAGTCGATTCGACAAATTGGATGTGCTTTTTAGGTTCTTTATAAATTTCTCACTGATAGCGGACAAGCTGATTAGTGTTAACAGGCCCTAGAAGGGCTATTGATCGGGCTCGCGTATTTCTCTAACTTGTGCAAAGTCTTCGAGAAAAGGGTACCTAACCAAGTCGTCGAGTGCGACGCTGAAGACAGCGCGGCTCACGACTAGTGTTAGATTGCTTCGGAGGTGTCGTGGCCATATCAAGTGGTGAGCTCCTTGATCTCGACCAAAAAATCCGGAGGGAGTTTCCCCCGTCAAATGTGAGCGACGAGTATTTGGACGCGCACTACGATGAGCTTCCGTTTCTTTCTGCCGAGGATTTCAGGCTGCGTCTGTCTGCGTACCTGCTACGGAGCATCGAGAAATGGAGTCCGGAAGTCGAGACATGTGAGCTCCAAACGGCGGCCTATTCAGAGCGTTACATTTTAGGAAAAGTATGAAGTTCACGATTCACTTAGAAAAAGATGATTTCCGGCATTTCAATAGGTTTGCGATGGCCAGAATCCATCAGGCACCAGGAATTAAATGGAAAGTTACCCTGTTCAATATTCTCTATTGGTTTTTTCTAGTGTTCTTTGCTTTAGAAATGTATTCAGTCTACGACAATAGTTGCTGTAATAACTACGCACACCTCAATCGGGCTCTAACAGCATTTAGCATCTGGTTTGTTTTCGTTAATGTTTGGCAGAAAATTTATATGCGCCTCTACGTTTCATCAGCAACAGATGATAAAGGAAGTGTTCTCGGTAAATGGGAATTCGAAATATCGGATTCTGGGATTACTGAGTCAAATGGCTTGTGTTCATCTACTTTTTCTTGGCAAGGTATACGGTCTGTTGAAAAAGATAAGTATAATCTCTATCTGTTCACAGATTGACTAAAAGCTCTCATCCTGCCTCTTTCTCAGATTAATGAAGAAATAGAGGCAGCAGTAAACAAAAATGTAACAAGTTGCTGCTAGAGACTGCATTACGTTGCGCTCCATGCAGCCCCAGAGCTAGGCGTTATGGATCACCAGGATATGAATATCGAATTTGTTAGTCCACCACCCCCTGAATCAGTAGAGGAACTGACAAAAAAGTTCTTCTCTTTTTCACAAAGTGGGCTTCCTCATTTACCACCTGAATCTGATGATAAGGTTTTTATGGTAAGTGCTCGATCTGAGACCGGAGAATTACTAGGTGGTATTCTAGCAAACTGTTACTGGAATGGCCTTGAGATTGATACGCTTTGGGTTTCAAGCAATCAACGAAGCAATGGATTAGGTTCGCAGCTTATGTATAGAGCAGAAGATTTTGGTGCTAAAAATGGAGCTGTTGTTTCATTCTTAAAAACTATGGAGGCTAAGGGATTTTATGAGAAATTGGGGTATGAGGTTTATGGTGTGCTTGAAGATCGCCCAATAGGCACCATGCTTTATCACATGAAAAAGCGACTTAATGAAGATCCATAACAAACGCAGGCTGTCGGACAAATTGCACGCTGAACGGGTAACTTTCCGCATCTCCGAACGTTATGGTTAAGGAACTATGAGAGAACTCATCGAGATCGTCATAAAAGTGTTTGCCGCCTATCTAGTCTTTAGCACTGTAGGAGGTTACGCCCCACTGGCATTGGTTACTGACGCATTCAGCGGTCCAAATTCGCCGTATATTGGGTTCTTAGCGGCAGGCGTCTCTGTGCCTATCGGTATCGGTATTATTTTGTGGTTTAGAGCGCCAAAAATCTCCAAGGCTGCACTTCCGTCCGACGAACCTGGGCCAATAGTTCCGGAGAGTGGAGTCGTGGCCGCTGGAGTATTTTTGATAGGCGTTTATTGGTTCGTTCGCTCTTCGAGTGTTTTGCTAACTCAGCTGAGTTCGCAAGCCTCGCTAAATTATGGTTGGTTTGCAGTAATGGCCTTATCGTTAGCCCTGATTCTAGGTAGCGACTTGATGGCCAAGGTATTTCGAAAGCTTCGTACCGCAGGTACCAATGCATAACCAATCGCTCAAGTACGTTCTCGGCCTAGCGACGGTCCACCGGACGTCCCTGTCGGCCGCCGCTTAGCTTCGCTTTCGTCAAACGAGAGGAATTATCGTATGGAATGGAATCCCTTAGTCCCTGAGTTGGTCGTAAATAGCTACGTAATCTCAAAGAAATTTTACACAGAGATTTTGTAAGCGCCAATAAATCAGCCCCTTGACTCCCCCCAACGTAGCCACCTCTACTCCATGCGTTTCAACGGCACGTTCCAAGGCAGCAGGTGTTCTA
>NZ_AUIH01000126.1 GCF_000423605.1 Saccharospirillum impatiens DSM 12546
ATGAAGCTGTAGTCATCCAATTGAGCTGCGGGCAGGTCCAAATATTGCAGATTCTCTGGAAGCACCAATTGCGACAGGTCGTTATCGGTTACCCGGAGCATCAGCAATTGAACCAGGCCTTCAGGTAAATGAACACGAGACATATCGGAGGGCACACTCGCTTCGCCCAGCAATATACTTTTTAGGTTCGGGAGTGTTTCGCCATCTACTTGAAGCTGTTTGATATCGCTACCAAAGAGGTTCAACGTACCCAAAGCAGGAAGCTGGGTTACGGTCAGGTTTTCCACGTTGCTATGGGTTACGAGTAGAGTTTCTAGTTCAGCCGAACAACCAGCAGTGTTAAATTCACCGTTAAGACCTGAACTAATGTACCGGATAAACTGTATCTGTGGATATTGGCAGACCGAGCTCGCGCTCACTATATCAGGAGCATGTAAATGGAATGCTCTTAGCGGCAGCTTAGTACTTATCCAGTTGATATCGAACGGCGATTCAACGGTATCAATTATCCCGAGGATAGACAGCTCTTCAAATTGATTAATAACGTCCACATCACTTCTTGTTACTTCGATAAAGCTTCTATAGAAAAGGCGCCCGTCGCGAGTCCAGATTGGATTGGCTGAACCTGGGGATTGTCTATGTTCAGTGATCCAAGTTTCTGATTCTATTTTATCCCTAGACTTAACTATAACGCCCGGATATAACCAAGGCACGATACCTTCGTCATTATAAATTGGCTGCAAGTACTCCAGAATTGATGAATTGCGATACAGATACTCCTTAGAAGTTTTTGTAAAATAAGTCATACTATTCAACAACTCTACATCCCCAGGGTCAGCAAATGCCTCTATTCCCTCCACCGTCAAGGGCAACTCAGGCAGAGGCTTGGGCTCATCCGCCTGGCAAGCCACACTCACGACACTGCAGAACACGATCAAGGCCGCCTGCTGAACCAATTTTGGGATTGTCATAAGTCAGATTTGCCTTTCAAAAGAGTTTCAAATGCGCCCGGCTCTTGCCCGGCGTCCTGTGCGGCTGCTTGCACCAGTATCTCGCTTTGCTCTGCTGTTACTGAAACCGCATTAGGTGTAACCGCCTGACCCTTCAGGGCACACAAGCGCTGAATTTTCCCTGTGGGCGTCTCATAGGGCAACAGGGTACCAAGGGTAATCGGTTGAAAGGTAACGGCGTTATCGTATTCGTAGGCGAGCAAGCCGGCGCGACAGTTAAGTGGGAGTTGAAAGCGGATAACCCCATTGGCATCTGTCTCGCCGATCAGGGGACTGGGCCCATCAGGCCAAACGAAACGCACTTCCTGGTTGGCCAGGGGTTCCTGGTTTTCCTGGTAGAGAGTCACGGCGAGTCGGAACCGGGGTTTCCGAACCGGCAACTCAGTATGTTCGTTCAGCGCCAGTGGGCGACCACGCTGTTGTTCCGGCAACGTCAGAACGTCGCCAGGCGCCAGGCAGCCAGACCGGTGTCGGGGTTCCAGCAGTGCCTGGTTTTCGGGATGCTGCATCAGGGTGTCGACAGACACGCCGGCTTCCGTCGCTATGGAAATCACGCATTCATCGTATCGGACGGTTCTTGTGGACATCGTTCACTCCTTGATACTGTGGTACAGCACTTCGGCCGTGGCGCCTTTGAGGCCGTCTTTTTGCAAACGCAGGTAGCCCTGCTCGTCGGCTCGCGCCAGAATTTCAGTACCATCTTCCCGTGTGACCACTACGTCGGCGTGTGGTATCGGTTGGTTAGCCTCGTCAGTGACAGCCAGGCTGACCCATTCCCGGGCATTCTCATCATGGGCCCGGGTGTCACGTTCGTAAGCATGGGGCGAAACTTCAACAGGTGGTATACCGTCGAGTTCGAGCGATTCAGTACGCGGAATCTCGGGGGTGTTGATGGCTGGGCCTTCCTCTGGTTCATTCCCAGCCCCAACCTCATAGTGCACCTCGCCGTTAAAAATAACGCCGTTCTGGCCATTCAAGGTGACCTTCTTCCCGAACAGTTTAATGTTGCCACTGGGATCGATTTTAACGCCGCCGTCACCTTGCTTCAGTAGAATGTCGCCATTGCCATTGCCCTGAATGTGAATGTTGCCATTTATCTGATGAATGGCAGCGCCGGACTGTACTTGCAGTTGCAGGTCGCCGTTGGTGACAGTGGTGCTCTGACCGTTCATGGCTTTGATACTGTAACCGGTCATTCTACGGAGTGGTTGCAGGCCATATAAAGATCTGATTGCCTCGGATCAGCAGCGAAGCGTTCTTTCCAAAGTCTTGGTGTCA
>NZ_AUIH01000127.1 GCF_000423605.1 Saccharospirillum impatiens DSM 12546
TCTGACCCCATTGGTTCCAGCTACACCTACTACGGCCTAAGCGACGCCATCAACAGCGGGCAGGTGAAAACTCTCACCGCACCGGGCGGGCAACAGCTGAACTTCGAATACGACGGCACCCTGGTCACCCAGATCCAATCAAGTGGTCTGGTATCCGGTACCCTCGGGTACCAATACAACGCCTACTTCGAGCCCGCCCAACAAAGCATCAATGGCAGCAGCTTGTCATTCAGCTACAATCGGGACGGACAACTCACCCAGACGGGGGTCTTAAGCTTGAGCTACGTAGCCGACAACGGCCGGCTGAACAGCACCCAACTGCAACAAGCCGCCACCAGCCACGGCTACACAGCCTTCGGCGAACTGCAGACCTATAATGCCCAGGTCAACAGCACCAACCTGTACAGCTACACCCTGCAACGGGACGACGCGGGCCAGATCACCGGCAAAACCGAGACCCTGGGAAGCGCCACCACGCAATATGCGTACGACTACGACGAGCGCAACCGACTGATCGGCGTGCAGGAAAACGGCACCCCGGTGCAAACCTGGGCCTACGACGCCAACGGCAACCGAACGCATGAAGACGGCGCACCGGTTGCGACTTATGATGCACAGGACCGGCTGATTGGGTACAAGGACAATGAATACAGGTATACGGCCAATGGTGAGCTGACGGAAAAGACCGACACAGCCACAAACGAAGCGACGTATTACGACTACGACGCATTCTCGAATCTGAGAGGTGTCACGTTACTGGATGGCACCAACATCGAGTACGTGATCGATGGTCAGAACCGAAGAGTAGGCAAACTGCGCAATGGCAAGTTGGAGCAAGGGTTCCTGTACCAGGGGCAGTTGAATCCGGTGGCGGAGCTGGACGGAAACAACCAGATCAAAGCGCGGTTCGTGTACGCCGACAAAGGCCACGTTCCGAGCTACATGATCAAGGACGGTGTCAACTACCGCGTCATCAGCGATCACCTTGGTAGCGTGCGCTTGGTCGTGAACGCTCAAAGCGGAGAAGTTGCCCAAAGGCTCGACTATGACGCTTGGGGCAATGTCACGAACGATACCAATCCAGGGTTCCAGCCGTTCGGGTATGCTGGCGGTATATATGACCGGGATACCAACCTCGTCCGGTTCGGGGCGCGGGACTATGATCCGAAAATCGGACGTTGGACCACCAAGGACCCGATTGGATTTGGTGGCGGTTTAAACCACTATGCTTATGTTAACGGCGATCCTTTCAACTACGTTGACGTAACAGGGAACGTAGCATGTGCTGGGTTCTGTATTGGTGCAGCAGCTATAGTGGGCGGTAAAGCACTTATTAGCGCAGGAGCATCGTATATTGCAGCTAAGGCCACAGGTGAAGATAATGAAACTGCTGCCAAGCAGGCCATTGCAGGTGGTTTGATCGGTGGAATTACTGCGCCAGGTGCCAGTTTTGCCCTACGGCATGGGGCTAATTCAATTGTTACAACAGCAGCCCACAGTAGTCTGAGTAATGCAGGAGCTCAATATTATTTGAAAAGAGATGTAGATGTTAACCAGATGCTAATTGCAGGTGCAGCGGGAATACCAGCTGCAAGTGTTACAAGAAATGCTCGATTGCTAGGTGCTAGCGAGTTAGAGGCACATGCATGGGGAACTTTTGGTGGCACAAGCCTTGATTACTTAGCAAACGGAGTCATCGATCGATGGAATGACCCCGTAACTGGGGGAATGATGTGTCATGCACCCTAACCGAAAGCAGCAAAATGAAACCTATTCTTATGGATTTTTTTCAAAGAATAGAGGGCTTTTGATATCGATATTTCTAATAGTATCGTCGCTTGTATTTAACGTTACCCTTGGATCCAACGATGTTATCGGCAGCGGGGTCAAGGCTACTCTGCTTTTCTTGTCTCCTTCTCTTTTATTTATGCTTATACATGTTTTTTGGGACTTCAAGATTAAAAAAAATCATATGGAGATAGAGCTAAGAAAAAACAGCATCGTCTTTTTCAATCGATATAATACATATGAACTATTTTTTAATAATATTTTAAGGGTAGATGTATTTCCAACCTCAGAAAATATCTACGATGAAGATTATGTAGATAATATGTTGTCCTCGGGAGTTAGGTTTGTTACTAAGTCAGGAGATAAGTTTTTAATATTTACCTGAATCCGTGATTTTATTGCATTAACTCATTTCTTCTCTGTAGACACTGTTAGTCATGCCAATAATACGATGTTAGTCTCCATTATTCTTG
>NZ_AUIH01000128.1 GCF_000423605.1 Saccharospirillum impatiens DSM 12546
AACGAGTGCAGCGGTTGATGCGTCTAATGGGCCTGCAATCAGTGGCACCCCGGCCGAATACCAGTCGCCCGCATCAGTGGCACCCCGGCCGAATACCAGTCGCCCGCATCCGCAACACAAGGTCTACCCCGGAACCTGTCAACCTCATCTAGACAGTTCATTAAAAAGTTAATGTAGATTCTCCCGCTCCAGGGCACGGCGTGCTGCTGGTAGTGTCGGGAAGTTCACCATAGTGCTCATACCAGCGTCTGCTTCCTCAGAGGTGATCGGGTTGATGTGTACGGCTTTGGCTGGCAAGTTGGCTGTAGGCTCGCCGCGTACAAAGCGTTCTGGATGTTTTTGATAATAATCATTCAGTGCTGACTGTCGCTTCTCGGCTACCTGCTGGTATTCCCCGGTGAAGACCTGGGCTGGCGTGAAGCCATTCAGGCCACTGTGGCGGTGCTTATGGTTGTACCAGTCGAAGTAGTCGCTGAACCACAGGCGAGCGTGTTCTATGCTGTTAAAGCGGCCCGGATAGTCCGGTTGGTGCTTGGCCGTTTTGAACTGACTTTCACTGAACGGGTTGTCGTTGCTGACTCTGGGGCGGCTGTGGCTGCAGACGACACCCAAATCCGCCATCAGATCCAAGAAGCTCTGTGCGATCATGGGCGAGCCACGATCTTGATGCAGGGTGATGGAGGCATCATCCAGCTCATAGCGCGTCAGCGTCTCTTGTACGAGCTGTTGGGCCAACTTGCTGTTCTCTTTGTGGGAGACCATCCAGGCCACTACATATCGGCTGTACAGGTCCATGACCACATACAACCGCCGATGGACACCCACCGTAGCGGGATTTGAACCGGGCTTCCCAGAACTTTCCGGTACAATTGTCTTCAACGTTGGCTTGCCGGGCGATGTCTTCATTCAGGGCTTTCATGAACCAACTGACCGACATTAGGCGCTGGCGCCATTCTGTTACAAGCTCTGAAACAACCTTTAGTTGCGCGTCATACAGATCCTTACCCGCCAGATATTCGTGGCTGAGGAAATTTCCGGCATACAGCTCATGCCAGCGTTGAATGACTTCAGTGTCGGTCCAGGCGCTGGCTTTCTCGGCATTGATATGCAATATGATGTGGTAGTGGTTCGACATGACAGCATAGGCACAAACATCGAGAGCGTACACTTTGGCCAGTTCCATTATCCGGTTTTCAATCCAGCCGCGCCGGTGTTCATAGTCGTTACCGGAATGCTCGTCACGGCCGCACAGGAAGGCGCGGCGCACACACCGAGAGGTGCAGTGGTAGTATGGGGTCGCCTCCAGGACGATCTGGCTTTTCCTTGAACGTGGCATAGTGTCTACCCCTGGCAGCCCGTTTTAGTAATGCTGTATAAAGTACTGTATATTCATGTAGTAATCAAGCCCTCGGACGGGTGTCCAGCTTGGCCGCCGCGTCATCAAGATTATCGTTTGTAAGTGATAGTGACTAGAATACACAGGATTGAACTTATGGCACTTAAGGACGCTTTATGAGCGAGCAATATGGCAATAACCCTCTACACGGCTTAAAACTGGAGGCCCTGATTGAAGAGCTTGTCGATTTCTACGGCTACGAAATTCTAGGAGAAGCACTGAACTTTAAATGCTTTCAGCTGAATCCATCCATAAAAGGCAGTTTGAAGTTCCTTAAGAAAACGGAGTGGGCAAGAGTAAGAATAGAAGCTTTTTATTTGTACAAGTTTAAGAACCTACCTCGTCCAGACGCTAGCCAATATGAGTTGCCTCCACGTGACAGGATTGTGCCAGATCATCAAAAACCGAGAGAGCCGAAAACATTTACGCTTGAAGAGTTAAAAGAAATTAACGCACGTAAAGCGAAAAATTCGGAGGGTCCAAACAAGAGGCCTTCGGCAAAAAAGAACAGCTATCAGAAAGCAAGCCACAGGAAAAAAGAGTTCGACAAACCATCACCGAAAGCAGCTGAGCGCGCAAGTGAATCAGATGCTTCGTTTGATCCATGGGGGGAGGCTAAAAAGAAACTGAACTCAAGTAAACCCCGCTTATAGCGCGATCAGCTTGTCGGTCAAACCCTAAAAAGACAGCCACATTTAGCGACTACTCGGCCTAGGGTGGCCGTCGGCCGGGCGCGATTGGGTCTGATGGGCTCAGTCTGTTTCGCAGTCCTTTATTATTGTGGACCCCACTGTCAAGACCACTAATGCATTAAATTAAGGTAAAATGCCCTATGGGTTAAATTGTATTCTTACGCGGCTTGCAGCCATT
>NZ_AUIH01000129.1 GCF_000423605.1 Saccharospirillum impatiens DSM 12546
GGAAGCAAGCCCTAAATCGTTTTATGATCGAGTTTGAAGACCGCTTGGCGGACTACCGTTAACTTCGGCAGTTACACAGAAATATTTACAGGGTCGATATCCCCGGAAGGGTCCAATTGGCTTCCAAGCACCTCAGTAGGCCTTCAAGCGCGTATCACGCTATGTTCCGTCCCTCTCTGCGTCTACGTGCGTCCAGTTACTTATTATACGCAGATTAACCTATGTGTTGCCTATCGGCCATTCGGGCCCCTTTTGCCAAAGGCGGGCTGTAGATCATGCGCCAGTGAATCCTCAATCAGCTGCAGCACCTGTGGCCGGACCGCATACTCATAGAGGGTGATCTTGTAAGGATGCTCGATGAACCAACTGTTCAGGTTCAACGCATAGGTTGACTGGGACCCTTAGCCTCTGTGCGCTTTGATCCTGCGGTTTATTCCACCCAAGCTGGATCCTACGTACTTGACGGGTGAGGGCTCATTGGCCTTGGGGCACCTTCGCTTGCCTGATGCTTTGTACGTCTGGAAAGCCTTGAATGTCGCTTCAGGGTCACCACTCAGGTCTTCGATGACACAGAGATACTTCTTGTGGCGCGGCAGTGACAACTCCTCGTGATAGACGAATTGCTGCACTGGCTGCGCGGCCTTTGCCTGGAGACAGTCAGCCATTCATTGGTCGAGGTAGTGGCTCATGACGGCCTCATCATTACACCGGGGTCTGTCATGATGCTCATGGCTGCTTACGGCTGATGGCCTGCACGTGCTGGTTCAGGGCGCTGTTCTGCCGGTTCAGATCCCGGTTCTCCTTGCTCATGGCGTCCAGCTTTGCCTCGGTCCGGTCGATCTGCTTCTCCAGGCGTTCTACCGTGTCTTGTTTGCCGCCGATCTGAGCCGTCAGGGTGGCCACCTGCCCTGCGTAGGTGCTGATGGACTGGCGGTGGTCATCCGTTGCCTGATGGCTCGCCGCGTCCAGGGTGGTGTATCGCCCTTCAAGCGCGGTCTTGGTCGCCAGGGCCCGGTCACGCTCTGACTGGGCTTCACGCATCGCGACGACCAGCGTTTCTCGATCAGATAGCCAGGTTGACTCCCGACTCTGGTGGCTGTGCTCCTGCTCCCCCAGCCGCTCCCGCAGCGCTTTCGTGGTTTGTGTGGCCAGATCAACCTCACGCGTCAGGTCCGTGATAACGCCTTGCTGAGTGTTTCGCTCTTCTCTGACCTGATCGGCCTCTGTCAACTGGGCTTTCAGTGTCGAGATCTCTGTTTTCAGTTCTGCCCCGTGGGCGGCTTGCGCTGTCCGCCTTCCACGCTCTGCTTCCAGCTCACTGGTTACCTGAGTCAGCTCAGTCTGCAACTCATTTATTTGCCCCTTAAAAGCCTCTTTCGATGACTCATGAGCCTGCTCTTCCAACCGGTGCTTTTCCAGCCAGCGATCGGCTTGATTTTTATGGGTGTTGATCTGATCGCGAAGGGCCTGTTGCTCTTGCAGGGCAGTCTGCTTGCGCTGCTCAAACGCCTCGCGCTCTGTGTCGAGCTGTCGCTGTTGGTCCCCCAACGCGCGTTCGGCCTTGTCGACTGACCAGCGGCGCAGTTCAGCCATCGCCTCGATCGGGACGTTCTGATCGTCAGCCACCTGGGTGAGGTAGCGTAACTGACTCAGGATCGTCCCCCGAGCGTCATCCAGGTACTTGTCGGTACCTGTGGATTATCAATGACTCAGCCAAAAGTACCACTTTAGATGGATCCGATATCAGCGGCCGCTATTACCGGTGAAAACATCCGGAACCTCCTGTAGAGAACGATCGCAAGCTATTGGATTGAGGTACTTTGGAACAAGTCTTTGATTTGGTTTGCAGAAGATTCGTCAGTATCGAACCACAGCCTGCCCTCCTCGCCTTGGGACACAGAGCATCGGGCCGACCCATCTAGCAAGATGGTAAAGCTAAAATCCTCTTTATCACTAAGCGAAACAGTGCAAACTCTAAACCCCGTTGCGTGGGATCTGGAGGATGTAGAAGGATGGATTGAGGAGCGCAAGCGAGAATTCCGATCAGGAAAAGTAGCCCCCGCTCCAGGGCCTGACGCGAAACAACGCATTGCTCGGCCAGTCCGCTCTCGTAATAATTGAGTTTGGCCTGAATCCGTAGGTTAATAATAAAAAAACGGCCTATAGCCCTCTATTTGCGCCGAATTTTGCTAAAATAGTCCCCTCAAATAGATCACCTACT
>NZ_AUIH01000130.1 GCF_000423605.1 Saccharospirillum impatiens DSM 12546
GGAGTGAGGTTTGAAGGAACTCTGCATCCGGATGTAGAAACTCGTTTAAAGGTGAGAGGTAAAGAAGGGTCGAGACCGAAAAATTGAAGTGTTTGGCCCAAAATGTCGATTTTCAGGCACAGCAAAACCTCAGGGTGCCCTGATCGTTAATTTTGAAAGGGTAAGCTAGGTTAAGTAGGTAGCAGCTGCCAGCCCCGGTGTCCGCTGATACCCTAGCCGGTGACACTGAGCTTTAATCGAAAGAACGGTGCCGACGATACCTTTAAACTGACTCTCGAAGTGCTGGGTGTTGTAGACCCAATGCTCAGCGTCGATATTTAGGCGTTCGAGAATGGGTGGAGTCTGTTGGTCGATACTTCCGCGCTTGTCTGGTCGAATCTGTCTGCCTGTCCAGTCAACCAGTTCCAGGTAGTCCTGTAGGCATGTCCTGGCGGGGGTATCCTACAAATGGAAACAACGGTTTTGGCTGCGCTGGCTCGGCCGTTTCAGGTTCGGTTTGAGCCGTATCAATTCGTTCTTTTATCGACGTATAGTCGGAATCCTCAGGACTGTCCGTCATCTGCGCTCGAATGGGGTTTAAGTCGACATAAGCCAAGCAAGTCACCAGGGCTTCCTCATCCAGCAGTGCCTGGGACTTGAACCGGCCCTCCCACCAATTTGTCTGGAACAAATTGGCGCAGCGAATAGCTGCCGCGTAGCGGTGGAAACCACGGATGGTTTTCATAATTATCGGCCGGTGCAGACATCCTCTGCGTTGGCCTGACGTGCGATGTCTTCGTTCAAGGCTCGCATGAACCAGCTGATCGACATCAGACGTTCACGCCATTCTGTTACCAGTTCTAAGAGAACTTTAAGTTGCTCTTCATACAAGTCTTTACCGGCCAGATATTCATGGCTCAGAAAATTACCCGCATAGAGCGTGTGCCAGCGCTGAATGACTTCGGTATCCGACCAGGCGTTGGCTTTCTCTGAGTTGATATGAAGCACAATGTGGTAATGGTTGGACATGACGGCATAGGCGCAGATATCGAGCGCATACACTTTGGCCAGTGTTAGCATACGTTGCTCAATCCAGCCACGACGGTGTTCGTAGTCATTGCCGGAGTGTTCATCGCGCCCGCATAGAAACGCACGGCGTACACACCTGGAAGTACAGTGATAGTAGGGTGTCGCTTCCAGAGCGATCTGGCTTTTCCTTGAACGTGGCATAGTGTCTTACCCTGACGGCCCGTTTTTATGATGCTGTATAAGGTACTGTATGCGCTTCTGATGGTCAAGCCTTCGCGTGGGTGTCCACGTTAAGAAAGCAATGACGACATCGAGAAGTTCTACCGTGATCAATTAAGCTGAACTTTACTATTTAGCTGGAATTAATTGACCGTATATTCAGGACTGCTAATTGGGAAACGCAAACTTGGTCACATATTTATTTTCTACTATAGCGACAAGTTGTGGTCACTGGATAAACAAGTTAGCCTCACGAATGCAGTTATATGCCCGATTATCAATAAGGAGATTAGGAAATGGCAATTCCAGCATATTTATGGCTAGAAGATGAGCAAGGAGTCTCTGTTCAAGGCTCGGTTAATGTAGCAGAGAGAGAAGGCTCAATTGAAGTATTGGAATTTAATCACTCTATCTACATTCCCACAGACAATGATACAGGTGAGCTTACCGGAACTCGCAAACATGGTGCTGTCACTTTGGTCAAAGCATTCGACGCTTCTTCTCCATACTTATTTAAAGCCTGTTGTAACGGTCAAAGGATGAAGAAGGCCACATTAAAGTGGTATAAGATAGATGACTCAGGCCAAGAAGTTGAGTATTACCAGCATGAACTCGAAGGGGTTAAGATCAACTCTTTCTCCCCCAGAATGGCCAACACAAAAGATCTTGCTCAGGAGAAAATCCCCCACATTGAGAGCGTTTCCCTGAGATATGAAAAGATTACTCATACCTTTTTGGATGGCAATGTAAGTCACTCAGATTCATGGAATGAAGGAAGGTAACAAGCATTAAAAAGGGGGAGAGTGCCCCCGGCCAAAAAAAGAGTACCTAAGGGATTGCAAGAAATGGCGGCTACAGAACTTCAAGCTAAGATCACCATCGCTAAAATCATACAATTGTAAGCGTCCAACCGAACCACGTTTACTCTGCGTTTCTTCTCTGTAGCGGCAGCAACTCATCAAGGCGGCTGTTGGGCCAGGTAGGCAGTTTT
>NZ_AUIH01000131.1 GCF_000423605.1 Saccharospirillum impatiens DSM 12546
GTAAGCGCCAATAAATCAGCCCCTTGACTCCCCCCAACGTAGCCACCTCTACTCCATGCGTTTCAACGGCACGTTCCAAGGCAGCAGGTGTTCTAGTTTTTCCAGAGTGTCCGCCGTTGCAATGTGCTCCAGCACATACTTGATATAGGCCGAAGGCTCCAGTCCATTCGCTTTAGCCGTCTCGACCAGTGAGTAGCAGGTAGCGCTGGCACGGGCACCGTGTGAAGTATCGGCAAAAAGCCAAGCCCTACGGCCAATGGCGAACGGCCGGATTGCATTCTCAGCCAATGCATTGCTGATGTTCAGATCACCGCGTTCGCAGTAACCCACCAGGCAGTCCCACTGGTTCAGCGTATACTCCATGGCATTACGAGTCAGGGAGCCTTTTAATACCTTGCTCACGTTCGCTTCCAACCAGGTTTTGAGTGTGCCCAGTTGTGGCAGACTCAGCTCCTGACGAACGCGATATCGTTCATCAATGCTGGCTCCTTTATCTTTCAACTGACGTTCGATGGCATACAGCTTGTTGATATAACCCAGGGCCACATCCGCTTTCGTGGTTTTGGGTTTCTTGCCTTTGCCGCCGGAAGGCGCGGCTCGGGAAGCCTCAACGAACTTTCTACGCGCATGGTCCCAACACCCAATGCGGGTAATGCCATTGTTACGGCACACCTGGCCGTAGCCGGAGTAGCCGTCCGCCTGCAGGATGCCGGTAAACCCTTCGAGCAGGCGCACGGGCACGCTGCCGGCGCGGGACGGGTCGTAATCAAAAAGCACCACCGGGTGATCGGGCGGCCCGCCTCGGATAACCCACATCCATTTGTCCGATTGAGCGGTTTTGCCATCTTCCTTGAGCACCTGGATGCGGGTTTCATCCGCTTGCAGGTACTCACTGCTGTTCTGCACTTCCCGCATCAGGGTCATCAGCGGTTTGAACACGTCATCCAGACGGATGATCCAGTTGGCCATGCACGTTCGACTGATCTCATGGCCGAGCCGCTTAAGCATCTTTTCGAGTCGATACAGCGGCAGGCCATCGGCGTATTTGCTGGTGATGATGTAGGCCAGCAGGGCAACGGTGGCAAAGCACTTGCCCAGCGGATGAACGGGTCGTTTTGCGGCGATGATCTGCTCGTGTCCGGTTGCTTCATCCTGCTCGAATACAGCTTTTTCTTGCCAGTACTCCAGCACTTTCAGTTGGGCCGGAATGAACTCGACTTCCTCTTTGACCTTGGTGAAGAAGGTCTTAACGGCACCGGCTTTCTCTTCATCGCTGAGCAACAACTCAATGCGCTCACGCACCAGATTCTCCGAGAAGCCTCGCTGGCGAGTCTTGCGCGATGCTTTGGCGGCCTCATCGGTTTCTTCTACATCGTCCGGGAGCTGATCGCGCAGTTCATCGATGGCGGTTTCGAGTTCCGCCTCATCGAACAGATCACTTTGGTGTGCGAGCTTTTCACTCTTCGCCGCGAACTGCTGGATCTTCTTCAGCCGCAGCAGTTCTTCGAGCAGTTGGATGTAGGCCTCTCGTTGGCGAAGGGTCTGATCACGCTGCCGGAGGCTATCGCTGAGCAACTGAATGGCGTTTTCGTGCTGCTCGATTAACGCGGATTGGTCGGCCAGTTGTTGCTGAACACCAGCCAAAATAGCCGTCAATTCAGCGGGTGAACAACCGCTGATATCCGGGGTATTTTGTGGTGTTTCAGGCTTCGTTTTCATGCGTTAATAGTAACAAAAAACGGCCTGAAACACCCATGTTTTCTGCTATCCAACAGCCTCATAGTGCAGGGTTTTATGGCCTGTCATCAGCGTAATATCGTAGCCGTCCAGCAGCCAGTTTATTTGCTCTGCATTCAACGACATCAGCTCGTCCGAAGGGCTCGGCCACTTGAACCGTTCTTCCGCCAAGGCTTTGTAATACAGCACAAAACCATTGTCCTCCCACATCAGGCATTTGATCTTGTTACGCTGACGATTGGTGAAGGCATACAACGCGCCACTGAACGGGCTGTGCCCCAACTCCTGTTCGACCAGCAAAGCCAGGCCATTGGCTTGCTTGCGAAAATCGATAGGCACACGATACAAATAGATCTCAGGCATCGACAGTGCCGGGCGAAGATACCGGTGTCGCATCACAGCTGCCTCAGAATGGCGCCCAGTAATTCAATATTATCGCCACGCAGGCCGGTG
>NZ_AUIH01000132.1 GCF_000423605.1 Saccharospirillum impatiens DSM 12546
TGCTCGACATCCTGAACTTTTTTATTAATATCGATGGGGTTGTGAGCCATTAAATAATGCTGCCGCCGTTAATTGATGCGAGTATTATCGCATGCCTTTTATGGGCGATTTTTTCTCCTGTGTGGTGTTCTAAAGCGTTTTATAATGTTGGAGGCGGCTGGGCTATAGATGATAGATGAGACCGCCCCTGACGTGCAATGCCAGGCCAATTTGGCGGACTGTCAGGGAGTTGGTGAAAAATTTTTGCAATCAGGAAAAGTCATAAAAACCTGTCAAGCCCTTTTTTAATACCGCGGATTCAAATCTGAAGTGCATCACCTAATCAGGTAGAAGAAGGGGCCAGCTGAAGGTAAGCTCTTACCCTTTTTCTCCGGCAAGAGATTAAGTGATGATGAGAACTTACCAACAACTGACCTACGAGCAACGATGCCAGATATCGGCCCTGAAGAAAAGCGGGTGTAGCCAAAGGAAGATCGCTGAGACCATTGAGACCACCGTGAGCAGGGAGTTGGCAAGGAATACAGGAGCCAGGGGGTATCGCCATAAACAGGCACAAGAAAGGACGGAGCAACGGCGCGCAGAGGCGTCACAGCCTACTAAAATGACGCCAGACTTGATTACAGTGATTGAGTCGAAGCTGCGCGTAGAGTGGAGCCCAGAGCAGATATCGGGCTGGCTATTGTATGAGCAAGAGTTGCTTATCAGCCATGAAAGCATCTAT
Source organism: Saccharospirillum impatiens DSM 12546 (assembly GCF_000423605.1). Taxonomy (GTDB): domain Bacteria; phylum Pseudomonadota; class Gammaproteobacteria; order Pseudomonadales; family Natronospirillaceae; genus Saccharospirillum; species Saccharospirillum impatiens. The sequence goes on from NZ_AUIH01000132.1 coordinate 722, forward strand.
TGGCACGTAGGGGCAGACAAGCAGGCTGGTGGTGATTTATTTACTCACCTTCGCCAGCAGGGCAAGAAGTACGACAAGCGTCGTAACGGCAAATCAACGCGCGGCCAAATAAAGAACCGCGTCAGCATTGATGATCGACCCCAAGTCGTTGACGACAAGTCGCGGATCGGGGATTGGGAAATCGACACGGTGATCGGTAAGGGCCACAGTGGCGCCCTGGTGACAATAGTCGAGCGGGTGACGAAGCTCACAGTATCTACCTGGGTTAATAACAAGAGCGCTGAAGACGTAACTCAGGCCACGATAGCGCTGCTCAAGCCATTTGAAGACGTTGTTCACACCATCACGGCTGACAATGGAAAAGAGTTTGCTTACCATGAGAGAATCAGCAAGGCGCTATCGGCCGAGGTGTACTTTGCCCACCCCTACAGCTCTTGGGAACGGGGCCTAAATGAAAACACCAATGGCTTGCTGCGACAATACTTTCCAAAGAACACGGACTTCAAGAAGGTTGAGCAGATAAAGGTGGCGCAGGCACTGAGGCGGATTAACTCTCGACCAAGAAAAGACCTGGACTTCAAAACCCCAGCCCAATTAATGAACGATCATAGGGCTGCGTTAGCAGGCTAATCTGTGATGCACTTGGAACTTGAATCCGCATACTATTTCGCTGAATAGTTACGAAAATTCAACTATGACCAAGCGCGATACTACCAACGCTCAGGATTTTTCACCCAAGTTGCTCTCAGTTTGGCGGGAACCTCCCTCTCCATTACCCAGAGCTATGTTGGCGACGCTGTTGCTGCTGCTTCTGGGGATAATGGTTTGGGCGTTTTTCGGTCGGCTGGATATCGTGACCCGTGCGGAAGGCACACTGGTTCCCAAAAATCGTGTTCAGATTGTACAACCTCTGGAAGGAGGTCGTGTGGCTGAAATTTTGGTCAGCGAGGGACAGCGAGTGGAGGCGGGCCAGGCGCTTATGCGAATGGATGCGCGTATCTCCGAGGTTGAGACCGGCGAAATGGCCAGAGAGCTGACCGTCGTGCGGTTGCAGCTGCGCCGTGTACGGGCAGAGCTTTCATCTGAAGAATTCACCCCGCAAATAGCCGACCCAGAGGAGGTTTACCGTCAAATTCGAGAACAACTCGAGTCAAATCAGGAGGCATATCGTGATGCAGTCTCCGAACAGCAAGCAGCACTGCGCAGAACCCAGGCCGAACTGGCCGGAGCCAGTGAAGTTCGGAAAAAGCTGCAGGACATACTTCCCATTTTCCGAAACAGTGAAGACGTCTATACGGAGTTGGCAGAAAACGGCTCAATTGCTACCTGGGAGGCACTGGACCGACGTCTATTGAGCGACAATTAACTTGTCCGGTCCAGCGACAACTATCTTGGCCGGTTGATCTGATAAGGTTTGGCACAGCAGAACGGAGGGTTCG
>NZ_AUIH01000133.1 GCF_000423605.1 Saccharospirillum impatiens DSM 12546
GGAAACAGTCTGCCAAAAAGCAGGCGTCATAGGTTCAGCGCAACCGGCCAAGTTAATTGTCGCTGAACCGGCCAAGATAGTTGACGCGCTACAAAAAGGGTCGAGATCGAAAAGATGAGATATTTGGCCCAAAATGTCGATTTTCAGGCACAGCAATGCCTCAGGGTGTCCTGATCGTTAATTTTGAAAGGGTAAGCTAGGTTAAGTAGGTAGCAGCTGCCAGCCCAGGTGTTCGCTGATACCCTAGCCGGTGACACTGAGCTTTAATCGAAAGAACGGTGCCGACGATACCTTTGAACTGACTCTCGAAATGTTGGGTGTTGTAAACCCAATGCTCAGCGTCGATATTGAGGCGTTCGAGAATCGGAGGAGTCTGTTGGTCGATACTTCCGCGCTTGTCTGATCGAATGTGTCTGCCTGTCCAGTCAACCAGTTCCAGGTAGTCCTGTAACCTAAACGGTAAGCCTGAGGGCATGTCCTGTCGGGGGTATCCTACGAATGGAAACAACGGTTTTGGCTGCGCTGGCTCGGCAGTGTCAGGTTCGGTTTGAGCCGTATCAATTCGTTCTTTTATCGACGTATAGTCGGAATCCTCGGGAGCATCGGCCATTTGAGCTCGAATGGGGTTTAAATCAACATATGCCAAGCAGGTTGCCAGGGCCGCTTCATCGAGTAATGCCTGAGATTTGAACCGGCCCTCCCAGAATCGGCCGGTGCAAACATCTTCTGCGTTGGCCTGGCGTGCGATGTCTTCGTTCAAGGCTCTCATAAACCAGCTGATCGACATCAGGCGCTCGCGCCATTCTGTTACCAGCTCTGAAACGACCATGAGTTGCGCGTCATACAGGTCTTTACCTGCCAGATACTTGTGGCTGAGGAAATTACCAGCATACAGCGCATGCCAGCGTTGAATGACTTCGGTATCGGTCCAGGCGTTGGCTTTCTCAGCATTGATATGCAGTACGATGTGGTAGTGGTTAGACATGACGGCGTAGGCGCAGAGATCGAGAGCATACACGTTGGCCAAAGCCTGCATACGTTGCTCAATCCAACCGCGGCGATGTTCATAGTCGTTACCGGAGTGTTCATCACGACCGCACAAGAACGCACGGCGCACACACCGGGAAGTGCAGTGATAGTAGGGAGTGGCTTCCAGAGCAATCTGGCTTTTCCTTGAACGTGGCATAGTGTCTAACCCTGACGGCCCGTTTTGATGATGCTGTATAAAGTACTGTATGGATATCGAAGGGTCAAATACTCAGGTGGGTGTCTGGTTAAGCCCACGTTAGGGCTTTTATGCCTTTATAACGGTCGGGCGTCCATATATGTCCGGTTAAGCCCTACTACTCTTTAACAACCCGAATCCGCTTTAGAATATCCGACCAGGCATCACTACTCTCAATATGGTTGAAGCCCGCAGCCCGAAGGTTATCTACCGTACGACGATTTATATTGGCACCATACAAATGCACTGGAATGAAATTCAGCCAGTCCATGAGCTTACCTTTCACTGGCCCCTCACTGCGCACATGCTCCAGCATAATTAACTGCCCTCCGGGTTTGAGCACACGGTGGATCTCCTCCAGGCCCTTGACCGGATCGGGCACGGAACAGAACACACAGGTAGTAACCACACAGTCGAAACTGTTGTCGGCAAACTCCAGAGTCTGCACGTCCATTTCCATCAATTGAAAGGATTTGCCTAAATCGGCTGCAACACGTTTTGCTTTTGCCAGCATGCGAGGGCTGAAGTCGATACCAAAAACCTCAGCATCTTCGTTATAGTGCGGCAGGTTCTTACCCGTACCGACACCCACTTCAAGCACCTTGCCGGATGCTTGCTGCACCAGAGCGGGCCGCTCTTTTTTGAACATCCGCGCTTCCATCATGGCATCCATCATGTCGTACATGGGCGCTATCCGGTTGTATCGTTGGCGGATTTTGTTGGTTTTGCTCATACGTATTAGTGAACCCCCTGTAAAGAAGATAGAGTGCAGAAGACTGAGTAGACATTCAGCGCTCCAGCTTGTAATTTCGATGGGTGCTCAGCTTACTCATAAAATATCGTAACTATTCAGCGTCCAAACCAGTTTCTCGCAGCTTCACCTGAATAAACTCAGGCCACGTACCTGTAAACAAGCACTCTAAAGCCTCACC
>NZ_AUIH01000134.1 GCF_000423605.1 Saccharospirillum impatiens DSM 12546
TGACACCAAGACTTTGGAAAGAACGCTTCGCTGCTGATCCGAGGCAATCAGATCTTTATATGGCCTGCAACCACTCCGTAGAATGACCGGTTACCAATGAACATGGCAGCGTGATCAGTACTCAAACAGTAAAGTCGGGTGACTACTACACGGGCCGGCGAAAAACCTGGCGCGCGTGGCAAAGCAAGCCAAGCTTTTCTTGTGGCAGCGCCTCTTTAGACACCAGCAAAGTAACTTGGCCATAAATGGAACTGCATAGAACACTGCTAACAGTCTATGTAGAGGTACCAGGAACGTTACCAGGACAATTAATATGAAAACATTGTTGAAAACGCTATTTATCGGCTTGTTCATTCTACAAACAAGCCACGCCATAGCTGACCTTGATGGAGAAACCATCACCTATTTCCTCACTGACCACCTGGGTTCCCCAGTTCTGGCGATGGATGAAGAGGGCGAACTATTGTGGAAGCGCGATTACAGTGCTTTCGGTGAAGCTCAGGACCAAGAGAACAGTGTCCCAGTCGGCCATACCGGGCATGAATTCGTACCAGAATCGGGCCTCAGCTATATGGGAGCCCGCTGGTATCATCCGGAACTGGGGCGCTTTTTGCAACCTGACCCCGTGGGATTTGTGCCAAGCAACTCCCTGTCATTCAATCGGTACCTGTACGTCAATAACAACCCCTACATGCACGAAGATCCGGACGGTGAGTTCTTGGACCTGATCGTAGAAGTGGCGAGCATCGCCATCGGCGTCACCAGTGCCATCCAGAACTTTTCCCAAGGAAATATCAAGGAAGGGCTCTATGATGTTGCCTTCGTCGTAGTTGATGCCGCTTTGATGCCTGTACCTATCATTCCTGGTGGTTCTGGTGCCGCACGCCATGCGCTCAAGAACTCTGAAAATGTTGCCGATGCAGCTTCATCAGCAGCCCGGGCATGCAGTTTCGCTGAAGGCACACTCGTGGCGACCCCCTCAGGCATGGCGCCCATTGAAAGCCTAACAATCGGTGACCAGATCCTTGCACGAAGCGAATCCGGCGAAGAGATGGATTACAAACGTGTTTCCGATGCCTACAGCCATGAGCACACAGACGGCATGACACTAACCGTCAGTCACTGGGACGGTACCACTGAAACCCTGACCACTACCCAGGAGCACCCGTTCTACGTCGAGGAAATCGGCTTTGTACCTGCTGGAGAGCTAGTAACTGGACAGCAGGTCGCCACCGCTGATGGCATGCCTGTAACCATTGATACAGTCGACCTAACACCGATCCAACTGATAGCTTATAACTATACAGTTGAAGACTTCAGCACCTACTTTGTTGGCGAGTCTAGGTTGTGGGTGCATAATGCTTGCAATACTGTCATAGAGTCAAAAATACGCAAACAGATGGGTGAGCGTGGTTGGAATGAGAATAGCATTCAAGACGTGATACAAAATCCATCCAGAACTGCGGGAACCCGTGATACTCGATGGAATCAAGATGGAACACGTAGAGATGACCCAGCTACTGCCTATGTACGAGATGATGGTCACTACGTAGTCCGGAATGATAATGATGGAACAATTGTACAAGTTTCTGATACAAACAATCCAAACTGGGAATCACCTTTTGAGTGACTATAATGAATACTGAGAAGAGCCTTATAGATGCTTACAACTCAAAGTCAATTGGCTCTGGTAGAGAGCCAATTATACTTAAACCTTATTGCTTGGAATTCATTTCAGATTGTCGTATTTCAGGGTTGGCTATTCTTGGAATAGAAGGTTACTTTGTAGCAAACGGAAAAGTTTGCCCGAATATAAACGAAATAGCAGACTTTTCTAATTTACCTATAGAGAACTGGGAAACATACCTGAAAGAATCTATAGAGGCAGCGAATAGATTCATAGGCATTATGATGTCGAGCGGGAAGAGTGACGCATATGGATTTGCTTTGACAAATGAATTTATCGAAATTTCTAAGTAGCATGGCTCTTTGCATAAAATATCTGTCAAGGGTTGGTAAAATCCGCGCTTAGAGTTAGGAGTGGCCTTAGGTATACTATTGTGGACCCCACTGTCAAGACCACTAATGCATTAAATTAAGGTAAAATGCCCTATGGGTTAAATTGTATTCTTACGCGGCTTGCAGCCA
>NZ_AUIH01000135.1 GCF_000423605.1 Saccharospirillum impatiens DSM 12546
TAATGATCTTCGATTTCCACAGACATGGCTCCTTAAGAATCTGGTGCGGTCAGGCCTCGATTATACTGGAATTCCACAAGAATTTACGAAGAGCCCAAAAAATGATGCGTGTTATTTTTGTCATCTACTTTGGTGTTGCGTGCTTAATTACAGGTGTACAGTTTCTGACAGAATATTTCAAAACTCAGGATTCGATATTAACAGAACTAAAGCAACTCGAAGAGACTGTGAAAGGCCCTATTTCAACAAGTTTGTGGCAATTCGACAACAAGCAATTGGATGTGCTAATTGATGGCTTAGTCACCATGCCCATTATCGAAGGTGTCGACATTAGAGACAACCAGGGCAATATCATTGTTTCTACACGTATTTATGGTCTGGATTCTGAACCCTTCTCGATTTTTGAAACCAAAGAAGATTTAGTCTGGACACTTAATGGTGAAAATATTGCGCTTGGGACAATGGTCCTTTATTCATCATCAAAAGTCGTTTTAGATCGTGTATGGTTTGGCTTTGTATTGATCGCGATCACCGCCACCATAAAGCTATCGGTTTTATTTTGGCTATTTGTCTGGGCCTTTAATCGCTATCTCGCTCTGCCACTTAAGGAGCTTATGTCGCAAGTAGGTGAAGTGCAGCTCAGTCACACGTTAAGCAATCGAATCACACTGTCTAATTTTGATGATAATGAGCTTAATCAACTTCAAGAGCACATGAATGCCATGCTCACCCGTATGGAAGAAGATAGGCAGCGTCTACTAAATCAAGAAAAGAGTAAACGCGAGTGGTTAGAAAAGGCGGTAACAGAACGTACGGCTGAGTTACAAATATTGAATGAGCAATTAAAAGACGTTGCAACAAAGGATTCGTTGACTGGCGTTCTGAATCGCGGCAATTTTTTTGAAACTGCACAGCACCTCTTTTTGCTTTCCCAACGACAACACTCTCCTGCTTCATTCATTTTGATGGATTTAGATTATTTTAAGCTTATCAATGATAAATATGGTCATTTTATTGGTGATCACGTTTTGATTCACTTCACACAGACTATTCAAGGGTTGTTGAGAAAATCTGACCTGATCGGACGTGTCGGTGGCGAAGAATTTGCACTATTCCTACCGGATGCCGGTATAGATGAAGCCTATGAGATTGCCAGTAAAATAAGACAAGCCATTAAAGCATCGACGGTGGAAATAGATGATCAGACAGTGACTTACACGGTCAGCCAGGGCATCGAGTCCGTGGGGCCAGATGATCACAGTATTGTTCAATTATACAAACGTGCTGATGTAAAACTATATCAAGCAAAAGATAAGGGCCGAGATTTTGTTGAAATTTAGAAGTTTTGCCTTATTTTTACTACTGATACTCTCCTTGATAAAAGTAAATATGAGTCAGGCTGAGACCTTAAAAGTATGTTATGACCAATGGGCTCCAATGACCATTTTCCCAACTGAAGCCTCGCCCGATCGAGGTTTTGTCATCGACATGCTGGCGTATATTTATACTGAGGAAGGCTATGAGCTTGAATACTATGAAGTTCCTTTAGCGAGAGGCCTTGATATGGTGGCAGAGGGTCTGTGCGATATGTTGCCGGAATACTTGCTCTCTCCCAGTTCAGGGGATTTCTTTGTTTATGCTTCTGAGCCAACTTTTTCCTACTCAACAGCTTTTGTTACCAGGCGTGATGACCCCTGGCGTTATAATGGGATTCATTCTATTGAAGGCAAGCGTATCGCAACAGGACCAGGCTGGGATTACAGTTCAGTCAGTGTCGGTTACCAACACTATTTAGATGCCCCTGAGAACTCAGGATTGGTTGAAGTCATTGCCGGTACAGATGATGTTGTTGACCGAATATTTAACATGATTATATCTGGCCGAGTCGACTTGTATGCTGATAATGATCTGGTACTTCAACATACCCTGAATAGGCTTAATATTGTGGACCCCACTGTCAAGACCACTAATGCATTAAATTAAGGTAAAATGCCCTATGGGTTAAATTGTATTCTTACGCGGCTTGCAGCCATT
>NZ_AUIH01000136.1 GCF_000423605.1 Saccharospirillum impatiens DSM 12546
TAATGCTCTTCGATTTCCACAGAAAGACTCCCCGTAAATTCGGTATGATCAAGTCCTGATTATACTGGATTTCCACAGGAAACTACGAAGAGCCTGTTAAAAACGGCAACGGGCAGTATAAGCTGGATAAAAATGGCCATCTGATCGTTGATCACGACTTACACAACCATGATGGTGAGTTGCAAGACGGTATCGCCGAAGCTTTTATCGAATGGGCTAAGAAAGAAAATCTTTCATTTTGGACAGAGGTGTAGTGATGATTGCTGCATCTGTTAAATTATCAGACCTGTATCGACATTTGCGGATAGATGCAGAGTTCTACAAGCCGGAATATCTACAAATTGAATTTGTACTGGAAAAAACGGGGAATATATTCCCACTGCGAAAGTACTGTCACTATATCAAGAAGGGAATTTTTGACATCAGCCCAGAACTTTATACCGATGCCGGTGTACCATTAATTCGTACAAGCGAGATAAAAAATCCTCTTATAAATTTTGCGACAACGGTATTTCTCGCTCCAGAAATACATCAAGTGCATTTCAAGACCGAGCTTAAACCAGATGACATAGTTGTCACAAAAATTGGTGCATACATTGGTGACGTTGCTTTGCTGCCGAGTAAGCATAGCCAGTACAATTTCAGCCAAAATGTAACTGGTTTAAGCATCAAGAAAAAAAGCATTAATCCTAAGTATCTATTTGGTTTTTTACTTTCGCGGTTTGGTCACTCCCAACTCACAAGAATTATTATGCTTTCAGGCCAAGGGAAAATTGAACTTGAGGATATTCGAGATATATCTATTTTTGAGGCATCGGATTTTTTTCAGTCAACAGTCGCAAATACAATAGAAGAGGCTCAGTCATTCGAAACGAATTCTGAAGTTAGATTGTTGGAGGCGGAAGAGCTTATCCTTTCCGAACTTGGCCTGACCAACTGGCAGCCAAAGCACCAGCTTGCCTTTATCAAAAATTACTCTGATACCGAAGTGACAGAGCGCATCGACGCAGAATACTACCAGCCGAAATACGAGGCGATTGAGGAGGCTATTAAAAAATATTCTAATGGTTATTCAACTATTGGTGCAGAGTTTAAACAGAATAAGAGCACATTCAAAATTGATGGCAATAAAATTTATGAATATGTAGAAATCGGCAGCGTTAATGTTTCAAATGGTGAAATTTCAGCAAACGAAGTCATTGGCGATGAGCTGCCAGCCAATGCAAAAAGAGCATTAAACAAGAACGACGTAATCGTGTCAAAAGTCAGGACATACAGAGGGGCAATAACTATTGTTGAAGAAAGTGGATATGTAGGCAGCGGCGCATTCACCGTGCTTAGAGAAAATGGACGGATTAACAAAGAAACACTTCTTGCTTTCCTTCATTCAAAACCACTTTTAGCATGGTCACTAAAACCAAACACAGGGACATCATATCCAGTCATAATTGACAATGACATTCTGAACTTGCCTATACCCCTGATCCCTGTGACCAAACAAACTGAAATTCAACAAAAAGTCACCGAGTCATTCAGCCTGACAAAGCAATCCAAACACCTACTCGAATGCGCAAAAAGAGCTGTGGAAATCGCTATTGAGCAGAATGAGCAAACGGCAATCAACTGGCTAAAAGATCAGGTAGAGGTCTAAGGATGCCTGCTGACTATAAAAAAGAGTGGATGGAGAAATCAGCGATAGATTATTTTTCACCATTCATATCGCTATGGCTGGCTTGTAACTCCTGGTACATGTCACATTATTCTGACTTGAATGATAGCCATTCAGGAACAAATGGGGCTACGGACCGCGACTTCATCAATAAGCTTAAAGAAGATACCACTGGTAGAAGGCTAACATGACACCCATCGTAGTGTAGTTTTAACCTATGCTGATCTCGGAAGAGAAAGTAATTTAGCGATGGATGGTAAAAAAAGAAGTT
>NZ_AUIH01000137.1 GCF_000423605.1 Saccharospirillum impatiens DSM 12546
TTCCTTATAGCGGGTAAACTGGACTACGGAAGAGTGAACCACCACATGCAAAATCAACCCACTTAAAATTCAACAGAGCCTTACTATTCAATGCATTATTGGAGCAGGCTACCAGCTGGGCTGCGCCAAGGGCCTTGTTTGATGCAGCGATCGAATTTTTGGCCCATAACAAAATTGCAATCCCAGCCTACAGCACTCTTCAAAAGACAATTAGCCAGGTGCTGGTTCAGCACCAGAAATCTCTGCATGACCAAATAGTGACTGCCAGCACTCAAGAACTGAGTGGTATGGTCAATGAATTGTTGTCTGGGGAACACACCTTCACTTTACAACATCTACGTCAGAGTGCTCGCAACTTCACCGGCACTGAGTTGGATAAGGAGTTGAAGGTGTATCGTCACCTGCAACCATGGATGACTGACATCACTCAGGTACAGAAACACCTTGGGTTGTCACAGATGAATCAACAGTATTATGCCGAGCGTGTTGACTATTACGGCGCCAAGCTAAAACGCCAAAGCCCTTTAAACCAACAACTGTATCTACTGAGCTATCTGCAGAACCGGTACCAGCAATGCCTTGAACGCATTGCTGATGGCTTTATCCATCATGTGCGCCAAGTAAAAGCTCGCGCTAAAGCAATGGCCAAAGAGCAGGTTTATCAGGATTGGCAAAAAGCGGCGCGCAATGTCGGCAAAGCCGCCGATGTGCTGCAGCTATTTTTAGATGAAAGGTTTACCCCAGAAACCCGCTTTCAGTCGGTTCAAGAGCAAGCGTTTAAATTGCTGAATACCAAAGATCTGACCTCAGTTTGCCGGTATTTGAGCAACCAGAAGCAAACGGCAGATGAAGCCTATTGGCAGCATTTGGATGCTGAGACCACGCTTCGCAGGGGTTTGCTACGGTCCTTGTTCTGTTGTTTACGCATTGAAGGAGCCGATCAAACGCAGCGGCTTGCGCAGGCCTTGAATCAAGCGAGATTGGATCTGAAGAGTCAGCGGAAACTCAGCGAGGCTAGCCTAGATTGGCGTTTACCGCAAAAGCACCTCCGTCCCTTGTTGTTGAACAAGGATGGGAACCTCAACAAAGCCCGCTTTGAATGGTACCTATATCTGCAGATCCCCGACCGACTGCAAGGCCAGCTGTTAATGCCGGACGTCATTAAGTATCGGGCCTTGGAAGCAGACTTGGTTCAATCCCAGCGCTGGAAGCGAGATAAGAAAGAGCTCACGGAAGCCACGGCACAAGCAAAGCTGATGGCTGATCCAACATCACTCATCCCAAGCCTAACCACCGAACTGAACATGCGGCTGCACGAGGTGAGTAGCTATCTGGAAAAGACCGATAATCGGGATGTGATCTTGAGAAACAAAGGTGGCAAACGGTACTGGCGGTTGCCCGCAGCAAGCAAGAAACACCTGGTCAACAACCCTTTCTTCGAACAGATGCGCTCAGTCGAAATTGCCGATGTGTTGCGGGTTGTCGACAGGGATACCGGATTTTTAGATGACTTTGAGCATGTGCAGGGTATGAGTTCGAAAAGCCGCTTGTTTGAAGTGGATTTATTGGCCATCTTGATTGCCAATGCTACTAATCAAGGGATCTATGGCATTGCCGAGATTTCCGATCGAAGTTATGAGCAGCTGCGCACCATCCAGGCAAATTACCTGCGACTGGAAACCCTGAATAATGCGAACGATCGAATCAATAATGCCACAGCAAAGCTACTCATCTTTCAGCACTACTACATACAAGAGGGTATTGTGCACGTCAGTGCCGATGGGCAGAAGTTCGAGGCTAGGCGAGAAACATTCCGAACTCGGTACTCCTCCAAGTATTGTGGACCCCACCGTCAAGACCACTAATGCATTAAATTAAGATAAAATGCCCTATGGGTTAAATTGTATTCTTACGCGGCTTGCAGCCATT
>NZ_AUIH01000138.1 GCF_000423605.1 Saccharospirillum impatiens DSM 12546
GGGCGGCTTCGAATATCTTCTGTGTCATACTGAGGATTCCTTGCTAGATCACTCAGATACTATAAATATACCCACTCATTTTTCAACAGAGGCAGATATTGTCATACCTAAAAAAGGAGGTAGGAAAAAAAGTTGGTATAGTTCCCAATCCGCGCCATGGTATACAAATATTGTCAATATAAACAATACCAAAGCACCAAATAGACCCGCTGCGACTCTGTAGTTCACGAAACTGCTGTCTGTTCTGATGATCCAGATATTACCATCTGTCAGAGTGGCGAAGTCAGAGTGAAATACGTAATCCTCAATGGGCGCAACAGGCTGCCCTCTTGATCTGAGCTTTCGCCCTTTACCAACCGCCTTTGTCGAATCAGTTGCACAATCGATATCCGGCCAGATATCACGATCTTTGGGTACTACGATGTGGAAAATGCCAACAGCTAGAAATTTAAACAAGCGTGCAATTAGCCTTACTGTACGGACAACCAGTTTATTACCCTCTTCTTCAATGTCTTTGATCTCAGGCAACAAAGGACTCCCTAGTATTAGTGTTTTTTAAAACGCTTAGCTGCATTTACAGTGACTCAGTTGACTTATAGTCCTTTCTAACCTGCTGTTCCCATTCTTCATCGGCAGTTCTAAGCCCACTTCGAACAAGACCTACAATTTGATCAATCTCGCGTGCAAGACTACGTTGAGTAAATCGTTTCTCCATACCCGGATAAAGCCCACCATATTTCCTGGTCCACATCGACCAGTCTTCTATGGCTATCATAACTAGGCTAAGAAAAGATCGCCTTGCAAGTGGCGGAATCGTCTTAGAATATTCAAGTATCTCACTAGCTGAAAATCTTTCAGGCTTAAGCAGTGACTGTACTTCAAGCCCTAATGCTTCAATTTCATTCTCAATGTCTTTGTCTACTTCCATCCACACATCTATTGGAATCTCCTTACCACCATGCGTCAGGTCTTCAATCGTGTAGCCAAGCTTTTGGCAACTACGAATCTGGTGGGTCAACCCAGGGAGCTCAGGTATTGGTTTGCTATTGTCCATGAAATCCGAGAGCACACGCCACAGGTACTGTGCCTGAGAATAGATTTCCGTACTGCCAAAATAGGTATTCCACCAGCGGTTCCATTCACCTCGAAAGCTGACCTCTGGCATCAGCATGAAGTTCCGGCTGACACCACCGCGATAGGCTTTCCTGTGCCAATAGCTATTCACTTGTTCAAACGGAACAGTCAGTGACTTTCGCTTGTTCTTATGCCAGAAACACACGTTGCCACTGTTTCGATCAAAGACAATCCACTTATTATTTCCCTTCTCCCAACGGGCCAATAAGGAGAAAAAGACCATCACAAAAAATAACGGCAGTATAACAATCCTGGTCATTTCGAAGGGAACTTTGGCGAACCAAAACGTTGGAAGTAAAAACATCAACATCGCCCCAGGTAGAATCACTCCTACTGTGTAGTCCACAAACCGACTATCTGTTCTAACTATCCAAATATCTCCGTCAGTTAGCGTGTCGAAACCGGAGTGAAAAACATACTCCTCAACGGGCGTAACAGCCTTTCCTTTTGACCTTAGCTTCCGTCCTTTACTAACCTTCTTGGTCGGTTCATTTGCACAGTCAATATCAGGCCAAATATCACGATCTCGAGGAACCATTATGTGATATAGCGTCAAAGCACTTTTCTTGAGAGATCTAAACACCATGTCTATAGTTTCCGCATCTAGCTAGTGCCCGTCCAGAAAGGGCGATTTTTCAGAAAGATGCCAACGTCCTCCATTGGTCGTCGGATCCGCTTGGTGGTAA
>NZ_AUIH01000139.1 GCF_000423605.1 Saccharospirillum impatiens DSM 12546
CTGTCAGGGAGTTGGTGAAAAATCTGTGCAATCAGGAAAAGTCAAAAAAAACCTGTCAAGCCTTTTTTGATATTATTTCGCTGAATAGTTACAAATAGACATCCTTCAGTCCATCCTAAAGGACAGCAACTACAATTTATCGCTGTTCTCGGCTGAAGAAATTGAGGCGCTGCGCGAAAAGGTTTTCACCAAAGAAGCCAGAGGTAAAGAAACGGCTTTTATAAACTGCGTCGTTAGAGATAAAGAAATTCAACTCAAGCCTGAGGAGGTTGTCCGGCAGCTATACGCAACAAGGCTCATAGAGCAATACGGCTACCCGAAAAAACGCCTTGCCTTTGAATATGCCGTTACCTTTGGGCGCGAGAAGAAAAGCGCAGATATTGTCATTTTTGACAAAGACCGCACTGATACCGCTTATATCGTCATTGAACTCAAAAAGCCCAAACTCAAAGACGGGAAAAACCAGCTTCGCTCCTATTGCAACGCTACGGGTGCGCCTATTGGCATATGGACAAACGGCGAGAAAATATCGCACTACCACCGCAAAGACCCGAATTACTTTGAAGACATCACCGATATTCCCAAAGGGAATCAAACTCTCAAAGACATACTGAGCGAACGCTTCACCCTGCGCGACCTAATTATCAAAGACAAAATCGCCAATGAACGAAAGTCATTGAAAGACATCATTCTGGAAATGGAAGATGAGGTTCTTGCCAATGCTGGCGTGGATGTGTTCGAAGAAGTCTTCAAACTCATTTTCACCAAACTCTATGATGAATTCGGCAGCAAAAAAGACAAGGACATTATCGAATACCACCTTGACCAGCATATGGATGAGGAAGAACGAGGTGATTACGAAAAACTGAAAGAATGCCTTGAAACGCTAAATGACAAGAAATTTCGTGTCATGGAGTTCAGAAACACCGGCCAAACCGATACTGAGTTAAAAAAGAAGATTCAAGAATTATTCGATGAGGCCAAAAAACAATGGCATGGCGTTTTCCCAGAAAGCGCGTCGTTTGAACTGTCTGACAGCCATTTATCGGTATGCGTTTCCAGTTTGCAGGATGTGAAGCTGTTCAACTCCAACCTTTTAGTGGTGGATGAAGCCTTTGAATATCTGGTCAACAAATCAGCCAAAGGCGAAAAAGGCCAGTATTTCACGCCACGCCATGTCATTGATATGTGCGTGCAGATGCTTAACCCTAAGCGTGGCGAATACATGATCGACACCGCATCGGGAAGCTGTGGCTTTCCTGTGCATACGATTTTCAAACTTACCGGACATTTGTTCACTAATGCTGAAATTCCTGACGATGAAAAGCAGCACGTGCTCAAAGTGTTTGGAATAGACTTTGACGAAAAAACCGTGCGTGTTGCTCGTACCCTAAACTTGATTGCGGGTGATGGAGAAACCAATGTGTTGCATCTCAACACGCTGGATTTTGAACGGTGGAATGACAAGACTGAAAAAGACCCCAAATGGATTAACACCTACGGCAAAGGCTTTGACCGTCTGGAAAAACTCAGAAGCGACAAGGGTGAAAACAAAAACTTCGACTTCGATATTTTGATGGCAAATCCACCCTTTGCTGGGGACATCAAGGAAAGCCGCATCCTGCATCAGTATGAACTCGGCTTTAAGAGCAATGGCAAGGCACAAAGTAAAGTTGGGCGGGATATTCTGTTTATTGAAAGGGCTCTTCGTAAAACTCTGTGGAACCCTATGGCAGCATATCCAGCTTTCCACAGTGAAACA
>NZ_AUIH01000140.1 GCF_000423605.1 Saccharospirillum impatiens DSM 12546
CACCCACAACCCAAACTCACCCACGAAGTAGGTCTCGTAGTCCTCCACCGTGTAGTTGTAGGCCACCAACTCCAGTGGGCTAAGGTCTACGTCCAACACTTCCACGGGCTGCTGGGTGTGGGTCGCGACCTGCTGACCTACGGTCAGTTCATCGCCTCGGGTAAAGCCCCGCCCCATAACATAGAACGGATGCTCACCGGTAGCAACTAGGGTTTCACGTTGGCTCTCGGTGTTGCCTACGGTGATGGTCAGGCCATCGGCGTGGTAGTGGATGTAGGCATCGAGGATGCGAATGACTCGCCGCGTCTGTGCCACCCCACAGCCCTTCCTCATCACGTCAGAAATCCTGTTCGCTTACGTCAATTTCGGTCAGCCATACATCATCACTGGCGGTGTATTGATAACGCATGGTAGCCCCTTGGTCGAGTATCGGCCGAATGTTCGCCATGCTACAGCTTTGTGTAATTACAATGGGCCGCATGAGATTTTCCAGTTCTTCCGCAGGCATCTCCTGCGATGTGAGCGTAAGGATTTTATAGTCATAGATCAACGTTGTCTGCTCTGCAGTAAGTTGTACCAGAACAGTGTCTTCATCGATTTTAGCTGGCAGTATCGGGTTGGTTTGATCGACAATAGCGATGAGCAGCGCACCAAGCGCTGCACTGTCGTGTACGGAAGGAGTGCGATCGTCAGCAGCCGGTAAGTTGTCTGCACTAGCTAATACTATTGTGCTAAACGACAACCCAAGGGCGAAGAAATAGCTTTTCAAATGTAGCTCCTGTTTCATTTTCGTGATTTCCAGACTGTGAACAGTGCATATATTTCGACCATGAATTATTGCTTTATGAGTGCCATCGACAGTAATCATCCATGAATAATTACGTCCATACCTCTATCATCATAAACGTTAATTACTGCATCCAGACTTTCATTAGCAACAAAGAAATCACCATTCAAAAAATCATCACCATCAAGACATACAAATCTATTAATAAAAAGGTTTAATATTTTAAATATTATAGTCTTGCTCGCAACAAACCCCCATACAGTAAAGTATGTTTCATCCATGATGAACTTTGTCTGATCAAATTCAAAACGCTCTTTAAGGTTTGGAATAATATCCTCTAGTGACCTACTTGAGTCTTTAGAAGAAGACCAAACAACAAAAGCATATCCCGTTGAGTCAATGCCAACGTATCCCAGTGCCTTTGAGAATTCATCTAAGATGAGCGTTTTAAGGTCTTCACCCTTTTTCGAACGTATACTGGTTTCCGCTTTTTGTTGATCAAAATATATTCTATAAGATCTCTTAAAATCAGGGTCGTCTCCAAATCTATTATAAGGTCCCACGCGGAAAATATCGCTTATGGGGAATTTCTCTGAAATTCTAAGGAAAATATCCATTAGTCACTTACAACCAAAAAACTACCATCTTCATCAAAGACTCCTGTCTCTCTATTTCCATCTCTATCAAAACGCTTCCAGGCATCATCAGCCCTATGCCCAGCCTTATCAGGTGAATAATATCGATTTGAGTCCTTATCATAATAAACTGGGTTCTCCCCAACCGCTCTTTGAACTCTGCTTGGTACATTGCCGGAAACGTTTTTAAAACCTTTATCTTCCGCTATATCTCGTGCTCGTCTATTTGTTAATACCCTACAAGAATTATGCACCCACAACCCAAACTCACCCACGAAGTAGGTCTCGTAGTCCTCCACCGTGTAGTTGTAGGCCACCAACTCCAGTGGGCTAAGGTCTA
>NZ_AUIH01000141.1 GCF_000423605.1 Saccharospirillum impatiens DSM 12546
GACCGCGCATTATCTGATTGGCTCCGGATCAGTTTGACTGAGAGTATGTTACCAAACCCACGGTTCATGCGGAATAATTTCAACAGCCTGCTAGTAGACTGGTATGTGGGCGTTCCCACACAGAGAATCCATATGGTATTCAGTGAGTTTGAAGCAAAGAAAATTGAGCGAGCCGCTTCCGAGTTTCTGGGAGACCGAAGGCCGCCAGTCGAGATCCGACCCCAGTTAGATTTAGACGTTCGAGTTTCTGGCCAAAGTGTGCAGATTGTCGAGATTCGTCCACACTTCCGCGAGCCGTCTACTAACATTGAGTCGCCGGTGGCAAAAGCTACCTACGTCAAAAAATCTCCATGCTGGAAAATCTACTGGATGCGCAGTGACCTGAAATGGCACTCGTATACTCCAGAACCTGAGTCACGCTCCATCGAGGAATTTTTTGCTATCGTGAATGCCGACGAGAATGGCTGCTTCTTCGGGTAGCGCAATACCAGTCATTCAAGTTCGTTCCCGTCCTGGCGGACGTCCACCGGGCGCCGTAGTCGGGCGCCGTTTTATATTGGCGTTAGGAGCCTAAAGATGCAACCTGGAATGAGTATGATTACTCTCGGTAGACTAATAGGGCACCCAAAGGAGCGAATATTGAATAGGTTCAGCGGCCGGACCTAAAGACTCGTTTAAAAGTGAAAGGTAACCAATGATCTAGATCGAGAAACTGGGTTTATTGGTACAAAGTATCAATATTCAGGCACAGTAAACCCTCATGGAGCCCTGATAGTTGATTCTGAAAGAGTAAGCCGGATTATTTGACTTGCCGCCGCCAGCCCTGATATTCGCTGATACCCCAGCAGGCGGCATTGAGCCTTATTCGAAAAGACGGTATCCCACAATACCTTTGAACTGACTCTTGAAATGCTGGGTGTTGTAAACCCAATGTTCAACCTTGATGTTGAGGCGTTTGAGGATGGGAGGGGTCTGTTGGTCGATACTTCCACGCTTGCCAGTTCGAGTCTGTCTGCCCGTCCAGTCAACTAGCTCCAGGTAGTCCTGTAATCTAAGTGGTAAGCCTGCGGGTATGTCCTGGCGGGGGGGGGGGGCCTGCGAATGGTATCAATGTTTTTGGCTGGGCTGGTTCAGTTGCTTCATGCGCAGTTTGAGCTCAATCTATTTGAATTCCGTTAGGGAATCAGATTGGCCGCCCGCTAATGGTGTTGACGAGTACGTTGATGTCACAGGAAAATTCGCTGTTTTCTCTAAGCTTCAGGTCGTTATGTCTATTTCCGTCGAAGAGGACGAATCTACACCCTCAATAAGCTTTGATGTAGAAACAATGCAGTTTTCTGGAGGAATTCGCCGCATTGGTCTAAGCTCTACTTTTGACATCCTTTATAAAAAAGGGGGAACCATACCTATAAACACTAAAGCTACCCATACCAGTCATGGCTACTGCATTGCGGCTTTGCCTCCATGAGCTCAATCTTGTTCCATTGAGTGCGTTAATACAATATTATCAGAACCTAGTTGCTCGCCCTATTAAAGGTTGGTTTTTCAGTGTTTGCAAATTTTCTTCGGCCAAGTAGTCTCTCCCAAAAAATGGTTCTTCGTAGAAATCTGTGGAGCCCTACGGCTGCATTTCCAGCTTCCCGCAGTAAAACAGTATGCTCGTTCTGAACCCTTCGAAGGAACGA
>NZ_AUIH01000142.1 GCF_000423605.1 Saccharospirillum impatiens DSM 12546
CCAAAGCCGTTTTGCTATCCGAATACCCAGTTTGGTGAAATATCCGGGCTAGGGAGCTGGGAAAAGCCAGTTGAAGTATTTGGAAAAATTGTTCTCGAGTGAAAATATCGGTGTTAGGTTGGAAATGACGCAGATTGGCGTGGAAGTAAGGAAAAGCGACCACAGTAAAACCTCAGGCTAACCTTTGAAGGCTATGCTTGGAGAATGACTGTTTAAGCCAGCAGGTCTGCTAACCCAAGTCCAGGCGTTCGCTGATAGCCAAACTGTTGAAACTTGGTTTTGATGGATTGTACTGTGCCTACCAGGCTCTTGAACTGACTTTCAAAATGTTGGGTGTTGTAGATCCAATGGTCAGCATCGATATTCAGGCGTTCAAGAATAGGAGGCATCGGTTCAGCGATGATCCCCCGCTTATCATTCCGGATGTGACGCCCCGTCCAGTCGACTAGTTCGAGGTAATCTTGCAGCCGGAACAGAAGACCTGCTGGCATATCCTGACGTGCGTAGCCGACAAAGGGGAATAGAGCCTTCGGTTGATGGGGTTCTGAAGATTTAGGGGTTGATTGGGCAGTTGCTATGCGTTCTTTAACAGAAGTAAATTCAGATGTTTCGGGTGTCTCAGCCATCTGGGCTCGAATGGGATTTAAGTCCACATAGGCTATACAGGTTGCCAACGCTTTTGCATCCAATAAGGCCTGCGATTTAAACCGAGTTTCCCAGAATCGGCCAGTGCAACAGTCTTCTGCATTGGCCTGCCGGGCGATGTCTTCATTCAAAGCTCGCATGAACCAACCGATCGACATCAGGCGTTCACGCCATTCTGTTACCAGCTCTGAAACGACCTTGAGTTGTGCGTCATACAAATCTTTTCCCGCTAGGTACTCATGGCTTAGAAAGTTGCCTGCATACAGAGTGTGCCAGTGCTGGATAACTTCAGTATCCGACCAGGCGTTGGCTTTCTCTGCATTGATGTGTAATACAATATGGTAGTGGTCGGACATAACGGCATAGGCGCATATATCCAGCGCATACACGGACGCCAATGCCTTCATACGCTGCTCTATCCAGCCACGACGGTGTTCATAGTCGTTACCGGAGTACTCGTCGCGACCGCACAGGAAGGCACGGCGCACACACCGGGAGGTGCAATGGTAGAAGGGAGTCGCCTCAAGGGCGATCTGAGATTTCCTTGAACGTGGCATGGTGTCTAACCCTGACGGCCCGTTTTGGTTGTGCTGTATAAAGCACTGTATGAAATTTGTTGCGTCAACCATTCATGTGGGTGTCCATGCAAAACGCCTGCCCTTGAACAATCCGTCACTGGTCGCACTGAATTGCAACGCTGTGACCACGCTGCCAGAGTTCAGGCCGATTTGCTGGCCTACCTGAACGATGCGAGTGATCGAAGGGAGCTGCGCTCCTGGTGGGCGTTGCTGCCAGACCCGACTCAATGTACCTGCAGCGTACTAGCCCGGATATTTCACCAAACAGCCTAAAGTAGCACTGCATAGAATTTGTTGAATGTTTTCGAGCAGCTCCACAGCTACAGGTCGATTTT
>NZ_AUIH01000143.1 GCF_000423605.1 Saccharospirillum impatiens DSM 12546
ACCAGTTCCCGAAAAGTACTAAAGCTCTACAGGCTAGAAATGGTAGGCTTTAACAGAGCTTTTGTCTTTTTTGGAGGGAAAATCCCCAGAACCCCTGATACATACCAGAGGCCGGATCGGAATCAGGCTTGATCGTGACGGCCTCGTGTTTTGAGGGCGCGGATTCTGGGCAGTCGACAGCGAAAACCCCGCTGCAAATTACCGATAGAAATATGAAAATTATCAGTCTCATAGGCATGTAACGCCGCCATAAACGGCGCGAGCGTCCGGCGACCGTAGGGAGCGAATTTGATGGCCTTGTTAGCTGATTTTCGCACCACACTTTGGACATGTAGGTTGCGCTGCAATCAATGCTTCCGAGTAGCTCATTTGAACGGGCTTCTCTACCTGTCTTGAAACGCAGTCAAGATTGCTGAATGTCCAAATTCCATAGGAGGAATACGGGTTGTCCTTTTCCCGATAAGAAGCCGATGCGAGATGACCGCAAGAACATTTAATTTCTTTTTGTTCTGCCACTGAAATCTACCCTTTAACGATGCTCAATAATAATATCGCTATCTCTCCGCTCATCAGCACGGACGAAAGCAGGGTGGTCTTCATCAAGGCAGCGAAATTCAAGGACGGTCTCGCCAGCCTCATTAAACCACCGATCATTTGTCATACTAGATTTCAATAAACGCTTACCCTGGGACATGCAGAACTCACCAGCCTCTTTATATGCCATAGTTGTTGATTTCGTGGTTCCACCACAAGCTGGACAGGCTACTGTGCTGATCATGTATGAATCCGGGCCTGTAGGAACAATATCCCCAGTCATGGTACAAGACACAACTAAACCAGCAATTGGTAACAAAAATAACTTCTTCACGTTTTCTCCTATTGTACAGCTAACAGTTTATTCATCGTCGTTCCCGCCGGTGATCCCGACAGATAAAAACCAGAATCTATCACACCACTCCGCTGAGACCCAGTAATAATGGGCTTTGGGCATCCATCCACCTCGCCACCCTATGGATATCAAAATCGACAAAGCCGTCGCTTCAGACGTTTATCCCAGATATCAGGGTCTCCGGAGACGCATATTCCGGGTAATTCCAGGAATATGTGTCTCGACTAATCCATTCAATGTGATTGAGTTCTCAAATATACGTCGGCAGAGGCTGTATATTTATGGCTATGTTGGCATTATCTGTTGGTTTTCTCTAATAATACTGTATATACTACTGTATGTATAGTATTTCATTGGAGCATGCTATGAAACGAGCCGACATCAACGCCCTTGAAAAGTCCCTGGCCTATCTCCCGGTTGATCTCAAACAACACCTTGCCAATCAGCTCCTTGGGCAAATCAATGCTCAGGCCCACACGTTGGGGTTCCAGGGATTTTCCCTCCAAAAAAGACAAAAAACCTGTCAGAGCCCGACATTCGTAGCCTTCAAGAGCTTAGCAGGCTGTTGAAATAGACCGATATTTTTCCATCAATCCGCTCGGGTAAGGCAATTTCAAGGGGATTTCAGCATTTGGGTCGGGTTCAATCG
>NZ_AUIH01000144.1 GCF_000423605.1 Saccharospirillum impatiens DSM 12546
TGCCGCGCTGATTTTGCAGCTGCAGCAAGAGGCCGAGACAACCGAGCACAAGGTCACCCAACTGCAGGCGAAAACCCAGCACGATGCCGTTAAAATCCAGGCACTGACCCTGGAGCTCGCCCACCTCAGACGCTTGCGCTTCGGGGTCAAGAACGAAGCCCTCTCACCCGACCAACGCGATCTGTTCCGGGAAACCATGGCGTCTGACTGTGCGGCGATAGAAGCCGAAGTCGAGGATAAAACGCCCAAGCAGGATCGAGCGCCACGGGAACGTGCCGGACGCCAACCCTTACCCGAGCAGCTGCCCCGAATCGATCATCATCACGAGCCAGAGCGTTGCACCTGTGGCGAGTGCGGAGGCGCTTTGGTGAAAATCGGTGAAGACATCAGCGAGCAGTTGGATGTTATCCCGGCCCAGTTCATCGTGCATCGCCATATCCGGCCTCAATACGCCTGCCGCCCATGCGAGAGCATCACGGCGGCCCCGATACCGGCGGCCGTCATCGACGGGGGCATGGCGGCACCGGGCCTCATCACCTGGGTGCTGATCAGCAAGTTCCTGGATCACCTGCCGCTGTACCGCCTGGAACAGATCGCCGCGCGTGACGGCGTCACCCTGGCCCGCTCCACGTTATCGGAGTGGGTGGGTCGTTATGGCGTGGCGCTGCAACCGCTGGCGGATCGACTGGCTGAGCTGTTACGTCAGCGCTTGGTGCTGCACGCGGACGAAACACCGGTTCAACAGTTGGATCCTGGTAAGGGTAAAACCAAGCGGGCGTATCTCTGGGCTTACCGCAGCAACGATCTGGATGAAGAGCCGGCCATCGCCGTGTTCGACTATCAAACCGGTCGCAGCGGCGTCCATGCCCGCAACTTCCTGGACGACTGGCAAGGTCACCTGGTGGTGGATGACTATGCCGGTTACAAAGCCCTGTTCGCCAGCGGCGGAGTGATCGAGGTTGGCTGTATGGCCCATGCCCGCAGAAAGTTCTTCGACCTGCATGCCGCTAACAAAAGCCCGGTGGCGGGGGAAGCGCTTGCGCGCATAAGTGAGTTGTACCGTATAGAAGCCGAGGTTCGCGAGGGCTTACCAGAAGCCCGGCAGCGTCAACGGTTAGCGCAGTCGGTTCCCAAGCTGGCGTCGATGCAGGCATGGCTTTTTGAGACACGGGCCACTGTCGCCAACGGCAGCGCTTTGGCGAAAGCCATCGACTACAGTCTGAAGCGATGGTCGTCGTTGGCTCGTTATGCCCAGACGGGCGACTTGCCGATCGACAACAACCCGGTGGAAAACGTGATCCGACCGATAGCGCTGGGCAAGAAGAACTGGATGTTTATGGGATCGGAGCGCGCGGGTCGACGTGCCGCGGCGATCCAAAGCCTGTTGGCCACGGCCAAACTCAATGGCATCGAGCCTGCTCAGTGGCTTAAGGACACGCTGGAAAAACTGCCTACCTGGCCCAACAGCCGCCTTGATGAGTTGCTGCCGCTACAGAGAAGAAACGCAGAGTAAACGTGGTTCGGTTGGACGCTTAC
>NZ_AUIH01000145.1 GCF_000423605.1 Saccharospirillum impatiens DSM 12546
TTCGTCCGGAGTTTGCATTGATGGATCCTGTTGAAGAAAACCACAGCCTGCGGGCTGATAGATTTAAACAACAGGTGGTGCGGTTGGACGCTTACATACAATTAGCGTATGACACGAATGGAGACGAAACAATCAGGATTATCCATTCAGGTGACTATTACTCAATTTCAGTTGATCAATCCGGAGAGGTGAGGCTAGCTGGTAACGCTGGTGCTATGAGTTTTAATGGTGGTCCTGCACTTGAAGGTCTTGGCTTTAAGTTGAGGCGATTAACACTTGGTTTCTCGAGTGGTGATGGTGGCAGGTTCAACTACACAGGAACCTTTAACTTCGTAATGGGAACTCAACTTTCCGTTAGTGGCAGTATTGACGTGATTGAGCTCATAAAAAGTTGCTCTGGTCTTTTGTGCATTGCTGCCCGGTTTCTGGATGGTCGTGATGCCCAGATAGAAAGGGAGCTTCAGCAATATGTGGATTAGAAGTATGAAAGAAGTACCCGTAGTCGTTTCGGTAATACTATTGCTGGGGGGTTGTGCAGCTACTAACTCAACCCAGGGGCAGTCAGGTATCCTGTATCAGGAGTTTCGAGACTTCCAGCATCTGGTTGAGACAGACTTACCCGCTGCTAAGAAGACCAAAGTGGCCGCTGACTATGTAAAGGTTATTGAAGAGGCCGACTCCAGAATGCCCGAGGAATTCCGTAGCCCCTTCTTTGTGGATCTAGCCAACCGGTTCAGAACGGTGGACAGCCATTACGAAGATATCGACGGAAGCCAAGGGTGCCTAACCATCAATGGTCTGAACCAGGAAGGCGCTCCTGAATCGTTGTCGCTGTACTACGTTCAAGAAAAGGGCGGCTGGGTGTTTGACTACATTATGACAAGTGCTCACGAGAGTGTTCAGGAGTATTATACCGAGGCTACCTGTCCAGATGCTGGTGAGTATAGAAGATAAGACTGTATAGGCAGCTACCGTTACAGTTTGTAATTACAATGGGTGTCCGGGACAAGCTGGTAGGGTGTGCCTCCAGGGTGATCTGGTTTTTCCTAGCGCGTGGTAGTGTGTCTAACCCTGGTAGCCCGTCTTAGCGATACTGTCCTAAGTTTTGCATGTATTGTAAGGCGTGAGGAACTCAGCTGGGTGTCTGCTTAAGCCTGTTGGTACCCCCTAAGAGGCAGAATAACCATCGACGTCACCAGCCCGGGCATTGAATGACTAGCTGAGAAGCTAACTGGACAGCCATTTGAGTGAGGTTTGAAGGACCTCTGCATCCGGATGTAGAAACTCGTTTAAAGGTGAGAGGTAACGAAGGGTCGAGATCGAGGGCTAAACCGGACACCCAATTGAGTGAGGTTTGAAAGTACACTGCATCCGGAATTAGAGACTGGTTTAAAGGTGAGAGGTAAAAAAGGTATAGAGCGACAATTAACTTGTCCGGTCCAGCGACAACTATCTTGGCCGGTTGATCTGATAAGGTTTGGCACAGCAGAACGGAGGGTTCGCTGTG
>NZ_AUIH01000146.1 GCF_000423605.1 Saccharospirillum impatiens DSM 12546
AATGGCTGCAAGCCGCGTAAGAATACAATTTAACCCATAGGGCATTTTACCTTAATTTAATGCATTAGTGGTCTTGACAGTGGGGTCCACAATAACATTACTGGGCACCCCCTGCACAGATCCGTACGGGCGCTACTAACGCATACGGCTCCTACTTCGAGTATTTAACGTCGAAACGTTCGTTTGGATAAGGATGCCTGACATAGGACTTCACCAGAATAAGGTTACAGAACCGTCCGAACTTGGCCCAGTTCACCTTGCTCCTCTGGCTCCTCCTCTTCAGGGCCTTGAGCCAAACATACATAACCAGCGATCTCAGCCGGCTAACTTGATGTGAGTTAGTTGGCACTGCAAAGTAGTTGAAGTGCCCACTGAGAACACGATTTAACCAAGACACCTGAGCTTTGATCGGAATGTGCATGTTGGTTTTAAGCCAGTCAGTAATGCTTCGCATTGTTGCACGAAACTTCTTCTTTGACGTGCGGCGGATCAGAGAAAACTCCTCAGACGACCTTTTCGTGCCGCAACTGTGAGTAAACCCCAAAAAGTCGAACGTGCCAGCTTTACCCCACCCCTTGCTTTCTCCGGCGCGAGCAAAGCGCCCGAAACGGATCAGCTTGGTCTTCTGGTTATGTAGATTAAGGCCGAATTTCTTCAGCCTGGCTCGCAGCGAGCGGAGGAAATTGTCTGCATCCGCCTTGCGCTGGAACCCCAGCACAGAGTCGTCTGCATACCTGACAATCACCATATCGCCTTCAGCGCGCCTATTCCGCCATTGATTGACCCATAAATCGAAACTGTAGTGCAGATAGATGTTTGCCAACAGGGGAGATATAACGCCCCCCTGAGGCACGCCTACTGAACTAGCCAGTCGAGTCCCACTCTCGTCGTAGTAACCCACTTTGATCCATTGGGTAAGCAGTCTTAATAGGCGCCTATCCTTTATCCGGTGCTTCAGGAACCTCGAAAGCCACTCGTGGTTAACCCGATCAAAGAACTGTTGGATATCCAAGTCCAGCACCCAATTTACACGCTTTCTCTTGATCCCGACATAGAGCGCATCAAGGGCACTATGCTGGCTTCTACCGGGGCGAAAGCCATAGGAGAAGCCCATGAAGTCTACCTCATAGATTGACTCCAGAATTAACACGGCCGCTTGTTGCACGATCTTGTCTGTTAGGCACAAAATACTCAGCGGGCGTTGCGACCCATCCCCTTTAGGTATGAATACTCGCCTGGCAGCGCGAGGCCTGTAGGAACCAGCGCGTAAGTCGGACGCAAGTGCCTCTAGGCGCTCGCTCTTCGTTTGCTCAAAGTCCTGCCAAGTAACGCCATCAACCCCTGCTGCTGAGTGACGTTTTATCCTGTAAAACGCCTCATTAAGCAGGTCATAGTCCAAGTATTGAAACAGCGATGTAAATTGTAAACTGCGGTTTTCAGCCGCAAGACG
>NZ_AUIH01000147.1 GCF_000423605.1 Saccharospirillum impatiens DSM 12546
GGACTGTCAGGGAGTTGGTGAAAAATCTGTGCAATCAGGAAAAGTCAAAAAAAACCTGTCAAGCCTTTTTTGATATTATTTCGCTGAATAGTTACTAGAACTTTTTTGTTGGCGTGTTGCGTTCTTCGGAGAAAACGAAAGTAACGGTTCTGAAGTAACCTGCTTTGTCGTACTCTATATCACTGTATTTTGGCGCTACAACATAGTTGCCGGCGGTGTCGATCAGTCCATTAAACCGGCTACCGTGTGGGCCTGCCATGGTCAGCACTCTGTCGATATCTTCGTAGTGGTTGAAAGGTTCAAAGTCATCGTAAATGTAGTCAGTCAGCATCTCGCCTGTTCTATCCATTAGAGCGGCTTTGCGTCTCGAAAAATTACTGTCGGGTGAGAGCACAATGGAGATACCGTGTTTGAAGTGCGTGGGGATGCGATAGTCTCTAAAGGGTATGACGATGTTTCCTTCGATATCAAAGAAAGCTGACTGATCATCTGTATTGTCAACTCTTAACAAACCCTCTGAGGCTTCAAAGACGTTATTGTACATAGGGGGGATTATAGTCTCGGCTTTCGTATCGATTAAACCGTCCAGGCCGTCTTTTGTTACCACAGCTACCCCATTTTCGAATTTCCCGATCGAGTCATAGGTCGAATTCTCGAGCCAGCCATCGGTGGCGGAAAACAGGCTATTTCTGGATCCCAGTTTTTCTCCGTAGTAGTAATAATTGATGTGGTACAGCGCTACATCTTCACGGTAGGTGATGTTGAAATACTCAGGTTCAACAACGAGTTCGCCCGCGGTACTGATAAGACCTTCACGACCTTTGTAGCTTACCTGTTGACTGTCACCAGAGCCGCTACTGTCGTAGGGGATCAATACTTCGACGATGGCGAGTTCATCTTCCCCAAAAGGGTTGATGTCATAGTAGGCGGTATCTGCTATCAACTCTCCCGCGGTGTTGATCAGGCCGACCATTCCCTCCGAATTTTCTACTTCGGCGAGTCCATAGTCGTTAAAACTCCCTATCTTTTGGAAGCCCCGTTCATTGATCTTGTTGCCATCCGGGTCGGTCATAAAATAGACGTCGTCCTTTTTGGCAATCAGCCCCCAGGGGTAGGTTTTGGAAATCCGATCATAGGAATAGTAGATATCGGGTTTGCTGGCGATGATCTTGTAGTCTTTCAGGAATTGAGTGACCGTTTCCCTGTCTACGGTGGTAGCGAATCGTGCTGTCAAGAAAACCGTCGCTACAAGAAAGAGTATTAAACCTGTTTTTTTCATGGCTCTTCGTAGTTTCCTGTGGAAATCCAGTATAATCAGGACTTGATCATACCGAATTTACGGGGAGTCTTTCTGTGGAAATCGAAGAGCAT
>NZ_AUIH01000148.1 GCF_000423605.1 Saccharospirillum impatiens DSM 12546
TCGGTGAGGCTTTAGAGTGCTTGTTTACAGGTACGTGGCCTGAGTTTATTCAGGTGAAGCTGCGAGAAACTGGTTTGGACGCTGAATAGTTACAAGTTCTATTACTTCACCGACCTGGAGGGGAACGAGTATGTTGAGTTGGGTTTCAGTAACCCAAACGGTGACAAGCCGGACAGCATTGGGAAACTCGGCATACTGGACAACAATCGAACCATTATTTCAGAACCGGTTTACGACGATGTAAGGCCTGAATATGATAGTACCATTCTGGTTAAACAGGGCCAGCAATGGGGTGTTGTTAACAATCAAAACGAAACATTATTGCCCATTGAGTATCAAGCTATTGATATTATTACATCCACCTTTTCTCTTGTTAAATTGAACAATAGGTGGGGCGTTTTTGATTTACAAGAAGGTGAGCTGATCTTACCTATAGAATATGACGAATTGGAGTACTTGTCGTTAACCCAAATTAACGCTAGGAAAAACAATCAGTGGAGCATTGTCGATATCTAGGGAGCCTCCAACAGTGGCTTCCTGAACTTGCCTAACGGCTGAGCTTTAAGCCACTTTACCCTTCAAGAGCCTTGGTAGCACCCAATCGTCTGCAGTGACAATCACGCTTTCCACCGCCAGGCGTACGCCAACATTGGATAGCGCACCAAACACTGTTCGCCACGTCACACATGCTGGTCGATCAAAATGGGATTGCCGTCCGGGTCTTCCAGCGTAATATAGGCCGGACCGCTAGTAGACTCATCCGCCTCTTCGATCAAGGCAACACCCTTCGCCTTCAGGTCACGTTGAATATCACGCACGTCCGGCGTGCCTGCAACTGTCTGGGCACTGTTGTCCCACTTCGGGTTAAACGTGAGGATGTTTTTATCAAACATACCCTGAAACAAGCCGACCAGGTGGTCACCATTTTTCATGATCAACCAGTTTTGTGCAATGTCGCCACCAAACTGCGTAAACCCGAGCTTCTCGTAGAAAGCACAAGAAACATGAATGTCTTTGACTGCCAAACTGATTGAAAATGCGCCCATGTCCATAAAATACACTCCGTAACAGTTTATTGAAGCTCATCAGCTAACACGCATAGCTACCAATACCGCTGGCAGTACACACCACAAATCACACAACTGCCAGCGCCTAAAAAAAGGCGTTGAGTACTTCCTGGTTCACAATATGACATCTCCTGTACCCTATGCCGCGCAAACATCGGCGAGTAAGTTGTCGCCATGGTAAGCGTCCAACCGCACCACCTGTTGTTTAAATCTATCAGCCCGCAGGCTGTGGTTTTCTTCAACAGGATCCATCAATGCAAACTCCGGACGA
>NZ_AUIH01000149.1 GCF_000423605.1 Saccharospirillum impatiens DSM 12546
ACTACTGAACCGTTTTCTCGCCACGTTACTACTCCTGCTTGGTCGTGGCATTCTACCTATGCCCGTGGTCTAAATCATGGGGTCCACTATATACACTGTTCACAATGCGGGTTTGACAGAGTAACTCCAAAGCGATTTCTACAGTTAGCGCATCGCTCGGATAATGGTTCCTGGTGGACTGGACATTTCACCATCCACAATGCATTGAATACATCCGCATGAAATCCTAACTGATAGCATTGGGGGCAATGTCGATTAGTCATCACTCTAGAGGAGCGATTTTTGGCAATGCGTAAGATTTCAGTGCGGTGAGGTTCTAATATGGTGGAACCTAGGTTTTTAAGGTGGGTTGATACGCTAAGTCCGATATTTTTTGACTTACTCCGGTATAACCTGCTGTTTGAAAACACAAGTCGCCGAAATTTATTGAAATCACTCTCATATGGATGAGCAAAATAGTTGCCTAAATTCATTCCATTAGATCTCTAAAGGTAGAAGAAGGGATTAAACTGGAGGCTTCAATACAAGTACGAATCATTTCTTCATTCAAAGCCTGGAGTCCGTACTTCGGCAAATAATCTATTAGCAGCGGGGCAAGAGTGCTTATCAGATGCTTCATTTTCCAATGTGTGACGCCTTTAGGTTTGGCTTTAGTGAAGGCTGCCCAAAGAAGTGCTGCGCTCGACTGCAACTTCCACTGCTTTTGCTTCGCTTCGTTTAAATAATGATAAGTTATAGATAAATTATCACTGTTTAGATAACGAGTAGAGTCAAATAGAGCAAGGACCTGCTTAAGGTCTGATTGACTGCGAATGGTTTTAAATTCATAGACTTGTAAGAAAAATCGACCCATCAGCTGGTCAAAGAGGTCCGGTGAGTGAGAAACCTGTTCGTACAGCGGTTTAATCTGGTTTTTATTGGCGATCAGGAAGAAGTATCCGGCAACCCCATTCTTAATTAACGCATCCTGCAACATGGCCAAGCCACTCAACTGCTCAATGGAACAGTTTTGGGCTTCGTCAATCAGGAAAACAATGTCGGCATGGTAGTCGTGGAGCGAAATTGCGTCCAAACAAGCGTTAATGATGTCAAACTTAAGTTCACTTTCGGTTTTTCGAATGGAAGCCGTTGGATCGAATTCTTTGAGGATCTCCTGAAACAATACTCGTTGTGATCGAGATCGAGTGGAAGGCACACTACCGGAAATAGTTGCAAGATTTAGGTTCGACTGGGAATGCGTATTTTTGCCCCACGTGAACACTGATTTTCACCACTCGTGAACACCTGTTTTTATCACACATGAACACCCTTTTTGCGGCAACGTGAACAC
>NZ_AUIH01000150.1 GCF_000423605.1 Saccharospirillum impatiens DSM 12546
CTCAGCATCAGTGGTACTGACTTTACCAATGATGATTTGGCGTACCTGGCCGAGATGGGCAGTCTCCAAACGTTGAATCTGGGGGGGGTGCCCATCACCACGGTATTGCCCTTGAAAGAGCTGACCGGTCTGTCCGGTCTGAATCTGTATATGACGAATATCACAGACTTCAATGAGATTCCTTTCATCGAGAATGTGTCTTATCTCGGCTTACCCGACACCGTCCTAACCGAGTTGCCTGAGCACATCAGCCAGATGCAAGAAACAGCCAGTGACGATTACTTTCACTGCAACGAGCTGAAACCTTGCACTCAACCGGCGTGGGAATGAAGAGAAACTCTACGATTGCCCGACCGGCGAGTATCGCATGGTGGAAGTGACCCACACCGCCGAGTCGAACGCCACAGCAGGCGTTCAATACCGCAATACCGCAATACCGCCGTTGTTATTCCCCGGGCTACACCGCCGCGCCCGCGACTGGCAGAGCCAGCGGCCTTGCCGCACCTCTTCCCGGTGCGCATTGAAAGCCGGTACGACCACGCCGAACTGGGGACCGATGGGCACTACTACTTCCGGGCCGATTTTGATCGCAGCGCTCGTGGCATTAGCCTGGCCAGTCCGAAAACCAGTCGACTGGTGCCCTATGCCAGCCCACAGGAAGACGCCACCGACCCCACTGGCTGGCACTTCCCCTTGCTCGACCAAAGCCGTGCCCTGGTCACCTTCCTGGATAATGACCCCTCGCGCCCGATGATCGTCGGCTTCGTTCCGGGCCAGCGGCAAGGCGGACCCGTCACCGCCGATAACGGCGCCCAAAGCCGCATCGTCACCCCCGGCCAGAACGAACTCACCTTCGACGACAGCCCCAAAGCCACCCGGATTGCCCTGCACACCTTCGACCGGCAAGTGCGCCTGGAACTGAACGCCCGGGAAGCTGAACCTTACATCCATCTGATGGCCATTTACGGCAGCATCAACCTCTACGCAAGCCTGAGCATTAACATCAAGGCTGGCGCTCAGCTCGAAGAACGCATCGGCGCCGACCGCACCCAATCGGTTAAAAACACCAGCCTTACCCAAACCGAAGACGGGGCCATTCACCACCAGGCCGCCACCGAGCACAGCCACATCGCACAGACCAACTTTGTGCAAAGCTCGGGCGCCGACTTCAGCCTCTGGGTGCAACAAAAGAGCCTCAGTATCAAGTAAGCGTTCATTTTAGGGAGTCATTCTACTGAGCCTTCCCGCGCGATAATCTCAAGCCTCATTCATCGACGTCCGAGGCAATCATGGCCAAGC
>NZ_AUIH01000152.1 GCF_000423605.1 Saccharospirillum impatiens DSM 12546
CCAAAGCCGTTTTGCTATCCGAATACCCAGTTTGGTGAAATATCCGGGCTAGGAGTCTGTCTGACTTGGGGGGATTGAAGCGAGGGAGTGGGATGGCGAGGCCAAATGTTCGCAAATTTCGTGTGCATAGAGGGCCTATGTGCTCGAAACTTGCGGGTATTTGGGCCGTCGTCCCGCTTCCGCAGCCAATTCATCCTAAGTCCGACAGACTCCTAAGGGAGAGAGTGGTGCCTTCCTTGTTGGTTGAGTACTTCGTTCGGGTGCCTCGAACGGCGCTTTCGGAAACCCGATCACTCGCGTGAATACACGCGGTTTCGCACGAAGGTGGGTGGCGTTGTAAAACACGAACTGGTTCACGCTTTGACTCGCCGCCCTGCATTCGAACGAACCGGGATAACAGCAATAATTGAACCAATGAGAAAAAGGACTGTTTATGAGAGGCAAAACACGTTTTGGGGGTCGAACTGGCGATAGTGGGACGCTTACGCGCCTTTGGTAACATCACTTTGTAACCGTTAGTAACTTTCATGATTGAAGTACGGGAATGCTAGACACAGTGAAACACAGTGGACAGGCACCTTAGTGAAGCAGCCATTAAGGACTTGCACTTTAATGGCCCTGAGAATGGGTGTACTACCTGAAGTTTTTGCTAAGTCCGCAGCGCCAGCATAACCACGGCCGACAACACCAGTCTGGCGGGGTCTCGGGGAACGACTTGAAGTTAGTCAGCGTAGCTCATGGTTCGTCTCTCCCAGGGCTGTGGTTTTAAGGTCATCTGTATTAGTATATTTCAGAACTTGGATATCTGGAGCAATCATGAAGGCCGTAGTAACCTTGAAATACTCATCTGTCCTGTTAATAGCTGTACTGCTTAGTGGCTGCGCCATAAAAAGCATTCAACCCTATTCTGGCGGAGATCATGGGCTTGTATTTATGGCCACGGATGTTAGTGCCGAGCGCAAAAATGAGATCTGGTACGACTATGTTTTTACAGTAAGAAATCTTGAAACAAACGAAGAGAAACGAATGAGAATCTATTGTGGACCCCACTGTCAAGACCACTAATGCATTAAATTAAGGTAAAATGCCCTATGGGTTAAATTGTATTCTTACGCGGCTTGCAG
>NZ_AUIH01000153.1 GCF_000423605.1 Saccharospirillum impatiens DSM 12546
CACTACTGAACCGTTTTCTCGCCACGTTACTACTCCTGCTTGGTCGTGGCATTCTACCTATGCCCGTGGTCTAAATCATGGGGTCCACTATACTAATAGACTGGGCTGGCGTCGGATATTCAACTATAGGCCTTGTTGCAAGCAGTGTAGAGGTGGCCGCTGGGGCTGCTGGGTTGATTGTCTCGGGTGCTTTGACCGGGTCAGGATTTGGAACGCCAGCCGGAGTGGCTGGAGCGATTGCTAGTGGTGGTCTTGTTGCTCATGGGGCATATGGATTTGCTGACTCACTTCAAGGGCTGCAAAATGCTTTAGAAGATACGAATCACCCAGGTCCTTTAGCCCAGTTAGGAGGGTTCCTTTTTGGTGATGATGGGCTACTAGCGGGGTATCGACTCGATCAGTTGTTGAGTATTAGGGGGGCTGCTCAGTCACTACATAACTTGTTTGGAAATGGTGGAAATTTGAGTGATATGTCAGCGCTGGCTAAGTTTCTCGACCGCGATTTACATGCAACAGATCCATACGGATCAAATGGATACATGTGTAAGCAATAGGAGAGGGTAGGTGGGAAGATTAATTGCTGCTTTAGTATTTGCTGGATTGGCCGTTTGCGCTGTAATTGCTTTTAAGGGATTGAAAAAAGGGCAAGTTATTGCGCATGAAGTGAACAGCCCTGGAAAATCAAGGGTATTGGGTGTCAGCTATATTTTTGGAGCAGTAATCTTCTCTTTCATGTCTTTGATAAATTTCTTAATGTTTTTTGTTGAGCTAGATTAATGTTTAACTCCTAACATCAACAATTAGCCTACCGCTCAGTCCAAAAAGCTCCCGGCAAAAGACTCTCGCCGGGGCTTCTACTTACTACGCCAAGGTCAGTACCCAACACCCCGTCATCACGCTCACGGTACCGCCAAGGTGATCCCGAACCGGCCCAGCCAGAGGCCCTTAAGTTGCAATCAGGGCATGTCCGCCTGGCTATTGTTCATCATCTTGCGCTTGGTTCACGCCTGCTTCTTGAGGTGCGCCGCCTCCAGGTAGGTATCGATGATCTGGATGACCTGCCGCCGGGTAGCCGGGTCCAGCTTCTCAAGGTGTTGCAACCGTCTCAGCAACCG
>NZ_AUIH01000154.1 GCF_000423605.1 Saccharospirillum impatiens DSM 12546
GCTAGGCCGGTAACGTACTTGAATGAGTGGTTAGAAAAGCCTAGCCACCGAAATTGGAGGCAGACTGGATTAGCGTGGCAGAATTTTGAACGCTCCATAGCACCATTTCCGAGAAAACTTTCCGAAGCTCATCTCGCGCACTGTCTTTAGCCGCGCCAGCAACAATATTCTTGGCAGCGTTCAGCAATCGGCTTTCTCTTCCGGGCGCCGACCTGATTGCTTCCAACCCCTTTGCAGTTAAGCAAACGTTTTGAAATTCACCACCGCGGTAGCCATCGAAGGTTATGAAACCTGTATTCGCCAGCCATCGGATTGTGGGTTCGGCCAATCCTGCAGGGCTTTTATGCCGGACATATGCGTTGATTTGGCCGGTGTCTTCCAGAGGTTGTTCAGCCTCATCCCAATATTCATCTCCGAGTTCCAGAGCCAGCCGCTTTGGATCGATAGTCTTTGGGAGCGGGAAATATTCGTACAACTCTGCAAACAGTAGTCCGGATAAAGCTTCAAATATCTCGATATTTTTCATGCGTACCGTCCGATGGCTTTCTAACGTTCTGCTCAGCGGCGCGCTTTAGCGCGTCCGGTGTGGGGCCGAAGGCCCGGAACGTACTGCAGCTATTTGTTAGGCCCCACCCATTCATCCTTAGAAAGAAGGAGCGGCTCTCCAGTGCTATCGGTCATCCAAGTGGAAACTTTATCAGGGGGTTCAAACTCGACCTGTAAGCTACTTCCTAACCAAGGGGATACATGAAAATCCAGCAGTTGAGAAAACTCTCTTTGATCCCAATCATCTAGCAAGGTAGATGAACCAATCATCTCCGTTGTAGCAATACCACAGCCCTCCACATGCGATTGTGTCAAAAACGATACGGAGCGCTGACGCAGCTTCACTTGATAGCTCACTTTGGCATACAGTTCATTAAATTGAATTGGATGTAACTTGCTTCCACTCACCTCTTCAACGTACTTACAATACGTTTCTTTTATGAGCCCTCCGTCCTCGAATGATACGATCACCCCAATCTCACCTATTCTTATTGCAAGGGTAAAGAGGTACAAGTTATCCCGAAAATCATAAGGACTGCCAAAATCATGCAAATT
>NZ_AUIH01000155.1 GCF_000423605.1 Saccharospirillum impatiens DSM 12546
ATCGTTCTTTCGAAGGCTTTAGAACGAGCATACTGTTTCACTGTGGGAAGCTGGATATGCTGCCATAGGGTTCCACAGAGTTTTACGAAGAGCCGATTTTATTAGAGTCTTTATCTACAACAAGACAATGTTGCTGCCCGCTGTCTTTGAGCGCGATTATGACATCGCCTATGGTTGCTCTGGATAGTTCATTATAATCCAATGTAGACAGATTCTTTTTTGGTCGCATTAATTCCGTTACCGCGATTTCTTCTCTTTTAAAACCCTCAGATGTTTTCTGAACAATCAGCCGATCAACCAGATCATCAGTGCTGACAACACCCAAAAATTGATACTGCGGGTTAATTACAAACTTCAATCGGACATGCGCCTTTTTCATCAATTTTTGCACTTCAATGGCAGATACCGACGATTCGATAACCAAAGGTCTATTACTTTTGAAATCAGTAAAAAAATCAAGTGCTGGTGTTTCAAGCGATAGAGAGTCAATTTCTTCTGGCCATACCATTTCTTCGTAATGTGATGCCGGGTATAAATGTAACTTTCTCATATCATTACGTTCCTTCAATCAACGTAGAAACACGCCTATAAAATATAGCCTAAAACTATCAACAACACCGGACCAATAGCCGGTTGTTATACACGTCCCGGTGTTCACCATTGTTTATGCAAGGTGTTCCGGGACAGATAATCGACAATGTCAGCTAACTTTCGGAGTCTGCTGCTTAGCTCCCGGAGGTAGGATCTGGCCACTTTTACCTTTGACTACATAATCAATAGCGCCACCAGACTTTAAAAAGGCAGCAGTTTGCTCCTCAATGGTGGCAGTCGTTACTGAATCTTTTGAGGGTTTCTTACTCATTATAATCTCCCGGTTAAATGTTGGCTTATCCACCCATCTTATAGGACATGTTATAGGGACACCCACTCCAACGCATATAGCTAATTACTATCAACACAGCCATATCAATAGCGAGCAAAGCTGAATGTCCTATTAATGTAAGCGTTCATTTTAGGGAGTCATTCTACTGAGCCTTCCCGCGCGATAATCTCAAGCCTCATTCATCGACGTCCGAGGCAATCATGGCCAAGCG